>VGKG01000006.1 GCA_016867115.1 Candidatus Omnitrophota bacterium | reverse complement strand
TCTGGCCATTCTGGTTGGCATCATCCATATCTCTGGCGTAGAGGATGTCATTCAGGATATCGGTAAAGGTATCTTCAGTAATATCGTCTAAATCGATTCCCCAGATATCCAGGACCAGGGCCTTGCGCGTATCTGACCACTGGGTCATGGTGTGGACTGCGTCTAAGGTATTGCCTAAGAGGGTGACATTAAAAGTCTGGGTCGCGGCATTGTAATACCAGAACTCCTGCTGGCCGTTCTGATTAGCGTCATCCACATCCTTGGAGTAGAGGATGTCATTGAGGATGCTGGTGAAGGTCTCTTCGGTAAGGTCATCTAAGTCAATGCCCCAGATATCCTCTACCAGGGCTTTACGGGTGTCTGACCACTGGGTCATGGTATAGACTGCGTCTAAGGTATTACCGAGGAGAGTGACATTAAAAGTCTGGGTAGCTTCGTTGTAATACCAGAACTCGTTCTGTCCGTTCTGATTTACATCATCCACATCCTTGGAGTAGAGGATGTCATTCAGGATATCAGTAAAGCTTGTCTCATCCAGGTCATCTAAGTCAATGCCCCAGATGTCCAGGACCAGGGCCTTGCGGTTCGCTGACCAGTTCTGCATGGTGGCAATAGCATCAATAGTATTGCCGAGCAGAGTAACATTAAAGGTTGAGGTAGCTGCGTCATAATACCAGAACTCATTTATGCCGTTCTGGTTTACATCATCCACATCCTTGGAATAAAGGATATCATCGAGGATCTCGGTAAAGGAGGCTTCTGTAAGGTCATCCAGGTCAATGCCCCAGATATCTTCTACCAGGGCCTTGCGCGTATCTGACCACTGGGTCATGGTATAGACCGCGTCTAAGGTGTTGCCTAAGAGGGTGACGTCAAAGGTCTGGGTGGCGGGGTTGTAATACCAGAACTCCTGCTGGCCGTTCTGGTTGGCGTCAGTCATATCCTTGGAGTAGAGGACTTCAAGAAGCGCGTTGTAGCTGACTTCGTCCAGGTCGTCTAAGTCAATGCCCCAGATATCTTCTACCAGGGCCTTGCGGTTATCAGACCAGGCCTGCATGGTGGCCACGGCATCCAGGGTATTGCCTAAGAGGGTGACGTTAAAGGCCTGGGTGGCTTCGTTGTAGAACCAGAACTGCTGCTGGCCGTCCTGGTCAATGTCGTTGACATCCTTGGCATAGAGGACATCCAGGAGGTCCATGAAGCTGTCTTCATCCAGATCATCCAGGTCAATGCCCCAGATGTCCAGGACCGCGGACTTTCTGGCATCTGACCACTGGGTCATGGTGTAGACGGCGTCCAGGGTGTTGCCCAGGCGGGTGACGTCAAAGGATTGGGTTGCCGGATCATAATACCAGAACTGCTGCTGGCCGTCCTGGTCTGCGTCAGTCATGTCCTTGGCATAGAGGATCTCTAAGAGCTCATTGAAGCTATCCTCATTCAGGTCATCCAGGTCAATGCCCCAGATGTCCAGCATCACGGCCTTGCGAGTTTCAGGCCACTGCTGGGTGATGGTGTAGACTGCATCCAGGGTGTTGCCCAGGCGCGTCAGGTCAAAGGTCTGGGTAGCTTCGTTGTAATACCAGAACTGCTGCTGGCCGTCCTGATCAATGTCGTTGACATCCTTGGCATAGAGTACCTCTAAGAGCTCGTTAAAGCTATCCTCATTCAGGTCATCTAAGTCAATGCCCCAGATGTCCAGCATCATGGCCTTACGCGTCGTTGACCACTGCTGGCTTAAGGTGTAAACCGCATCCAGGGTATTACCGAGGCGCGTCAGGTCAAAGGTCTGGGTCGCCGGGTCATAGAACCAGAACTGCTGCTGGCCGTCCTGGTCTACGTCATCGACGTCCTTGGAGTAGAAGATGTCCAGGAGGTCCTTGAAGCTATTCTCATTCAGGTCATCCAGGTCAATGCCCCAGATGTCTTCGAGCATATATTTACGGGTATCAGACCACTGCTGAGTAAGGGTATAAACCGCATCTAAGGTATTACCCAGGATAGTCAGGTCAAAGGATTGGGTAGCTGCGTCATAATACCAGAACTCCTGCTCTCCGTTCTGATTCACATCATCGACGTCCCTGGCATAGAGCACATCATTCAATAGGTCTGTGAAGGAAGCCTCATTCAGGTCGTCTAAGTCTACTCCCCAGATATCCAGGACCAGGGCCTTGCGGTTATCGTTCCACTGGGTCATGGTGTAGACGGCGTCGAGGGTATTGCCGAGCAGCGTGACATTGAAGGTTGAGGTGGCGGAATCATAATACCAGAACTCGGTCTGTCCGTTCTGATTCACATCATCCACGTCCTTGGAGTAAAGGATATCGTTTAAGATATCGGTGAATGTGGCTTCGGTAAGGTCATCTAAGTCAATACCCCAGATGTCCAGGACCAGGTTCTTGCGGTTATCGTTCCACTGGGTCATGGTGTAGACGGCGTCGAGGGTATTGCCTAAGAGGGTGACATTAAAGGTTGAGGTAGCTGCGTTAAAATACCAGAACTCCTGCTCTCCGTTCTGATTCACATCATCCACATCCTTGGAGTAAAGGATGTCGTCTAAAATATCCGTAAAGGTATCTTCAGTAATATCATCCAGGTCAATACCCCAGATATCCAGGACCAGGTTCTTCCTGTTATCATTCCACTGGGTCATGGTGTAAATAGCGTCAAGGGTATTGCCAAGCAGCGTGACATTGAAGGTTGAGGTGGCTGCGTTAAAATACCAGAACTCATTCTGGCCGTTCTGATTCACATCATCCACATCCTTGGAGTAAAGGATGTCGTTTAAGATGTCGGTAAAGGTTTCCTCTGTGATGTCGTCAAGATCAATGCCCCAGATGTCTAAGACTAAGGCCTTACGGTTATTATCCCACTGGGTCATGGTGTAGACGGCGTCGAGGGTATTGCCGAGCAGCGTGACATTGAAGGTTGAGGTGGCTGCGTTAAAATACCAGAACTCGGTCTGTCCGTTCTGGTTCACATCATCCACATCCTTAGCATAGAGAATGTCATTCAGGATGTCAGTAAAGCTTGTCTCATCCAGATCATCCAGGTCAATACCCCAGATATCCAGGACCAGGGCCTTGCGGTTAGCTGACCAGTTCTGCATAGTGGAGATGGCGCTTAAAGTATTGCCTAAGAGAGTGACATTAAAGGTTGAGGTAGCTTCATTGTAATACCAGAACTGCTGCTGGCCGTCCTGGTCTGCGTCATCAACATCCCTGGCATAGAGGATATCGTCCAGCAGGTTGGTAAAGGAGTCCTCATCCAGATCGTCTAAGTCAATGCCCCAGATATCCAGGACCAGGGCCTTGATCGCGCTGGCCCAGCCCTGCATGGTGGCCACGGCATCCAGGGTATTGCCGAGGAGTGTGACATTAAAGGATCGGGTCGCGCTGTTAAAATACCAGAACTCCTGCTGGCCGTTCTGGTTCACATCGTTTACATCCTTGGCATAAAGGACATCATCCAATAGGTCAGTAAATGAGTCTTCGGTAAGGTTATCCAGGTCAATACCCCAGATGTCTGAGACCAGCTCTTTACGGGTATCTGACCAGGCCTGCATTACAGCCACGGCATCCAGGGTATTTCCGAGTAGGGTCACGTCAAAGGTCTGGGACCCTTCGTTGTAATACCAGAACTCCTGCTGGCCGTTCTGGTTGGCGTCGTTAGTATCCTTGGCATAGAGCACATCATTCAGGAGGTCGGTAAAGGAGCTCTCGCTAAGGTTATTTAAGTCAATGCCCCAGATATCCAGCACCGCAGCCTTACGGGCATCAGACCAGCCCTTCATCAACGAGACTGTATCCAGGGTATTGCCCAAGAGGGTGACATTAAAGGTCTGGGACCCTTCGTTGTAATACCAGAACTCCTGCTGGCCGTTCTGGTTTGCGTCGTTAGTATCCTTGGCGTAAAGGACTTTATCCAGCAGGGTGGTAAAGGTCGTCTCATTTAAGTCGTTCAGGTCCACGCCCCAGACATCCTGGATCACGGATTTACGGGCGTCAGACCAGCCCTTCATCGTTGCGACAGTGCTTAAGGTATTGCTTAAGATAGTCAGGCTGAAAGTCTGGGTAGCTTCGTTGTAATACCAGAACTCATTTATGCCGTTCTGGTTGGCGTCATGCACGTCCTTGGCAAAGAGGATATCGTCGATCACCGTCTGGAAGGTGGTAGGATTCAGGTCATCGAGGTTGAGGTTCTGCTGGCTGTAGACATCCTCTAACACCGCTACTGAGCCGGCGCTAAGGTGCTTGAGCTGGTAGGTCGCTTCCAGGATCCGGATGAACAGGGAAAGGTTGAAGGTCTTTGCTCCTTCATTGAAGGACCAGTACTCCTGCTGGCCGTTCTCATTAGCATCATTGATATCCCTGGCGTAAAGGACATTATCAATCAGGACCTGATAAGTAGTCAGGTTAAGGTCGTTTAGATTAAGGGAGTTTCCGCTAAAGACATCCTCCAGGACCTCGTGCACCGAGCTTGAGGCATCCACCAGGTCTGCGATCGCCTCTAACTGGTTGATGAAGAGCGTGATGCTGTCCCATTCGTCGCCGAGAGAGATGTCAAAGAGCTCCTCCATGTAGTCCCCGGACTCCCAGGTAAGAGTCTCGATGGTCACGTCATAGACCTGCTCAAAGACCGTGTCTGCGGTAGAGGAAACAGTATTCAGGGCCTCGGAGAAATCAATGACCACGGTGAGGTCAGCGATATATTGGCTGACACTGGTGACATCCGCGGCAACCCCGCCCACAAAATCAATGGCGTCCTGATTGTCGCCATAGGTATTGCACCACTGATCGTAGGTTGAGACATTCGGGAATAAGGATAAGAAGACCGATTCATGGAGCAGCTGCCATCCGGTTGAGCCTTCGGGGAAGGGCTCGGAGAGGGTGGCAATATCGCCGTTATCCTGTGTCTCTATCTGGTCATCGCCTTCATAGCCCTTATCCTGCCCTTTAACCTGCGGTTTTGCCTGGGTGGCACCAGGAGCCTCTACTTTAATGCCTAAGGCCTGCCTGACCTCGCTCACTGTCTTTGCCTCAAGGCTTAAAGTCTTATCTTTAGCCCACTCCTGAAATTCGCTCTCCAGTTCGATGTTCGTCTCATGCTTGAATCCTAAATAGGCGCCGGCCTCGTGCACGAGGATAGCGCTTAAGATCTCACCCTTTGTCGCAAGGCCTACGAGGGCAAGGATCCTCGCTTTTTCTTCCTGAGCAATGCCCGGCCTCTGCGCTCTCCTCTGCAGGAAAGTCCTTACTTCTTCATCGGTCCCCTCTACCAGTTCTTTTCTGATATAAATCGCCTGTCCGGGGAGGGCAGTAGAGATGAAAGGATTATTCTTATCCACTCTTACGGCAAATACGGGGATGGAGATGGCGGAAGCGGTTGCGGGATTGACCACGGTGAGGCTAGCTGCCGGCTGCAAGAAATCAGCCAGCTTTGCTTTTTCCGCATCATCCATGCCGTCAGCCAGGTCAATGCCGAGCACCGGCTTTAAGAGGTAATTATTCAAGAGCTCCTGGTCAGCTGTAGTGAGCTTCTTATAATTCTCGTAGAAATTGAAGGCTGACTGCGCGCTGTCAGCTGCGCCGGCAAGAGCGGCAGCTTCAGCTGCTTCGGGCTTTAACTGGAAGGCGACCTGAGAAGTTGCTCCGGCTTCCTTGAGCACAGCGTTAAAAAACTCGGTAACGCTGGCTGCGGGCGCATCAATTGCTGCGCTATTCACATAGCTTAACCTGCGGTTGAAGCTTTCCACCTGCTCCCATTTCCAGAGATAAGGTTCGTCATTGAATAAGGCGACCGGGATATTCCTGAAATAATCATTTAAGGTTTTATCTTTTGGCAGGCGTTCGGCGATACGCGCCCAATAATAGAGGAAAGGAAGGGTCTCGGCATTCACCTGCACTCTTTCTGCGCCGAGGGCCTGATTAAAGAACTGCTGCATCTGGGCTACTTCGTCGGTATAGGCGCTGAAATCTGCGCTCTTATACTGCAGTTCGACCATGCGCGCCCGGGTCTCGGGTGAAGGTGTTGCCTTAAGGGCCGCGTCCAGTTCATTGATGGAGCTTAAGACTTTTTCCGCGCTTAAGCCGGGTGCGGCGCTGAAATCCATACCGAGATGGAAACGGAGCTCTTCGGGCTGGGAGGCTAACTGGGAGTGGTTATAAAGGTAGCTGAAGTTCTCGATGCTTCTGGTAGAAATGCGCGGATTCTGGCGGTAGATCCTTTCTGCAAGGGAAATGATTCCTTCTATCTCTTCCGGCAGCGGAGGGGCTCTGGCCTGCGTGGCAGCGCCTAAATCCTGGTCCTTAAGAATGGTGGAAATGATGGTAAACATACGGCCGGTATTCAGGCCCTCCTGCTCCCAGCTAAAAGTACGGTCAGTCCATTTATACAGGTAAGATAAGCCGCCTGCCGAGGCCACATCCACCTGCCGAGCAATCGGCATGCTCACGGGTATGCCGCGGCCGGTGAGATAATCCAGCGTCCGGTCAGCCTGGATCAGGAAACGTTCCACGGCATTCACCGGCATATCCTGGCCGCAGACCTGCATCAGGAGCCGGACGTGATTTCCTTTATTGATATCGAACCTGCCCTCAGGCATTAAGTCTCCTACTTCATCCCTTAAGATGACTCTCTTCTCCAGCTCCTCTTCTACCTGCTCAAGCGCAGCCTGCGCAAAATCACTCCTGCCTGCGCTCCTGAAATCATCCCGGTAAAGTGCCAACTTCTCTCTCCAGTAGACAAACTCCCAGAAGGTCGCCGGGTCTTTTAAGTTGGCCTCGCCTCTTTGGGAGGTGCGGCCAAGGTACTCTAAGATCGGGGTGCTCTCTGCCAGGCTGTTAAAGTCGCGCATAATGGTGCGGAACTCTTCTGTGCTGCCGTAATGGCGGGCAAGGTGGATGAAGAACTCTACTGCTCTGCTGTCAAGGCTGCGGACGAGCTCCTTGATCTCCTTGTCGTCGCGGATCCTGGTGGGGTGATCCGCATACTCATCAAAAGCATTCTGCCATCTCTTGATAATGTTGGCCATGCTGGCATCAAAACGGATATCGCCGGCCGGCGTATAAAGCCTGCTCTCAACCGAGGCGTATCTTGCCGAACCGCTGCCGACCAGGGAATTATTCCCTAATAAATTGATCTTTACTTCCGCTCCAAAGCCGTCATTATCGTCATAGAGGGCGCCGATCGAAAGTTTCTTCCAGACGAACGCCAGCTCCGCTTCGGAGATGCCGTCGCTGTCAAAGCCGGCAGTCAGCTTCTGCATGTTGCTGCCGTCCCCGCTGTAACGCCGCAGGCCGGCATTTGCTTCGAAGGCCTCTTCTTCATAGCTTACCCCGGCATCCAGGCGGATATGCCTGGTGAGCGCCTGCCTGACGCTCAGGCTTGCGGTCGGGCTCTTGTATTCGGTATCGTATCCGGCTTCTAAGAGGATAAGGTCTAACCCGAGCGCGTCGCGCTGCTGCATGACCAGCATCGGCACAAAGCGGTTATCCCGGCTGTAGGCTCCGCTTGCATCCTGCGTCCTTGTAGAATCAGCCTCAAGCTTAACGCCGAGGCTCAAGTTACGCGAAACCTCGCGCATCACTCCGCTGCCGACAAAAAGGCTGGCATCATCGTCTTTGTAGCGGATGACATTATCTATCTGCCAGATCCCGCCGAACTTCTGGTAATAACGGAAGGTGGAGGTATGGTCCTGGTAGCTGACATTGATGCTGCCCGGGTTATCGCGCAGGCTAAAGAGCTTATTTGCCCCGGCAAAGACCGTAAGCTCTCCGTCCTCATCCACCTCTACTCCGAACTTGGTGTCGCATGTATTACTGTCCGTAGCCACATAATATGTCTGGCGGTTGCCGTTAGTCCGATTAATGAACAGTTCGGACCCCAGGGAATAGGTGACATTCCTGCCTGCCGGCGTATCCAGACGCAGGGCCAGTTTCTGGCTTTCGGTATTCTCGTCTCCGTAGCTGAAAGGCTTAAGATCCGATACGGTCGTGCTGTATTCGAATAAGGCGGTGGTAGAACCCAGCTGCAGTTTCTTAAGCGGAATAATAAAGCGGGAATTGAACTGCAGGTCATAATTATCCTCAAATGCGGAGAAATCTATTCCGTCATCCGCTGACGGGTAACTCGCTTCCACCCAGACAGCGGAATTATTACCTTCTTCGCGCCAGAGCACATTGTGCACCAGGTCCTCGATATCGCCGTTATCAAAATAGTAGCCGTAAAGTTTCCTGCCGTCAGTGGTGATCACTTCTCTTAAGAGGCCGCTGCCGTCCCTGGCCACGCCCCAGGCCTGCTGAGCGACTCTTACCTTCTCGCCCTTATAGTCGATCGCTTCATTCCTCTCTTCTGCGGTAAGCGCTCCGGCCACGCTCATCAGCGCGCTTTCTATCTTGTCGTTAGTGGCGTCGATCACTGCCTCATCCGGGCCGTGCAGGAAGATCTGGATGAGCGACAGGACATTCAGGATGCCGAAAGTGATCGGGTCGCTGGCTAAATAGCCGCCGATGTCAGCCTTCTTATACTGCTGATAACGGCTGTAGCTCATATAGGTCTCTATGGAATCGCCGACCAGCTCTATGGTGTTGCGGTAGAGCATGGCATCATAATAAAGTATCGCCTCCCTGATCTGTTGAGCAGTGAGGTCCCTTAATTCCTGCGGGAAGTGGTTGAGGATCGAGGCCTGCCGGCCGTCCTGCCGGTCGCCGAGATAATTGCTCATCTGATCGCCCCTGAAATAAGCTTCTCTGTCCGCAGAAGTAAAGTGCCTGCCTTCCACCTGGTAGACCTGAAAGGTGAGGGCATACCTTAAGGTCTCAAGGTAGGCTTTGATGCGCATATTTTCCATGGCTATGCTCTGCATGCCGTTAAACGTATCCACGTAATCCTGGTATTCGGGGGTCCTTTCTGCTCCGGTGCGCACATTGAGTTTAAGCACGATCAGCGAGAGGTTCATCATGGAGAGGGTGGCGCCCTTGCCGTACTTCTTCATCGCCTCCATGATTTTTGCTTCGGTCAGGTCCTGGCTGGCCAGATACGCAAACTGGGTGCGGTAGACTTCATTCTCATTCAGGTATCCTTCTATTGCGCTCCTGATCTCGGCCGGGATCTCTAAGTCCGCTACATCGGCGTTTGCCTGCTCCCAGGCTAAGATAGTCTCACTCCTCCAGGTATCCAGGTTCGCGTCTTCCCTGAGGTCCTGCATCAGCTTATTCACTGCCAGATTGAACTTAGCAAGGTCCTGTGCGCTGATATAAGCCCTATTCTGCCCTACATAAGCATTCCACTCGGCGGTATTGCCGTCAATAAAGCCCCGGATGATCTTTCTGATCAATTCTCGCTGGGCCTTGGAATATTCGCTCTGGCGGGTATCCAGGTCATCGATAAAATCTTCCAGCTCTTCTGTCCTCTCCTTGGCAGTGGCATACCTTGAGACGAGCTCCACAATGCCCTCCCAGGAGGTATTCAGGATAAGGAGTGTCTCGGTATTACGCTTATTCAATTCTCTTTCCGCTGCCTGACGGGTAAGGCTGAGTTTATCCAGGAGAGAAACCAGCTCGTCAAAATTATTGAGCGCCTTTGCCTCTATGCCTCTGAGGATCACCGCATGATACCCCAGCTCCTGCGCGTTGATCGCACAAGCAGTGGCTTCGAAACTGGCTGCATCTGTCTGCGCGCCGGAAAGCAGGTGCTCTAAGCTTAACAGCGGGAAGGCCTCCTGCGCGGGAGCACCGCTGCTTGTGCGGTAGGCATCCGGGAATCTCTGCTGTAATTCTGCGTCATTGACCGGGACTTGCGCATTCTCCCTGTCTCTTAGCTGTTCGATGCGGGCATTGATCTCACTGATCCGGGTATCCAACCTTTCTCTTTCGCTCTTACTGGTATCCTTCTCATTAGCCTGAAAGGTAAGCGCGCCCCTCTCTAAGAGCAGGCGATAGAGCCGTGTATTCAGTTCTTCCTGCATCTGGGCTTTGAGGCCGTTCAGCAGAGCAGCTGCCGCTTCACCGTCGCTGGCCTCCATTACAGAGCGTTCCATCGCCTCTAATACGCCTGTGCGGGTGTAACCTTCAGGCAACATCTCCCAGGCGCTCACGATCCGGATGAGTTTACGGTAATAATCTATCCTTTCCTGCGCAGTATACTGGCCCTGGTTATTCAAGACCGCATCCAATAAGGATGCCTGGAACCTTTCATCCATCTTTGCCGCATCCATTCTGTCAACGGCAGTAAAGATCTGCCGAAGCGGCATATCTATAGAGACGGATGCATAAGCCTCTGACATCCGGTCTCTCTGGCTATCCAGGAAACGGGTAGGAATATCCGGCAATGCTTCTGTCTGGATGGCGGCGCCTGTTTGCAGAGCAGCCTTAGCTTTTACTTCCTTAGCCGGCTTAACCACGTGATCCCTTAATTCTGCCTCAAGGCCGGAAAGCAATTCCCGGTTCTTAGTCAGGACTTTTACTTTCCAGGTATTGCCGTCTGCTATGGCATCCTGTATCTGGCTCTCTAATCTGGCCCGGACAAACTGGTTCAGGAAATTATAAGTCTCCTGCATCAGGCCGTTGACTTCTTCGTTAGCCTTCCTGGCGCCGTCCCAGAGTTTAAAGCCTAAGACCAGGGTAAAGGGCAGCTCGCTGGTTGAATCTTCCCATTTGTATCCGATGCTGAGAGAGATGAAGAGCCGTGAGAGGAACCTGGTATCGGCATAAGGCGCTATTTTCTTTATCTCAGGAAGCGAAGCGATCTTGGCATGGAAGACCTCTTCGATCTTAAGGAGCACTGCGTCAAAAATCGTTTCCAGGTCCTCTTCTCTTGCCTCAATAAGTACGCCTTCGTTGTTTAAGAGGCGGTCTAGGGTCCTCTGGGCCTGCCTTAATTCGGAGAGCCTTCTTAAGTGCTCGAAAGTCCCTTCAGGGCTGGCATCTAAATCCTTCTGCTTGCGCGCCACTTCCTGCAGAGCAAACATGATCGGGTTTACCTTCTCATTGATGCCCTCAAGGGCGTAACGGATCTGGGCCATGAGATTCTGCAGCTGGTTATAGTTGACCTTAACGCCGTTATCCTCAAAGAGGCCGATGATGGCATCCTGGGCCTGGGTTGCGGTCATCTGGGCATTCAATCCGACCATGCTTTCGCCTTCCTGCATGACTTTTGCGGAAATGCTCAGCTTCGGCCCGGTGGAATTATCCGTAGCTACGCTTAAGTTACGCTCTAATACCGGCTCGACATACGCCTGGTTCACCTTTTGCGGGATATCCAAAGCAGTCACCGCAACCACTTTTGTTTCGCTGCGGCTTAAGTCCAGGCCAAAATAAGCGTCGGATAATTCCACCACCCGCTCATAAAGGATGGTCTCGGTGAGCGAGAAGTAGTTGTGCACCTTGGGGAAGCGGGTATTCAGCCAGTCGCCAAACGCCCTTCTTTCGCTCATGGCCGCAAAAGGTATCTCCTCATCCAGAAGCTTATTTATTTCTCCCGAGAAGTAGGCCAGCCCCTGCGGTTCCCTCCCGTAGACGATGATGACAAAATCTTCCGTGCTGACGCCTGAACCCTGAAGCAGGCTGTTCAAAGCAGTCAGGGTGAGCGCCGGATGGGTATTCTCCCATTCATGTGCCTTATTTAATACGTCCAGGAGGTTATCGGACGCAGCTGACGCCGGCTGCCTGCGCGTCCTCTCCATAGCCTGCTCAATGCAGGTGAGAGCGTAAACTTCTAAGCCATTCCTGCTCTCTCTCCAGCCGCTGATCTGGTCATAGAGCCTGCGGCTATACTCGGAGAGTGTTTCGCCCTTCTTCAGCCTCTCCCTTAATTCGCTTGCCTCCTCATAGAGCCTGACCACTTCCTTACGCAGCTTATTCTCTCTGCTTAAATCTAGGGCGCCGGCCTGGTCGCGTAAGTCCCTGTCTTCATCCCTGATATTGATGATGCCGTTTAAGAGCCCGTCTTCGCGGTCAAGCAGTTCTAACCTCGCCTCTATCTCGCCGGCGGCGGCAAAGCTTATCCTGCCGAATCTGACTAATCTTGCCTCCAGGCCCTTGCGTTCCTGTATCTGGGCTTCAGTCGGCTTTTCTATTTTCTTCAGCGCCTCGATCTGGGTCTTAAGCTGTTCTATCTCCGGGCTCATCTGGATCTCGAGCCTGCGCCGGCCATTCTGCAGTAATTCCGAATAGAAAGGATAATCTCCGTTCCTGACCTGTTCGCTGACCTCGTTATAAAACTTAAGCAGATCCGGGGTGAGGAAGCGCAATAAACTCTCCGGAAGCGCGCCTCGCTTGTTAAGTGTGCCCAACTGCACTTTAGCCTGAAGCGTATTCCATTCGCCTAAGAGGGCGATGGCGTTATCCTTATTACTGGCAGATTCATTACCCAGCTCCACTCCCTGCAGTGAAGCCTGTAATACGCCTCTTAATCCTTCTATCGCTTCTTTGAGTTCAGGAGTAATATTCTGTACATCCGGATTCTCCTTAAAATAATCTGCGTTTCCGGCGCTGATATCCTGAAGCAGCATTTCTATTTTGCTCCCCGGCCTTAAGGCGTGCCCCTTGACTTTTTCCAGCCCTGCGACTAAAGCCACCCTGTTTAAGAGCTCTTCTATCGCATTAAGCTGGACTGCATAAGGAGTAGTATTATCTGCGTTCTTACTCAATTCCTGTAATTTGTCCTGAAGCGCGTTTATCTGCTCTCCGGCAGTGAATACCGCGCTCAAACTCTGCCACAGCTCAAGCCTTGCCTTAAGGGCCTTTATTGCCTCTTCTGCCTTTGCCTTAAGGCCGGCATCCATAAGATCCAGCCCGTTAAATAAGTTCAGATGCTTGACCTGCAGGTTGATATAGTCCGCATTCAGGCCGGCTTCGGTAAGCGCATCGCTTAAGGTATATGCGGTATCCAGATGCTCCCGGGCTCTAAACTCAAGCCAGCTATCTGCATTGGCCTCTAAGCCTCTTAAGATTGCCTGCCTCTGGTTTAAGAGGCCCTTGACTAATACATACTCATCCTGGGCAAGGATCAGGTCCCGGACGCGCGCATCTGACTGATAGGCCTCTTTGAGTTTATCCTGCGCAACATCGCTCATGATGACTTCATCCCAGATGGATTCTTTAGTGGCCTGAATTGCCTGTAAGGCGCGGTCAATGGCGCGGATAGCCTGCCCTACCTGATGCGCTTCCTGAGCAGGATTTATGCTAATGATGACCGTGCCGGTATTATCAAAGGCGTTCAGCCTGAAGCCGGATAAATAAGTTGCCGCTTCACTGCTGATCGAGGTCATCTCTTGTAAGGCAGTAGTCCTTTCATTTGCCTGGCGGCTGATCTCTGAGCGATGCGTTTCATTTACCCGGGTGTAGACATTTTCTGCGAAAGCCAGGTCATCCGCTCCCCTGAAGCCGCGTAAGACTGAAATCAGGGCATCTCTTTCCGTAGCAGCGGGCTGGGCCACTCCGGCAGCCATATTCCTGAGTTGCCACCTGGCGATCTCATCCG
Organism: Candidatus Omnitrophota bacterium; assembly: GCA_016867115.1. GTDB lineage: Bacteria > Omnitrophota > Gorgyraeia > Gygaellales > Profunditerraquicolaceae > VGKG01. The sequence continues at coordinate 47,614 of VGKG01000006.1, read as the reverse complement.
CAAAATAGGTAGTGGCAAACTTAATATCTTTCCTGGCGATGGCAGCTGCCTCGTAATCCCGTTCATTGACTAACCAATCCCTCACCAGTTCTTCGCTCATCCGGTAAGGGCCGAAGGAAGTATTCCTGCCGAAGAACTCGCTGATCGCTTCTCCTGTCCTTGCCCGCCAGCCGGTCACGGCAAGAGAATCCCGGATTGCCTTCAGGATCGTCTCTTCATACCTGGCAACCAGGCTGCTCGAGTCTTCCGGCTGGCTGTAGGGCTGTTCTAGCTTCTTTCTCTCTTCCTGCGTGTGCTGCTGGCTGCCAAGATACCCGGAAACATTCTTAATCGTCTGCTCATTCAGCACAGGCTCATCTTCAGGCTGTTGGTCTTCGGGGATTGCCTGATGATAAAGCATCTGCTCTATCTGCCTGTATTCTTTGGCCTTAGTCCGTTCAATAAAGGCATCCAGGCTATGCACTCCGCTGTATACTGTGCCGGCAAGCTCCATCAGTTCCCTGATCCGGCCTGCCTCCTGCGTATTCATGCCTGCCGAAGCAGTGGCGGAGAGCTTGGCTAAGACAAGGAGGCTGGCAGTGACTTCGCCTCTTCTTACCCGGCTAGTAGCATCCTTTAATCCCTCATCCTGGGCGGTTTTGAATCTCTGGCTGACCAGAGAAATGAGCTTGAACATATCCACTTTATCGGCTGAGGCGCCCATGAGCAGCTCTATGGCCCTGGTAATATCCTGCTCAGTGACATTCTCCAGATTCGCGATCCTTTCATCAAAGGACTTGAAGACCGCGACCAGATTCGCGCGGCTCTCGGGATTGTTCAATAAGTCGCCCAAGGTCCTGGCTGCCTGGCTGCTTAAGGCATTGATCAACTGGTTCAGCCTGCCGGTCATGCCCTGCCAGTATTGCGTGGCAGCGAGCATCTCTGCCCTGTTCCTTGAGATATCTTCCCTGGTATAAACTGCGACTTCGGCAATATCCTGAACTTTCTCGATATTGGCTTTGTTGTCGGCTAAAAGACGGCCCAGGTTCTTTGCCACATCGTATTCAGGCAGGCGCTCGAAGAATCTCCAGAACCTGGCGTTGAATGTCTTCAGGATATTCTCCTGATATTCATGGATGAGGCTGGCAGTAAGCACCAGCTCAAACTCAAGCCTTGAGATCTGGCGGCTGCGGCTGACTGCCGAGGAGCGGGCTTCGGGCTCAACCTCGTTCACTGTAGCCGCATAACTCTCATTCACTTCTGCCTGGATGGATCGTAATGCTTCAGCCAGGCCCAATTCCCTGGCTAAGGCGTCTTCCGGCCCGGACCATCTGGCGATCAAGTCCTTGAGATCCAGTTCTGCCTGCTGGATATCCGCCATCTGCAGGCGGTAAGTGCTCTGCAGCCGGCCCAGATGCTCCTGCCAGAGCTGCTGTAAAGCTTCATTATCCTGGCCCTGGTTATTAAGCAGCCTGCTCTCTGTCTCAATAAGGTTGACGCTTAAGCCAAGCACCCTGACTGCGTTCTCTAATCTGGATACCGGGCTATTCTCCTGCTGACGGGTATTGGTATTAGCCGCAGCTCTTTCGGCGTCCAGCAGGCGGCTAAGCCTCTTGCCAAGCTGCTCTAACTCCTGCACCTCTCTTGCGTTCTCCCTGACCTTTTCTTCGCGCTCGACCACATCTGCCCAGAAGGTCACCCGCAGGAACCACTTCCTGGCATTGCCAAGGAACTCCGTAAACCAGTTGCTGCCTCTTGCCTCGATCACCTGCTGCCTGGCAGCATCAATGCCTTCTTCCTGGCGGGCTAACTTTTCCTCAAGGAGGTAACGCTGCCGGATCAATTCCGCCTTCCTTGCCGCGTCCTGTTCAGCTCCGATATTCGTGGTCAGGCTATCGATATTGCATCTGATATCAATGATGCCGGATAATCTGCCTTCGAGGGCCGCAAAAACCTGCGCAAAAGAAGCGTCTTCGCTCAGGTTGTGGTCTGCCCTCACTACCTCTACCGCTCTCTCTATCTGCTCCACGCTCATAAAGGAGCTGATGTATTTGGCTTCGATCAGAGCATCCACCAGATAGTCGCGGAATCCTTCCCGGCCAAAGTTATCCCAGAACTTGCGGAAATCACTCACTTCTTCCAGCGCCTCTCGGTTGGCTCCCTGCAGCTGGTCGCGCGCATCCATGAGAGTGCGGGCCTGCTTTGCTTTTTCATTGGCGCTTTCGGAATTATTGTTCGCCGGAAGTTGAGGCTGAACAGGGACTGTCCCCGCAGGGGACTGTCCCTGAATTTGTTCTACCTCCCTGATATAAACGCTATCATTTCCTCTCAGGTGGTTGATCAGGGTATTGAAATCTTTCAGATAAGATTCGGTATGCTGATCCCTAGCATTGATAACCTCATCCGGCACGATCACCACTGTGCGGCCGTTCAAATCGAGGCCCGCAGGCAGGTCAATGCCGCTGTCAGCAGGAACTTCCACGAGATTTCCGGCCTGTACCTGATGCACGATATTGGATGCGCCGCTCACTTCGATCATGGTCACTGCCGTGACATTGGTATCAACAAAAACGGTCACCGGAGTGGCATTGAATTGAGCTTCAGGCCTTGCCTGCGGGATATTGGCGGCATTCATCCAGTTCCTTAAAGTATCCTCAACCTTGTCTTCGGTAGTCTGAATAGGTAAATTCTGCGTCCGGCCAGCTTCTGTCTTTGCCTTTTCGACATTCTTAGCTGTCTCTTCTGCCACAATTCCTGCCTGATAAGCTTCCCATTCCTCTGCAAAGGCCTGCGCATCCAGAACTGCAACGCCTCTTTCTTTTTCCGCATCCAGGAGCTTTCTTGCGAAATTTCCGGAGTTAGCGCGGCTGCTATTCTCATCCTCTCCCTGCGCGCGCCTGAGGATCTCTTCGGACTGGCCGTGGTTTTCGCAAAGGTACGCCTGATAAGCATTATTCATAACCAAAGAGTGCTCTCCGCCCATGCCGCGATAGAGGAACTCGCTTACATAAGAGGGGTCTCCTTCGTGGGCCTCTACGCCGAATAATGAAAGCGCGCCCCTTTCTGCCGGATCATAAAGATGGTGGCCTAAGCTAATGGCGCCGTTACGGCCTTCTAACAATTCGCCTAACGGGCCGCCGACGCTGACAATCGCGCCCATCTCTGCGCCGATGATAGAAAGATTCCAGATGCTGCGGCCAAGGCGGATATTCTGATTCTCTAATTCCCAGAGTACATCAAATACGGGCTTGGCCTTATTCATCAGGCTCTGCGCTTTATCTTTTGGCTGCTGGCGGGCATAGTACCCTAAGATGCCCTCGGCTATTGCTGCCTTGGGAAGGAATACCAGCGCTAAACCTAAAACCGGCTTGATCGGAATAAGCAGCCAGAAAGAATAATAGAGCATGGCCAGAAAGTCTGCGCTTAGATATGCAGCTTCTTTTCTTAATGTGGTCTTAAAGCTTGCCTTTGGCTTGCCGAAGTTATGCCTGAAGAAGGCCTCGACATGGGGATTATCTTCAAAAGTAAGCCTGCCTTCGCGATAAGCCTTTACTGCCGCAGAATCTGCATTCTTATTGATTACCGTATTGATTATCTCTTCATGAAGAATGCCGCCCTTGCTCTGATCGACGATGCTGTTGAAGCCGGCCATGCGCAGGCCAAACTGGGCCAGCCTCTTGCGCTCTTTGGGCAGATTCAGGCCCATAGCCAGGATGATCACGCGCATCAGGCTCACCCAGCGGAAAGGCACGCCGTTCCTGCCCAGCCATCCGCCCAATGCCTCCTTGCAGATATCTGAAATAACGGGTATCTCATTCTTCATTACCGGGAAGACTTCGATCAATCTGGCAGTCACTGCATGGGCGACTAATGAGCTTAGGAAGAGCAGGAGCATCCTGTTTGCGGTAAAGGCAAGCGTGCCTGCGGCATGAGGCATGCGCATAGTAGCCTCCAGCCAGCCAAGCTTCACCCTGTTCCACAGGCCGGGTCCTTTTGCCATTTCTGTGGCAGCTTTGATGTCCGCCAGTAATTCTGCGTGATTCAGTTTATCATCCGCCTTAAGCCCGCCTTCGATGATCTGGCTCTGGATAAAGTTATTCCTTTCCCCGTAAAGCTGCTGGTTGGAAACAAAGAAGTTGTAGGTAAGATTGCACAGGTAATTGTAGAGCTCAAAAAGGAGGCCAAAAGGAAGGAAGAGGCCCCATCTGGAGATGGCATTGTTAAAGGCAGAAGAGGTGTGGCGTCCGATATAGCCGGTCAGGCCAAACCTCTCTACTCCGAGGCGCGCATCTGCCATGTGCGGGGAGAGCCGGAGGAGATTCCTCTTTGCGTATTTATTGATCAGGGAAAGGAGGACGAACTTAAAGTTATTGCTCTTCTTTGCTTCAGCCAGCTCTCTTCTTACTTCGTCAAGCTTATCTGCAGGAATCTTTCCTTCGATGCAGGCGACAAAATTATCCGCAAGGTGGTTTAGTTCTTCGTTATCAAAGCTTGAGAACTTGATGACGCGGTGGATCCCAAGTACTGAAGCCCTGATGCCTTCCATGGTCATCAGAAGCACAGCAGCGCTGGTCAGGGCTGCTGAACACTGGAAGGTAGCTACCCCTGTTTCGCCAAAGCAGCTGGCTACCCACGAAGGGGCAAGCTTGGGATTTCCGCCCACATACATAAAGGCGACGATCGCTGCCAACATGATCGCGGTCCTGTAGCCTGCCTGCAGCCAGCGGGAAGGCGTTCTGCCGCTAAGTTCGATACCCAGCTTAACCAGGTAGAGGGCAATTCCTAAGCTGAGTAATATTATGCCTAAGGCAGGCAGGCTGATAAAAGGAGTGATCAGCTTGATGAGCTGAGGCAGGATAAAGAAGGTGATGGTAACGTATAAGGTTGTCTTGGCTGAAAGTCTCCAGTGGCCAGGAAATTCGCCTAATTTTAAAAGGCTGACAACCTCTGCCCAATAAGCGCCGATTTCGCCTTTGCCGTTGAGGTGCGCGATCTCATGAGCGAGAATAGCCTGTCTTAATCTGTAGGGCAGGAAGATATAATGGAATAGCCTGATATTCAAGCGGTTATTCGCCCTATCTGCCTCGGCAACCGGGCCATTCTGGGTAGTAGTATCTACTACTTCTATATCGCGGCCGGTCTTTGCCTTTGCCGTCTTTTCAATATACTCTTTGGTCTGCTTAAGCGCGTTCTCAAGCCACTTGCGGCCTTCCGGGGTATTCGGCGCGCGGATCGGCCTGGCTTTTGCTATCCATAGCCTGATCGCCTGAGAGAAATATAATACGGTAACAGCTGTAGCAAAGAAACTACCCAAAAGTAGAACAACGGGTATAACTATTGCTGAGCCTGTAGAGCCGATTAAAAATGCGGTTAAACCTAAGATAGCGGCCACAGAAAGGCTCGCTAATCCGGCATAAACCGAACCCCGCGTAGTTACTGCCGCGCCGCAGCACTTCTTGAACTTCTTTCCCGAGCCGCAGGGGCAAGGTTCATTGCGACCGACCTTACGGCCGAAAACTGCCGGCAAAGATACCGGGCCTTCCCAACTTCTGGCGCGCCTCTCCTCTTCCTCTATCCATGACCTGAGGCTGCGGGTCAGGTCCGGAGCCATTTGCGCAAAAGTCTTCTCCTGACCAGGAAGCCTGCAATCGAGTATCTCCCTTAAGAACTCTGCGGTCCGGCGGTAAGAAGCTGCCTCTTCTCTAGGGGTAGAAGAAGTGATGCTTCTTTTCTTGCCCTGTGCAGCCTCGGCAAAGCGAGGTAATGCCGGGAAGTGTTCTTCGTGTCCGACTAACTCGTGGCTGATCACGGTGATCACGGCTGCGGGATTCTGATAGGTCGGCTCATCCATGATCAGGTATGCATGCATCTCTATTCCGCCGGAAGGTGTTTTCTTGCCCATGAAAAGGAAACTGCCCTCGGCATGATAGCCTGGCGAGGCCAGACCATCCGGTAAAACTCCGTTCTGTTGCATCGCCCGCCTTAATTCTTCAAAGCCCATCTTGCCTATTCTAATAGGAAGGTCTATCTTTTCCAGGCACTGCGGTCTTAATGTACCGATCAAATTCAAAGCCATACTTACTATCTCTATATCATGTTCGGATAATTCGGAGCCGAAACTAACAGCGACTTTCTTTCCGGCTTTTTCAGATTTAATAAGGGGGCTGGAGGGGGTCAGTGGTTCGGCGCGCTTGATTCGACTAAGCTCACCACAAGTCGCTTGCTCACCATCCTGAGCAAGCCCGCCAAAGGCGGGCGCGTCGAAGGAATCCCTGGAGGTAGGGGCCTCCAGCTTTCCCTTATTATTAGCCGCATCTGAAGCACCTGCCACGGTAGGTCCAGCCTGCGGCTCAGTTGTTGAATTAGTAGCGACAATCGCGCCCAGTTTCCTGAAGGCGCCAAGTCTATATAAACCGTAGATGATGACTGCGGCAACGATGACGCCCAGAGCAATCCAGCCCCAGGTCGCGGCAGTCAATCCCAGGAAAGTCTTTACTGCTGGAGCAGCAAGATGTGCGGCAGTGGTAATTTTTCCGGCACAACCACTGCCAAATAGCAATGCTCCTAATAAAAGCGAGAGTGTCCGGCCGTAATAACCCCTACTCCTGTCCTCACGGTTGTCAAGCCCGCTGTTTAACGCGCGTTCCCGGGGCCCAAAATATCCCGGACTTCCCAGGAGAGGCGTTACTAGATAGTGATGCGGATTAACGCAGACATGCGCTACCAGCCTTGCCCACGGACGGCCGTATTCAAAAATCAGATTGATCCTTCCTTCTTTCTTTAATTGCCTGAGGACTTTGATAGCTGCTCTGCGCACCGGGTTTTTCCTATTGGCTCCGATAAAGAAGTCAACGGTCAATCCTCGCAAATGGCTGCTCTCATTCTTTTTCGCTGCGGCAACCGAAGCATCAGCAGCCAATGCTGCCTGCCCGGCAAGGGTGCGGCTTAAACTACTGACTTCTAAGGTGAAGTCTCTCTGCCGCAGTGCCAGGGCTACTTCTTTCTCTATATGCAGGATCATATCCACGGTCATCTGGCGTAACCAGGGGATCTCTACGCCTTTGCCTTCTTCCGCTGTTATAGGATTTACAGGATGATTACCGTATAACAATCCTTCTGAACGGGAATCAAAACGCACCCTGACATGTTCTGTACCTGCAAAAGGCACCCAGAACAACCCTTTATGTAATATCTCCCGGACAAACTGGTCAGAGGGTAAATGTATGGCAGGGGCATCTGCGGGCAGCTTCTCCATCCATCTTCTCTCCCGGCGGGCAGCGAATCTTGCCAGCGCCCTTTCCAGATAAGCTTTCATGCTTCTGACAAGACGGATCAGGCCTGCTTTAGTGGTAATAGTTGCGACGATATTCAAGCCGGTATCGGCTGACCTTCCCCGAGACGCTCCCTGAGAAGAGACCGATGATACAACCCTCTGGAAGGCGCCGAGTTCATATAAACCGTAGGCGATGACTGCGGCGGCGACAAGAGCCAGCGTAACTGCGCCCCACGGCGAGGTCGTGACAACCATACCTGCAACTGCGACTTTAGTCGCGGCAACAGGAGCAGCATAGGCACTAGTGCCGCCAAGGATGATTTTAGCTACAAGCCCGCCGGTAAACGCAAGCAGGATCAGGCGGGCCATGCGGCTAAGGGTACCTTCACCGGCCAGCCCCTGATATTTCTTCCTGATGATCTCATCTGCGCGGCGGTTAAACTCTCTGTAAAGCTCTTCGCCCCTGCTTGATACCGGCTGCAATTGTTTGAGCGTGCCTGCGTCGTTCCAGTTATCCAGCATTCCTTCTCTATATTCCACAACATCATAGCCAAGAAGCCTTAGAAAATAGCCGTAGAAATTAGGATTGTGCCAGGAGACCATTGGTTCATCTTCGGCCGGCGCAAACCTCTCCCAGCCCGGGACCTTGCGCACGATGATCTCGTTGATCAATTCATCAAGTATCTCCTGCTGCAGATAGGAATAATCCGCGCCTCTGGCCTCTAAGAAAGCTCTGACCCTGTCGTTTCCTTCCTTAAGGATCCGGGCAAAAGGATTGAGCTCATCTGAAGCACGCGACAGCCTTATCACTTTCTTCTGGCCGGTCATCTTTTCGCTGTCAGTCACGCCGCCCAATACCGAGATACTTTCTTTTTCCTTTAAACCCACTACCAAATCCTGCAGCGAAGGTATCTCAAACAGGACGCCCGCGCCTTCGGGGTGGGAATGCCAGGTAAATATATTTTTGTTTTCTGACGACGGGACATAAACGGAATGCGCATCTCCGATCCTGGTAACCATTATATGGTATGTGCCGTCCTCATCTCTGTAGTAGATCCCGCCCAGCTCTACTCCGATGGGAATGTTGGCCATCCACTCAAACATCGCTTCCTGTTTCGCAAAGGTCATTTCTCTTCCGAACGCAATGCCCCTGTCGGAGAGCTTTCTCAATTCATGAAGCAGGGGAGCGTTTCTCTGGGAATTTCTTTCCGCCACCCTAATGGCAATGACCGCAGCCGTGGCCAATATAGCTACACAGATGACAGGAAAGGCTACTTTACCGATCACCGCCCACGCACGGCTACGTGTGGTGACTGTTGCGCCAAAACTCCTGAGTATCCTTTCGATTTCGGTGTGGGTCAGGGCAGGATGCAGGAAGGTGAGCATCTCATGAGCGATCCTGTCGGGTGAGGGTTTTTGCGGAAGGATGATATAGTTGGAGTATCTGGAAACGCCTAAGATCCTCCAGAGCGCGCTTACCAGCGGAGGCGCGCGCACAAAATGCACGCCTTTACTGGCAAAATTCCTCATCATTGCATCCTTATGCTTACCAAACAAGACTGCTGCCCGCTGGACTTCCCGGGAATCTGTATTAACTATTGCCCAATCGCGGATATTCTTGCCGCTTGCGCGCTGCGATAATCTTACCGCCAGATTGATCACCCAACGCGGCAGGCCGCGGGAAGAAGTATCGCGCGGCGCAGTTGGCTTGCCGGACATCGAGGCAAGCATAAGCCTTCTTAAATGCTGTTGGCTGGCGTCTTCGATTTCTTTACGGATACGCATAGCCTCCTGCCTTAAGGCGTCTTTAAGCCTGGCGCCTGCTGCCCTGCTAAAGTCAATATGCTCAAAAAGGTTTCTCGCTGCGGCGGCGTTAACGTGGCGGATCTTTTCCTTTGCCAGGGCTACGCCTTCAACGCCCATGCTCGGCGAAATCGGCGCGCCCTCTGCCGCGCTATAGGCAGCCAACAGCTGGAACTCAAGCGTAGAGGCTAAATTGCCGCAGACAGATATCAATATGCCCCTCTCCTTCGCTGCCCTGGCAAGCTTCAGTAATTTATCCGCGATCACCATATTCAGTTCGGTGAGTATCTCGGTGCTGCCTTCTGTCCCGCGCCTGACCCCGAAGGTGAAGCTGATCAGGTCATTGGTGCCGACGCTGCCGAAATCTGCTCTTGCCATCAACTCATCGCGTAAATTGACTGACTCCGGAGTCTCAAACATAAGTCCTACCTGGCAGAGCCTCAGGTCGGCGTAACTGGCCCTGCCTTCGGCAACCAGGCTATCGCGGGCATAATCCGCAACTTCCAGGGCATCCTCCCAATTCTGCTCGGTAGAGACCATCGGGAACATCACCCGCACCACTATACCCTTTGCCTTGGCCTCATGCGCTGCCACCCGCATTGCCGCGCGCAGCATCGTCACGGCAATAGTCCTTCCGACGGGATCCTCAACCAGGAACTTCAGGCCTTCTATTTTGCTCGGGCCGAAGGCCGGGGAATCCTTGGTATCTTCGCCCTCCACCTTGCGGTCAGGCAGCCTGATAGTGAGCACCTGGCCTTCGCCGAGGAAAGCGACTACATTCTTTATCTTTTCTACCCATTGCGCCTCTGAGATCTCATTGACCTCCAGGTATTCAAACTCCGTCCTCCAGAGGCCGATGCCTTTTACGCCCAGGGCCAAAATGCGCTCTGCGTCGGTATAGTAGGAAATATTCACCAGGACCTGGACTTCCACGCCGTCCCGGGTCACTGCGGGAAGCGCGACCCTTTCGTCGCAGTAGGCCCTTCTGGCCTTATCTGCCAGGCCGATCTTCTGAGCCTCAAAGAGCTCTTCGTCATTGGGATTCACCCGCATGGCGCCGTTGTTCAGGTTAAGGATAGCCAGCTCACCGCCCCTGATCGCATCCCAGGTAGAGATCCTCTCTTCGTCAATAACGGTGTAGGCGTCAGCCAGGACCGGGAAACCTTCCTGGCGGGCGGAGATGGCGTAATGCTTGATCCCGGTGCGGATGACTATGCCGGCCATATTCGGATAATCCTGCCTGAGGCGCGCGTAATCCGCAGGGCTGTCCAGGTCTACGCGCAAAAGCAGGATAAAGGGCTCATCCGCAGGAGCGCCCTCAAGCACTATCCTCTTCATGGTCACCGCATTTCCGCCTAACTCCCGGTAATTACGCAGCGCCCTCTTTGCCAGGTCCGCGACGTCAAAATACATCTTGTTATAGTCGTTCATCACCGGTACGACTGTCTTCGCTGAGAGGGGCTGGAAGGCCCTGAATACCGCTTCGGGAATATCCCAGCCACGCGTGCGCATGCCAAAGAGAGTCCCCTTCACCGCGCTCATGCTTCCCATCACCGTCAATAAAAGCGCAGTGGTGGGGTCATCATCCATGACCTTCATCACATCAGGCCTGCGCATAAACTTTTTATCGGTAATATCAACTTCGATTCCCAGGGCTACGTTGATCTCATGATTAAATATACGTAAGACTATTTCTTCGTCGCGATTCCCTGCCCTTATCGTATCTTCTACCAGCTCTCTGACCTTAGCTATGTCTGCGGCGCCAAGCTCTCTGCCGCAGGCCTCCCTGACCGCCTCCCCGAAGATTGCGTTTATACGCTCTTCTTCCATGGGAGCCTTGGCCTTCTCTTCTACCAGGCCGATAAGCCCTGATATCTGTGCCGTGTCAAATTCTCTGCCTGAAACCTCCCTGAGCGCATCGTGGTATACGCCTGGCAGCTGTTCCTCCTGGAAATCTTCTACCTCGGTCCTCTCTTCTGCTATCTCTCTGAACCTTGATATTTGTGCAGAATCGAGTTCTATGCCTAAAGCCTCGCTGATTGCGGCATGGAATATGGCGGCCTCGGTTTTCTCTCTTACCATGCCCTTGACCCTCTCGCGCTCCTTGTCCAGGTCAGTGAAGACCATGCCGGAGATCTTCCCTGCGCAATCCTGAAGTTTCTTGATCATACCCCTGCTTGCCGCATCATCGCTCCTGAACAAAGCTTTTATCTGATCGGTTACGCGGGATAAGAAATGGACGATGGGAGTATACTTGGTGTGGCTTGCATCGTGTATGGCTTCGGCTAAGGCGGTATTGATATGGATGATCACGTCTTTATCTGCCTCGGGATTCAGGGCTCCGGCCACTGCCTCTACCGCCTGCTTCAGGTGCGCCACTTCCGCAGCCATATCCCTGGGCAGATACGGCGGAAGCGGATAAGAGAGCTTTATCTCATCTTCACTAGAGAGGTCGCATTTGACCAGGCGGCCGATGACCACCGGGCTGCCTGAAACCGGCACTCCGAAGACGCTGAATCCGGCGGAGAGTTTCGCTTCGATCTCGGGAGTGATCTTTGCCGCATCTTTCTGCTTGCGGTAATGCACTTCAGACTCATCCATCACCTGCTTGTGCAGCTTAAGGTCACTGGAGACCATCTCCACCCTAAACCCTTCGGGCCGGCTAACGCCATAGATCTCTTTATCGGTAAGAGCGCGGGGCGCTGCGGTATTACCGGTCTGCAGTTCATAAATGTAGACTTCGGCTGAAACAACCTGCATCTCGCCTTCCACTTTATGGTTGTAGGTTACCCGGCAGCCGAATTCGCTGACAATATTGGCATTCAGGCTATTGGCGGCATAGGTCGAGATCCTGCTCTCTGTACCCTTGCTGCCGGCTTCAGAAACCGTGATCATCTCAGTGTGGCTGAAGTTTATCTCCTCCGGTCTCATGAACTGCCTTAAGTGGTCCGGGTTGGTAAAGGTGAGAAAGATGGTGTCGGCCCGATAATCATGTACGTATTTCCTGAGCATTACCCCGATAGTGATCATCTCCCAGTAGAGCCGGGCCAGGGAGACGACTTCCTTATGCTCCGAAGGCATATGAGCTAAGATCTCATCCGCCATATATAATTCCAGGCCTACATAGTGTTCGATAGAACCCTGGATGAGGAACCTTTCGGCGCGGCGGTTGCGGTGATTGATCAGCTCAAGAAGCTCTACCTCTTTGTGGGTCCTCTCTCTGGCAGGGAGCCTCTCCATCTCGCCTACTGCGGTGTGGTCAGCTACTCTGCCGCGCATGCGGCTAAGCAGCGTCTGCATAGGCTGGCCGTAGCGGATGCTGGACTGAAGCAGGATCACTTCGTGGTGGCGCAGGCCTCCCTGCGCAGCCAGCAGCTCATGCACGATCTCATCAAGGGAGGCGTTCTGCCTTAAATAAACGGTGCGCGTTCCGGTAATAGGATTGGTGAGGTTAAAGGAGGGCTTATCAAATCCTGGAGGGCCGCGGCGCACAACCACATGTTTCAGCAGGGTCATCCTGCTTAATGTAGTATGGTCTTCTAAATAGGTGAGCGCTTCATTCAACGCGTTATCATTCTTTGCAGAAACCCTCACCCATCCGCCCATGGATAAGCCGCTGAAATACCTGCCGATCGCAGTCGGCAGGCCTTTTCCGTCTGCGGCATGGTCCGGAATTACGGCCAGGCGCGTGGCAACAGCGGCTCCAATCACAGGGACTGTCCCCGCAGGGGACTGTCCCTGTGTTACTGGAGCCGCTGCCGTTGATCCTGTAGACCGGGACGTTCTTGTTGCGCGCAGAGATGAGGCGGGCAATGACTGTGTCGCGTTCGCTTCCGTAGAGCTGTTCCCATGAGTCTGCTCTGCCGTTTCGGGTGTAGACGCGGGCTGTGGCTTCGTTGATAAGGAAGATGCGCATGTGGCCGTTTCCGTTCTCCCTGGCTGCGGCAAAGACGGTGGCATCGTGGACGAAATCCACGATGTGGTCGATCTCAAGGTATTCATAATTGATCTTAACCATTTTGCACCTCCTCTAGTAGAGGAACCTGTTTGTCCGATAGACGGGGATACTTCCGTAGCCTGCTTCTGCTCTTTCTCTGACGATGCGGGCGAACTCTGTTTCAAGCTCGTACCATTCATCGCCGTGCTGCTGTCTGACTCTGCTGCCTTCGATGAGGAAGTTGTGGACGTGGTTGTTTCCGTTCTCACGCGCGCTCCCGAAGACCGCGCCCTCGGAAGCGACAACGAAGTGGGTGAAGATAAGGTCCCTGAAGTTCCTGCACATTTTACATCACCTCTCTGATTATGTTGTCCCGGAAGCCCTGCAGGGGTCAGTTCCCCGGAGGTGGGGGCCGCAAGGCCTCCGGAAACAACATTAGCCGCATCTGAATCACCTGCCACGGTAGGTTCAGTTTGCGGCTGGTTAGCCGAAATGTCTCCTGCCACTCTGGTATCTTGCGACGGTACTGAATCTAAGGAAGTTGCCATGAGGGCGCCGGGGGTCAGTTCCCTGGAGGAGGGGCCGGCGCCCTCATGAACAACAATAGCCGCCTCTGAATCACCTGCCACGGTAGGTTCAGTTTGCGGCTGGGTAGTCGGATTAGTAGTTAAAGCCTGGGACGGTAAGGCAGAATCTGGGGATTCTTGAGCTTTTACTGCGGTTTCGCTTAAAGATTTTTCAGTTTCAGCGGGCGGACTACGGGCACCTGATGGATTGGCTGCTTCTTCGGTATGAATATTATGAGGACGTTCTGTTACGCCTACTGCCTGAGCACCATCTTCTGCCACAGACGTAGCCTGAGTAGTAACAGCTGCACCCTTAGCACCACTGTTTCCGTTTCCGGAAACTGTATTACCTGCCGGCTCAGCAGTTTCTTTGCTATCTTTATCAGGCGTACCCCTGGCACCCTGGGTTCTTGCTGCATTTTCTTCGGATGCACTCTGGGCACCTTCAGTTCCTGCAAAATCTTGTGCAGAACCTTGCCTTGCTTGCCCGACTTCTGCGTGGGCCGATACTTCGACTCCTTGAATTCCGGGTTCAGACCTAACTTCAGAAGGAGCGGCTGAAGCTAAATCTGCATTGGTTTTTGCGCTCTTGTTTGGAACCACGCCCTGAGATTGCGCAGTCTCAGGCGTCTGGCTCACACCCGGGCTTAAAGTACGTGGGATCGCTCCTATGGATTGAAGGTGTTGCTGGCTAGTTATAATAGGTAAGGCTGCCCCGGCAGGCGGCATAATAGACATTGGAGGCGTAGTCCCCACCGGATTCTGGCTGCCGATAGTAGTGACCCTTGAACCTACGCCGCTATTGCCGTCGCCTTGCGCATTCGCAGGTGCAGTAGGCCCTTGAACAGGCGAAGCCGGCATTCCCGGCACTTCCTGGGTCTGCTGCCGGTTAGCATTATCAGATTGGCCTGAAGGAGTCTGCGAAGAGAGGCTATTGAGCCTGGCGAGCTCGGCGTTAAGCTCTTTCTTTATAATCGATCCGTCTATAGCCATGCCGATAGCCAAAGGCAACCAGCCAAACGGCACGCCGCTCAGGATGAAAGGTGCGGCAATCAGGCCGCCGACGAGGGTGCCGATCAGAGTGAATCTCTTGCCGCCTGAAGGATCCCAGTTCGGCATAGTCACGTCATTCGGCCGCGTCTTGGGATCATCATTTGAATCATCGTCAGAATCGAAGAAAGACGGGTGCATGGCTTCCTTGTAGGCATACGGCCTTATGCCGCTAAAGTATGTGGAATCAATGCCCACCGGCTGTCCCTGCTGGGCAGCATCCAGCACAAACCATGTGCCGGCGCTGTTGCGGTAGACTGCCCAGCCATGCCCTTTACCGCGGAAATAATAGGCGTAGCCGTGCAGTTTATTCTGCTTGATCATATATTCCAGGACCACTGCTGCCAGAAGGCCCATGTGCCTGCAGCAGCCGCGGGCATCGATAGTCTCACCCAGGAGCACAGGCTCGCCTTCCTGGCCGGCAAAAGGCTCATTATCAAACCTGACTCTCCTGCGTATAGAATCAAAGATCTTGTTGATCAGCCTTCCTCTCTCCGCTCCGCTAAAATCAGAATCCTCAAAATCGCGCATAATATCTTCGATGAGGGCCCTTAGCTTAGCATCAAGGCTAAGATTCACTACAATAAGCTCGCGCTGGCCGCTTCTCGGCCGGCTCACTCCGCCGTTAATCTTATGGCCGGTGTTACGGTCCTGCTCGCCGGCTCTCTCCCTTGTGCCGCCGATCTCGCGGCCTTGTGCGGCCAGATGCTCAAAGAGCCTTCCGGAAGCAAAGACTTCCAGTAATCTTTCGGCGTCCGGATCAGCCAGGGCCATGACTGCTCCGTGCTGGCCGAAATAGAGGCGGTACAATTCGGTATAAAGCGCCTTGCGGCTAGGATCAGTCTCTCTGTTGCCAAGCGTTCTTAGCCTATCCACTAATAATTCTCTTGCCCGGTAGAAGGCAGACTGTTTGTTCTGGCCTCTTCCCTTACCTTTATATTCGCGGCGCGCGGCAAGATACCTTGAGACGATCTGCCGGGTAGCTACGTCATATCTATAATCATTATCCGCGTTCAGAAGGACCTCCATCGCCGCAATGGCTGCGTTCTCATCCGCGATATTTCCTGCGGCAAGCGCATCCAGTATGATCACTATCGCCCTGACTAAGCGCATCTGGGCCTGGGCCAGAGGCACTGAATCCACAAAGGCGCTGTGCAATCTGTCATGCTTCGCCGCCACGGTGATCCGGGCCAGGCGGGCGATGAGCTTGTCTTCGGCGATCCTGGCGAGCCTCTGCCTTGCGGTATTCACAAAGGCGTTCCAGTAAAGGCCTGCCTCCCGGAATAATCTTTCATTCTCGGCATTGACCAACCGCATGGGATCATCGCTCTGCCGCACTTCATTCATGAGCTCCGATGTCCTCTCGTTCAGATATTCACTTCTCTTTTCTCTTGCCGCTTCGCGGGCCTCTGCTTCGGTATCAAAGAGTTCTACCCCCGGCTTCAGGGTAGTGGCCATTGAGGCACCGACTCTTCCCTGGGCATCCAGGAATCCTATATTATAATGGCTCCCCTGCGGATCAGAGAGGACCCTTACTCTTTCAGCGGTGCCATCGCTTCTTACATACCAGACCTCAGCACCCTTGGCATATCTTCCGTCAGGCAGTTTAGGCACAGCCTTAGGCTTAGCCGCTTGCTGCTGCGCCTGTTGCTTACGCCTGTTCTCCGCATCCACACGCGCCTGCCTTAACCCTGAATCCAGTTTATCTATTTCTTTTCTGGCATCAGCTATTGCCTGCCTTGCTTTTGCATTATCTTTAGCCTGACCCTGCGCCTCATCTACTCCTCTTTCCGCTTCGTCTATGGCGCTCTCTGCCTCATCCAGCCGGCCTTCCCTGATCGCCTGCCTTGCCTGCTCAGCTGCGGGGTGATATTTTTCCTGTAATAATTTTTCTACGAGTTCGAACACCTGTTTATCCTGACGCGCCTGCTCATCCCTTGCTTCCTGGGCTTTGCGCTCTGCTTCTGCCTGCTGATCCACAGCTTCTACCTCAGGAGGCTCCGGCGGTTTTACCTGTGCTGAACTTCCGCTTCCGCCTGCCTGCGCTCCTGCACCCGCTGCTGCTGCACCGGGTCCTGTGCCTGCCGCGCTTGAACCACCACCCGCTTGCGCGGCTGGGGCCGCATTTACTTTTTCCCAGGCGGATTTAAACGCCGGGTCTTCTGCCGGCTGAGTGGCTACTTGCTCCGCAACTGCGCGCATCGCTTCGTAATTTGCTTTTCCGGCCGGAGTATCTAAATCAAGGGTTATGGTTTGGCCTGAATGACTGACATAAGTAAATCTGCTTCCTTCCATTTTTCCATCGGCAAACCGCTTGGCAATCCTTCTAGCTGCATTGCGATTTTCTCCGTAACCAGACCCATAAACCATCTTATCATCGATCTTAGTACCGGCATACGAATCAAGGGCTTTAGAAGAATCGACAGGCGCAGCTTGATATTCTGCTGTTTGCTGTAATGCCTTGGCAAAATTAGCCGCGTCATCTTCTGAGGCAAAATTAACTACGAGCCGGGTAGTCTCTTCAGCTTCATACGCTACGCCGGAAGCCGGGGCGTCAATAACCTTAAATGCGACCGGGATCCCTAAAGCTTCGGCAATACGCATGATTGCAGGAACAAGCGCTCTGGCATCTTTCGGAGTAACATTAATATAAATTCGCTTCTCTCCCCACTTAGCCTTCCTCTGCTCTTTTGCCTGTTTCCAGGCCTGATTATCCCAACCATCCCAAGTAGCATCAGAAGCTACCCCTTCTTCCGCAGCAAAACCAGCGGTAGTTCCATAGGTATGTTTCCAGCCAGACTTCCCGGTGCGAACTTTAAGATTAGGATCGGAAGGGCCAAAAACCACCTGAGGAGGCTCCGGCGGTTTTACCTGTGCTGAACTTCCGCTTCCGCCTGCCTGCGCTCCTGCACCCGCTGCTGCGCCCGAGCCCTTGCCTGCGCTTGCGCCGCCGCCCTGTCCGCCGTCAGATACGACTGAACCACCTGATCCGCCGGCGCCGTAAGGACTGACTACAGGCACTCCTGCCGCGGGTGACTCTGGCTCAGCTTCATAACTGGCGTAAGGACTGGAGTAAGGCTGCGGATGAAGCGCTTCCTGCTCCGCCTGTTCTGCCTTGGCTTCGGCCTCTTTTCTTTCTGCATCCCATGCTTGCTCCACAGGCGTCAACACTTCTTCCCATGTTCCAACGCTATGATTCGGATTGAATCTTACATCGCGCATATTACCGCTCACGATGGGGGCAGCTACCATACGCAGGCCTTTCCTGCCGCGGGAGACTGCTCCGGAATAGGAGGCTTCGTATTCCCTTAAGTTTCCGCCGTCGCCGAATCTCTCTTTTACGAACTGCGGCGCGCGCTTAGACATCGCCTCAAGGCGGACCCTGTCTGTCAGCAGTGTACTGATAGCGTCAGCCAGCGCGATCGGGTCTTTCTTGGGGACTACAAAGCCGGTCTCTCCGTCGGAGAGCGTCTCAGGAAGGCCGCCTTCGGAAGAAACGATCACCGGCACACCCATGGACTGGGCTTCTACCGGCACCAGGCCAAACGGCTCGACCCATCTTGACGGGTAGAGGACCATATCGGCAATAGAGAACCACTGGCGCATCTGGCGCCTGCTCTGATTACCCACAAAGATGATATCTTCACCTTCTATTAATCCGTGCGTGACAAAGGCGCGGTGGGCTAATCTCGACCTCTCTTCGGCGCTTACCGGAGGCCCGATGATGATAAAGACCACGTCTTTTCCTTCAGCCCTGGCTTTGATGAGGGCTGCAGCGTCAATAGTATCCACCTGCCCTTTCTGGAAATCAACGCGGCCGGGATGGATGATCACGGTTTTTCCTTCCAGCTTATATTGCCTGATCAACTCGGCGACTTCCTGGGCATCATCTTCGTCCATGGCGTCAGGAGAATAATAGGTAAGGTCAGGGACCGGATAAAGGACTTCCACATTCGGAACGCCCAGGCTCTCAAAGATGCGGGCATAGGCGCGGCTATTGGTCACAGCCAGGGTCGAACGGCCCATTATTTCAAGGGTCCCACTTGAGATGTTGCCGCCGTGATAATAGCTGTGCAGCGGCACGCTCTGGCTTTCGCAGAAATCCAGCAGCCCGCGGGCAAAATCCACGTTCTCTGCGTCGTTATTGACCACTAAGTCTATCTTCTTCTGTCCGTTGATATCTGAAAGGATCTCGGCGACGAGCTTTCTCTGCTGCTGGCTGTTCACGCCGCCTCTGGTAGGAACTCCGTGGAAAACAACTTTTCTTCCGTTGACGTGGATTACCTTAGTGGTTACATGATCAGTGGGGCTTAAATAAATGAGGTGGATATCTACGCCCGGATTGCTTCTTAACAGGCCTTCAATAATGCCTCTCTGGAAGGTGGCCACGCCGCCGGTTGCCAGGGTATAAGAGAATGAAAACACGATACTACCTATATTATTCTGCTCTAAGAGTCCGCGTTGAGCTCTGGCTTGCCTTGCCTGCCTGGCCTGTCTGGGGCTAGTAGGGGTCTGCTGCGGGGTAGTTACGGGCGGGAGGTCCTGCATATGCTGCTCAATACCGTCCATCAGATCCTGTTCTGCGCGCATCCACTCTTCAGCCGTAAGCTGATGGTACTGTGCTGAGTGGTAAGGCGCATGGTATTGCGGGCCGGGAGGCCCTCTTTCTTCATTAGGCAGCCTCTTGTAATCATACGGTGTTACGGTCAGCTCATAGCCTCTCCTGAAGATGCCCCTCTTTGCGATATCAATATCATATCCGCGGCCAAGCTCTTTATCCTTATCCCAATGTAAGACATCCCTGAAATTGCCGTCCCTGAGGTCAGACGGTGCGATAGAGAGTTCTTCTTTCTTTCCGCCTACTTCCACATCAAATAATAGATTGCTGGCATTGCCGCGGGTAAGCTTGGCCTTTGACCTTTGCGTTTCGCCCTTATCATCTACTCTCTCTGCTTCAACCTTTATCTGCCTGCCCCAGCCTTTACTCAGGGTGACTTCTCCCACTCCGGTATCTATGACTGCGGGGCTGACACCCAGATCATAAGTCTCATCTATTTCGGCATCGCGCACGATCCGGGTCTTGGTGGCATCCCTGGGGTCAGCTTCTTTCTTATATTTAGTGCCGCGCACGCGCACCTTTCCGTCTTCCTGCTCGGTAATGGTCAGGCCGGCAGCATGATGCTCTCTCCTGGCTTTTCTCGGGTCCAGAGTGACTTTGCGGCCATCATAAAGATCAGTCACCTGCAAGAGTCCATTCATACGGGCCATGGCAGCATCTACTTCCGGCACGCCCCATCTTTGCATGCGCGCCATCGGTACTGCGCCCCGGGAATCTACCTCGGGAGTAATCCCTTTGCTCTCTGCCATTAACTGCAGCATGAGCAGGTTCTGCTCATCCATGCCCTGATAATAATCCCATTCAGTCATCCTGCCGCCCCTTGAAGTAGGGTCTTTCAGGCGGTCAATCAGGCCATTGCCCTGGGTTACGCCGTAAAGCCGGCTAAGCAGCGAATTCCCAAGGCGGCTAAACCAGCTTCTGGTCTCGCGGTTCGGGTCGAATGTTAAGAGGGAATCAGGCCTTGACTCTTCCACAGCCTTGCGCGCGCTGTCCTTGATCCTCTCCGCTTCCAGGGCCAGGTCCGTGTCGCTTTCTCCGGGCCTATATTCTCCCCATCTGTCTGCGCTTAAGAAACCGCGGTATTGCAATTTCAGAGGAGTGGCGTTAATCGGATCCTGCGCTTTGACTTTGTAGGTACCGTCAGCTTCGGACTCTAGCCTGAACCCGTCCTGGCGCTTTCCTGAGACCTGTCTTAATCTGCTGATCGCCGAACTCAGAGTCAACCTGTCGGTAACAAAGGAGAGTCTGTGCGAAGCAAGCCCTAAGTCTGACTTCCCTGCCCAGAACTTCTGCGCCTTATCTTTGGAGAGATAACTCCTCTCAGAATCTGCCAGGTTAAAGCCTGCCAGCATTGATAAGGTATCCGGAGCCAAGATATGGTAGGTGACCGCGCTGTCAATGGCCGCTATCCTGGCCAGGTCTCTCTCAACCGCCGCTTTCTCCTGATACCAGGCTGTCCTGGCTAAGCCCTTATCCGCAGCCGGAGCGCTAACGAATCTCATTCTTGCTTCACGCTTTCTTTGTTTAAGGACCTCTTCTGCTGAAACCACTATATCCTCAGCCGCATATCCTGTCCTTCCTGACATATATCGGGAGACACCGCTCTGGATACGTTCCGCATCTATCTGAACACCATCCAGCGTCACCGACCTGCGGGCCAATACATCTCTTATCTGACTGTCGCTTAAGCGCTCGGCGATGACCTGCTGGGCAGCCAAAGCTATATCGGGATCCTGAGACTCGCAAAGCTCTGATAACTGCTTAGTACGGAGCCCCTTATTTATCATATCAATTCTTAATCCCAAGTTCTTCAGTTCTCTGGTATCTTCTGAAGACTCGCCCATCTCCACTTCTGTGTCATCGTTGAACTTAATGGTAGTATCATTTCCTAACCCTGCCAGCTGGAAGAGGGCCTCCTGCTGCTCCGCGGCGCTTAAAGTGCCGAAAATATTCAGTCTGTGTATCAGGGTAGCGATAAATGTGGCCGGCCGCTTGCTTGCTCTCTCTGTACCCGCGTCTCCCGGCTGGATACTGGTAATCGGGGTATCAAAGAGGCCTGTATGCACCTGCGGCGCAGGACGGGCACTTGTATGAATTTGGTTTATCTTGGCTACTACTGCCGGGTCGCTCTGCGCTCTATCCAGGTATTGCCCTGCATACCGGTCATAGGCTATGCCCTGACTATTGGCATTGTCCCGGTGGCCGCGTAACTCATCCACGCCGTGCTCTATTGCCTGCCTGAGCTGGCCCTGGTTTCCGGCTAAAGAGGCATCCACATATACGGTTCCGGTAGCCACATCCACATGATCTGCCTGGCCGGCAGTCCCCTCTTGTAAGCCCCTGACTAATTTCACCTTGGCGGTTTCCGTTGCGCCCGGGGCAGCTGCCGGAATAGTTAAATCCACGCCAGCAGGAACTCCGGCATCTCTTCCG
Source organism: Candidatus Omnitrophota bacterium (assembly GCA_016867115.1). Lineage (GTDB taxonomy): Bacteria > Omnitrophota > Gorgyraeia > Gygaellales > Profunditerraquicolaceae > VGKG01. The sequence continues at coordinate 25,955 of VGKG01000006.1, read as the reverse complement.
CCGGAATCACCGGCAATGACCTCTTCCACGTTAGCGCGGGGAGTCGGGCTGACGCCGGTATTAGAAACTGCCGGTGAAGACGGCTTATCCTTAGGCTGGAATCTTAAATTAGGGTCGTACGCTAAACGGGTAGTCAGATTCGGGGTAGGCTTGGTATCAAAGGATTCCTGGAACCACTCCATTACCTGCTGGTACATCGCCTGGGCGCGGTAATATTCTGCCTGCGAAGAATAATCAGAACGGCGCGGAGCAGCAGCTAAGCCGCCGATACTGGTAAATAACTTCCTGAAGAACAAGTTAGTAACCTGTTCGCGGAAATTCTCTTCCACGGCAAAGCTTACCGCGGTCCCGACTGCGCTCTTGAAACCAAAATCGCCGAGCACATCCTGGATATAGGTCTGGAATTGCGATAAGCCGGGTATACCCAAGAGTGCCTCATTTAAGACCGGCCGCACAAAATGCATGGTCGGAGCAAAATATAAACCTACTTTTACCCCTTGCCAGGCAGCCAGAGAAGTCTGATAAACACCGCTATAAACGAGGCTGGACATCCCCTCTAATTCCTCGATGGCGCGTAAGAGATGTGTCTTTTCCGGACCTTGCGCGCTCTCTAGCCTTAATTTCATTTCTGCGATCTCTATCTGCCTCTGCAAGTTAAAGAATCTCTGGTTCGGCGCATTCGGGTCAATATTCAATTCCAGAGCTCTTCTGGCCACGCCCTGATTGCCGGTACTCTGTTCATCCAGGTACGCGGAAACCAGGAGCTCTCTGATATGCCTGGCCTTATCCGAAGCGCCCTTTTGATTTATTTCATTTACTAGCGCAGTGAGTTTCTTCTGTTCTGTGGCATTGAAGTTCTTTTGAATAAAAGCCGTGATCTCATCATCGCTTAATTTCCATATTCTTAAAACTGTATCTCCCTGCTTTGCCGGGATCTGCACCAGGTCAAACATATCTCTTAAGAATGTCCCCCACTTGGTATCCCCGGTATTGTTATAAAGGTAAGACTGGGCAAAAGGATAGATGGGCATAAATCCGGCGAGTTTCGGTAATAGGCTCCCCGCTTCACTGGCAGTGCTTTGGACCAGTCCCCAGAAACTGTACGGCCGCTTCCCGTGGGCGCCTACGGTAAACCATTCATTATAAATCTTGGTCGGATTTTTTAAGCCGGGCACAAGCAACTTGGCGCCTAAAGCGAGCCAGCTGGCAGCCTGATAAATCTCCCGGCCTAACTTTGCATCCGCATCGGGGCTGTAAAAATCTTTACCGGTGATCTTCTCCACTAAATATGGCCCGCCTAAGATACCTCCTACGGTCAGGGCCCACTCTACGGTATTGCCGGCAGGGAATTTAAGCAATACAGCTAAATCCCTGGACTTAGCTCCCCATAAAAGGCTTCCTTGCTCTGTCCGCCATTTGGCGTTGTTCTTTGCGAAGTCTTTCCAGAAACCTTTCTCCCCGCCTCCCCTGCCTATGCTCCGGGCTAACATCGTGGCTAAGAAGACATTATTGAAATTATGTAAACTCTGGGATAAGATCGGGCCGATGACGGGGCCGCCGGAGAACTCGTTGCCAAAGAGTCTCCCCTGACTCAAGACATCTATGGTAGTATCAGCTACTGCCCAGGTGCCTAAGGCTATTTTATTAGAGGTGCTGAGAAGCCTGCCATAGAGCGATTTGCTGGCCCGCATGTTTTGTGTCTCTACGAGCGCGGGATTACGGGTGTTCAGGGCTTCATTCCACATATAAATTCCCCGCGCCAGGGAACCGACAATAAAGCCGCCCCAGAAATCCATCACCGGCGTGGCTAGGGTAAAGGTTTTTGCTTCCCGGGATTTATCGCCGTAAATAGCGTGGCTGGCAATACCCGGAACAGCCGCGGAAAGACCGCTAGAAATAGGAATAGAGGCATTGACCATGCCCCTGCCGAATCTCATCAAAGCTAAAGAACGGGTGCCGGCTCCGGCCTGCCGGATACCTTTTCCTATGCTATTGAATGTCGGATTAGCTATAGCAAAGGTTACGCCGCCGATACCTGTCTGCACCCAGAATTCCGTACTTCCCGGATCAACATCATGTAATAAGGCCCTGGTTGCTCCGAGGGTCGAACCGGCCAGGATCCTTCCTGCTGTAGGAGCAATTGCCTGAATCGGTTTAGGAAGCTTGGATATCAGCGCTGACATCTTCTCGGCTAAAGCATACTTACCCAGGCCGGCGCTGATCACATCCAGGCCTAAAAGGCTGCCTGCGGTCCAGGCGCTTACATTCTTATAAAGACCGGTAGCCTGCAGGGCATCCAGGAATTTGCCATTTATCAAATAACTCTTGGTCTCTTGATAACCTAAGAAAGCCAGCGCAGTTATATTTGCCCATTTAGTTGCTTGCCAGCCCCTCTTCAGCCACCAGGCAGCACTGAATATCCTGGCTGCGGCAGCCCCGGTCTTGGCGGTCATAGCCGCAGAACCTACTCCGCCAACAGCATCGCCAACCGGGCCATCACCAGGAAAAATAACCAACAGCGCAGTCGCGACATACAATACCGCGGTCACTATTGCATCGCCGACTAGATATGCGATATTTGCGCTTAACTCATCAGCATAGTCATTGGCAGCCATGGTCTGGAAGAGCACGTTGGTGACTGCGGAATCTTCCGGCTGATGCCGCCATAATTCCATCATGTAACCTTCAAGGGAGCCGCCCTCCAGACGATAGGCGCGATTCTGGCCAAAGATGGACCAGTTATTTTTATTTATCCCGGTATCGATGGAGGGGATAAATTCGAGACTATTGACCGGCTGGATCAATTCCTCTATAGTATCCTCAAAATTAGAGTCGCATCTTCCGGTATCGATGAAGCGCTCAATAGTGCCGCCCCTGCCGTCCTCCACTAAGATCTTCAGGTCATCTCTGGAGCTGAAATTCCAGAACCCGTCACCCGCAGCTTCGGTCAGATTGTCTTTTCTTACCGGCATACGCACGTATTTCTGGCCGTTCTTTTCCACGGTATTCTCTGCCACATATTTATCCCAGGTCGCCTGGTCTATATCGCTATGCTTTGCCTGCCAGTTCGCGCCGCCGGCATTCCCTACATCCGCTAAAGGCACGAAAGCCACGGCATAAGTCCCCTCGTCAAAATCTGCGGAAGAAGCGACCATGCTCACCGGAAACTCCATAGTCACTTCTGCTTCTGCCGCAGGCTTACCGAACTTCTCAAAGGTACCTGCTGCCTTTTCTCTCCATTCCGGATGGTCTACAGCAGACTCCAGGGTATTCTCAAAGTCGCTCTCACCGAAGAACCAACCTGTGCCGCCCTCTATGGTCACTGCCGTACCATCAGTTAACCTGCCGTGTATATCATCATCTGTATCATTGAACCAGCGCGCCTCAGCATCTTCTTTACGCATCACCATGCTAGAATCTACCACCAGGCGATAGACGACTCTTTCTGTGCCATCCGCATCCTTTACTGTCGCCTTAAAAGGCTCTAAATCAGCAAGGCTGCCCCAGAAATGTCCTTCCATAGCCCGGACATCTTTAGCATCAAACTCTACCATCAGAGTGCCGGTTTCACCGCGCACGCCCTCTAATACATCTTCCCAGTCCGCGTCGCGGTTACGGCCGCCAAAATTAATGCCGTAAGTCTGGCCATCTTCTCCTATCACCGCTACTTTTTCCGGGATCTCGCCAGATGCCTCTTTCTCCGTAGGCGCCAGGTCCAGGTTGTCGACGGGAACAGAAAGCAGGAGCCACTCTTCTTCCGCTCCGGTAACAGGATTTACCGCGGTCTTACGCTTAGCGGTCTTTCCGTCAAGCATCTCCTGCAGGGCATTACCCTCATAAGAACCTTTGCCTATCATAATGCGCACCATATTTGCCGGTACCCAGCAATCCATGCTCTTTCCGCTTCCTTCGTAGCCTTTGTAGAAATTCTCCAGGGTATCTTCTAAATTAGAATCATCGTGTCCGCCGTCAATGTACATCGTCTTAAATCCGCCTTCGCCGTCCGGGACCAGCACCTCTACATTATCCGCATTGATCCCTTTGGTCTTGTCTTCAAACAGATCGCCCTCATTTACCGCAATAACGTAATACCTCTTACCCTCTACCCAGACTTCTCTGGCTCTCAAGGCATCCATTCCGCCGCGATTCAGTCCATCGGTATGATACCTCTGTTCATCTACGCCGTATTCGCCGTCTGCGGCGATCAATACTTCGCGGGTGTAGCTAAAGTCTTCATTCCACCATTCCGGCAGGGCCTCTGATTCCACATCCATCTTCTTAAAACCGCCCTTTGTCCAGACCAACGCGTCCAGATCACCGTAATTGAAGAAGGCCTTGGTGCTGCCGTAAATCTCACTATCATGTACTATGGTCCACCTGCCTGAACCGTCAATAGCAAACCGCATGCCGCCCTTTTGGTAAGGACTCTGCTCATGTAGCTCAAACCAGCCCTTTCTGCCGTTATGGCTGAAAGCGGGCATCAGATTCAGATTTCCCGCACCTATCCTCTCCAGGCCCTGATCAATGGCATCGCGCTCTTCAGCAGAGATATTCCTGTCTTTTTTCTGCGGCAGATAGTGCCAGTAGTCTACCACCTGCCCGCTCTCGTCTTTTATGGGCACCAGGATCGTCACATAGGTATTCTTATTCTGGCGCAACAGGGCCATCTGAGAGACAAATCGCTCACCCATATCCATATCTTCTAAAATGAACTCATTACCGGCTATACCTATAGAAGGAGTAAGGTGGATGCCGTCCTGGTCCACTCCGTTATGGATGAAGAAGTGCGTACCATAGGTAGAAAGATCGTAGAAGCTCTCTTTCTCTCTTCCGCTCCCGTCTGCGAATAAGCTGCGCTGCAGTTTCTTAATGACGCTAGTCTCCCCGATGCGCAGGAATTCGCCTCCTATCCTGGCAGAAGATGATTCTTGATTCTCTTGGGAGCTATTTTGTCCTTCAGCTTCCGCCTGTTTTTTATCTTTGACGATCAGCGGATCAATGCGGGTGCCTCTCTGCAGGCCGGGAAGGTTCATATCATTGGCAATACGGTAGCTTTCTACATTCTTAAAGTCAAAGTTGCCCATCGCCACAAAGCCTTCGCGTAACGGCCTGACGCGCGACTGCAATTTCCCTTTGACCAGCTCTTCCGTATTCAATAATGCGGTGTAAGTAGCGCCCCAGCCGATGATGCGAGAAGTAAACTGATCCTGGTTATAAAGCGCACCGGTCAGTACCGAGATAGTCGCCTCTGTGCCGACAAAATTGGAGCCGGTGGCATTGGGGAACTTAAGCCCGGTATAGGATAGTCCGTCTCTTACATTGGCTATCCTCTTGACCTTTCTCCCGCCCTCTTCTACTTCTACCACATCGTATTTTCCGATGGTCTGTCCCTTATTCGGGCCTTCGGCGATTTCTCCGGCCTCAAAATGGGAGGTGATGTTCTTGCCTAAGTCCACGTAATTCGCCACCACTCTGCCCTTATCGTCTATGCGGAAGGAGAGGCTGGGATTTGCGCCATGGGCAAAGACAAAGGCCTGCTCAAGAAGCTTGGCTTTCTCTGTATTGATTACGCTGTTAGCGATAAATAGGTCATCCGCGGCAAACCGCAATATTGAACCGTCCTTGCCGTTCAGGGCAGTGCGGTAATAGAGCATGGGGATCAGGTCATTGCTCAGGGAGAAGACCAGCCTATCTCCGGGTTTCTCTGTGCTAAAGACCACGCCGCCGAAGAAATCACGCGCGTCGAAGATGCCGCGGGAGCTTACCCTGGCGTAGGTAGCCAGCCTTTGGGCTTCGGAGTAACCTGTGCCTTTACTCTCCCGGTATTGCATGCTGAAAGGAGAATTGAAATCCCAGTACCTGCCGGCGCCGGTAAAAGCGGACTCAGAGAGCCTTCCGCTGCCATTAGAGGGGAGGATAAAATTATTCAGCTCTACCCTGAATTGCTGCGGTTTCTGGGGGAATAAGGAGGAGGTCACGGTCTGGGTGATCTGGCCTAACCCGTGGGCAGTGCCGCCGGCCAGCACCCAATCATTGCCGCTTCTGATATACCAGTTCGGCAGGCTTCCGTCTGCGGTCACCGGCGCATCCGCAGTCACGATGTAGCTGGTATTCTTCTGTTCGTTGAAGGTGATGGCCCCCCCGGGATGGTCAGTCAGGAAATTACGGGCATCTCTAAGCACCTGCATCTGCTCAAATTCACTCATCCTTTTAAGGTCCGTGCCTGTAGACTCCGGATGCATCAGGGCCATGATAAATGCGGTCAGGTTCTGGGCGATGAGAGCATTATCCTGCCCAGCGCCCAAAATGCTATCAAACTGCACCTGATTGATCGGGCTCAACTTGGAGCGTATGGCGTTCTTTAAAGTAGCCAGGTCCGCATCGGTCCAGGCGCGGACATCTTTAGGCTGAATAGCCATCTCCGGAAGGTTATTGAGGTAATAGTAGATCGAGGAATAACGCCCCTTCTTCATCGCCTCTTCATTAAGCACAACGCGGGAGAGCTCATTTAATATGGGCCTTAACGCCCCTCTCTCTTTCTCAGATAAGCGGCTGACGAACCTCAGCAGATTAAGCAGCTTCTGGGTGTTATTGATCGCTGCATCCACCGAAGGTATATCATCCAGGACATAAGTGCCGAGGGTATCTATTTCTTTGCCGATCAACTTGGCGGCAAATTGCGAGTACGGCACAAAATCCGAATCTCCGGCTACTTTATAGAATATGCCCAGGAGGTCCTGCTTATGGTAATTCACCCTTACCGTGATGTGGGAATCTCCGGCCTGCGGATTACTTCCCGGTAAGGGGATGACGTACACTCTCTCCAGCATCCCGGTGCCTGCATCCATGACAATACCGTGCTTAGGATCGATATCGATATTAAGGCCGCCGCCAAAGAAGGTCCTTTCTGTGCCGTCTCTGCCGATAAAGGTAAGCCCGGCAGCCTGGATATCGGCGAATACACTTTCTACATGGGCCTTAAAAGGCGTATAAGATAATGGGTAATCAGCGAGAATAGGAGTGGCTATATTCACTGCCTCAAAGTAGGAGCTGTATTTTGATGTGCGGGGCAGGTCAAAACGGGTCCCCGGCAGGCCTAAGGTGGACTGCATAGTGTTAGAATCCCACTGATTGACAAAGCTGACCCTCCTTGAGCCGACCTCTTTCCTTGAATCAACGCCGGTAGCATCGACCAATAATTCCTTAGTCTCTCCGGCTACCACTATGCTCCCCGGCTTAGGCATCACGACATTGAGGTAAGAATCGAAATCGGGATTGATCGCGGCCTTGCGCAACTTTTCATTCGTCGCAGTAGCATTCTGCCTGATGCCGGCCAGTAATTCCTCCGCCTTCTTCTCATCTAAGCCGAAATTCGCAGCCGAAGGTGCGGCTATTTTTTTAGCCAGTTCGCCATTTATATCCGTTGCACCGGCAGCCCGGAGCGAATTCACATAGGCATCCGTAAATCTCTGCTCGCCGGATTTGGCCAACTCTTTATTAATCTTGTCGGGATTAGACTGCAGCTCAAAGAACATGCGGTTCGCCTGTTCCGCGGTGATCCCTTTAAATCTGGTGAGGTCAAGGCCTAAGGCGGAAAGGTTCGGAATGTCGTTTATGCCTGGCTTATTGTTTTTCTTGCACCAGTCCTGGATGGCAGTGACCAGCCCCTGCATAAAGACATCGCGGCTGTCATCCATCGGATTATTAGCCAGCGGTACAGGCATGAACTCATCTGCCAGGCCGTTATTCTTTGCCGCGTCGCCGAAGGTATAAACCATGCCTAGCTGCTTATCCCATCTGACCTGCCGGAAAGCGATATCCAGGCTCTTCTCTCTCTTAGTAGCATCAGGATAATAAGTTAACGGTCCGGCGGAAATCTCATGTTCGGCCAACGTCTGTTCCGTCGGTTTCCAGACGCCGAACTCCTCTGTAAGCAAGTCCCTGTTTTCATTCAGCAGCCGGGAATATTCAGACTCGGATAACTTTATATTCTGCCTGAAGGCGGCATCGCTTAAACTCTCGAATCCCTCTTCGCCGTTTTCGCGCTTTATCTTCCCTGTCTTGATGGTGACCGTTTCTCCGTTATCCCTCTTAAAAACGAAAGTTTGCTCGTCAAGAGGGGTATTCTGGTTTACGGTAGTTGCGCGCATAAATACCGCATCATCTCCGGCTACTTTATAGTACTCATAAAGCCTTCCCGTAACCGGATCAGTCGGCTTAGCATTCTTATCTCTGTCTAATGCCTCCTGCACCTTGCCTATCTCAGTGAAAACAGGGCTAGCCAGGGTGTCAGCGCTATATTTTAAAACTCTGAATCTGTTTTCTTTGCCGTCTTCGCCTTTGACTGTCTTCATCTCTACGTCGATCACGCTGCCCGGAGCCCATTCCCAGAGATGTCCGGTCAGGCCTAACGGCGCCCAGTTGTCGGGTTTGGTCAGGTCTCTTCCTGACGCCGGAAGAGAAACGTACTGCTGGTAATTGAAGAAGTTGGTGTTGGAGAGCTGGCCATTGGGGATATTGAAACCGAATTTATCTGCGGTGAAGATGCGGCTGTTCTTATCAAAATTGCCTAAAGTATAGGTAGAGAAGACATCGAATCTTTGTTTGTTACTGGCATCGAAAATCGGGCTGACGCCGACTGAACCGGCAGCCGGATCAGGGGATTCTCCGTCGCCTGAACGCGGAGCAAAAGAGAAATAAGGCACGTTCTGGCCGTGTACATTCATCTGGCCGAAATGCGTGAGCTGATCCAAGGTAATGCTGAACGGGCCGGCAGCATTGAATATTTCATTTGTTGAGGGCGAAAGTACTGAGTCCAGTTTCGGCACCGGATCAAACGGCTGACTCAGATCCTGAGTGAAAGGATTTGACATGCCAAACAGATCAATATCCGGAATAGGAGATTTAAAGAGGAACGAGGAAGTATTGATATCCCAGGGTTCAAAATCTGTGCTTAAAGGATCCCTGAAGAGGGTCTTTACGTCAAAGTTGAGTTGGCTGGCATTGAATGCGCTGGCTGCCTGCGGATTCTGCACCTTTAGTGAATCAGGATTAGCGATCTTGGGTACAAACGTAGCAAGCGCCGGCGCAGGCTTCTGGCCATCCACATCATATCTCCAGATAGAAAGAACAGACTGGGTCCTATCCTGTAGCCCCATAGCATGCTGCCAGGGGCTGAAAGATTCTTTAATGGTAATCTCAGCGCGGCCATATCTGGGGCCGGAGACTACGCCGTTACCGAAATTGTAAGGCTCAAGGTTGGCCGGACGGTTCTGGGCAAAATCATTCAGCTGCTTGGAGATTGACTGGTCTCTGGTCAGGCGCGGGTCCTGGGCTGTTCCGGTTCCGGGGAGCGTACCGGGCGTATTCAGGCCGGGTATTCCCGGAGCAAAAGGCACCATCCTGTAAAGATCAAATCCTGATTCATATTTCCACCAGCCGTCGCCTTCATAGCCGGGCCCGCTGAACTTGAACTTCCCGCCGTCAGAATAACGGTCCCAGATATGGCCAAGCCAGCTGTCCCTGCCCTTCATGATCTCAAAGTCCGGGCCGCTGAAGCCATCCGGCATGTCAGAAGAGCGTAAGACTACTTCGGGCTCTGAAGCAGAAGTACGGGTCCTGGATTTGCCGGCCGGGTTAAGCGCATCCTGTCCTGCTCCTCCTGCCACCGGCGCCCAGATCTCCGGTGCCTGCTGCGGAAGCATGCGGAATAAACCGCCGTAATGGCCCTGGATCTCTGCATCATAGGAGGCTTCTCTGGAGACCTTCCGCACTCCGTCATAAAAGAGGCCAGCAGCTTCCAGAGGATCCCTCATTGAACCATCAGGATTTATCAGGCGCAGGTTATTTTCGCCGATAAGCTCGACTAACTTCTTAGACCCCTCCTGCCTGGGTAACTGGAGGACCTGATCCAAGGCTGTATTTAACGCTTCGGAATCTTTGTATTTTGTCTTAAGTTGGTCAATATAAGTCCTGAATTCACTATCCCCTAATTTTTCTAAGATGTCTACGCGGCTTAACTTTCCTTCATCCTTCCTATCCATATAAGGATTGACCCAGTAAGCAGCGGCAACCGTACTATCCGTTAATGTCCCGTCTCTGGTATTAATGTGCTGTAAGCTGCCTTCACCCGCAGGATTCCACATATACTCAAGGGTGGCCATGCCGTTATTATTCAGGCCTACGCCGGCAACGTCTTTCTTTGCGCTCTCTAATCCGAGGAATGCTTCTCCGCTAACGGTAAAATAAAGGTTCGGCTTATCAAAAGGAATACTCACAAAACCGCTGAAGAGGTCGCTGTTGTCATTGACGTATTGCAGGTAGTCTTTAGGGGCTGCGGAGAAAGAAACCTCCAGGTTCGGCAGGACCGGCGCCTTGCCTTCGGTGGTAGTCCGGCTTAAATCCTGCATCACTCCGTAATTAAGGCGCGGGTTGCCGTGGGCTAAAGCGTAGTTGGCGCCGTCGCCAAAGCGGGCGACTACATCCACGTCATAATTGCGGGCTTTACCGGCGGCATCCTTATAGGGGATAGACCAGCCATACTGTGCAGTGCCGGATAAATCCACTCTATAGCCCTGGTCATAGACATTCACCCTCAAGCCCTGGCCCAGGTCTGTGCGTCCGGATAAAGGATCCCAGTGGGTGAGCGCGCCGTCGCCTAAGCTGGCTAAGGCCAGGTGCGGGTCATTGTTGTAGCCGAAGTTTATGCTGGCAATGGCTTCGTTACGCGGGGTAGCCTTGGAGCCTTCCCTGTTCTCGGGGCTGAGAAGGCTGGCTGAAACCGGGCTGGTATGTATCTGGCTGCGGCTGTTATAAAGGTCTCTTGCGCCCTGCTGGTCGCCAAAGAGCGTATCCGCAGAGTAAATATTCTTGTTCAATTCGCCCAGGAGTGCTGTGGAATCCTGGAACATGGTGGGCAGGATGGGCTCTTGTAACTCCAGGGCATCTCTCTTTGCCCAGACTCCTTCCGGCCCTTCTAGCTGTTGGCGGATCCCCTGCTGCTCCTGCAATTTGGCCTGCCACTTTGGATCAGTTTGAGATACTCCATCCTTAGACATCCTGGACAACTCACCTTCTAATCTATTATTCTGGGCAGTCAACTCAATTTCTCTCTCCCTGACCTTCAGATACTCCGGAGCCAAGTCCTTCATTTCGGCAAAGGTGTCTCTAACCGTCTCAGCCCTGTCTATTAAGTCTAAATCACCGGTCTGATAGGCTAAATCTACGACTGCCTCATAATTATCCATGGTAGGGGTGATGATTTCCTGCTGCAGGGGCTGCACATCGCCGGCTGCTTTCATGAACTCGCCCGAAGCCAGCAGCCGCTCATGGTCAACGCTTCTGGGGTCAATGCTTGCCTTGCCCATCAATTCGTATGCCGAAGCACTGACATCAAAGGTCTCCTGGAAATAAAGCTGTTTATTATGCTCGACTAATAAGCCAAGGCTGGTTGCCACAGGATCCTTATTTCCTTTTAAGTAGTCCTGCGAAACTACGGACATGGTCGCGGGATCAATGCGGTCAGACATGATCTGCCACTCCCAGTTCCCGGACATGTCTGCGCTGCCTAAGATATCCGGGTTATTGATGAAGTGGTTGCGCAGGAGCGCCTGGTCGCGGGTCAGGTCTTTACCTGTCGGGTCATTGACAACCTCTGAATAGGCATAATACTTGCCCTGGTCATAGGCAAAACGGGCGTCCATATTGAACCAGTTCAGCTGGTTGCGGGAGTCATGGCCGAAATATCCGGGCCGGGTAGGATCAGTGGTGCCGAAATTGTAAGAGTAGGTCGCAACTTTTCCGCCCTGGTATGAATCTGAAACATCCATCTTCAGGTTGCCGGTGAACTCCAGGTGGCGATTAAGGTCAGCTACATCGTAATAAAGGCCCTGGCCTAAGTTCATGCTGCCGTCATAAAGGCCAAAACCGATGTGCATGCCATCATCTCCGGCAGTCGCGATACCGGTATAACCTTCGCCTGCGATAGTTGCGCCTAACGGCTGGCTATCCCTTAGGGCGCGGAAATCCCTGCGGAGATCAGACGGATCCTGAGTGCTGGGTAGTTTATTGAAATCATCAACAGTAGTAAGGTTCCTGGGCATTGCCGGCAGGATCTGCTCTATTTGGTTAGTGCCGAACTTAAACTTAGCGCCTTTCTCTGTCTCTAAAAGCGGGGTATAGTAAGCAGTGCCGTCAACCTGCTTTGAGGCAAAGTCAAAACCGGTAAAATTATAAGGGCCTAAATCGCCGGTCTGATAGTGGCTTCCATTTCCGACCTGGCCTGTGGCAGCCTGTCCTTCTTCAAAATGCATATAGGTGTTTCCGGTAAAGGAAGCAGTCTGGTCAAAACTCTGGCCGTCAGGGGTGGTTACGGTGTTATTGAATGTCCGGTCTCCCAGATAGCCTCTTCGGTCTTCTCCGGATGCAGTAAGTGCAGTAGCTCCGGTAGAAACCCAGCCCTCTACCCAGCCGCCGCTTGTGCCTATGCCATCCGCATTCACCCCGCTCTGGCCTTTGATCACCAGGTCAGTCTGCGTGCTGTTAGCGATATAGTTGGCTGCGCCTAACTGGGCTGAAGTAGCCAGATTATCAGTAAAGCCATTGATGCGGCCGTGATCGTTCTGGTTAGGGTCAAAGGCCAGATTCCCGTTACTTCCTACCCTGAACTGATAGGACCCTTTATCCGTATGATAATTGTATTGCTGGGCATTTACATCTGCGCCAAAGCCGGAGAGGGCCTGGTTGGCTGAACCGTCATTACCGGTAGTGACCAATACATCCCCGGGCTGAATATAGGCGCCGGCCATATAGTTCCAGTGGTGGTGCTGGTTCGGGTTATCCATGGTCATGACCACATATTTGTTATCCGGGCCTGCTTCATAGGCACCGTAGGTCATGGAGGAATTAGAGATCGGGTCATTAGGATTCTTCCAGTAATCCGACGCCTTAGGCAGGCCGGATTCAGGATTGGCTGTAGCATAAAGGTTCTCGTTGAGAAAATCCTTGGTCTGGACCGTGGAATAGGTCAGTTCCATGCCGGTTGAGGTCTGATAGATCGGACGGGTATCTACTACCGTGCCTGCGCCATTACGCACCTCCATGTCGCGGCCAGTCTTGGTTACCTGGTCTGGCTGGAGGCCTAAGCCGTTGATATAAACCGGATCAATCTGCTGCGCCATACTAGAATCATGGTGGAAGCTTGCTCCGTCAAAGCCATTGTGGAACCAGACCGGCTCGCTGTGCGTCTGGTAAGTATCCACATTGCTCACTTCAGGCATGGAAGTAAAACCGATAGCTGCCGGATTAATGAAGTTTCCCGTAGTATCCATAAAACCGGCGCTATTGATGTTCATGTCAGTCGGGAAGTAATAGGTGGGGGTGATATTGGTAGTGGAGAAACTCGGCATCTGCGGCATGGAATAGCCGGCAGGCACCGAATAAGAACCGGTATTGTAGTCTCCTGCGCCGTCATTCCAGCTTGCGCCGGTTGAGTATTTGCCTGCGCCTTTTACGCTCTTGGCTTCGCTCTCCGGGACTTTGGTAAAGGACTCTTCGGGATTTAAGACCAGGGCGTATCCTGTAAACTCATTGAGGAACTTTTCTCTGGGCAGGAACTCTTCTTTATGCTCTTCGCTATAGTAGACCTTGTCTTTGGTGATGCGGGTGACTAAAACATAGTGCTCGCTCTTTAAGTGCGCGATGAAGGGCGCTCTCTCTGCCAGATCATTTAAATCTGTTTTGACTGCAGATAATTTCTGTCCGAAAAACTCTGAGGTCTTAGCCAGCGCGAATAATGAGCTCTTGATCACCTTGGGGTCGCCTTCGGGCCTGACCACGCCGTTTAAGATATCAATGGTCAGGGCCATGACTGCGATATCCGCTTCCTGGGCAGCACTACCTTTAAACTTCAAGAAATCAAAGAGCGCCTTGGCGCCGCAGGGTTTACCTTTCAGCCAGTTGTAAATCTCTTCTATCCTTTGGCTGGACATTTTCAGGGGCTGGTCTAAATGCAGGGCGACTTCAGGGGAGAGCTGAATATCTGTAACCGGTTTATTGGCAACGTCTTTGAGGATATTTTTTACGGAGAGGGCGACATCAATGCCGCTTAAAGGAGGCATTGCCCCGGGCATAAGAGGCGTGGTTGCAGCACCCGGCTGGCGCCAGATCACGCGCCAGTCATACTGCACTGCCTGGGCTACCTGTTCAGGAAGAAAGACAGCTGCCACGACAAAAGCTACTACCCTGATCCAGGTTTTAAATCTGGACTTGAAAGGGGCTTCAATAGCAACTACGCCCGCTTCAGGATTCACTTCTTCGATTTTTTTGTAACCGCCTTCGTCCATTTTTATTCTATAGTATTACCTATATATAAAAGGAAAAAGTAAAGGCTCCCCCTTACCCCAAATCTTTTTCTTGCGTTGGCGTCTTTCACGCTCTTCCTTTACGGATTTATTAACTCTTTATTAAACTGCTTATTAAGCCTGTAAACAAAAACCGGATTGTCAAATACTGACTTACAATCGTCGGTATTCGGCAACCCGGCTATCCTTTACAGGTTGTTCAACGTGGCTCTAATTGTAGGATCCGTGGCTTTGCGTCCCCTGATTACTCAGAGTTTGCCTTTATCGCAACCGTGGCTTTTCCTTCTATTTGCAACACAAGTATAACACAGCGTCATCGTCGATGTCAAGCATAATTTCAGGCCCCAAGCAAGCGTTTTCTAATACTCAGGGACATCCTTTGAATCAATCGGGGGACGCTCCTTGAATCAATCGGGAGGGTGTCCCTAATGCTCAGACTGGACATTCTTTGTTTGAAGGCTTAAACTCAGATTGGACAAAACTAGGGGACGGTTCTTCGCTTCCTAACTCCACCGACAACATAAAGTTACAAACGGGCCAATTGCATTTTAACCGCTCTCACCCTGCATCACTTTGTACTAAAGCCGGTTATTCTTTTTTCTTCAAATTTAGGTGACGCAAGCAATTGCCTTATTGCCTGGAAGACAATCGCAAATTGCTTATCGTATTTCTTCTCCATTTCTTCAATCTTGCGTTTAAGATCTCTGTTAGCTAACAGCATGCGCCGCAACTGAGAAAATGCCCGCATAATTTGGATATTCACCAATACAGCCCTTCTGCTATTCAATACACTTGAAAGCATGGCTACGCCTTCCTGAGTAAAAGCATATGGAAGGTATCTTCTACCACCTCTTTTTGAGGTGCCAAAATGGCACCTCAAATATTCTTCTTTTGTTAATATAAACATAAAATCAGCGGGGAATCTTTCAATATTTCTTTTAACCTGCCGGATTAATTGTTTAGTCTCTACTTCATAGAGTCTTGCGAGATCTTCATCTAACATCACTCGTTTACCTCTTATGATCAGAATCTTCGCTGCAACCACTTCTACAGAGACATTATTAGCCATATCTAAATCCTCCTTTCTTAACTAGGGGACGGTTCTTCGCTTCCTAACCCCACCGACAACATAAAGTTTCAAACGGGCCAATTGCATTTTAACCGCTCTCACCCTGCATCACTTTGTACTAAAGCCGGTTATTCTTTTTTCTTCTACTTTGGGGCGGCTGCAACAATTGTTTGATTGCTTCAAAAATGGCTTGGATCTTCTCATCGTGCTGCGCGTATTTCTTTTCCAGGACTTCCAATTTCAAAGCTAATTCCTTGTGTGTGAGAAATAGCTCTCTCAATTTAGTAAAGGGGCGCATAATATGAATGTTGACCTAAGCTGCCCTTTCGCTTCTCAATACACTAGAGAGCATGGCTACCCCCTGTTCAGTAAAGGCATAGGGCGGTTGATATGAAAACTCTAGAGATTTAAGGTGGTCACAAATTGTGACCACCTCTTTTTTCTCTTTATCTGTTAACTGAAACATAAAATCTGGAGGGAAACGTTTTATGTTCCTCTTTACTCTGATTTAAAGCCTTAGTTGAAACTCTATAAAGCTCTGCCAAGTCCCTATCCAACATCACCCCCCTACCTCTTATCAACAAGATCTTGGTAGTGATTACCTCAACTGACATTGTATTCGGCATATTAATCCCCCTTTTTCTCGGACGTTCCTTTAATTCCGCTTGAGGCGCAAAGACACCTGCCTGACCTTTAATGCGAACCACTTATCGCAATGCCAGAGGCACTGCTCTGATGAGGTAACCTTATCGCAACCTTTGCAGCTGCTGCATCTGTTTTTTCTTAACTTTTCGTTAAACCTTATGGCATAGGAATCAAACATCTTAACCTCCTTGTAGTCCTATGGGGACGGTTCTTCGCTTCCTAACCCATTGTAGTCCATAGGTTAAAAAATGCCCTTCTGTAACTTTTCCTCGCAGGCAATCTCATCCAGCAGCATCTTCTGATAAATCAACCTTCTTTGCGCTGCATCAGTGCTTAGATCTAAATATAGAGGGTCGTTATCGATAAGCTTATCCTCAAACCCCAAGGCGTAATAGCGGTAACTCGAATAAGGATAATCCGCAGCTGAGCTGACGAGATTTGCCCGCACCGGATTCAATTCAATATATTTTCCGCACTGCACTAGGTACGTATCGTACTCGATTAATTTGCTCTTGAACCGGTCTTGCCATAAATGGCCAAGATACCCGTATCTTTTCTGGTAGTGGAAAAAATATTTCAGGTTTAGCCGCTTCATGAATCTGGAGAGATCGCTATTTTGAATAATCCCCACTAAAAGATGGATGTGGGTAGGCATCAAACAGTAGTGAAAGACACTGATTGATTCTTCGTATTTGAGCTTTCTTAGTTGACGCAGATAAACTTTGAAATCTGATGGCCTAAGAAATAATTTCCTGCGGTTATTGCCTCTTGAGATAACATGCAGGAATCCTTCAGGCGGGATGACTCGTGCGGCTCTAGGCATTAAAAATCCTCCTTTCTACTTTCTACACTAATAGACGCAAAAAGGAGGAAAATCTAACTAAAAAATTTTAGCTATGGGACAGATCCCGCCAGAGCTATTAACTTGCTTGGCTAAGGGACCTGTCCCGACCTAACAAGAGACCCCTCCCATCTGAATAAACATATCGTAAATGGCCTTGTCGTAACTTATTGTGCGCCAAGGCGTAATTTTAATTAGAACCGTCCCTAAAGCTTAAAATAACGCGGCAGGGCTTAGGCTTTTAGAAGATGGCTCAGGGACTGGCACGGTATTACCCCTGTATATCACCTTATCATTCGGAGCCCCGACATCGCTGAGTTGATCTAACTGCCTGGACAGAGTAGTAACATTTGTTATGGGCACGTTCAACCAGCCCTTTTCTGCGATGTAGCGCAATGTATATGCCAGTGCGTCTCTTTTATAATCAGTGTCAGCGACATTTATCAGATCCGGGGTAGCCGCGGAAACAAAATCGCCGATAGTCGCGGTTTTATTTGTGCTTATTTTAGCCAGCCTGTCAGCCATTAAAGTATCTGCCGTTTGCGCGGAAATCCACATCCTGAACATATCGGGGCTACTCACTTGCGCATTGAATGCTTCTTCGTCAAAGGGTTGGGGTTGGATGTCTTTCTGCCGGATGTCAGTAACTGTCTTTAGGGTATCCAGGACCATTTTCTGTTCCTCTTTTGTAGCGATCTGGCCTAACTCTGCCAGTTTAGCCACGCTGGCAACGCCGTCGGCTAAAGTCCCTTTTCCCGGATTGAGAACAAATTTCATCGTATCAGAAATCATCTCTTCCTGGCCGTTAGTGAACCTGTCTTTGACAGCGTGGCGCGGGCTGATGTTGCCCTGCTGGCTTATATCAAGCTGGTATTGCGGTTCAAGTTCTCTGCGATAGAATGAACGCGAGGTCGCGGTCTCCTCGATTATCTGCTCGCCGATACGCCGGGCAGGCTTCCAGACAGTATCCCGAGTTTCCACATCTACGCCCAGGCCTTTGACATAGTTCTCTCCTGTCCCTATCAGAAGATCCCCCGGCATCACATAGGCGCCGGTGGAGTAGCTAAAGTGGGCGGTCTGGTCAGGCGTGGTAAGGTAGATCGCTGCCACCTTGTCTCCGGGAAGATTAGTGTAGTTGTAGGCCATGGGTTCTATGTTTTGCGGATTCTTGGCCAGCTGCTGGGCGCAGACAGTGGCGTCGTTTGCATCTATGCTGTTAACCAGGTTCTCGTTCAGGAAGGCGATGTTCTGGTAGGTGATGTTGTTGACATTGCCCTTCCATTCGCCGTAGGCGACATTGGCAGTGGGGATATCTACGCCCATGAGCCGGGTTGCCTTTGCCGGCTGGATATCCATCATCTGGCGGTCCATATCGCTGACATAGGCGGGGATATGGGTATTATCGGAGGCCTGCCACATGGTGCCGTCAAGGCCATTGGTAAAGGTGACCATGGCTACGCCCTGGGGAAAGCGTTTATCCGTAGTAGGGTCTACTATCTTAGGCGGGTCCACAAAGGCGACTGCGGTGGGATTGATAAAGGCTCCTGCGTCAGTGGTGAAGCCTGCGGCATTGACCTTCATATCGGTCGGGAAATAATAGGTCGGGGTGATGTTGGTGGTGGAGAAACTGGGTATCTGAGGCACGGACATGCCGGCAGAGATAGAGAAACTTCCGGTCGAATAGTCCCCGACGCCGTCGCTCCAGCTTGCCGAGGTAGAGTATTTGCCTGCCAGGGCGGGTGAAAAGGCTAAAAGAATAGCCAGGATCGAGGCCAATGCGCCTGATGCTGGCTTATAAATAGAAATATACCTTTTTCCTGCCAAACTCCGTTGGCCCGGCCGTGGCTTGGTATACATTTTCCCTCCGTAAGGCCGGCCCGAAAAAAGGGCCGGGCTGCTTACGGCGCTCTTTTAAAGAAATTTCTCTCTCCTTAAGAGGCCTTCAGCAGCCCGGCCAACCCCAACTGGGGTAAATTACAGAGGAAGCGCAAAGAACAGCTGTATTTACCGCGGGACCCTCGCCTGCGCTTCCTCCCTTGAAATCAGATCATTAATTCATTGAACCGCTGTCAAAAGATGAACCTGTTCCGGCAATATAACTGCTACCAGTACTTAAATCGCTATCCGGCATGTTAGGCGTGTTAGACGGCGCCGGAGGCAGAGCCGGAGTAAGAGACGTGGAAGAAAGGTTATTCTGTAAGTGCCAGATCGGACCGGTCTGTGAAGCCGGCGAATACATCGGATTAGGATAAGGCGACCAGAAGGTAACATTCAACAAAGGCGCGCCGCTGCCGTAGCTTAAAGTCTGCAGTATCGCGTCATTGGAAAGCTCATGCGTAAGCAGCTGCTGGGTGCCTACGGTCTGCGTGAAGTCAATATTATCCGTGCCTCTGTAGGTCCAAGACTGGGCCGGATCCTGATAATATAGTCCTAAAGCCAGGTCATCCGAATAGCTGAGTTTGGATTCCGGAATAAAGTCCATCCGGGCATATTCGGGATAATACGGATTCTTGACAAAATCTCCCTCTTCCCACTTTTCATGGATCTGCGGATTGCGGTAACCGTCAAAGACGGTGACCGAATAATCTCCTGCATTCCAGGCTATCTGCATCCTTTCATAGGTATTGCGGTCATAGGTATATTTGGCCAGCGGCTCATCCACCACCGTCAGGTTCTCGCGCATGACCAGCCTCTCCGGACGCATATGCGTGACTAATGCCACATAAGGTATCTGCAGGAAGGTCTGCGTCCATCTGTTGGCAATGGAGTTCTTATTTGCTTCGGTAGCCAGGGTCGTGATCACGCCTTCTATGCCGTCTTCTGCCTGGGCAAGGCTGGTAAGCGATGTGTCGGAATTAAAGACATAACTCATGAATGTCTGCGGGCTGATCTGCTCAGGCCGAAGGCCTATAGAATACCTGTCCTGGCTGTCGCGCATTATCGGCGCGCCGAAAGACAATAAGCCGGCCAGGTATTCCTGATTTGCCTGGGCCATATTGGTGGCCACGCTGAAGGCCAGGCTCGGATGCTGGTCGCTTGCGTGCGCATAGGCGATCCAGTGATGCTCGGTATCCCAGTGGCCGCCGTCTGCGCTGTTATCCAGGATCCAGGTCTCCTGCGGCATATAAGCCATATTTGTCCCGCCGTGGTATTTTCCGGTATAACGGTTAAAGGTGCCGGGATCGCAGTTGTTCAATGCGGCGAACCTCCAGAAGTTCTGCAACTGGTCGCTGTAGCTGGACTGATCCAACTTGAACTGGACATAATTAAAATTGGGATTTCTTGAGCCATCGGAATTAAGCGGTGAGACCGTATACTGCGTAGGCATGACAAAATCCAGGTGATTGTTCCAGTCCCACTTGTTGGTCGTATGGTTCCAGCCGTAATACTGGGCAATGCCGGTAACCGCAGCGCTCAACTGGTTCGCCGCGTAAGAACCGGCGATCTGGGTGAGCGAACTGTTTTTATTCGCATCCGTAAAGCTACTCATCCCGGCGCTGGCCAGGCCTGAAACTGTGGCGCTGAAGATGCCGCTCCTCCAGTTTTGTCCGACGCTGTTTGCGAATAATTCCCACCTGCTTGTGCCGACACTTTCTAATCCTGCCTCCAGGCCGTTAGTATTGCCGAGGTGTCTTGGGCTTTCGGAATAGAACCTTCTCATTTCGGAGATGGTCCGGTTACGGATCACATCTGCCCAGCTAGTCGGTTCGGTGCTGCGGGCAAGATGCTCTAATTCCGCTTTCATCGCCCGCGTATCTGCGACATTAGAAGCGCTGACAAGATTATCACGCACCTGTTTCGGATCAAAGGTGACCAGATCCGCGGTGGCGCTCGGCTTCCAGAACCCTTTCTCTAACACTTTCCTGTCTACGCCCGTATCTTTAGCTGCCTGATTCAGATAACGGCTGCAGGCCGCATCGATCTCAGCCTGCCTTGCCTGGATCTGTTCGGTTGTACTTGCGGGCATTTCGTCGATCCGGGCAAGGTCTGACTCCAACCGGTCAACTGCTCCGCCCTCAACGCTCAAAGCTTCATAAACTTCGTTTGACTTATTATCCAGGCCCAGGGTCCTTAGCTGATGCGCATGCTCTATACGCGCCTGGATGATATCCTGATTATCCCCGAAATAGAGGCTGGGATTTGTCCAGTCTACCATCATCTGCGTGCCGCTGAATATAGGCTGGGTAACTGCCTGGGCCAGGCCGCTAACCAGCGGTTTCCACTTTTCATCGTCCTCATCGGTTATACGACTGGCAGCATAGACCCCTACGGATTGAGCAGCTAAAGAAGGCCAGTTCTGGGCAGTGGTCAGGAATGTGCCCCTGCCGATATTCAGCGCGATCTCACCGGCAGTAAGATCCGCCTGCGTATCCGTGACTGTGATCCTGCCCGGTGCAGACTGCTGATACTGATAGCGTGGAGAAAGATGTTCATAATCGAACTCGCTGTTTAAGGTGGTATTCTGGTCAACCTTCGCTATCCCGTCAGTACTGACGTCTGTAACCTTGTAATAGTTCTCCTTGGTGAAATCGTAGGTATCGGTATTATTGGCCGCAGCCGTCTTCTGGACCTCTGTCTTATTCTCGGACTGGTATGTGCCCAGAGTCTTATGATCGTAGGTCGCCGGGTTAAAGACGGTCCGGCCCAAGTTCATAGCCAGCTCACCGGCAACGATGCCGGCGATCTGCGCGCCGACTCCCGGGTTAGTATCTTCGTCATCATCGTCGATCTTATCTCCGTCAATAGCCACTACTGCCCCGCCATAGGCTGCTCCGCCCATTGCTCCGATAGCCGCGCCCTCTAACCGCTGCAAGACCGAGATCGTGCGCGCAGGAGCGACAATGACATTAGCCGAATTGATCCCGCCGACAGTCAGCTCAGAGGTTATACCAGAGGAGGAAACCGTGGTCGTAGACTGAAGCGTTACTCCGTCAGGGCTCACAGTAGGCATTGTGCCGGAAGAATACTGTATGCCTTCATTATTTAAATAGGTCTTCGTAGCAGAGGCATTGGGTTCGTATTGCACTACATAGCTAGCATTCGGCGTAGGCGTGATGCTATAGGCTTTGTAATTAGTCCAATCCGAACCGTATTGAACAGTCAGCCCCCTGTTGATCTGGGCATCGGTCATGCCCGAATCACGCATGCTCTGAACCATATCCTGATATTCGGGAGAAAGGTTGGTCGTATCAATAGCTCCCTCTCCGCCCAAGGCCTCGGCCACCTGTGGATTGTCAGTGTAGACTGTCTGCTGGGTATCCAGGTCTCTTCCGGTTGAGCTCTCGGGGTTAAGGAATCCGGCGACCGCAGCACATGCTACCAGAGTAAGGATATAAGTAGTCCGGTTGCTCCAGTCATAGTAAGCGCCCATGGCGCCGATCAGCCGGGCGACCTGATAAGTGGCGACATAGGTATTATAGGCATTCCTGACCGTGCTAAGTATGCTCTTCAGGGACATCGCCTTTTTCGCTCCCTCCCAGGCTCCCTTCAATACCGAAGTCTTAGAAGCCACTTCCGTCGCTTTCTTAGCTGCCTCGGCAGCTTGTGCCGCCTGCCGCTCGAGCTTCTCGATCTTTTCCAGCGCCTCTCCTGCTTTTTCCGCTGCCTCAAGCTGTTTCTCTATCTTCTCTGCCGTCTCGACGGCTTTTTCCGCGGTATTTGCGGCATTCGCTGCCGTAGTAGCTGCGTTCCAGGTCGAGCTGATCAGGCTGCCGACATAGGCGATGCCGATGGAGATCCCGACGCTGGTGAGGACCCTTTCGATATCAAACTCTTCCAGTTCCCCGCCGCCTGCCTCGCTTCTGGCAGCCAGGGCCTGGCGAGGGCAGACGCAAGTGAACAAAAAGATGCCGGCGATACTTGCCGCCGCTATCTTAAACCCGAGCATCTTTGTCCATTTGCTATGTCTCATTTAAGCTCCTCTAGAAACATTCCGGATAACCCGAGCTTGTTGAGTTTACTGTCTGCTGCAGGGCGTCTCTCTGGGCCACTAATTGCGCCCTTCTTGTCCGGCAGTCTGCAGCTGACGCATCCAGCCTGTCGGCAACCGCCGTATAAAGATCGCCTTTGCGGTAGACATTCTGGCCGAGTATATTCTGGCTCACCGGATCCACATCAAATTCATCCGCCATCTCATCCCACTCTTCCCCTGAACACTCTGTCCCAAAGAGATATGCAATATATGCCCGCTGCCTGAACTCCGCCTCGTAATTCTCCATCTCGACGACCTGAGAATCCAGGTCTGCGATATTGCTGTTTAACTCGCCTATCTGGCTGTTTGCGGTGTTCACTGTGGCATTGAGGCTGGCGCAATCCGTCTCCTGCTCTGTTACCTCCTCTGTGACCTCCTCCTGCCAGTCATGCCAGTCAAAAGTCCCGCCTGCCTCGCCGCTTGAGCCGCCGGATAAGCCCGAACCCGAGCTCCTGCTGGCTGAACCGGCACTCATCCCTTGACTCATGCCGCCACCGGAAGTACTGGTCCTTCCCGGAGAATACTGCTCCCCGCCGCCAAAGACATCCGCTGACTGGCGGAACTTCTCCTGCACTGCGCGGGTGAAAAATACGCGCATCCCTACCAGCGCTGCCGCTACCAGCGCAAATAAGACCGCATACTCCATCAAGTGCTGCGCCCGTTTACTTTTTAGCTTTTTCATAGTCTACCATTATATTCGTATAATCCATTTTTACGCTCACTGTCTCACCGAGCCCTTTGGCTATATCCTCTACCCCCTTAGCCAAAGACTGAAAGTTATCCGGAAGATCGATCTTGGTCAGGACGATATTACAGGTATCTCTCTTGGCGTTCATAAAGCTGAGCTTATGTATCGCGATCTTCATCGGGACAGGCGATTTCTGCGCGCAGGTAGGGCAATCCTTAGGCATTGTATCTTTACCGCTGATCTCCTCAAACGGCTTCTCATTGACCAGGCTAAAGCCCAGGGCCGGCATCTTATCCTTGTAAAAACGGGCGATCTTCTCCATCTTATCCCCGGACAAATAGGCGAGCCTTGAGATGCGCTCGTCTTCCGTTGCCCTCACCAGCTTTGCTCCCGGATATACCGGCGCCACTTCCCTTTTAGGCTTAGTGAGGAGTTCGGGGACAGAGCCCTTCTGGCCTCCCTTAGGAATAGAAGCATCCCCCACGCAGACACTGAACTTGATACGTTTATCCGTGGCCCCGGAAGCGCCTTCAGGAATGAAGCTTATGATGATCCTTTTATTCTCCTTAATGAAAATAAGGTTCTGCTCCAGCATCTTGCTGAACGCATCCGGCCTGATTGCGGCCATCGTTTTTATGTTCTCCAGGTCAGCCTTGAAATCACGCTCCTGCCAGCCCAGGGCAGTAAGTTTTGTGCGGTAAAAATCCTTTACGCCCGCAGGCTCAAGGCTGCTGGAATAATAAGTAAAGATGTATTCTGTTCCTCCTACCAGCCGCTTCTCCTCCTTCATCTTCTCGGTCTTGGCCGGGACCGGAAGGCTGCCTGAATCCCACCGGGCAGCATCACCCGAATCTATGCCGGAAAAAAGTATGATTGCGGCAATCAGTATCAGCCCTGCTCTCTTTACCCCGAAAAACATCTTTGCACCTCCGTGAGTATTATTTTCCATTTTATTCTACCGAGACTATAGAAGCATCATAACGCATCACCGGCTCATAGATATCCCCGTTACCGCTAAAATCAACCGTGGCAGAGCTATAGGTATCCGGATAGGTGGTCTCCCAGAAGCCGTAATCACCGCCTCCGTGGCTTTGGGCGCAGCTGACCGAGATCCTGCGGTCATGCACCAGGTCAACCATCCAGAGAATGATCCATGTCCAGGCATCCCCGCAGCTGGTGCTATCCACGATGTCTCCCGGCGCCAGGCCTGCCCAGGCAGCAGCCACCATGATATCAAGAGCGATCAACTCCCCTTCCACCGTTCCCAGAAGAACTAGATTTGCGGCGACTGTTACCGCTACCGCAGCCACCAGCCCCTCGGCAGCCCCCAAAAGCCCGGCTCCGATAGAAGACCAGGCGATCCAGAGGGCGCAGGCAGCGCAGCAATACGGACACCACGGCCCGCATCCGCAACAGATGACCTGAAAGACTTCGGCCACCCATAAAACGATCTCCGCGATAAAAAGGAGTATCTCTGCAAGAACAAGCTTTATCGTCATCGTCAGGAATGTTGCGGCCACAGTACCCAGCTCACCCTCGACAATCTCTGCTAACGTAATAATTGCGATCAAATCCGCTTCTTCCACCGGAAAGGGCAGGAGCGCCACCTGCAGCTGAAAATGGTCCAGAAGCTGGGTGGTGACATTGGTGGTCACGGAGTGACCCCTCCCCTGTCCGTCACTCCAGGAATAGGTATAAGTCTCAGCGGGGGTATCGTCGTCGCTGATAGCATCGGTGAAGGCCTCGAAATCATCCTTCTGGGAGTCAGTGAGCTTGCCGGCGGTGCCGCTGTTAGAGAAGGCATATCCATGCCCCATCTTGAGGGCGCTGTAGCGGCCTTCTTCCGCCGTATCGCGCAGGTTGCAATAGATGTAATACTGGGCGCCGTAAAAGGCAGTTACGGAGATAAGGATGCCCCACATAGTACTGATAAAATCTCCTATCGCTACTATTGCTGCAGCAACCGCTGTTTCAGCTAAGGCAAGGGCTGCTTCAGCAGCACCGAGGGTAACGATTGCTGCCGCCGCGTCCAGCGCTGCCGCACCCGGCAGCTCATACGCCAAACCTATGGCCGAACCTATCTCTGCTAATGCCACATCTAACTCCGCTTCTGCGACACCAAATTCCGTTATGGCCGTAGCTACTTCTAACTGCGCAGTCACCAACGCAACCACGGCTTCAATAAACAAAACACTGACCTCGACCATAAACTCCTCATAAGCGGTGATCATGTAGGAATTAGCCTGGGCCAGGCTGTTAAAGAGGCTGGCCATGGCTGAGCCGGCGGCTATGGCTCCGGCATCTGCGGCATTAGAGGTCTCGGTCTTGATCAGGGCGACCTTGGAGAGGTTCACCGTGACCATGGCCATGATGATGATCAC
>VGKG01000005.1 GCA_016867115.1 Candidatus Omnitrophota bacterium | reverse complement strand
TGGAGCAGAGAAGATGTACGAGGAGCTAGAGAAAAAAGAGTTCAGGGATTACCGGGTAGGGCTCATCCACGGCAGGCTCAAGCAGGAGGACCAGGATAAGGCCATGCAGAGGTTCAAGGACAGGGAGCTTGATGTCCTGGTTTCCACCACGGTATTAGAGGTGGGCATTGATATACCGAACGCTACCTGCATGATTATAGAGCATGCCGAACGTTTTGGCCTCAGCCAATTGCATCAGCTGCGCGGCCGTATCGGCAGGGCAAGCCTTGAATCATTCTGCCTGCTTATATCGGATCTTGAGACGCCTCAGGCCAAAGCGCGGATCGAGGCGATGACAAGATTCAATGACGGTTTCCGCATCGCCGAAGAGGACCTAAAGATCCGGGGGCCGGGAGAGTTTTTCGGCAGCCGGCAGCATGGCCTCAGCGAATTGAAGATAGCCAACCCGCTTACCCAGATGCATCTATTGAAGGCAGCGCGGGAAGAGGCGGTCAAACTGGTCGCTTCCGATACCAGGCTTACGGCAAAAGAGAACCTCGCCTTAAAAGAAAGATTGCTGAAGAGATTCCCGGAATACGAGCGCCTGATGCTGGTGGGCTAAAGCCTTGCAGTCGCCGTGCTTGTGGTATATAATACTTCATTGTTTAAAAAAATGATCGTTCTGATTACGCAGATTATAAGGGTAGATTACACAGATTAAAGCTTCAATCTGTGTAATCTAAATAAATCTGTGTAATCCTTTATATTTAATTTTAAGCGAAGATGAACGCCAAAAGGGTAGCGATCACGGGGATAGGGGTGCTGGCATCTAATGCCATAGGTAAGAATGCCTTTTATGAGGCTCTCTTTAAAGGGGTATCCGGCATAAAGCCGGTCTCGCTTTTTGATACGGCGGCCCTGAAGGCGCATCTGGCCGGCGAGATCAGCGGCTTTAACCCCCAGGATTACCTCGGCCAAAAGGGCCTAAGGACGCTTGACCGCAGCACCAGGCTCGTCTGCTCGGCGACAAAACTCTGCCTGGATGACGCCTCTTTAGCGGTAACGCAGGAGAATTGCGGCCGCATAGGAGTAGCCGTCGGCACAAGCCTTGGCAGCATCTCCAGCATCAGTGGTTTTGACCGGGAAGCGATCCTTGAAGGCCCCGGATACGTGAACCCCGCGCTCTTTCCGAATACAGTGATCAATTCCGCGGCAAGCCAGGTCTCTATAAAGTTCAATATCCAGGGATTCAATGTCTCGGTTTCTAACAGCTTCTGTTCAAGCCTGGATGCCCTGATCTATGCTGCGCAGGCTATCAGGTCAGGCAGGATAGACGCATGTTTAGCCGGCGGAGTGGAAGAACTCTGCCTGCAGACTTACCTGGCTTTTTATAAAGGCGGACTTTTGGCCGGATTAAAAGAAGGCGCTCCGGAATTAAGCTGCCCTTTTGACAAAAGAAGAAACGGGGTCATCCTGGGGGAAGGCGCAGCCGTGCTTTGCCTCGAAGAGCTTACGCATGCCAGGAAAAGGAATGCCCGGATCTTTGCCGAAGTCCTCGGTTCAGGCAGGGGCTTTGATCCTTACCGGCTCAATAAATATTATACCAGGGCAGACGGGCTGAAGAAGGCGGTCTCTGCGGCGCTTGAGGATTCGGGAATGCCTGCCGGAGATATCAGCTATATCAGCTGCGCGGCGAACTCCACCTGGGCGGCAGACCTCGAGGAGACAAGAGCGATAAAGGAAGTCTTCGGCGCAAAAGCTAAAATGACACCCGCCAGTTCCGTCAAGTCCATGCTCGGAGAATGTTTCAGCGCTTCGGCGGCGTTGCAGGCAGTATCCGCAGTAGGCGCGATAGAGCGGCAGACCGTGCCTGCGACGGTCAATTACAGAGAGAGTGACGCGGATTGCGACCTGGACTGCGTGCCCAATACGGCCCGCGAAACGCAAGTAAAGAATGTGCTGGTCAACGCCGTTTCGTTAAGCGGTTGCAGCACAAGCCTTGTGATTGCCGATTTCGGGGGCCAGAAGGATAAAAATGCTGCTTGAAGATAAAGTCGCGATAGTTACGGGCGGGACAAGAGGCATAGGCCGGGCAATAGTCTTACGCCTGGCCCGTTCAGGCTGCGATGTGGCCTTTACTTATCTGAAAAGTTCCCAGGAAGCAGATCTGTTGATCCGGGAAGCAGGGAAACTCGGCAGGCGCGTTTTGGCTTTACAGGCGGATGTGCGCGATTTCGACCAGTCCAGACAGCTTATAGAAAGAGTGAAGGACGATTTCGGAAAGCTGGATATACTGGTGAATAATGCCGGGATCACCCGCGACAAGGCCTTGATGATGATGACCAGGGAGGAGTGGCTTGAGGTGGTGGATACGAATCTAAACGGCACCTTTAACGCCACCAGGTGCGCCATCGTCACTTTTTTAAAACAGAAGAGCGGCTCTATCGTGAATATCACCTCGGTAAGCGGGGTGACGGGCCTGCCCCGTCAGACTAATTATTCCGCCTCCAAGGCCGGCATCATTGGCTTTACTAAGGCTTTAGCCAGGGAAGTAGCCGCTTACAATATCCGGGTCAATGCCGTGGCCCCGGGATTCATCGATACGGATATGATCGGTTCGCTGAAAGAAGAGTTCCGCGAGGCGATCAGGAAGAGGATACCCCTTGCCAGGTTCGGTTCGGCTGATGATGTCTCAAGGGTAGTGGAATTCATGGCCAGCGACCGGGCAAGTTTTATCACCGGACAGGTAGTCATCGTTGACGGAGGGTTATCCATACAATAGGAGGCATATTAAGATGGAGGATCTGGAAAACGAAATCAGGAATCTTATCGCAGAGATTATTGAGAAGGAACCTCGGGAGGTCACCCCGGACGCCAGGTTTTTTGAGGACCTGGGCGTGGATTCCATGATGGCCCTGGAGATCCTGGCGGCGATGGAGAAGAAGTATCGCATCCACATCCCCGAGGAGAAACTGACGCAACTGACCACATTGCGGCAGACAGTAGCCGTAGCCCGGGAGTTTTTAGACAAGAAAGGACAAGATGCTTAATATCGAACAGATACAGGAGATACTGCCGCAGCGTTACCCCTTCCTGATGATCGACCGGGTGACTGAATTAGAGCCCGGGAAAAAGGCCGTGGCGGTAAAGAACGTCAGTTTTAACGAGCAGTTCTTCTCCGGACACTTTCCCGGCAGGCCGGTCATGCCCGGGGCGTTGATCATTGAGGCCATGGCCCAGGCTTCAATCGTGCTTTTCTATTCTGGTAAGTCCGGGTTATCCGGCAAGAACATGTCCTATTATCTGGGCGCAGTGAAGATGCGTTTTTTGCAGCCGGTTTCACCTGGCGACCAGTTAATCATCAAGGTAGAGCCATTGAAAATGCTTTCTAATATCGGCATCGTGAGCGCCGAAGCGCGCGTCGGCGATAAAGTCGTTGCCCGGGGAGAGATCAGCCTGAGCGCCAGAGAGAATGGATAAGAGAGTCGTTATTACCGGAGTCGGGGTAGTTTCTTCCATCGGCATAGGCCGGGACGTTTTCTGGAAAGCCCTGACTGCGGGCAAATCGGGCATCCGGCCGGTCGAGACCTTTGATACCTCCGGTTTTCCCACGCACAACGGCGGCGAGATAAAAGATTTTTCCCCCGAGGACTTTATGAGCAGGAGGAGGGCGCAACTGGTCGGCCGGGCATCTGCACTGGCCATAGCCGCTTCCCGCCTTGCGTTTTCCGACGCAGGCTTGAAACTGAGCGCCGGCGATAAAGAAAAGGCAGGGGTCATCCTCGGCACGACGATGGGCGAGACGCAGGTCTTTGAGCGGATCAATTACCGCTGGGTAAAAGAAGGAGAGCAGGCAATCGATCCTGTCTGGCTGCCGCGCCTGCCGGCCAATGTGCTGGCTGCCAATGTCGGGATAGAGTTCAAGCTTAAAGGCCCCAATCTTGTCCTTCCTAATGCCTGCGCAGCCGGAAATTACGCCCTCGGATACGCCGCTGACCTGATAAGGGCAGGGGTGACGGATGTCATGCTTGCCGGAGGAACGGATGCCTTTTCAAAGATCGCTTTTACCGGTTTTAACCGGCTTTTCGCCGTAGCCCCCGAGATCTGCCAGCCCTTCGACAAGGACAGGAAAGGGATGATGGTCGGCGAGGGCGCTGCGGCCCTAGTCCTGGAATCCCTTGACCGCGCACAGAAGAGGGGCGCGGATATTCTGGCCGAAGTGGCAGGCTACGGGATAAGCTGCGACGCCTATCACATGACTGCCCCGCATGCCCCGGGCATAGCTCGGGCGATCCGTAATGCGCTTAGCGAGTCTTCGTTAGTTCCCGGAGATATCGATTACATCAACGCCCACGGCACAGGTACGCCTGCTAATGACCGGGAGGAGTGCCTGGCGATGAAAGAGGTCTTTGGCAGCGCCTGCCGCGATATCCCGGTCTCATCCATCAAATCCATGCTCGGCCATACTATGGGCGCTGCTTCTGCGATCGAGTCGGTCGCCTGCTGCCTGGCGATAAAAGAAGGGTGTATCCCTCCGACGATAAATTTCAAGACCCCTGATCCCGACTGCGACATCGACTGCGTGCCGAACTCCTGCCGCAGGCTTAAGGTAGAGTTCGCCATGAATAATGCCTCGGCATTCGGCGGAAATAACGCCTCGGTCATCTTTAAGAATTTTGTGCTATAATACTACCCCTATGGAAACGGAGAATTCCAAGAAGTACAATTTTTCGCTTACCGGCACAAACGGTAAAGCGGTTCTTTTGATCCACGGGATCACCGGTACGCCCAGCGAAATGCGTTATTTAGGCAAGGGGCTGAATAGGGCCGGATACACCGTGGCCTGCAACACCCTGCCGCGCCACTGTTCTTCCCTGGGAGAGCTTAAAAGGGTCACCTGGCAGCAGATATATTCCTTTTGCGCAGGCGACCTGCACCGGCTGAAAGAGCAATATGACCGGGTTTATGTCGGCGGCCTCTCTATGGGCGCTTTGATGGCGGTCAGGCTTGCCCATGAGTTTCCCGATGAGGTCTCCGGCATCATCGCCCTTGCCCCCACCCTGTTTTATGACGGCTGGGCCCTGCCTAAGAAAAGGGTATTTATGTATCTGACCTGGCACATACCCTTTATCAGGAATGCCGTCAATATCAGGGAAGGCTGGCCTTACGGCCTGAAGGATGAATATTCCCGGGCGCACATCGAGAGATTTTATAAGCAGGCAAAAGCGCGCGACTTCGACCAGAAAGTCCTTATCTTCGGCAGCCCATTTTTCCCGCTTGCCTGCCTTTATCAGCACCACCTTTTTACCAAGGTAGTAAAACAGGTGCTCTCTTCTGTGAAGAGCCCCATCCTGATCATTCATGCCCGCGAAGACGATATGACCAGCCCGCGCAACGCCCAATACCTTTACGAAAGGATCGGCTCTTCCAGGAAGAGCCTGGTGATGCTGGAAGACAGTTACCACATGATCACCATTGACCAGGAAAAGGAAAAGGTGATCGCCGAGGCGGTTAAGTTCCTGGACGGTCTTTAACTTATGCTTTATGATTGCATAATCATCGGCGCCGGCACCGGCGGACTGGTCCCGGCAGTCAAGCTGGCAGCTGCAGGCAGGAAGGTCCTGGTCCTTGAAAAACAGCCTCTTCCCGGAGGGCTGGGCACAACCTTTACCCGCCGGGGTTTTACCTTCGAATCCGCCCTGCACTGCGTGGATGCCCTGGCAGAGGGCGGTGAGGTGCGCCGGTTCCTGCAGGAATACGGCCTGGATAATGGCCTTGAGTTTATCCCCCTGAAAGATTTCTGCCGCATCAGGTTTCCCGAACACGACTTTGTCGCAGACTTTGATCCCGGACACTACAAGGATTATTTAAAGAAGAGCTTCCCGCATCAGGCAGAAGAGCTGAGCCGGCTCTTTTGCGGCCTTAAAGATCTCTACCGTCAGTTTGACCGCTATGCGGATTCGAAGCTGCCTGAATGGCTTAACCTGGCGCTTGCCCCCATCCTTTATCCGGGGATCATCAGGGCCTCCTGCCTTACTGCCGAAAGTTTCCTTAAGAAATACATCAGCGATAAGAAACTGACGGCTATCCTTACCGAGATCTGGCGTTTCATCGGCTCGCCTCCCAGCCGCCTTTCGGCATTTTATTTTCTGGTCGTCTTCAGGGGTTATTATTTCGAGCCTACTGTTTATTGCAGGGGAGGCTTTATCCGGATATTCAGGGCCATGACGCAAAGAATAGAAGAGCTGGGGGGCGAGGTGAGGTTTAATACCGAAGTAAAAAAGATCGTCACCGCAAGGTCCGGCGCCTGCGGGGTGGTCACCGCTAAAGGGGAAGAGTTCAGGGCCCGCACAGTGATTTCCAATGCCAATGCCATAGATACGTTATGCACTCTGCTCGATGACGGCGAACTGAAGAAAGATTATGCCCGGCGTCTGGCAGCGATGGAAAAATCAGTCTCTGCGCTTCAGATATACCTGGGCTTAAATGTCCCGGCAAAGAGCCTGGGTATGGAGCATTTCATGCTTTCGGTCTGCACCGGCTACGACCATGACGAGGGTTTTGGCCGCTTTATGCGGGGCGATTATGAACATAGCGCCTTTTCTGCCGTGGACCATGCGCAGCTTGACCCCGGCCTCACCCCGCCGGGCAAGGGGAGCCTCTTGATCATGTCCCTGGATAATTTCGCCAACTGGGCGCATTTAAACGGGAGAGAATACGCAGAGAAAAAAGTTGCGGTGGCTGGCCGGCTGATCAGGCGGCTGGAAAAATACCTGCCGGGTTTAAGCGAAACCATCGAGGTCATGGAAGTCGCCACCCCTAAGACTATGCAGCGTTTCGGCACTCTGCCGGAAGGCGCGATTTACGGCTTTGCCCAGACGGTGAACCAGGCGAGCATCAACCGCCTGGCGCAAAGCACCCGGGTCAGGGGGCTCTTCCTTTCCGGCGCCTGGACCAGGCCAGGCTGCGGCATGCACGGGGCCCTTGTCTCCGGAAAAGACGCGGCAGACCTTGCTTTAAGATCGCTGAAATAATCTCTGATGAGAATAACTACCGGTATATTCAAAGGCAGGCTCCTTAAGATGCCCAAAGGCATCCGGCCGACCCAGAATAAGGTAAGGAAGGCGGTCTTTGACATCCTGGGAGACATCGAGGGGCTCTCTTTCCTGGAGCTTTTTGCCGGTTCGGGGGCAGTGGGCTTTGAGGCGCTCTCCAGGGGAGCTGCGAGCCTTACCCTGGTTGAGCCTGAACGGGAATCCCTGCAGGCGATCCGCAGGAATATAGAGTCCCTGGGAATAACCGACTGCAGCCTTATTCCCCTGGATTCTGAAAGCGCGATCCGGCTCCTGCATAAAGAGAAGAAAAGCTTTGAAATCATCTTCTTAGACCCTCCTTACTATAAGAAGGGTACGGCAACGCCCAACCTTAAGGCACCTTGGCATAAAGGATTGCCAAGTGCGTCCTCTATGGACAGAAAGGTTGGTGTGCCGCCTTCTGCGTCAACACCCAACCCTAAAGGATGGGTTGGTGTGCCGCCTTCTGCGTCAACACCCAACCCTAAAGGATGGGTTGGTGTGCCGCCTTCTGCGTCAAAAAAAGCCTTGCAAATGCTGGGGGCTTATGATATATTAGCGCCCATTGGTCTGGTGGTAGTGCAGCATTTTAAGCGCGATGAGCTCCCCCGGCAAGCCGGAAAGCTTAGCCTCGTCAAGCAAGCCAGGTACGGCGATACTGTAATCTCCATTTATAGGAAAGAAGCGTAAGTATGTGTCAGGTAGCCATTTATCCGGGTACCTTTGACCCGGTCACCTACGGCCACATCGATCTGATCAAGCGGGCGCAGGAGGTATTCTCCGAGGTGATCGTAGCCGTGGCGCGCAATCCGCATAAGGGCCCGCTCTTCAGCCTTGAGGAAAGGGTAGCCATGATCAGGAAGGCTACTGCCGGCTTAAAAGGGGTGGAGATTGAGTCTTTTGACGGGCTGGTAGTGGATTATGCGCGTAAACACAAGGCCAAGGTCCTGATCCGGGGCCTGCGCATGCTCTCTGATTTTGAGTATGAGTTTCAGATGGCCCTGACGAACCGCAAGCTCGCACCCGATATCGAGACGATCTTTCTGATGCCGCAGGAATCCTACAGCTACCTCTCTTCGAAACTTTTAAAGGAGGCGGCAACGCTCGGCGCGGATCTGTCCAGTTTTGTCCCTGATTTTGTGGAAGAAGCGCTTAAAATAAAGCTGCATAAACAGACTTTATGAAAATAGATATCAACCAGATACCGGAGGAAGGGCTGATTCTCGCCGAGGATTTTCCGCCGGAGAGCCTGGACCTGGACACGGATTGTGTCAAGTTTACCACCCCGCTTAAGGTGACTGTAGAGGCGACCAAGATCACCAATGCCGTCCATCTGCATCTGAATATGGCCGCCCTGCTTAAGGCTACCTGCAGCCGGTGCCTTGAGGCCGTCCAGATAAAGTTTAATAAAGAGTTTGACCTGGATCTTCCGGCGGATAACCAGAACCCGTTAGTGAATCTGGATCCCGAGATCAGGGAAGAGGCGATCCTGGATTATCCGGTAAAACCTCTGTGCAAGGCGGATTGTCAGGGGCTATGCCCGAAATGCGGCAGGAACCTGAACGAAGGAAAGTGCGATTGTAAATAAGTGAAAGGAGTTCGCTGTGGCTCTACCGAAAAAAAGACATTCTAAAGCGCGCGGCCGAAGGCGCCGCACACACTGGAAAGTGGCGACGACGAATCTTTCTTCCTGCCCCCAGTGCAAGCAGCCGAAATTGCCTCACCGCGCCTGCATGGTCTGCGGCTATTACAACGGCAGGAAAGTCGTCGAGATCGAAGTCAAAGAAAAGAAGAAGAAGAGATGAAGATAGTCGTTGATGCGATGGGCGGGGATCATGCGCCCGAGGTAGTTATCGAGGGGACAGTCGCGGCAGTAAACGAATATAATGCCGAAGTGATCCTGGTAGGAGACGAAGCCAGGATCACCCCGCTTTTAAAGAAAGCCAGATACAACGGCAGCAATATCACCGTGCACCACGCCCCCGTCGTGATCCAGATGGACGAATCCGCCGCCACCAGCGTCAGGCGTAAAAGGAACTCTTCTATAGTCGTAGGGTTGAACCTGGTCAAGGAAGGAAAGGCCGATGCGTTCTTCAGCGCCGGCAATACCGGCGCGGTAGTCTGCGCTGCGACCCTGTGGCTGGGGCTTCTTCCCGGGATCGAGCGGCCGGGGATCGCCATCATTACCCCCACTTTAAAGGACATCTCCCTGATCATCGACGTGGGCGCCAATATCGACATTAAGCCCACGCATTTACTGCAGTACGCCATCATGGCGGACGCCTATTTCCGCTACATCCTCAACAGGCCCGACCCCAAAGTCGGGATCCTGAATATCGGAGAAGAAGAGAGCAAGGGTACCGAGGTGATTAAGGAGGCGCGCGAACTCCTGGAAAAGAGCGGCCTTAATTTCATCGGCAATGTGGAGGGAAAGGACCTCTTCTCCGGAAAGAGCGATATCATCGTCTGCGACGGCTTTGTGGGTAACGTTGCACTTAAGGTGACGGAGTCGGTGGTTGAGACCATGCAGGCATTCCTCAAGAAGCACCTGTTAAGCAATCCCATGAGTAAGATCGGGCTCCTGATGTTAAGGTCAAGCTTCATGCGTTTTAAGCGGGAGCTGGATTATTCCGAATACGGCGGAGCGCCGCTTTTGGGGGTAAACGGAGTCGTGATCATCGGCCACGGCCGCTCAAACATCAAAGCCATCAAGAACGCTATCCGTGTCGCCAAAGAAGAAGTCGAACGCTCCTTCAACGAAAAAATCCTCGAAGCGATCAAGCCGAAATAAATCAGCATAGAAAGGAAAGCGTAAGAGTGAAAAGAGTAGGTATTATAGGCCTGGGAGAGTATCTGCCCAAAAAGGTACTGACCAACGCCGACCTTGAGAAGATGGTCGATACCTCCGATGAATGGATCACTACGCGCACCGGCATCAAAGAGCGCAGGATCGCGGCTAAGAATGAGGCCACTTCGGACCTGGCGATAAAGGCCGCCAAGGAGGCGCTCCTGGACGCGAAGCTTGCCGCAATCGACCTTGAATTGATCATCGTCGCCACCATCACCCCGGATATGTTTACTCCTTCGGTCGCCTGCTATGTGCAGCATGGTATCGGCGCAAAGAACGCCGCAGCTTTCGATGTCAGCGCTGCCTGCGCCGGATTCGTTTACGCCTTAAGCGTCGCCAGCCAGTTCATTTCCCGCGGCACCTACAAGAATATTTTAGTAATCGGAGCGGAAAAGCTCTCCGCTTTTACCGATTGGGAAGACAGGAATACCTGCGTCTTATTCGGGGACGGCGCAGCTGCGGCTGTGCTTTCAGAGGTGGAGGCAGGAGGCATACTCTCCACGTACCTGGGCAGCGACGGCACAAGGGCAGACCTTTTGAATATTCCCGGCGGCGGTTCCCGGCATCCGGCGACCACTCAAACGCTGGAGGACCGGCTGCATTATCTAAAGATGGAGGGAAACGAAGTCTTTAAGCTTGCGGTGACGACCATGGCCGAAGCAGCGTATATGGCGATCAAAAAAGCGGGGCTTGAACCTAAAGATATAGACCTGGTCATTCCCCATCAGGCGAATGTGCGCATCATTATGGCTATGGCAAAAAAGCTTAACTTTCCGCAGGAGAAGATCTACCTGAATATAGAAAGATACGGCAATATGTCCAGCGCCTCCACCATTACCGCGCTTTGCGAGGCGGTAAAAGAAGGCAGGGTCAAAAAGGGAGACACCGTGCTGCTGGATGCCTTCGGTGCGGGCCTGGTCTGGGGCGCAGTAGTCATTGAATGGTAAATTAACCTATGGCACAGACAGCTTTTCTGTTCGCAGGCCAGGGCAGCCAGTATATCGGGATGGGAAAGGACTTATGCGAGGCCTTTCCCGAAAGCAAGGCGGTCTTTGATTCTGCCGATGAGGCGCTCCATTTTTCCCTGTCCCGCCTCATGTTCAGCGGCGATCCGGCCATGCTTAAGCAGACGATCATGTCGCAGCCGGCGATCCTCACCGTAAGCATCGCGGCCCTTGAAGCATTCAAGAGCATAACCAAGCCGCACCCCCTTTTTATGGCCGGCCTTAGCCTCGGGGAGTATAGCGCGCTGATCGCCGCAGGCAGCCTTACCTTTGAGGACGGCCTTAGGCTGGTAAGGAGAAGGGCCGAGATCATGGAAGATGCCACCTGCCGCTACCCCGGAAAGATGGCAGCGGTGCTTGAACTGGGTTTTGATGCGGTCAAGGATATCTGTCTTAAGACCGGCGCAGAGATCGCCAACCTCAATGCCCCCGGCCAGATCGTCATCTCCGGTAAGTCTGAAGCAGTGGATGCGGCGGCTAAATCGTGCCAGGGGCAGGGGGCAAAAAGAGTCATTTTCCTTGAGGTGAGCGGCGGCTTCCACTCATCCCTCATGTTTGAAGCGTCAGCTGAGCTAAAGCTCTTTCTTGAGAATACCCCGGTATCCGCACCGGCAGTGCCGGTAGTAAGTAATGTTACCGCCATGCCGCAATACCGCGCAGGCCAGATCCGCGAGAACCTCATCCAGCAGATGTATTCTCCGGTAAAATGGGAAGAATCAATGAGATATATCATCTCCCAGGGCGTGACCGATTTTTATGAATTCGGCCCGGGAAAGGTGCTAAAGGGCCTGATGCGCCGTATTGACAGCAGTATACCGGTTACCGGCATAGAGAAGAAAGAGGACATCCTAAATACAGTAGATAGCAGTTAGCAGATAGTAGTTAGGGAGGCAAGATGGAGCTTAAAGATAAGGTTGCTTTGGTCACAGGGGGCGCTCGCGGCATAGGTAAGGCTATTGCTCTATGCTTTGCCGCATCCGGAGCAGACATAGTGGTGGCGGACGTAAATATAGAAGCGGCAGAGAGTACGGCTAAGGAGATAGAGGCTGGCGGCAGGAAAGCCTTAGCCGTCTCCATGGATGTCACCGACTTTGCCAAGGTAGAGGAAGCGCTAAACAAAATTCTTGACAATTTCGCAAAGGTTGATATATTAGTTAACAATGCCGGCATCACCAAAGACAATCTTCTTCTCAGAATGAGCCAGCAGGAGTGGGATGCGGTGCTGGATGTGAACCTGAAAGGCACGTTCAACTGCATCAAGGCCGTATCCCGGCCCATGATCAAGCAGCGCTCAGGCAGGATCATCAACATCGCTTCGATCATCGGGATAATCGGAAACCCCGGGCAGGCAAACTATTCTGCCTCCAAGGCAGGCATAATCGCTCTGACCAAAACCGCGGCCAAGGAACTGAGCAGCCGCAATATCAACGTAAACGCAGTGGCGCCGGGCTTCATCTCAACCGAGATGACGGCAAAGCTTCCCGAGGAGCTTAAGGAGAAGATGAAACAGGCTATTCCCTTAAGCAGGTTTGGCAGCCCCGAAGATATCGCCAATGTGTGTTTGTTCCTGGCATCAGACGATGCCAGCTATATTACCGGCCAGACTATAGTAGTGGACGGCGGAATGGTAATGGCATAATTTGCCAGCCCGGAAATCTAGGGCAAATTAATTGAGGAGGTAAACGCATGGCAGCAGTGCATGATAAGGTCAAATCAATCATCGCAGAGCAGCTGGGAGTAAAACCAGAAGAGGTCACCCC
The DNA here is from genome assembly GCA_016867115.1 of Candidatus Omnitrophota bacterium. GTDB lineage: Bacteria > Omnitrophota > Gorgyraeia > Gygaellales > Profunditerraquicolaceae > VGKG01. The sequence goes on along the minus strand of VGKG01000005.1, from coordinate 48,586 downwards.
CGAGGCATCTTTTGTGGATGACCTGGGCGCTGATTCGCTGGATACCGTAGAGCTGGTCATGGCTCTTGAAGAGGAATTCGGCATCGAGATCCCGGATGAAGACGCGGAAAAGATCATCACCGTGGGTGATGCAATGAAGTACATCGACTCAAAATCCGCCGCGAAATAAAGTCTACAGATAGATCCGTGTTCAAAATACCCCGCCGCATTCCGGCGGGGTATTTATTAAATGAGGCCATAACTTACGCGACTCCCCCCCCGCCAAAGGCGGGGCAGGGAGCGTAAGTTGTCTGGCCGAATTTATCCCGCCTTGTTTACGGAGCAGCGGGATTAACACAGTCAGATAAAACATGCAGGAAAACAGAGTCGTAGTTACGGGCCTGGGAGTGATCACGCCGGTCGGCAATGATGTGCCTTCTTTCTGGAAGTCCTTAAGAGAAGGCGCAAGCGGCGTAGATGTCCTGAAGACCTTTGACGCCTCGAAATTCGATTCACGCATCGCCGGCGAAATAAAAGGCTTTGACCCCGGCCTCTACGGTCTATCCTCCAAGGATACCAAGCGGATGGATAAGTTTGTCCAGTACGCCGTAGCCAGCGCCACGCAGGCGATCAAGGATAGCGGTTTAGAGCTGGATAAGGAAGACCTGGCCAGGATAGGCGTTCTGGTCGGTTCGGGCATAGGGAGCCTGCATACCGTTGAAGTAGAGGCCAAGGTCTATTACGAGAAAGGGCCTTCGCGCATCTCGCCTTTTCTTATACCTATGCTCATCGTGAACGAGGCCAGCGGCCATGTAGCGATCAATTTCGGCCTGAAGGGGCCTAATTCCTGCGTCGCCACCGCCTGCGCTTCGGGGTCACACGCGATCGGAGACGCCTTTAAGATCATCGAGCGCGGGGATGCCGACGTGATGGTCACCGGAGGCACGGAAAGCTGCATCACATTTCTAGGGGTCGGCGGCTTTTGCGCTTTAAAGGCGCTCTCTTTACGTAATCACGAGCCTCAGAAGGCATCGCGTCCCTTTGATGCAGAGCGGGACGGTTTTGTCATGGCCGAAGGATGCGGCCTGGTAGTCCTTGAGAGCCTTGCGCATGCAAAGAAGAGAGGCGCGCGCATTTACGGTGAAATTTGCGGTTACGGCATGAGTTGCGATGCCTATCATATCACTGCCCCTGATCCTGAAGGAGACGGAGCCTGCCGGGCAATGCTCTCAGCTCTGCGTGACGCAGGGCTTAATCCCGAGGACATAGATTATATTAACGCTCACGGAACTTCTACCAAGCTTAACGATAAGCTGGAGACTGTGGCGATAAAGAAGGCCTTAGGAAGCCACGCTAAGAAAATAGCGGTCTCTTCCACTAAATCCATGACCGGCCATCTGCTGGGCGCTGCCGGAGGCGTCGAGTTTGCGGCCTGCTGCCTGGCGATAAAGGACGGAGTCATCCCGCCGACGATCAACTACGAACATCCGGATCCTGACTGTGACCTGGATTATGTCCCCAATACCGCCCGCAAAGCGAAGGTGGATGTCTGCATGTCCAATTCCTTAGGCTTCGGCGGCCACAACGCTACACTGATTGTGAAGAAGTTTGAAGGATGAAATTAAGTTCTAAATCCCAAGCACTAAATCCTAAACAATTTCTAAATTTCAATTTCCCAAATTCCAAACTAAGTATTGTTGGGACGTTGGAGTTTAGGATTTGGGATTTGTTTAGAAATTAGGATTTCGAATTTAGAATTTAAACTATGGGTTATACAATCGCTGAAAAGATACTCATGGCTCATTGCGGCAGGAAGTCAATAAAGCCGCATGAGTTTATCGAGGCAGATGTCGATCTTGCCCTCGGTAATGATATTACCGCACCCCTTGCTATCGCAGAGTTCAGGAAGGCCGGCTTCAAGAAGGTCTTTGACCCCGGGAAAATAGTCCTTGTCCCGGACCATTTTGCTCCGGCAAAGGATTCAAGAAGCGCAAACCAGTGCAAGGTCCTGGCGGATTTTGCCGGAGAGCAGAAGATCAGGAATTATTTTGAAGTCGGCTGTATGGGTATTGAACATGTCCTCCTTCCGGAGCTGGGCCTGGTGCTGCCGGGAAGCCTGGTGATCGGCGCGGATTCGCACACCTGCACTTACGGTGCGCTGGGCAGCTATGCCACCGGGGTGGGTTCGACTGACCTTGCGCGCGCCTTTATTGACGGCAAATGCTGGTTGAAGGTTCCGCAAACGGTAAAGTTCGTCTATCATGGAAAACTCAAGAAATGGGTCAGCGGAAAAGACCTGATCCTGTTTACGATAGGCGAGATCGGCGTAGACGGCGCCTTATATAAGGTAATGGAGTTCAGCGGACCGGTGATCAGGGCGCTGGGCGCGGAAGAGAGGCTCACCATATCGAATATGGCGATAGAGGCCGGAGCCAGGGCAGGCATAATCGAGCCGGATGAGGTAACGCTGAGATATATAAAAGAGGTCACCAAGTCACAAGGTCACCACGTCACAAGTAAAAAGCTAAAAACATGGGAAGGGCTTAAGTCTGATAAAGATGCCGTTTATGAGAAGATTTACGAGTGGAATGTTTCGGGCCTTGAGCCCATGGTGGCTTGTCCCCATCTACCCAGCAATGTCAAGCCAGCTTCGAGCTTAGGTAATGTGAAGCTGGACCAGGTAGTTATCGGTTCCTGCACTAACGGAAGGATCACGGACTTAAAGGTAGCGGCCAAGATCCTGCGCGGCAGGAAGATCAGGCCGGGGTTGAGGCTGGTAGTCATCCCGGCGACGCAGAAGATATATTTAGAGGCGGTCAGGGAAGGGCTGGCGGAGGTCTTTGTCAGGGCAGGAGGGGTGTTTGAGACGCCTTCCTGCGGCCCGTGTCTGGGCGGCCATATGGGGATACTTACCGCCGGAGAAGTCTGCCTTGCGACCACGAACCGTAATTTTATCGGAAGGATGGGCAGCCCTGAGTCGTTTGTCTATCTGTCCGGGCCCGCAGTGGCCGCAGCCTCGGCAGTTACGGGCAGGGTCACGCATCCCGGAGAACTATCCTAAGGAGACGGATATGAAGGCACTGATCAGGCAGTCGTTATTATGTTTAATGTCTTTGTTTGCGGTTCTCGCTTTTGCGCAGGCTGAGCGTAATTATTCCACTCTGCAGTTTGATGTGGTAATGGAGACCCCTGTCATGGGCAGCACGGCTACTAAAGTCTACACTAAGGGCAAGAAAAGCCGCATGGTGATGCAGACCGGCGGGATCGAGACCATCACTATTTTCGACGGCGTGCAGGCGTATATGTATATGCCTGCGCAGAACATGGCTGTAACCGTGCCCGCAGGAGAGGCGGCAGGGCAGGTCCCTGAAGTGGGAGACTATAAAAAAGACTGTGAGTATCTGGGACAGGAGGCTTGCGACGGAAAAAACTGCGGCGTCTACAACTGCTCAAAGGGGGCCGTACCGGTCAAGATGTGGATGGATGAGTCGGTAGATTTTCCTGTAAAGTTAGAGACCGGGGGCGCGACCGTACATTATAAAAACCTGGTCGTCAATGCGCCCCTTGACGACAGCCTGTTCGTTCTGCCGGCGGGAGTGAGGCAGCAGGATATCTCCGGTATGATGCAGGGGCTGCAGGGCGCAGGCGGATTGGAAAGATGATCATCAAAGGAAGAGTCCATAAGCTGGGAGACGATTGTAATACCGACGATATCATCGCGGCAAAATACCTTGTCTCCACCGATGCCAGAGAGCTCGGGAGGCACTGCCTTGAGAGCATCCGCCCGGATTTTGCCGGCAAGGTCAGCCCGGGGGATATTATTGTGGCCGGTGAGAACTTCGGCTGCGGTTCATCGCGGGAGCACGCCCCGCTTGCGATCAAAGGGTGTGGGATCAGCGCAGTAGTTGCAAAGAGTTTTGCGGCGATATTCTTCCGCAACGCCATCAATATAGGCCTGCCTTTCCTTGAGTGCGGCCAGATAGAGAGGATCGAGGAGGCGGATACGCTTGAGATCGATCTCTCGGAGGGCCTGATTAAAAACCTCACTAAAAATGAGACTTATAAGACCGAGGCATTCCCCGGATTCCTGCAGGAGATCGTAGAAAAGGGGGGCCTTATGAATTATATGAAAGAGAGGTCGCGCAGAAATGTTTAAGATCGCAGTTATCCCCGGAGACGGGACAGGCCCGGAGGTGGTCCGCGAAGGCCTGAAGGTAATGGAGGCGGCGGCTAAAAAGTTCGGCTTTAAATACGAGGCGAAAGCCTTCGATTTTAGCGGGGCCAGGTACCTTAAGACCGGCAAGCTCGTCGGCGACCAGGACATCGAAGAGTTAAAAAAATATAACGCCATATACCTGGGCGCGGTAGGGGACCCGGACGTAAAACCCGGCATCCTTGAGACCGGGGTGCTCCTGAAATTAAGGTTTAGCCTTGACCAGTATATAAACTTGCGTCCGGTGAAACTATATAATTCCGGCTTCTGCCCGCTGAAAGACAAAAGGCCCGAGGACATTGATTTTGTGGTAGTGCGGGAGAACTCGGAAGGCCTTTATAAAGGCATGGGCGAGTTCCGGGACAAGGGCACAAAAGACGAAGTCGCCATACAGGTCTCCTACAATACCCGCCAGGGCGTCGAGCGCTGCATCCGTTATGCCTTCGAATACGCGCGCAAGCGCAATAAGAGGAAGAAGCTGACCCTTTGCGGCAAGACGAATGTATTGACTTATGCCTGGGACCTCTGGGAGAGGACCTTTTATGAAGTAGCCAGGGAATACCCGGATATTACCACTGACTACGCGCACGTGGATGCCACGACCATGTGGTTCGTGAAGAATCCGGAGTGGTTTGACGTGATCGTGACGGATAATATGTTCGGGGACATCATTACCGACCTGGGCGCAATGATCCAGGGAGGAATGGGTATTGCCGCAGGAGGCAACATCAACCCCAAGGGCGTATCCATGTTTGAGCCGATCGGCGGCAGCGCCCCGAAATATACCGGCCAGAACGTGATCAATCCTCTGGCGGCGGTCTGCGCAGGCGCAATGCTCCTTGAGAACCTGGGAGAGGAGAAGGCGGCAAAGTCGGTGGAAGACGCAGTGATCGAGGTGGTGCAGACAAAATTAAAGTCCCTCGCCGCGGGAAAGATGGGCTATTCTACCAGCGAGGTCGGCGACCTTGTCGTAAAACACCTAAAATAGGAGAGGTTTACCGATGAAAAAATATAATGTCGCAGTCATAGGCGCCGGCGTAGTGGGCATAGAGATGCTGCGCGTATTAAAAGAGAGGAACTTCCCGGTCCAGGACCTGCGCGTTTTTGCGCGCTCAAGCCGCGAGATCGATGTAGATGGACAGAAGTACGCCGTGGAGGCGGTTTCTCCGGAAGGATTCAAAGGTATTGACATCGCCCTTTTTGCCGGCACCGAAGGAGAAAAGGGGGCTGCGGTGACTTTCGCTCCGGAGGCGATAAAGAGGGGCGCTGTAGTCATCGATAACGGCGCGGACTTCCGCATGGACCCTAAAGTGCCCCTGGTCGTGCCGGAGGTGAATGCCGCCGATGTCAGGAAGCACAAAGGAATCATCGCCAACCCCAATTGCTCGACCATACAGATGGTGGTTGCCTTATGGCCGATACATAAAAAGGCAGGCATCAAGAAGATAATCGTCACTACCCTCCAGGCTTCTTCCGGAGCGGGAAAAGCGGCGGTAGAGCAATTAAAGGAAGAGACCGTGATCATTTCTTCTCGCGGTTTTACCAGCGTCCATGTGAATGTCGAAAACAGGGCCATGCCCCAGCAGCTGGGTTTCAACGTCTTTCCCCACATCGGAGGTTTCAGCGAATGCGATTATACCAGCGAAGAATGGAAGCTGGTGCATGAGACCCACAAGATCATGCATGACAAAAAGATCAAGATTTCAGCCACCACTATCCGCGTTCCGGTGCGTACCGGACACTCCGAATCGGTCTATATCGAGACCGCAAAGCCCATTACCGCTGACGCGGCAAGAAAACTGCTTTCCAGGGCTGCCGGAATCGTGGTTATCGACGATCCGGCAAAGAGCCTTTATCCCATGCCCAAGGACGTAGAGGGAAGGGATGAGGTCTTTGTGGGCAGGATCCGCCAGGACTGCTTTGAAAAGAAGGGCCTGTGGCTGTGGGTGGTCGCAGACAACCTGCGTAAGGGCGCTGCCACTAATGCGGTGCAGATTGCCGAATGCCTGGTAAAATAATAAGGAATATCCGGCTCAGCATAGAGTACGACGGAACGGATTATTGCGGCTGGCAGATTCAAAGTCACCAGGTCACCAGGTCGCCAGGTCGCCAGAGAAGTATCCAGGAAGTAATAGAAAAGACCCTCCAAAAGGTCCTCCAGGAAAAGGTCCGTTTAATTGCCTCGGGAAGAACTGATGCCGGGGTGCATGCCTTAGGCCAAGTTGCAAATTTTAAAACCTCTTCACAGATCCCCTTAGAGAAATTAGAACGGGCCTTAAACGGCCTCCTTCCCGACGACATCTCTGTATATTCCTTAAAAGAAGCGCCGCTTGATTTTCATAGCCGTTTTTCCGCCGGATCCAAACTCTACCGCTACACCATTTTAAACCGCAAGCACTCAAGCCCCTTCCTGAAAAGAAGCGCCTACTTTTATCCTTTTCCCCTTGACGTCAGGCTGATGCAGAGAGAAAGCCGCAGGCTCCTGGGCCGGCATGACTTCAGTTCTTTCCGGGCTTCCGGTGGCAAGGCAAGGAATCCCCTGAGGCACATTAAGCAAATAAAGGTTGCGAAGCAGGGTTATTTCATATATATTTATATTGAGGCCGACGGATTCCTGTATAATATGGCCAGAAATATCGTCGGCACGCTCATTGAGATCGGCAGGGGCAAGCTAAACGCAGGCGCTCTGGAGAGGATCCTTAATTCGCGCGACCGCAGGCTTGCCGGGCCGACAGCACCGGCAAAGGGTTTGTGCCTGCTAAAGGTAAAATACTAGAAAAGCCCTTTTTTTATGAACGGAGGCAGATAGATGAATAAGAAATCATTTACGTTGATGGAAGTGATCGTGGTGATCGTAGTCATAGGGATCCTTGCTACGCTCGGTTTTCCCGGTTACAAGAGCATGGTGGAAAACCAGAAGGCAAAGGTCTGCCGGCAGAATCTGGAAGCCTTAAAAAGAGCCCTGGATATTTATGCCATGGAGAACGACACCCTGCCCGGAGACCTGAGCGGGCTGCCTGCAGACTATATCCGCAGGGCGTACGCCGAGGTCTTGCGGAAAAAAGGCGCCTGGAAGATCAAGCTTGCTTATTTTATCGTTGACCTGGAAAAGAGGGGCTTGGCCTTTGCCCAGGGGGAGGAAGGGGGCGGACGCTCTCTGCTGACCGATATCCTGGCGGGAGGGGACATCAAAATAATCACCTGTCCTGCTGACCATACGCCTCCGACAGGGTCAGGCGGCGGGATCCGGGGCCGTTCTTACGGGATGAATGAGCAGCTTGAGAACCTGGGCTCGGACGAATACCGCAGGCTCGGGGCGGGGACATTCCTGATCGCTGATTGCGAGACCCCGGTATTCTCGGGCACAAGCGGTTTAACCGGCAGGCATGAACATGTCGGGTTATTCAGTTCGGATAATTTTGCCCAGGCTATTACCAAAGGCGATGCAATCGAGCAGGAAGCTGTAATGGCTCAGGTAGAAAGCGTAACTGCGGTGCGGGGTTTGCGCGACACAGCTAAGGCGCCTGGCCAGAAAAAAGAGTCAGAAGATAAAACGCCAAGCAAGAGCAGTGCTCAGGCCCAGCCTACTGTCAGTAAAGGCGAGGAGGAAAGCTGGTGGGAGGATGCCTGGAATGACATCAGGAAGTGGTCCTGCAATACTATTAAATTTTGTTTTTAAGTTAATTTGAAAAAAAACATTACCTTCATCAGGTATCTGGCCATCGGCCTAATCGCCTTAGCCGTTTCTATTTTCCTTTCCGGAAAGATCTCTTCGCGTATTTCCCTTAGCCTTAATGATTCTCCTCTTAAATATGCCCACTCCATTTCATCCGTCTCTGTAAAGCCGCACAAGATCGTCGGTATCGGCATAGACGACAGGTCTCTGGATAAGATCCAGCAGCGCTGGCCCTGGAAGAGGTCTCTTTATGCTGAGTTAGTCACGATACTGAATAAAGAGGGCGTAGACACCATAGGAATCGATCTTTCCTTCATCGGCGAATCCGAGAATAAGGAAGAAGACCGGCTCTTTGTAGAGGCCTTGAAAGAGGCTAAAAGCCGCGTGGTCCTGGCGTATTACTTTGACCCTAAAGAGAGGTCGCCGGTCCTGCCTGAGGCAGGGTTCATCAATGCCGCCTATTCTATGGGCATGCTGAATACCCCCACTGACGCCGACGGAAAGGTCCGCCGTTTAAGGGCCTACATCACCTCCAAGGGCAGGACTTATTATTCGCTCTCTGTCGCGCTCTCCGCAGCGTTCCTTAAGAAAAGCGAGCAGGAGCTGGTTTCTTCGCTGCCGCTATCCGGGGATGACCGCACATTCTATATTAACTACCTGCTGAATCCCGAAAGCATGACGTATATAAGCTGTTATGATGTGCTTTCTGACCTGCCGGGACTGAAGGCTCTCCACGGAGAGGATTTTCTCAGAGGCAGCCTGGTCTTAGTCTATCCCGAAGCGGCGATCCGCCACGATATCCATCCCACTCCCCTCGGAAAGATGCCCGGAGGCTTGCTGCATCTCTACGGGATAGCCAATATCGTCAGCGGTCGGACGCTGCATCAGGTAAATACGCTGATCATACCCTTCCTGATCTTCTCGCTGGCAGCCATTACCGCGGCCCTAATCTACGGCGGTTTCTTTTTCGGCGCTGTCCTGACTATGGGCGTGCTTACTTTGGACTTCCTCGGGCTGGTTATTTTGATCCTCAACGGCCTGAGATTTGATTTTACTCCGGTCGTCTTCTTCTGTTTGCTTTTTTTTGTTTTCGGCCAGCTTTACAGATCCCTTTATTCCCTGGCGCAGATAATCAGGATCAAGGATAAGGCTACGGTCGATCCCTTAAGGGGCCTTTTTACCCTGCGGTATTTCCTTTACCGCCTTGACCTTGAGGCGGCAAAGATCTACTTCGGCCGGCAGCAATACCTTATTTTTATACGCCTGGAGGCTCTCAGGCGGCTGACGGAGGATATTTCTGTCGGGGAGCTTAAAGACATCTGGAAAAGGATTTGTTTGATCCTGCAGAAGAGGTCGTCCTTTTGGTCGGTTTACTCAGCCGAGGAGATCGCGGGGCTGGTAGCCGGTCCCGAGAAGAAGATCAGGGAGATCGCGTCTGCGTTGAGCGCGGAGCTTGAGATGCTGTTACGCAGGAAATCCCTGCGTTCCGAAGTGAAGCTGGTCTATGCCAAGCTCAGGAAAGGCGTTTCCGGGGGTGACCTGCTTTTTATGTTAGCGCAAGAGGCAAAGAAAGAGGGGGGGCGCATAAGAGAGGCTTTGCCCGGGGATATGGCCGCGATGGCCAGGCCCGCAGGAGAAAAATCAGCGCTGGTGAAGGATGTCCTGGGTACGATCGGAGAAGATATCGAGGAGAGGAACAGTCAGCTGCTCGCCCTTATCGACAGCCTGAGCAGGGAGCATGCCAGGACTAAAGAGACCTACTTTCAGATCATCGCTTCCCTGGTAAATGCCCTGGAAGCGCGCGACCCTTATACCGAAGGGCATTCGGAGCGGGTGCGGGATTATTCGCTCAAATTAGCGGAGAAGCTGGGGTGGCCCGAAGAAGAAAAGGAAAAGCTTAAAAAAGCCGCATTACTGCATGACCTGGGCAAGATCGGTATTCCGGATGCTATCCTGCATAAAAAGGGCGCATTGGATAAGGATGAGTTTGACCTGATCAGGAAACACGAGATCATCGGCGTAAAGATCCTTGAGCCGCTCAAAGAGTTCAAGGATATCCTGCCCTGGATCCTTTACCATCACGAGAGGTGGGACGGTTCGGGTTACCCGCAGGGGCTCAAGGGTGAAGCTATTCCTCGGGCAGCCCAGATCATTTCGCTGGCGGATGTCTTCGATGCTTTGACTACGGGCCGCGACTATAAGAAGGCCTTTCCGGTGGAAGAGGCGGTAAGAGAGATCAATAGAGTTAAGGGCGCGCAGTTCGATCCGCGCCTGGCCGATCTGTTTATCGAGATCGTCACTACCCCGTCAAAATAACCTTTCGTCCGAAGGGATAAAGATGCAAGGAGAGGGACAGAAAGAAATACGCTGGGATTTTTATTCCCTGCTGATCATTGCCTGTTTTGTGCTTTTTCAGGCCATGCGCTGGAGGGTCCTCCCCCAGTTCATGGATATCTATTACCATATCCTGACCGCGCAGGGTTTTATCCGCGCCGGCGGCTACAGCGGCTGGGATTTCTGGCAGTATGCGCCGCTAGGCAGGACTCACATCTATCCGCCCTTCTTTCATTTCGTGCTGGCCCTTCTGATCGGGATCAAGTCCGGCCCGGTCATTATCGCAAAAATATTCGAGGCAGCTTCCATACCGGGATTCATGTTCGTCTTATGGCTCTTTCTGAAACGGAATTTCGACTCGCGCCTTGCGTTTTTCAGCCTGCTTGCTTTCGGTTCATCTTTTACCTTTTCATTATCCCTGATCAACCACATCCCGGTGACGCTGGCTTTGATTTTCGGGATGTTTTCGCTGGAGCGCATCTTTCGCAGGCAGGCCGTGCGCGCCGCGCTGCTTCTGGCCCTGGCTTTTTACACGCATATCGGGACGTCCTGGTTCCTGGCCCTGGCGATTTTGTTTTATGCCTGTCTCGATACGCAGACTAGAAGGGCGTGTGCCTTTACGCTTTTCTGGGGCCTTGTCTTCTCAGCGCCGATGATCGCAAAACAGATTGCCAGCCTCGGGTCCGTCTCAAGCCTTGGCCTGAATCTTAACGAGTCTAATCTCTGTCAGATTAAGATCATCGATTATCTGCCGGCAATTGCGGGCGCACTCATTGCTTTTAAGAAGGGGGCCAGATACCGGTTTATTTTCAGCTTATTGCCGGCCAGCCTGATTTACGTGGTTTATCCCTACCGTTTTTTTTCGCAGGAAGGGTACCTGCCTATATTCCTGCTTGGCGCCTGTTTCCTGGCGTACATATATGATAGGTTAAGCCAGATAAAATACAGGAGGCTCATCTTCATCCTGGTTGCGGTTTTCATCCTGCTGATTTCTCCCACCCTTTCCATGGATAAGGCCGGCCCCGGGGAGAAGGTGACCTATGGGGTAAAGGTTACGGATTCTGCTTTTCTGGGCCTGCTTTTGGCGCGCGGCGGTTCGATCTGGTTTCCGCAGGATTATTTTCCCGCCGTCTCTCTGATCCGCGGTAATTCCGGCGAAGATGACATAGTCTTTTGCAGTATCAATGCATTAGGCCCGGCTTTAGCCGGCCTTTCCGGAAGATTTACGGCAAACGCGCTCCTGCCTGAAATAGGCCCTGCCTCCGGGGATTACGACCCCATTGCCGCCTCAAAGATAGCGGTTTTTGCCCTTGATGAAGACCCTTCAGCCCTGAGCAAGGCGGTAATCCGCTACGATCTGCGCGAGTTCGGCCGGACCAAGCTTTTCGCTCTCTTTAAGAATCAAAAGTGCCGGTCTCAGGCGGTCATCCGCAGGGCTTCAGTGCCTTTTTGGGCAGCCGGGGCGCTAGGCCTTGTCTTTGGCCTGGTATTCTGGCTGGCAAAGGGGAGAAAAAAATAATTTGACTTGGCCCGGATTTATGTTATACTTTTTACCTTACGAATCCAGTCGGATAATTACCGGGATTCAGTCCTGCAGGGTCCAGGTTGTTTAACTTAGAGAAAGTCGTCAGAGGATGAATAAAACCTATGTAGCCAAAAAAGAGGACATTAAACACCAGTGGTATCTTGTGGATGCCAAAGATAAGACCCTGGGCAGGCTTGCAGCCAAGGTAGCTACTATCCTGAGGGGTAAGCATAAACCTATCTTTACCCCGCATCTGGATACCGGCGACAGCGTCATTGTCATCAATGCCGCCAAGGTCAGAGTGACCGGCAGAAAGCCTAAGCAGAAAGTCTACCGCCGCTTTTCGGGTTATCCGGGCGGCTTAAGAGAAGTCACCCTTGAGACAATGCTGGCGAAGAAACCGGCGACGGTGGTGAAGCTGGCAGTGGGCCGGATGTTACCCGGCGGCAGGTTAGGAACGCGGATATTAAAAAAGTTAAAAGTTTACGCGGATGACAAGCACCTGCAGAAGGCGCAAAATCCCGTAACCCTGGAGGTATAAAAGTAACATGGAAGCAGTAACCAGATATTCAGCAGTAGGCAGACGCAAGGAATCAGTGGCCAGGATCAGGCTTCTCGTCGGAAAGGGCGAGATCACCGTTAACTCCCGGCCTTATGAGAAGTATTTCCTGCGCGAGACAGACCGGATCATTGTCAAGCAGCCCCTGCTAGTCACCAATAGCGCTGCTAAGTATGATGTGGTGGCCAAACTTTGCGGCGGCGGGCTTACCGGCCAGGCAGGCGCGATGAGGCTGGGGATTTCCCGTGCCCTCATTCAGGCGGAGCCTGAGCTTAAAGACGTGCTGCGTAAAGAGGGGTATCTTACCCGTGACCCCCGCGCCAAGGAGCGCAAGAAATACGGCCAGAAGGGCGCGCGTAAACGCTTCCAGTGGACAAAGAGGTAATATGTAGATTTTAAATTTAAAATTTAAAATTATAGATGACCCCGCTGTGAAGCGGGGTTTTTTATTGAAGCCTAGACTTACGGAACCTTATATTTCTTCAGTGGACGTAAGTCTATGGCTGAAATAACCCCTGCGTTTAGCTTCGCGAAGCGAAGCTGCGGGGGCTTTCGACTCCGACGAGAAAAAGACTTGACTTCGTCGGTAATTTATCTTAAGATAATCATTTATAAAGATCATATTTATGATTACATAGATTAAAGCGCTTAGATTACACAGATTAGAAACTTTAATCTGTGTAATCTGTTTTGAAATCTGTGTAATCAGGTATAATTTATTTGCATACCTGAGGATTATACCAGAGGTGAAAGATGATAAACGTAAGCATCGTCGGAGCGACCGGTTATGCCGGCGAGGAATTGATCGACCTGCTCCTTGGGCATCCCGAAATAAAGATCACCCACGTCTCGGCCAAGATCGACAAGCCGCAAGATATCTCAGGCCTTTTCCCCAGATTCATGAACCGGTTAGATCTGACCTGTAATCTTCCCGACCCGGAAGAGATCGCCGCAAAATCAGACCTGATATTCCTTGCCCTTCCGCATACGGTCTCGATGGAGATGGTGCCTAAATTATTGAAGCCGGGCAAGAGGATAATAGACCTTAGCGCCGATTACCGCATCAAGGATATTGCCGTTTACGAGAAGCATTATAACGTCAGGCATACGGATACGGCGCATGTAAAGGATGCGGTATACGGGTTGCCTGAGATCTACAGGCAGAAGATCAAGGGCGCTGCTTTAGTCGCAAACCCCGGCTGCTATCCGACGGTGGCGATCCTGGCGTTGGCCCCTCTGGTTTCGTCAGGGGCTATAGAGCCTGATTCGATCATCATCGACGCCAAGTCCGGCGTCACCGGCGCGGGGAGGAAGCTGGCAGAGGGATTTTTATTCTCCGAGGTCAACGAGGATTTCAAGGCCTACAGGGTGAACGCGCATCAGCATGCTCCGGAGATCGACCAGGAATTGTCAAACGCCTCCGGAAAACCTTTGAAGGTCACCTTTGTGCCGCATCTGCTGCCCTTAAACAGGGGGATACTGGCGACGGTGTATGTAAAAAAAGCCCATAGCTCAAAGCCCATAGCTCATGGATTGATAAATCTATACAAGGAGTTTTATAAGGGTGAGCCTTTTGTCAGGGTCAGGCAGGAAGGGGATTTTCCGCGGCTTAAAGACGTGCTAAAGTCTAACTTCTGCGATATCTGCGTAAAGGAAGAAGAGGGTTCCGTGATCGTCGTCGCAGGGATCGATAATCTTTTAAAGGGCGCTTCGGGGCAGGCAGTCCAGAATATGAATATCATGTACGGCCTCTCCGAGACGCTCGGGCTCTTATGAAAGTCTATAATAAGGCGATTTTACCTTCGGGTTTTAAGGCGGCAGGATTAAGCTGCGGACTCAAAAAATCAGGTAAACCGGACCTGGCCCTTTTTTATTCTGCCGTTCCGGCAAAAGGCGCCTGCATGTTCACTGCAAACACCCTGGCAGCTGCTCCCGTGGAGTTGTGCAGGCAGCACCTGCGCAAAGGTTCCGCTTTTCAGGCGGTCATCGCTAATAGCGGTAATGCCAATTGCTTCACCGGCGCCCGGGGCCTAAAAGACGCAAGAGCCATGGCAAAGGCCACTGCCGGGAAATTAAAGATCAGGCCGGAAATGGTCCTTGTCGCGTCTACCGGTATCATCGCAAAACCCCTGGATTTAGGAAAGATAAAGAGCGCGATACCGCATCTGGCCGGAAAATTATCCGCCGGCGGCATTGAGCAGGCGAAGCGGGCGATCCTGACCACGGACCTCTTTACCAAAGAGGTCACCGTGGAGTTCGCTCTTGGTTCTAAGACGGTTTCGATCTGCGGTGTGGCCAAAGGCGCGGGTATGATCGCCCCGGATATGGCGACGATGCTCACCTTCATCTTTACGGATGCCCGTATTTCGCAGGCGAGCCTCAAAAAAGCCCTTGAATCATGCGTGGATAAATCTTTCAATTGTATCACGGTAGACGGTTGCATGAGCACCAATGATTCGGTTATACTTTTAGCCAATTCCTGCGCAGGAAACAGGCTGATCTCATCCGGCAGGGATCTGGAGCTTTTTACAGGAGCGCTTGAAGCAGTCTGCCTTAAGTTATCTGAGTTGATCGTCAGGGACGGCGAGGGCGCTTCCAAGTTTATACGGATCAGGGTCAAAGATGCGAAAGACTACGCCGAGGCGCGCAAAGTAGCCCTGGACATCGCAAACTCCAACCTCTTTAAGACCGCGATGTACGGCGAGAATCCGAACTTCGGCAGGATCGTGGCGGCAGTGGGCGCAAGCGGCCTAAGGGTAAAAGAGAAAGACCTGAAGATCAAGCTTAGCCCCTTAAGCAGGAGAGAGATCGACGTTGAGGTTGCTTTAGGCAGGGGCAGTTGCGCTGCGCTCATTTTTACTTCGGACCTGACGCCCGAATACATCAAGATAAACGCAGCATACAATTAAGCGAGGAAAAATGGAAGAGGCGATAAAAAAAGCGGATGTGCTGATTGAAGCACTTCCCTATATTAAAAGGTTCCATAAGAAGACCATCGTGATCAAATACGGCGGAAGCATACTGGGCGACGAACGGATCCGCAGGAACGTCCTGGAGGATATTGTCTTTTTGAGTTTCACGGGGCTAAGGCCCGTCCTCGTGCACGGCGGAGGCCCGAATATCAGCGACCGGATGCGCCAGACAGGGAAAAAGACGGAGTTTGTCGAAGGCATGCGGGTCACTGATCCGGAGACGCTAAAGCTGGTAGAGGAGGAATTGCAGAATCTCAATGACCTCATCGTCACGGAACTGCAGGAACTGGGCGCCAGGGCCGCCGGTTTAAACGGCGCAAAAGAGAGCATTATCGCGGCGGAAAAAAAGAAGGCCAAAATAGACTTAGGCCTGGTGGGAAACATTATCGATATAAATAAAGAGCCGCTAACCGAGGAACTGAAGAAAGACAAAGTGATTGTGGTCCTGCCCATGGGCAGAGGAAAAGACAAAAAAACTTACAACGTCAATGCCGATGAAGCGGCTTCTGCCATTGCCGCAGCGCTTGATGCGGAGAAGCTGGTGCTCCTGACCAATGTCAAGGGGATCATGCGTAATGCCGAGGATCCGCACTCGTTTATTTCCACCCTGACTACGCAGGAAGCTAAAGGCCTGATAGAGAATAAAATCATCCAGCAGGGGATGATCCCCAAAGTAAAGGCCTGCATTGGCGCGCTTGAGGCAGGGGTGAAGAAGACGCACGTGATTGACGCGCGCACGCCTCACGGTCTGCTGCTTGAGATATTTACGGACCAGGGCGTCGGGACGGAGATAGTAAAATAGCATGAAATTAGAAGAGGTTTTTGAAAGCTACAAGGATTACATCATGCCGACTTACACCAAGGTACCTTTGGTCTTTGTCAAAGGCAAGGGGAGCCGGCTCTGGGATATTCACGGGAATGTGTATTTGGATTTCTTCCCCGGCTGGGGGGTGGGGAACCTGGGCCATTGCCATCCGAAAGTATCGGCTGCCGTGCGCGACCAGATCTCCAAACTGATCTTTATCCCGAACAATTATTATCATATCCCGCAGGCAAAGCTTGCGAAAGAAGTCGCTTACCGGACATTTGCGGCTAAGGTATTTTTCTGCAATTCCGGGGCGGAGGCGAACGAAGGCGCGATAAAGTTCAGCCGCAAGTTCGGCAAGGGCAGGTTCGAGATCATCACTTTTGAAAACTCTTTTCACGGCCGCACGCTTGCGGCATTGGCTGCGACCGGACAGAAGAAATATCAGCAGGGTTTTGAGCCGCTTCCCGAGGGGTTCAGGATCGTGAAGTTTAATGATATTGAAGCGGTAAAAGGCGCCCTTAGCGATAAGACCGTAGCGATCATGCTGGAACTGATCCAGGGCGAGGGCGGGATAAACGTCGCCGGCAAAGACTTTGTCCTGGCTTTAAGGAAGCTCTGCGATGAGAAAAATCTGCTTTTGATCGTAGACGAGGTGCAGACAGGCCTGGGCAGGACGGGGAAATATTTCTGCTACCAGCATTACGGCATCACTCCCGATATCGTGACTCTGGCCAAGGCCCTGGGAGGAGGATTGCCTGTCGGCATGATGGCGGTAAAGAAAGAGATCGCCGATACCCTGCAGCCGGGTATGCATGCCTCTACTTTTGGCGGAGGGCCGGTGATCTGCCGGGCAGCCCTGGCTACTTTGGAGGCGATCCAGAAAGAGAAGCTCCTTGCCAATGCGTCAAAGCAGTCGGAGCACCTTTTTCAGAGACTTAATAGCCTGAAAAATAAATATCCCGCGATCAAGGAAGTCCGGGGGATAGGGTTGATGGCCGGAGTAGAATTGAATAGAGAAGGAAAGCCTATTGTGGAGGGTTGCCTTAAGAAGGGGCTCTTGATCAATTGCACGCACGATACCGTCCTTAGGCTTATGCCGGCATTGAATATCAGCAAAAAGGAAATTGACAGGGCAATTAATATCCTGGATGGGGTTTTTTCGATTGCAGGTAGTAGTTAGGAGAAGAAATAAAGATGAAAAAAGACCTGGTTTCGATAAAAGACTTGACTGCAAAAGAGATCAAGGAGATCTTTGACCTTACGGATAAACTGAAGAAAGACGCGCAGAAGTATAGCCGCACCCTATCCGGAAATTCGCTTGCCCTCATTTTTCAGAAGCCCTCAAACCGCACGCGGGTCTCTTTTCAGGTAGGCATGTATCAGCTGGGCGGCTACTCTCTGTATCTTGCGCCGCAGGAGATCAACCTCGGGGTGAGAGAGTCTATCCGGGACGTGGCCAAGACTTTATCTCGTTATGTCCAGGCGATAGTCTTTCGGACCTTCGAGCATAAGAACGTCACAGAGCTTGCCCGGGCGGCGGATATCCCGGTGATCAATGCCCTGTCGGATTTTGAACATCCCTGTCAGGCGCTTGCGGATATCTACACCGTCAGGGAAAAATTGAAGAGATTAAAAGGCCTGACCCTGGCCTTTGTCGGCGACGGCAATAACGTCTGTAACAGCCTGCTTTATGCCGCGGCGAAAGTGGGCCTGAATATGCATGTCGGCTCGCCTGCAGGATACACTCCGGATAGCGCGGTGGTAGGCGAGGCAAAGGCTATTGCGCGGACTAAACAGGCAGAGGTGAAGGTGTTCGATAACCCGACTGACGCGGTCAGGGGCGCGCATGTGGTCTACACGGATGTCTGGACCAGCATGGGCCAGGAGAAGGAAGCGCAAGAGAGAAAGAAGATCTTCCGGGAATTTCAGATCAATAAGAACCTGGCGAGGCTGGCTCATCCTAAGGCTTTGATCATGCATTGCCTGCCTGCGCACCGGGGAGAAGAGATCACCGACGAAATGATGGATAGCCCCAATTCCGTGATCTTTGACCAGGCAGAGAACCGGATGCACGTGCAGAAGGCCATCTTGATAAAGTTGCTAAAATAAGTACTAGGGACTGTCCGGCAACACCGCGTCACGGGACAGATCCCGCCGAAGTTTTTACTTACGTTACTGAGGGACCTGTCCCGACCGGATAGAAGAAGGAGAATCAGTGAAAAAAGTAGTCTTAGCTTATTCAGGAGGATTGGATACGTCCTGCATCGTCCGGTGGTTAAGAGAGCAGGATTATGAAGTAGTCTGTTTTGTGGCGGATCTCGGCCAGGGTCTGGGAGGGGAGGACCTGGGCGCGATAGAAAAGAGGGCCCTGGCTGCCGGCGCCTCCAAGGTCTACATCAAGGACCTGCAGGATGAGTTCGTCGAAGATTTCGTGCTTCCGGCTTTGAAGGCGGGTGCGGTATACGAAGGCAAATATTTTCTGGCTACTGCCCTGGGCAGGCCCTTGATCGCTAAATACCTGGTAGATATCGCGCACAGGGAGAAGGCAGGCGCAATAGCCCACGGCTGCACCGGTAAGGGAAATGACCAGGTAAGGTTCGAGGTGACCGCGGGGATCCTGGATCCGAAATTAGAGATCATCGCTCCGGTAAGGACCTGGGAGTTCAAATCCCGGGAAGAGGAGATCGAATACTGCTTGATGTACAATATCCCTATAGATGTCACAAAAAGGAAGCCTTACAGCATCGACCGCAACATCTGGGGCATCAGCATAGAAGCAGGGGTTTTGGAGAACCTGGAGCAGGAACCTCCGGAGGACGCATACCTGATCACCAAAAACCCCACGCATCAGGCCAGTTACCCTAAGTACATCGAGGTCTCCTTTGAGAAGGGCGTGCCGAAAAAGATCGAGGGCAGGGCCTATAAACTAAAGAGCCTGATCAACCACCTGAACGAGGTCGGCGGCCATCACGGCGTGGGCCGGGCGGATATGGTGGAGAATAGATTAGTGGGAATCAAGTCGCGGGAGATCTATGAAGCTCCGGCAGCGACTATCCTGCATGCCGCGCACAGAGAGCTTGAGTGCCTGGTCCTTGACCGGGAATTGGCGCACTTTAAAGAGGGTGTCGCGCTTAAATATTCGGAGTTAGTCTATTACGGGCTCTGGTATACTCCTTTGAAGTCGGCTTTAGATGCTTTTGTAGAGTCTACCCAGAAGAGGGTTACCGGCTCGGTGAAATTAAAGCTCTTTAAGGGCAATTGCGTCCCGGTCGCAAGAAAGTCCGTACATTCGCTCTACAAAAAGGAATTGAGCACTTACGGCAGGGAAGACAAGTTCGACCAGAAACTGGCCGAAGGTTTTATCAGGATTTGGGGGCTGCCCTACAAGCGATAATTGTCGCGGGACAGACTCCGTCAAAGCTATTCATTGCCCGACATAGGAGCCTGTCCCGACCAGGTAGACCGGGTAAAGCAAAAGGAAGGTCGTCATGCCTAAAAAACTCTGGGGTACAAGGTTTGCCAGACAAACCTCTGCGCTGACAGACAAGTTCACCTCAAGCATTGCTTATGACCAGCGGCTGGCTAAGTATGACATCCTGGGCAGTATTGCCCATGCCAGGATGCTGGGCAGGAAGAAGATCATTGCGCCTAAGGATGCGGCGTCGATCATCAGGGGCCTGAAGTCTATTCTGCAGGATGTCTTAAAAGGGGCCTTTAAGTACGACCCCAAGGCCGAAGATATCCATTCCAATATCCAGGAAGTGCTTGCGAAAAAAATCGGCAAGGCAGCGGATAAACTGCATACTGCGCGTTCAAGGAACGACCAGGTCGCGCTGGACGTGAAGATGTACATCAGGGAAGAGATAGGGGATCTTGCGGAATTGCTCACTCTGCTACAGAGGGCGGTCTTGAAGTTCGCCAAGAGCAATTCTAAAGTCATAATTCCCGGCTATACGCACCTGCAGGTCGCCCAGTGCGTAGTGCTTACGCACCATCTCCTGGCTTATGTGGAGAGCCTGGAGAGGGATAAGTCGCGGCTCCTCTCGGCAAAGGAGCGCTCAGATGAGATGCCGCTTGGCGCCTGCGCCCTTTCCGGGACAAGCCTTCCCGTTGACCGGGAGATGGTCAGGAAAGAATTAGGATTTAAGCGGCTGACGCAAAACAGCATTGACAGCGTCAGCGACCGGGATTACATCGTTGAGCTTTTGGCTGACCTTTCGATCCTGTCGGTACACCTTTCGCGGATCGCCGAAGACCTGATCCTTTGGTCAACGAGGGAGTTCAATTTCATCGACATAGATTTCTCTTTTTGCACCGGCTCAAGCATCATGCCGCATAAGAAGAATCCGGACGTCTTAGAGCTCATCCGGGGTTCGGTGGGCAAGATCCACGGCGACCTCTCAAGTGTCTTAATCCTGCTTAAGGGGCTGCCGCTCTCTTACAACCGGGACATGCAGCTGGATAAACCGCCGCTCTTCAACGCCATTGATACGATCAAATCAATCTTAGAGATCTTTATCGCGCTTTTCGGGAATATCGTGATCGAAAAAGAGGCGGTCCTCTCCCGCCTGCATGATGAATCTCTCTTTTCCGTGGACCTGGTGGAGTATCTGATCAGGAAGGGCTTAAGCTACCGTCAGGCGCACGATATCGTAGGCCGGATGGTCAGGGTGTGCCTGGATAAGGGCAGGAAGATCTCCGAGCTAAGCGAAGCGGAACTGAAGAAATATTCGCCCAAGTTCGATGCAGGGATTAAGGGATTTCTGAATGCTGAGGCCTCGGTGAATCTTAAAAGTTCGCCCGGCGGCACAAGCCCGAAGCTGGTGAAAAAACAGATCCTGCGCTGGCAGAAAAAATTAAAGGTCAGTTAAAATGCATGAGTTTAAGTTTACGGGAAAAAACCTTTATTGCGAAAAGGTAAGAGTCGAAGACCTGGCGCGCAAGTACGGCACCCCGCTTTACGTCTACAGTTATCAGACGCTGGTCGACCACTTCCTGAAACTAAAGAAGGCCTTTCATTCCGTAGACCCGCTCATCTGTTATTCGGTGAAGGCGAATTCTAACCTTGCAATCCTACGCAGCCTCGTGGATAAGGGTGCGGGCCTGGATATTGTTTCGGGAGGGGAGCTCTCAAGGGCTATAAAGGCGGGATGCCCCGCAAACCGGATCGTCTATGCTTCTGTAGGCAAGACCGACAAGGAGATAGAAGAGGCGCTCAGGCAGCGGATCCTTTTCTTTAATGTGGAGAGCGTGCCTGAACTTGAGAATATCAACCGCATCGCCAGGAAGCTTAAGGTCACAGCACAGGTGGCGCTGCGCATAAATCCGGATGTGGAGCCTAAGACCCACAAGTACATCACTACCGGAAAGCTCACCAATAAGTTCGGCATAGACTTTAAGAGCGCCCAGCAGATCTTTCTTGTGCGTAAGGCCCTCTCAAATGTAAAGATATCGGGATTACATATTCATATCGGCTCCCAGATCACCGAAAGCGCCCCTTACGTGGCTGCCATCGGCAAGATGGTGGATTTTATCGGAAGGCTGCGCAAGGAAGGGATAGTCCTGGAATATCTGAATATCGGCGGAGGCTTAGGAATAGTCTATGATAAGGAGACCCCCCAGACTGCGGATAAGTTTGCGGCAAAGGTACTGCCGCTCTTAAAAAAACGCGGGCTTAAGATCATTATGGAGCCGGGCAGGTTCATCTCTGGTAATGCCGGGATCCTGGTGACTAAGGTCTTATATATTAAAAAGACCCCCCTGAAAAAGTTCGTGATCGTGGATGCAGGGATGAATGACCTTATCCGGCCGTCTTTGTACGCAGCATTTCATAGTATTGTTCCGCTAAAGTCACCGGGTCACCGGGTCACCGGGTCACAAGAGAAGGTTGATATTGTAGGTCCGATATGCGAGAGCGGGGATTTTCTGGCCAAGGCAAGGCTCATGCCTAAGGTCAGAGAAGGCGAATACCTTGCGGTGATGAGCGCCGGCGCCTACGGATTCAGCATGTCCTCCAATTACAATTCCCGCAGGAGGGCCGAAGAGGTGCTGGTGGTGGGAAGTGAGTCATTCGTGATCAGGAAAAGGGATACCTGGGATGACCTGGTGCGTAACGAGATCATTCCGGCTTTCCTGCTGGGGTTATGAAAAAGATAATCTTTGCCAAGATGGTGGCTTCCGGTAATGACTTCGTGGTTATAGAGAGTCACCAGGTCACCAGGTCACAAAGTCACAGGATACTGGCGAGAAAAATCTGTGACAGAAAACTCGGTATCGGTGCTGACGGCCTGCTGCTTCTTGAGAAAACAAAGGCCGCGGATGTCAGGATGCGCATCTTTAATGCCGACGGCTCAGAGGCCCAAATGTGCGGTAACGGCGCAAGGTGCACGGCGTTGTATAAGTCACAAGGTCAGCGCGAAGCGAAGCGCAGCCTCCCCGGAGGGGACAAGGTCAGAAGGTCACAAGTGAGGATAGAGACAAAGGCCGGAATAATCGAATCACTTGTTGCAGGGGATAATGTTAGGATAAAATTGACCAGCCCGAAAAACATAAGGTTGGATCTGCCTGTCCGGGTGATGGGCAGGAATCTTAAGACGAACTTCATCGATACCGGAGTACCGCATGCGGTGACCTTTGTCGAAGGGCTGGATGAGATGTATATCAACGACCTCGGCCGGGCGATCCGCTATCATAGCCGGTTTGCTCCGGCAGGCACGAATGCGGATTTTGCGGAAGCCATGGATAAAGATAAGATCTGTGTGCGCACCTATGAAAGGGGCGTCGAGGATGAGACCCTGGCCTGCGGCACGGGCAGCGTTGCCGCAGCGCTAATCTTTGGCCTTAAGACCGGCGCCGGAAGAAGGGTGGATGTGTGTACGCTTAGCGGCGAAACCCTGAGGGTATATTTTAAAAGAGAAGGCCGCTCCTTCAGCGACGTCTGGCTTGAAGGAAAAGCGAGGCTCGTCTATACGGGGGTGATTAATGTTTAAGGGTTCAATAGTAGCCATAGTTACGCCATTCAAAAACGGAATGGTCGACGAAAAGAAACTGCGGGACCTGATCGATTTCCAGATCGAAAACGGCACCTCTGGCATCGTCCCCTGCGGCACGACCGGAGAATCGGCTACGTTATCATTCCTGGAACACGACAAAGTGATCGAGATCACCATCGATCAGGTCAAAAAAAGGGTTCCGGTCATCGCCGGCACCGGCTCAAACTCCACCGAAGAGGCGATTACCCTGACTAAGCACGCTGCGGAGAGCGGGGCGGATGCGTCGCTGCAGGTCTCACCCTATTATAACCGGCCCACACAGCGCGGGCTTTATGAGCATTTTAAGGCCATTGCCGAAGCCGTGGATATCCCGATCATCCTCTATAACATTGCTTCGCGCACCGGGGTGAACATCGAGCCGGAGACGATAGCAAGGCTTGCCGGTGATTGCAAGAATATCGTGGGCGTGAAGGAGGCCTCCGGCAGCCTTGATCAGATGTCGCGCATAAAGCAATTATGCCCGCCGTCTTTCTGTCTGATCTCCGGGGACGACTCCTTGACCCTTCCGGTATTAAGCATCGGCGGGACAGGGATAATCTCCGTAGTCGCGAATATCGCGCCTAAGGATGTCGCGGAGATGGTGCTTGAGTTTGAGAAAGGGAACCTGAAAAAAGCAAAGGAGCTGCATTTTAAGCTCCTGCCGCTGATCAAGACCTGCTTTTTAGAGACCAATCCCATACCGGTAAAGACGGCCATGGGCATGATGGGTTTATGCGAACCGGACCTCAGGCTGCCGATGTGTTCCATGTCGCCGGAGAATCTGGAGAAACTTAAAAAAGCGCTGAAGGACTACGGGTTACTGAAGTAGGAGGCAAGATGATCAAACTCGGCATTGCCGGCGTCTGCGGAAAAATGGGAAGGCGTATTTTTGAGCTGGCCTCTTCTGATAAGGACTTTGAACTGACGCTCGCCTTAGAGAAGAGGGGAACACCCGCTATCGGCAGGGAGATGGGCAGGCTTAAGATATCATCCACCTCTGACGGGATATTCCTCATCGATGTGCTGATCGACTTTACCGCTCCCGAGGCGACCGAATCCAATCTTGATTATGTGGCCAGATACAGGAAAGCGCTGGTGTTGGGGACTACCGGCCTGACTGACAGCCAGATCAGGAAAGTGGAAGAGGTCTCCAAGGTCGTTCCGGTGGTATTCTCTCCGAATATGTCAGTCGGGGTAAATGTGTTATTCAGCATGCTTCCGGAACTGGCGAGGAGGCTGGGTGCGGATTACAGTATCGAGATCGTCGAGGCGCACCATAAAGCAAAAAAGGACGCGCCTTCCGGCACGGCCAAGAAGTTCGGCGCGATCCTGGCCGAAGCTACCGCAAAAGAGGTCCCGGTCCACGCCGTGAGGCTTGGCGATATCGTCGGGGATCACACAATCATCTTTTGCGGTAATTCCGAACGCATCGAGATCAAGCATCAGGCGCACTCGCGGGACCTCTTCGCCCTGGGTGCTTTGAAAGCGGCCAAGTGGGTGA
Organism: Candidatus Omnitrophota bacterium; assembly: GCA_016867115.1. Lineage (GTDB taxonomy): Bacteria > Omnitrophota > Gorgyraeia > Gygaellales > Profunditerraquicolaceae > VGKG01. The sequence goes on along the minus strand of VGKG01000005.1, from coordinate 23,988 downwards.
TGGGAAAACCCGCGGGGCTATATTCCATGCAAGACGTACTGAAGTAGGAGGCGCATGTTCAAACTTTCTAAAAATTTACAAAGTCTTCCGCCGTATCTTTTCTTAGAGATTGATAAGGCAAAGAGAAAAGCAAGGGCCGAAGGCCGCGACATCATTGACCTTGGGATAGGCGATCCGGATCAGCCTACGCCCGGATACATCATCGACGCGCTGGATAAGGCAGCCGGGGATCCGGCAAATCATCGCTATGCCCTGGACCAGGGGATGCCGGCTTTGCGCCGTTCGATCCAGGCCTGGTACAAAAGAAGGTTTGACCTGGATTTTGACCCGGAGACGGAGATCCTGCCTCTGATCGGTTCAAAAGAGGGGATCGCGCATTTTCCTTTAGCCTTCATCAATCCGGGGGATTATTCTCTGGTGCCGGATCCGTGCTATCCTCCGTATAAGGGCGGCACGATCCTGGCCGGAGGCAGGCCCTATCTTTTGCCGCTCCTTGAATCAAACGGTTTCCTCCCCGACTTTAAGAAAATACCGCCCGCCGTCCTTAAAAAAGCAAAGATACTCTATCTCAATTACCCGAATAATCCTACTTCCGCTACCGCGGGAATAGAATTCTATCAGCAGGCAATAGAGTTTGCCCGCAGGAATAAAATCGTCCTTGTTTCCGACCTCGCCTATTCGGAGATGGGCTATGACGGCTACCGCGCTCCGAGCGTTTTCGAGTTCGAAGGAGCAAGAGAGATTGCCATCGAGTTCCATTCTCTCTCCAAAACATATAATATGACCGGTTGGCGCATCGGCTGGGCGCTGGGGAATGCGGCGCTTGTGTCAGCGCTGGCCGAGGTAAAGTCCAATGTTGACTCCGGCATATTCTCGGCGATTCAGTTAGCCGGGATCGCGGCTCTGGACGGGCCGGATGAGCATACCCAAAAGATGTGCCGGATGTATCAGGGAAGGCGCGACGCCCTGATAAAGGGCCTGAGTTCTTTGGGGTGGAAGGTAAGCCCCCCAAAAGCGACCTTTTATGTCTGGATAAAGATCCCCGCTAAAACGGATTCCATAAAGTTCGCCGCGCTGATCCTTGAAAAGGCAAACCTGGTTGTCACTCCGGGGATTGGATTCGGTAAATACGGCGAAGGGTACATCCGGATGGCTTTGACTGTGCCTGAAGAGCGCGTTAACGAGGCAGTAGTCCGGCTTAAGAAGATCATTTGATGGTGACTTGTTTTCTGGGCATCGGTTCAAACCTGGGAGATAGGCGTAAGAATATAAAGAGGGCGGTAGGCCAGATCAATGCCCTCAGGGAGACAAAAGTCGTCAAACTTTCCTCAATAATCGAGACCCTTCCTCAAGGCGTAACCAGGCAGCCCAAATTCCTGAACGCCGCGGCCAGGATCGTCACCAGCCTTCCTCCGCCCAAACTCCTTAAAGAGCTCAAAGATATCGAAAGGAAATTAGGCAGGACCGCCGGCGTACGCTGGGGGCCGCGCCCCATAGATCTGGATATCCTTTTTTACGGAGACAGTATCGTCAGGGATAAGGTTTTAGAGATCCCGCATCCGGGGATAAAGAAGCGTGATTTTGTGCGCAGGCCCTTACTGGAAATAATATGAAAGTGATCCGTACGATCAGAAAGATGCAGGGGTATAGCCGCCGGATGCAACTTAAGGGCAGGACGATAGGTTTTGTACCCACGATGGGCGCGCTCCATGAAGGGCACCTGAGCCTTATCCGTAAGGCCAAAACGGAAAATAATTGCGCGGTAGCCAGCATCTTTGTCAACCCTGCCCAGTTCGGGCCGAAAGAGGATCTGCACAGATACCCCAGGGATTTCAGGAGGGACGCCTCGCTTCTACGCAGAGAGGGGGTGGATGCCCTGTTTTACCCGCAGGCAAAAGAGATGTACCCGCAGGGTTATTGCACTTTTGTGGAGGTGGAGGGTTTAAGTAGGGTCCTCTGCGGAAGGTCGCGGCCCGGGCACTTCCGCGGCGTAGCTACGGTAGTGACCAAGCTCTTCAATATCGTGAATCCTACGCGTGCGTATTTCGGCCAAAAGGACGCCCAGCAGGCGGCGATCATCAGGAGGCTGGCCAAGGACCTGAATATGCCGGTACGAATAAAGGTCTCGCCTATCGTGCGCGAGCCCGCAGGCCTGGCTTTAAGTTCAAGGAATGTGTATTTGAGCAAAGAGGGGCGACGCGACGCGCTTGTCTTATCAGAGGCGTTAAGGCTGGCGGAGGGCCTGGTCCGGAAAGGCGTCAGGGATTCCGGGAAGATCATCAGAAAAATGACGCAGCTGGTGCGGGCTAAAAAAAGAGTAAAGATCGACTATATTTTTATCGTGAACCTGGCTGACCTGAAGCCGATCGGGAGAATAAAGGGCAAGGCGCTGATTGCCATGGCCGCGCGGATAGGCAGTACGCGCTTGATTGATAATGTAATAGTTCGGTAACCGGTAATTTTATTTGCAGATGCCTGGAAAATTAAGAATCGGAATTGTCGGATGCGGCGCGATAGGAAGTTCACTGGCCGGGGCTATTGTCAGGGATTTTTCGCGCCAGGCAAGGTTGGTCGCGCTCTTTGACCTTGACCAGGAAAAATCCCGCAGGCTGTCCCGCAGGCTTTTTAAAAAAGAGGCAGCGGCGGTTAAAAGCCTGGGGGAATTGATCCGCAGGTCGGAATTGGTGGTCGAGTGTTCTTGCGCCGCCGCCTCGGCTGAAATTGCCGGGGAGTCTCTGGATAAAGGCAGGGACGTCATGGTGATGAGCGTCGGCGGCCTGGTAAGTTCCTTTAATCGTCTATCCGCTATCGCCGGGAAGAAAGGGCGCCGGATCTTCATCCCCAGCGGCGCGATCTCAGGGATAGACGGCCTCAAGGCCGCGGGGATCAGAAGGATCAGGAGCGTGCTTCTGACCACGCGTAAGAACCCGGCTGCGTTCAAGGGAGTCGAATACGTCAAAAAACTTAAGATCGACCTGGATAAGGTCAGGCAGGATAAGACCCTCTATTTCGGGCCGGCGATAAGAGCAGTCAGGTTTTTCCCGCAGAATATTAATGTGGCTGCGGTTTTGAGCCTTGCCGGGATAGGCGCGGATAAGACTTATGTAAAGATCGTGGCTTCCCCTGGCACAAAGAAGAATATCCATGAGATCCAGATCCTCTCTGAAGCGGCAAAGATCACCACGCGCACGGAGAATATCACGCACCCGGATAACCCCAAGACCAGCTACCTGGCGGTGCTTTCGGCTATCGCCACTTTAAGGGGAATACTGGCGCCGGCAAAGATCGGCACCTGAGAAATAAAATATTACAACGAAAGGGGGTGAAATAATAAGATGGCAACGAAACTGGTGAAACTGGGCATCAAGAGGCAGAAAGGTTACCTCTATTTCATCGACAAGAAAGGCGATGTCTCCTGCGCAAAGATGGCAAGAGGCAAGAAAAAAGGAGGCAGCCCGAAAAAGGTCGCGAAAGTCGGCATCAAGAGGAAAGAAGGTTACCTCTATTTCGTGGACAAGAAGGGTGATGTTTCCTGCGCCAAGATGAAAAGAGGCGGCAAGAAAAAGAAAAAACGCTAGGCGCTTTAAAAAGCGCAAAAGAAGCCCCTGTAATATGGCTTTATCTTCGATTTACAGGGGCTTTCTTTTTTGGTATAATTTCACTTCTATGGAAGAAACGATCTTCATCAGGGGCGCCAAAGAGCACAACCTGAAGAGCATAAGTCTGGAACTCCCCCGTAACAGGCTCATCGTGGTCACCGGCCTTTCCGGTTCAGGCAAATCCAGCCTTGCCTTTGACACCCTATATGCCGAAGGCCAGCGCAGGTTCGTGGAGAGCCTTTCAAGTTACGCCCGCCAGTTCCTGGAACAGCTGCAAAAACCGGATGTGGAGTATATCAGCGGCCTCTCCCCGGCCATTGCCATCGAACAGCGCACTGCCGGAGGAAGCCCCCGTTCCACTGTCGCAACACAGACAGAGATCTACGATTATTTAAGGATAGTCTACGCCCGCATCGGCACGGTCTACTGCTACCGCTGCGGCCGGCTCATCTCAAGGCAGAGCTCGCAGGAAATAGTCGGGCAGATCATGGATCTGGGGCCCGGCACAGAAGTGCAGGTCCTGGCTCCGGTCGTGCGGGGGAGAAAGGGAGAGTACAGGGAAGTATTCAAGGCGATCCAGAAGTCGGGTTTTGTGCGCTGCCGGGTGGACGGTGAGGTCTTCGAACTTCCTTTACGCAAAAGTTTAGCTAAATACAAGGTACATAACATCGAGGTGGTGGTAGACAGGCTCACCATTAAACCCGAAGTAAAGAAGCGCCTCACCGATTCGGTGGAGACTGCGCTAAAGACCGGTAACGGCATGGTCATTGTCAGCCGGCAGGGCAGGCAGGCGGACCTGGTCTTCAGCGAGCAGTATGCCTGCGCGACTTGCGGCATAAGCTATTCCGAAGTCGAGCCGCGCGTTTTTTCCTTTAATTCTCCCTACGGCGCCTGCCCGGAATGTAACGGCCTGGGGACCAGGTTTGAGTTTGACCCGGACCTGGTGGTGCCGGACAAAAATAAATCCATCAATGAAGGGGCGCTTGAGCCCTGGAAAAGAGGTGGCCGCGGCTACATCCTTTATTACCGTTGGCTGATCCGTGAGCTCGCCGATGAGATGGGTTTTGACCTGGATACCCCGTTTAAGAAATTAGGCAGGGATGTACAGAAGGCGATTACTTACGGCACGGATATAGAGGTCGCCGGCAAGCCTTTTGAGGGGATCATTCCGCATCTGACCCGGCTTTTCCGGGAGACGGAAAGCGATTACCTGAAAGAAGAGATCAGCAGGTTCATGTCCAGCCTCCCCTGCCCCGCCTGTCAGGGTGCGCGCCTTAAGATGATGAGCCTGGCAGTAAAGATAAGCAATAAAAATATCTGGGAAGTGACACAGATGTCCGTAAAAGAAGCGCACTCCTTTTTCAGCGGCCTGAAATTGACTGACCGCCAGAAGCTGATCGCAAGGCAGGCCCTGAAAGAGATCATTCAGAAACTGCAATTCTGCATCGACGTAGGCCTGGAATACCTGACCCTGGACCGTAAGAGCGCCACTCTCTCCGGAGGAGAGGCGCAGAGGATCCGCCTGGCTACCCAGGTAGGCTCTGGGCTGGTCGGCGTCCTGTACATCCTTGATGAGCCAAGCATCGGCCTGCATCAGCGGGATAATTACAAGCTCCTCTCCACCTTAAAGGCGTTAAGGGACCTGGGTAATACCCTGGTGGTAGTGGAGCATGATGAGGCGACTATCCGTAGCGCCGATCATGTAGTAGACCTGGGCCCGGGCGCAGGCAGGCACGGCGGAGAGGTGATCTTTAGCGGCCCGAAGGATGAGCTTTTAAAATGCGTAGATTCCCTTACCGCAAAATACCTGAACCGGCAGCTTGAGATCGAGGCCCCGCAAATGCGAAGGCCGTGGAAAGAGAAGAGGTTTTTAGAGGTAAAGGGCGCGGCAGAGCACAACCTGAAAAATATCGATATAAAGTTTCCGCTGGGCACCTTTATCTGCGTTACCGGAGTATCCGGATCAGGAAAGTCCACGCTCATTGATGAGATCCTTTACCGGGCCCTGGCTAAGAGGTTGTATAAATCCAAAGAAAAACCCGGGCTGCATAAGGCGCTCCTGGGTGTAGAATACATCGATAAAGTAGTCGTGGTCGACCAGTCGCCTATCGGCAGGACCCCGCGCTCCAACCCTGCCACCTATACCGGGGTCTATACGCATATCCGCGACCTTTTCAGCAAGCTCCCCGAGGCGCGCAGCCGCGGATATAAACCGGGCAGGTTCTCCTTTAACGTCAAAGGCGGACGCTGCGAGGCGTGCATGGGAGATGGCATAAAAAGGATCGAGATGCATTTCCTGCCCGATGTCTACGTCAAGTGCGATGTCTGTAAGGGCGAGCGGTTTAACGACGCGACGCTGGAAGTAAAATATAAGGGTAAGTCCATTGCCGACTGCCTGGATATGACGGTCGAGGAGGCGCTGGACCTCTTCTCCGGCATCCCGCCCGTTAAAAATACCCTCAATCTTTTAAACGACGTAGGGTTAGGTTACATACAGCTGGGCCAGTCAGCCACTACCCTTTCCGGAGGCGAGGCCCAGCGCCTGAAGCTCTCCTCGGAACTGAGCCGCCGTTCGTCCGGAAAGACCGTTTACATCCTGGATGAACCGACTACGGGCCTGCACTTTGCCGATGTGGCCAAGCTCATTTCGGTCCTGCAGCGGCTGGCGGATAAGGGCAATACCGTGATCGTCATTGAGCATAACCTGGAAGTGATCAAGTGCAGCGATTACATAATCGACCTTGGCCCCGAAGGCGGGGATGCCGGCGGAAGGCTGGTAGCAGCCTGCGCTCCCGAAGAGCTGGCACAGAAGGCGGATTCTTATACCGGCGCCTACCTGAGAAAGGTATTGAAGGCTAGCTAAAGTAGTGCTATATTCTTAACCATGCGTAAATTGCTGAGCGTAACTTTATTCATCTTTCTTCTTGCCTGTCACCTGCCCGTTAACGCCCGTACTTTATTCGCTGAAGATTCTTCCAAAGAAGAAGAGTCCCTTTTTGTCGCCAAGAAAGCTTTTGAAGACGGTTTCTACGAAGTGAGCCTCGACCTCCTTGAGCGTTTCTTAAAGAGCTACCCGGATTCCTCGAAGGCAGCCGAGGCAAAACTGCTTATCGGCCGCTCCCTTTACCACCAGAACAGATTCCTGGATGCCCTGGCCAAGTTCGAGGAGCTTTACAAGGACCCCGGGGCAGGCCAGATAAAAGACGCCTCGCTTTACTGGATCGCGGAGGTGCATTTTAAGGGGAATAATTTCGACAAGGCCGCCCTATACTATAAACGGGTCTGGGATGAGTTCCCGAAGTCTTCTTACGCGCCCTCGGCGTATTATTCGCTGGGCTGGTGCCTTTTTCAGGAACAGAAGTTCAGAGAGGCCGCGGAGATCTTTAAGACCGTGGAAGAAAAATATCCGAGGGAGTCTTTCAGCCAGGACGCCTCCTTTAAGCTGCTTGAGTGCCTTTACAACCTGAAGGATTACAGCGCCCTCAGAGAGAAGCTCAAGAACTACCTCAAGCTGTTTGCCAGGGATGCCCCCAGGCTTGCGTATCTCTATTTTTACATGGCTGAGGCGCAGTATTACCTGGATAATTTCGCTGAGGCGCAGGACTGGTATGCAAAGGTGCTTTCGTCCACCCGCGACGAAAGGTTGCGCGGCCTTTCGGAATTAGGCCAGGCCTGGTCGTACCTGAAGCTCAAACGCTATAAGGAGGCGGAAAACAAGTTCCTTGAGGTCTCGCCCGGTTCCCTGGAAAAGCGCAGCAACGAAGTCCTGCTTCTGGGAAAAGCGATTTTGATGGTTGAGACAAACCGGGTGCATGAGGCCAAGAAGCTGTACGAGGGCATCTTAAAAGAGGCCGACGATCCCCTGGTGCTGATCCAGGCGTATCTGGGCAAAGCCGACTGCCATTATAACCTGGCAGAGTACGCCGAAGCGATAGCCGTTTACAACGAAGCGCTCAAAAAAATAAACCCTGCCCTCATGCCGCAGGAGATCTCCGACAAGCTGCATTATAACCTCAGCTGGGCCTACCTTAAGCAGGGGGAGTTTAAGGATGCGATCAGGGAGTTCCAGAAGATCGTCAAGACCAGCGACGATAAGATCATCAAGGTGAGCGCCCTTTGCCAGATAGGAGACACTTATCAGGATTCGGGCGATTACCAGAAGGCCAAAGAGGCGTATGATGCGATACTCAAAGATTACCCCGACAGCTCCTACGCCGATTATGTGCAGTATCAGCTGGGCCTGACACTCTTAAAAAGCTCAAATTACGACGCAGCTATTCTTTGCTTCCTGAATTTTAAGAGGAACTACCCGGCATCGAAACTTTCGGATGACGCCACCTACGCCCTGGGCCTGGCCTATTTCCAGCGCCAGGATTACGATTCCAGCCGCCAGACTTTTGCCAGGTTTCAGGAAGAATACAAGGAGAGTATTTTAAGGCCACAGGCTCTCTATCTTTTCGGGACGAGCCTTTATAATCTGGAAAAGTACAGCGAAGCGATAAACGTCTTCAGGGAGATCAGCCGGCAGTATAGCCAGGATAAGGAGCTTGCCCAGAAAGCGGAATACGAGATCGCCGATTGTTATTACCAGCTCGGCGACGAAAAGGAGGCGATGAACCGTTTCAAGGCCCTGCGCTCGAAATACCCGGATTCCAGCCTTACCGCCGAGATCATGTGGTGGCTGGGCGAGTATTATTACCGTCATAATAAACTGGACCTGGCGCAGCGTTATTTCTTAAGCCTGATCCAGGATTTTCCCAGGAGCAACCTGGTGCCGGAGGCCCACTACGCCCTCGGCTCTATCTATGAGGAAGAATCGCGCTATGCCGATGCAGTCGCAAGCTTCAAGGAGGTCGGCAAATCCGGAAAGACGGACCTGGCAGGGCAGGCAGCCATCGCTGTTGCCGACATCTATGCCAGGGAGGGCAAGACCGATGAAGCGCTCTCCGCCTACCGCCAGACGGTCAAGGATTACCCGAATCTTGCTGGCTCGGTTTATCCTAAAATGGCAGACCTCTTCCTTAAGATAAATTATTATAACGATGCGCTTGAACTTTACCGCAAGAGCCTGGATATTGTCCCGGTAAAAGAGGTAGGCATGATACAGCTCAAAATCGCCGAGGCCCTGGAGGCAAAGGGGGAACCCGATGTGGCGATCGAAGAGTACCTGAAAGTGACCTATCTCTATTCGGATGACCCCGGCCTTTCGGTAAAGGCGCTTTTGCGGGTGGCGGAGATCTACGAAAACCTCGACAAGATGAAAGAGGCGCTGAATATCTACAAAAAGGTCGTAGCCATGAACACTGAGGAGGCAAAATACGCCAGGGAACGCATTGACTGGATTACGGAGCATACAAAATAGGGGGGAGGATAGAAATGGATCTTTATAAGATGAGTGTCTGGCAGATATTTTTAGCGGGCGGTCCGGTGATGTGGCCGATACTTTTCTGTTCGCTCTTTGCCTTTACGATCGTCCTGGAAAAGTTCATGCACCTGCATGCCATCAATATCGATACTCAGGCGTTCCTGGCCAGGATCATCGAAAAACTGAAACACCACGACACAAAAGAGGCGCTGCAGATCTGCGATTCTACCAGGGGGCCGGTCTCCAATATCCTCAAGGCCGGCGTCTTAAAATACGACCGCCCGAAACAGCAGATCGTCGAGAGTATAGAGGACGCCTCATTGTATGAGATACCGCGCCTTAAAAAAAATCTTACCGCGCTTGCAACAATCGCTCATGTCTCACCGCTTTTGGGGCTCTTGGGCACGGTCACCGGAATGGTCAGGTGTTTCCAGACTGTCCAGGCCAAGGCCACCAGTTTTCATCCGGTCTCACCCGGCGACCTCGCCGGCGGGATCTGGGAGGCGCTTCTGACTACCGTCGCAGGGCTGATCGTGGCGATCCCGACTTTCGTGGCTTACAACTATTTTGCCAGCCGCATCAATAGCTTCATCATAGAGATGGAGAGGGTCTCTACGGAACTGGTGAACTTTCTCACCGAATAGGAGGAAGGCATGCGTTTTAAAGGGCGAATGGAGCTTGAGCACGGACTTAAGCAGATCGATATCGCTCCGCTCATAGATATTGTTTTCCAGCTGCTTATCTTTTTTATGCTCACTTCCAGCTTCGTGATCCAGCCGGGGATCAGGGTCGACCTTCCCAGAGCCGTTACCAGCGAAGCGGTAAAGTTAGAGAATATCGAGATACTGGTGACCGGGGAGAATGTGACTTATTTTAACGGCAAGGTCGTGACTTCTCAGGAATTAAAGGCCCTGCTTAAGCAGGTGGCGAAGAGAGAGCAGACTATCCTCATCAAGGCGGACAGGCGCGCGTCTCTGGGAAGAGTGGTTGAGATCTGGGATACTGCGCGCGATCTGGGCGTCTCTCAGATCAATATCGCCACAAATCAGGAATGACAAAGAGCCCCTTCAGACAGGCGATCATCCTTTCCCTTTTAGGGCACGCAGCGTTCTTCGGCGCCTTTACCTTTTCTTTCGGCAGGCCCATTGCCCCGGCAGCCTACCATGAGATCTCTTTCTGGGGCCAGGTATTGTACAATTCCCAGGTTTCGCCGTCGGGACAGAAGGATATCCGCCCCTCCGGCAGGAGCCTCTTTTTAAGGCCCGGGACTTCGATGCTCGAGGAGAAGGTTTCCGCTAAAGAGCCGCTATCCAGGGGCTATCTTAAGCCGCAGAGCATATTTTCGCTTAGCACTGAGAAACTCATCCCCCCGCAGGCAAAACAGGAGCGGCCTTTCAGGCCGAAGAGAAAAGAGCCCACGATAGTCTTTCATCCGCTCCTGCCCTACAGCTTCCCGCTTTATTTCAAGGACAGGCAGGTGGCGCACGTGGAACTTGAGTTCAAGGTTATTTCAACCCCCAGCCGCAGCTTCACGGTCGTAAAGAGGAAGATCTCATCCGGAAGCCTGGAGGCGGACCTCCTGACTACCCGCTATATCGGCCGCTATCTATTCATGCAGCGCCAGAGATTTTCGCCCAATACCTGGCAGACGGTAAAAATAGACCTTTCAGCTGAAAGTGATTAACCTGGATTTTTCTTTCGCCGTTGCTTTTTATGTGATCGTTGTCCTGGGCGTGATCTTTGCACTTTGGATCATCGCCCGGAAAGAGAAGGACAAAGACCTTTCTCTTGACCCCAAATACATCTGGTTCTGTTCGGTCTGTACCTATACCTATATTAATACGAGGGAAGAGAAGATCTCTACCTGCCCCCGCTGCGGAAGTTATAATAAGAAATAAAATATATTGACATAACCTGCTTATTTACCTATAATTACCTCAAGGAGGCAGATAATGATTACTGAAATCGGAATAGTCGCCGGCGATATCTGGCATTTCTTAGACCAGCACGGAGAGACTACCCTTTCCCAGCTTATTTCCGGGATCGATAAGCCCCGCGATAACGTATTGATGAGCCTGGGATGGCTGGCGCGCGAAGGCCACGTGGTTGTGCTGCAGACAGAGAACGATTATAAGGTTTTTCTAAGGAAAAATGTTTAAAGACCGCGGGGAAAAGGGCATTGCTTTATTTCTGGTATTAGGCACGCTGCTGGTAGTGATCATTCTGACCAACGTCATCCTGGTGCTCATGTCCAGCCAGTCCCGCCTGACCCATCATCAGGTCAGCCGTATCCAGGCCTATTACGCTTCTATGGCCGGAGTAAATTATGCTTATGACCAGCTGAGAAAACAGCTCATAAACGTACCCCCTTCCAGCGCTACGACCGTTACCCTGCATGATGAAAACTTCCCCGGCTCCATCGTCAACAAGGATGTTACCATTGTCATCGCCACCGAAGGCTATAATTTCCCTGATGGGACCACCTGCGTTCCTGCAGGCGGCTCAAGCCACTGCATCAGATCCACTGCCACCTATACTTACACCCCATAACAAACAATAATAAACTAACATAAAATAAGTAAGTCTATTATAAAATTATTTAATCTAGCTAATATTTGTTTCCGACGAGGTTTTTGCCTTTAAAGTAAGTTTAAGTAAGAATATCAAAAAAAACACTTGACAGGATAAGGATTTTATGATTGAATTAAACCTACAATGTTTTAGAGAATAGATAGGCTAAAAACAAATGGCAAAACTCATTGATATTGACGAATTAGCGGATTACCTTAGATTAAAGAAGCAGACCATCTATAACTGGCTGCATCAGGGAAAGATCTCCGGGATCAAGGTGGGAGGGGTCTGGAGATTTGACCGTAAGGAAGTGGATGTCTGGTTAAAGAGCAGGAGGCGCGTGTTAAAGGAAGTAAAAACCGGAGACAAATCATGAGCGCATTAGGCATATATTTCGGCCCTAAGATAATCAGCATCGTAGAGTCCAAGGGAAAGAAGCTCCTTAATCATGCGCAGATACAACAGGCCACCGTCTCCCGCGGGGAACTGGAGGAGAAGGTCCCGCAGGAAGTCAAGACGATCGAGATTATTGCCCTGTTCAAGGATGAATTGAGGCGCAGCAGAATAGAGGCCAAAGAGGCAACACTCGGTCTTTCGGGTAAAGACCTGATTATCCGTACTTTCGAGATCCCGCAACTCCCCAAAGAGGAGCTCGCCAGCGCCGTAATCTTTGAAGCCAAAAAATACATCCCCTTCAGAGTCGAAGACCTGATCTCGGACTTTCAGCTCATTCAGGATAAGGAGAGCCGTACCAACCAGGTCATTTTTATGGGCATTAAAAAAGAGACACTGGATACCTATTTTGCCATCCTTAACCAGCTGGATATCAAGATCAGCGCCATCGAATATTCCGCCTTCAGCCTTTCGCGGTATCTTGCGCTCTCAGGTGTCGGTGAAAAAGGAGTGGTCGCTATACTCGGCGCGGACCTTAAGGGAGAAGACGAGGTCAACTTCACCGTTTTTGAGAACGGCTTCCCGCTTTTCAGCCGCGATATCGCTCTGACTTCAGGCCCGGCTGAGGAGTTCGGCGGCCCGGCAGAGGCAGCGGATCTTCTCGGAAAACTAAAAACCGAGATCCGCGTATCCCTGGATTATTTCCGGCGCAAGTTCCCCAATAAAAACGTAAGAAAGACCCTGTTATTGACCGGCCCTGACGTACGCAGCGAACTGGAAAGTATGCTTGCGGAGATGGGCCTTTCCGTCACTTATGCGGACCTGGAAAAGATAGTTGAGCGCACCGCACCTTATTCCCTGAGTTTTGCCAAGGGCTACAGCGCATCCCTTACCAAGGCCATCAAGAGCGCGGTGAAGGTAAACCTTGTGGCAGCAAGGGCAAAGATAAAGCCCGAAGCCAAAGAAAAGCGCATTGCCATTGAAGCAGCGCCCCTGTTAAAGGGCCTGAAAATAGATGTCAAGATGGTCATCCTGGGTATAGCTATTTGCGCCGGCGCCTTTGCCTACGGCCGCTATCAGATGGAGCCCCTGAACAAGGAGCTCGCCGGGATCCGCCGCAACCGTCCGGAAGTAGCCGGCATAAGCCCGGATGCGACTATCGAGCAGCTGGAGGGCAAAGAAACGGATTTTAAGCGCCGCGCAGATTCGCTGGATAACCTGATAAAAAAACAGGTTTACCTTACGCAGATACTTGACGCCCTGCCGCGCCTGACCCCCAAGGAGATGTGGCTGACCAGGCTTACTTACTCTGCGAGAAAAGAAAGGGGAAGGTCGGATCTGGCCATTGAGGGCATGGTGTATATGGGTGACGCCGATAAGGAGTTTGAGGCGGTTAACCGCTTTCTGGATAGAGTAAAAAAGAACCCTGATTTTACCAAATATTTCAGAGACATCAGCATTGTTTCTATAGACCGCAGGCAGAGCGAGAGAGTCACGGGCACTAACTTTGCCATCTCCTGCAAGGCCTTTTAGGGGGATTACTATGGAGTTAAACGAGAGCGTCAATAAAAACAAGAACCTTGTGCTAAATGTGGTGGTTCTTTTGGTGGCCGGGTTCGTCGCCTTCAATATCTATCAGGACCAGTTAAACCAGAAGAAGAGGCTCGAAGCCAAGATCGCGCAGGAAGAGGAAAAGAATCAGAAACTGAATAACCTCGGACATTTGGAAGGCAGGCTTAACTCCTATAGGAGCCTGTTGAAACGCCAGGACGCAAGCGCGGCGATGAATACCCTTACTAATATTGCCAAGGCATCAGGGGTAAAGCTTGCTTCTATCCGGCCGGAAAACGAACAAAGGATGCCGGAATATATAAAGATGCCCTTTAGCATGACGCTGGTCAGTTCCAGTTTCCATAATCTGGGAAGATTTATCGCAAGGATCGAAAGCTACCGGGATATCGTCTTCGTAGTTGACTCCTTGGAAACCAGGTCCGAAGATCAGGCGAAGGAATTAACTGTCGGTTTGGTAGTCAGCAGCATAGCCTTTGCGGATTAACTATGAAAAAAATAAACCCTGAAGCCTTAGCTACACCTTTTTTTGCCGCATTTATTATCTGTTCTTTTTTGACGCCGGCTTATACGCAGGGCTCTTCCCGGGAGATGGTGAAGGAGATCGAACAAAAAGAGAAACAGCAGCCCGGGATCAGGCCGCAGGATCAGATCGAGCGGCCTGCCGTTGAATACAAAGCAACGGACTTGAGAGACCCCTTTCTTGAGCTGGGCAAGGATGTGCAGATGCCTTCCAGCCAAATTACGCCGGCAAAAGAGGCGGTCCAGCCTCCGCCCCTTAAGGTCCAGGGGCTGATCTGGGGAAGCAGCCTGCCGCAGGCGATCATCAATGACAGCGTGGTAAAACAAGGCGATACGATAGGAGGAGCACGTATTATCGACATAGATAAAAACGGGGTAGTAGTCGAATTTCAGGGGCAAGAGTTTAATATATCCGCACCCGCGGCAGGCGGAGAGCCTGTTACGGGACAGTGAGGAGGATGAGATGAAGAACATTTTCCGCTTAAGCGCTTTTATCTTTATACTTTCTTTATTCCTGTCTATTCCCAGGTCAAGCGCGGACCTGACGGTCCCCCTGACCGACCTTGAGCCGCAGATCTCCATGGACTTTAAGGATGCGGGGCTCAAAGATATCTTAAAGGCGTTCTCCATGCAATCCGGCCTTAATTTTATCGCTTCGGAGGCGGTGCAGGACAGGAAGATCACCCTGTATCTGGACAAGGTCCCCCTGAAGCAGGCAATGGACAGGCTCTTTAAGGCCAACAATCTCTCTTTTGAGATGGATGATGAAGTCAATATCTTCATCGTCAAGGACTATGGAAAGCTGGAAGTGGATACCATCACTAAGGTATTTTACCTAAAACATGCCACGGTCTCCTCATCGTCCCTGAAAGAAGAGATGTCCACGATCCAGACTTCGGGCGAAGAGGGAGAAGATGGCGGCGGAGGCGAGGATGAAGGTAAATGGAAAACAGAGGAGGACTGTGGTATTACAACAGCGATCAAGAAACTCCTCTCCGGCGCCGGCTCAGTGATCGAAGATTTCCGCACTAACAGCCTGATCGTCACGGATACGCCTAACCGCATGGCAGTGATCGCGCAGGTGATCGTTGCCCTGGACGTGGCAGTGCCTCAGGTCATGCTGGAAGTAGAGATGCTGGATGTCAGCAAGAACGTCGTCGATGCCATAGGCATAAAGTTCAGCCAGACGCCTTTTGTAGTGACATTGGGCGGGGCTACCGAGTCCGTGGGCTTTCCGTTCAAGGATTGGGGCAAGGCATTCCCGGCTACCGCAGGGATGGGCACCTGGGGCATAAATGCCACCAATACCTATTCAGCGCAGCTGGATTTTTTAAGGACCCAGACCGACACCAAATATCTGGCGCGGCCGCGGGTATTGACCCTGAATAACGAGACTGCGGAAATCAAGATCACCACCAACGAAGCCATCGGTATCGAGACTACTACCGAAGCGACATCCGGCACTACCAGCGCAGAAGCGGAAAGGTATGAGACCGGCGTGTCTTTGCGCATTACCCCGCAGATCGACCTTGACCGCAACGAAGTCACTATGTTTGTCTATCCGCGGGTCTCTGATGCCACGTCTAGTTCCACCCTTATCAGCGGCGGATTGACTTATAGTTTCCGCGACCCGGAGACCAGGAGCACCAAGACCACGGTAAAGGTCAAAGACGGCGAGACCGTGATCATCGGCGGCCTGATCCGCAACCAGAAGACAGAGGTCATCACCAAGCTTCCTATTCTGGGAGACATGCCGATAGTGGGGGCGCTTTTCAGGCATAAGAAGGTCGAACCCGGAAAGGACCGCGAATTATTAGTCTTCATTACCCCCCATATAATCAGGGAAGATAAAGAAGGCATCAAGCTTGCCCAGACAAAAAAGGCCGCGCTTCCCGAACGGGAGCAGAACACCGTCTCCATGTTTGATCGCGAAGCCGTGGTCAGTTCCAGTCTCAACGAGTTCGAATAGAACAAATAATGCCTAAGGAAAAATACCTGAGGTTAGGCGAGCTTCTGGTGAAAGAGGGGCTCATCAATGCCAGCCAATTGGAAAAAGCTATGGGCGTCCAGCGGCAGGAAGGCGGCCGCTTAGGCGAGATCCTGGTGAAATTAGGCATGGTCAAGGAAGACCAGATGGTCGCGGTGCTGGGAAAGCAGCTGAGTGTGCCTTATTTTTCCCTGGGCACCGGCATGCTTAAGCCGGCGACCGACCAGGGCCTGGACCGGCTTATCCCCCATGATTTCGCCCTGCGGAACTCTGTCCTGCCTTTATCGCGCACCTTAAGGTCTCTGACTGTAGCCATGTCTGATCCCCTTGACCTCATCCTTATCGATAACCTGCGAAAGCTGACTGCCTGCGAGATCAACCCCGTTATTGCCACAAAGTCGGATATCACCAAAGCCATAGAAGATTTTTACGGCAAATCCGCCATGCTTACGGCAGCAGTAGAAGCCAGCTACGATATCTCGGGGGTGGAGACTCCCTCCCTGGAGATAGAGGTCGCGGAGCAGGAATTGAGCCTTGATAAGCTGATCGCCCGGGCAGAAGAGGCTCCGGTGGTAAAGCTGGTAGACCTGGTCATCCGCCAGGCGATCGACGAGCGCGCCTCCGACATCCACATCGAGCCGTTCAAGGAAAGGATCTCCCTGCGTTACCGCATCGACGGAAAACTTTATGAGATACCTCCCCCGGCAAAGCATCTGCACCTTGCGATCATCTCCCGTATCAAGATCCTTTCCAAATTGGATATCGCGGAAAAGCGCCTGCCCCAGGACGGCGCATTTATGGTCAGGATCGACGAGCGGCCCATAGACATCCGCGTCTCTACTATTCCTACGATCTACGGCGAAAAGGTGGTCATGCGCCTCTTAGACCGCAGCCAGGTGATCCTGGACCTGAACCAGCTGGGCTTTAACGCCAAGCAGCTTGAGTCGATCCGCTGGGCGATCAGCTGCCCCTACGGACTTGTCTTTCTGACCGGCCCCACGGGAAGCGGAAAGACCACTACACTTTACGGCATATTAAGCGAAGTAAGGCATCCTACAAAAAATATCGTGACCATCGAAGACCCGGTAGAATACAAATTAGAGGGGGTAAACCAGGTCCAGGTAAAACCGGAGATCGGCCTCACCTTTGCTACTGCCCTGCGTTCATTCTTGAGGCAGGACCCGGATGTCATGTTGGTCGGTGAGGTGCGCGACCTTGAGACTGCCCAGATCTGTATCCGTTCTGCCCTCACCGGGCATCTGGTCTTATCCACGCTGCACACTAATGACGCGCCTTCTGCAGTGACGCGCCTGATGGATATAGGTATAGAGTCTTATATGCTCGCGCCTTCTTTATTGCTGATCGTAGCGCAGCGCCTGGTGAGGAAGTTGTGCCCGGACTGCAAAGAGGCGTATGAGCCGCAGAAGGAGGAATACAAGGGCCTTAAATTAAAGTCGGAGTTAGCCTACCGTTCAAGAGGCTGCCTGAAATGCAATAATACCGGCCATCGCGGAAGAAGCTGTATCGCCGAAGTGATGATAGCGGACCAGCAGATACAGGGCCTGATAAACCAGAAGGCTTCTTTTCAGAAGATCCGTGAGGTGGCCCGGGCAGCGGGCATGCAGACGCTTTATGAGTCAGCGATAGAGAAAGTCGAAGAGGGCGTGATTTCAGTCGAAGAGGCGCTCTCTGTGACCTTGGGGGCGGAATAATGCCGAGATATTTCTATATTGTCAGGGACAGGCAGGGTAAGAAGATTTCCGGAGTAGAGGATGCCTCCACTCAGGAAGAGGCGGTCAGCCGCCTGCAGGCCAAAGACCTGATCGTCATCACCCTTTTTCCCGAAGTAAAAGAGGCGGTAGGCCTGAAGGCCGAGGTGGCGGCCGAAGCAAAGTTCAGGCCTAAGCATTCCCGCGTTACCAGCGACGATTTAGTGCTTTTCTGCCGGCAGCTGGCTACGCTCCTGGGCGCAGGCGTTACCATCCTGAAGAGCCTGGATATCATTTCTCAGCAGGTTTCAAGCCGCAAGCTCTATTCCATAATCAAGACCCTGCAAAAAGATATGGAAGGCGGTTTCAGCTTTCATGAAGCCATGGCTAAACACCCGGCGGTCTTCTCGGAGCTCTGGATCAACCTGGTAGAAAGCGGCGAGGCTTCGGGGAACCTGGCGTTGGTCCTGGGCCGTCTTGCCGGTTATCTTGAGAGGAATGAAGCCTTTAAAAGGAAGATCATTTCCGCCCTGATCTATCCGGCCATACTTTTATTTGCCGGGACCGGCGCGCTTTTATTCCTGACCATAAAGATCATCCCTACTTTTACCGAGCTTTTCAAGGGGTTTGATATTGACCTGCCGCTCCTGACACAGATGCTGGTGGCAGTAAGCGAGTTTATCCGTGGCTGGATACTCTACATCGTCATCGGCATCGCCGTAGGCACGGTCATGGTCAGGCGCTATATTTCGACCAAGCCGGGCCGCAAGGCCTTTGAGAAGGTCCTTTTCAAGCTGCCGGTCTTCGGAGAGTTCTTCCGCATACTGGTGATTGAGCGTTTTACGTCAGAGATGGCTACCCTGGTTGAGAGCGGCGTGCCCATCCTTTATTCACTGGAGATCACGGAGCACAGCGTAAATAACCTGACGTTGGGTGAGATCATCAGCCAGGTAAAAGACGATGTGCGCGAGGGGAAACCCTTAAGCCAGCCTCTGGAGAGAAGCGGATTTTTTGACCCCATGGCAGTGCAGATGGTGACTATCGGAGAGGAGATAGGTGAGCTCTCCAATATGTTCAAGCGGCTGAATGCCTTTTATCAGGAGTTTGTAGACACTTTCCTTACGCGCCTGACTACCATGTTTGAGCCGTTTATGCTGGTCTTTATGGGCGTGATCATCGGGATCATGGTCATCGGCATGTTTCTGCCCATCTTTAAGATCGCCCAGATCAAGTAAGGCAGTTGACTTCTATTTAGGGTTGTGGTACACTTTTATTAAGCGAAAGGAGGTGCTTAAAAAGGGTAAACTTAAAAAAAGCAACCTTGAGGAATTATTTTAAAAAATGGAGATAAGAAAGGAGATGGTTAAAATGAAGAAAGGTTTTACGCTGTTGGAATTAATCATCGTTATCATCATCCTCGGCGTCCTGGCTACCCTTGGTCTTACCCAGTATGGTAGGATGGTGGAAAGGGCCCGCGGAGCAGAGGCAAAGGCGATCTTAGGCGATATCCGCAAGTTTGCCGCAGCCTATTACCTGGAGTATGCGGATCTGTCAAGCTTCGGCGATACCGAGGCTAATATCGGCGGCGGAGCAGACCAGATCCCCGGCCCTGCAGGCGGCAATTGCAGGCCTTCGCACTACTTTAGTTATGCCATAGCGACTACGGCCTCTACCGTCACTGCTACGGCTACCCGTTGCGCTGCAGGCGGGAAGATTCCCCAGGGCGGAACTGCTGCAGGAAACACGGTGCAGCTTGTCTCTGACATGACCACAGGCGTGGACACCTGGAGCGGAGATTATTAATCGTTAACTATTTTAGCAAAGGCGCTCCTTTTAAAGGAGCGCCTTTGCTAAAATCATCCCCACATGCACAAGCGTAAAAAAAGCCTTACCCTGATGGAACTTATCGTCGTTATCGTCATCCTCGGCGTTCTGGCTACATTAGCCTTGACCCAGTACGGTTCTTACCGCGAGCGCGCACTTGACCGCGAGGCGCAGGCAAATCTTAAGCTGATCGTGGCCGCGGAAAAGATCTACCGCATGGAAGTAGGCGGATACTACGGAACCAGCGACATCTCGGAGATCAACGATAATTTCAAGCTGCTTCTGCCTACCGGCGGCGACCGCAGATGGGACTACCAGACGGTGGCCGGCGCCGACAGCGTTTGCGCCCAGGCTACGAGGACCGATTCCGGAGCCAGGACCTGGAGGATGCAGAATACCGACGATGATCCTAGCGAGGGAGCCTGCCCTTAAAGGGTTTTGAAGATGAATAAAAAAGGCCTTACCCTTATGGAGGTACTTGTCTCTGCGCTGCTCATTACGATGGTATTGGCAGGCATGGCCAGTATCTTCATTACCGGAAAGAGGTATATACTGCACAGCCGCGCGCGCATGACCGGAGGAGAAGTTGGCAGGGTATTCCTTGATCCCCTGCAGATGTATGTGGTGGAGTCCGAGACTTCACCAGGTGCGGATAATGGTTGGGATGGGACGAATAACCTGTTAAGGATCCCGATAGCCGATGATTCAAGGTCCTGGGCCGGCAGCCAGCAGAGGCTTAATAATATCGATTATACCCCGAATTACACTGTCTCCAGGGTCAGAGACGCTGCGAATCAGGACACCGGCCTTCGCCGCGTAGTCGTAAGTATCTCCTGGACAGAACTTGAACCCTGATCTAATCCATGAAGAAGCCGGCTACCGCTTTAACCCTTCTTGAGCTATTGATTTCTATAATACTGCTGGCAATTATCTCGCTGGCCCTGACAAACGTGGACCTCTTTAGCCGTTTTCATGTCATCTCTTCTGACCGCAGGGCGAAGATCCAGAACGAAGTTTCCTTTCTGCTGGATCATATGGCCAAGCAGATGCTTGGGGCAGTGGGGGATATTAATCAGCCGCCCGTAGATATCGGTGTCATAGGCACCAGCCAGAGTATACGGGTATGGGTGGATACAAACGGCAACGGCATGCGGGATGACGCGACTATCGATAAACAGATAGCTTATGTCTATGATAGCGCCAATTACCGTTTCAATTATTATGCCAACTATACCGACTTCCCTGCTGTCTTTGAGACGATAACCCAGAAAGTCATCCAGCCGGATTTCACCGGTTACTCCTCGCTGCCGGCTACGCCTCCCGAGACTTATAAGGTATACAATAGCGCCAACAACTATGTGGATGTGTTCATCACTGCCTGCTGGGACCCGGACGAGACCCCCTTTGCCTGCGGAAGCCCCGATAATCCCACCGTGGTTATGCAAAGCCGCATTATGATGCCTTCTGTTTCTACGCATTAGGGACACCCTTTGAGCTAAAGCAGGGACACCCTTTGAGCTAATCGTAAGGGTGTCCCTTTTTGTTTGCTAAAGGAAGAAAATTGTGGTAAATTTGATATTCCGGCGGGGCTGGCCGGCGACGGGTAAAATACGGCGGCACACGCCCCAAGGAAGAAGTAAAGCTTAATTCGGCGGGGCTGGCCGGCGACGGGTAAAGTGCGGCGGCACACGCCCCAAGGAAACGAGTAGAATCAGGTTTGGGGTTGGCCGGCGACGGGTAAAGTGCGGCGGCACACGCCCCTCTATAGAAGTAAGATTATAATCGGGGCTGTAGCTCAGTGGGAGAGCATCTCGTTCGCAACGA
Source organism: Candidatus Omnitrophota bacterium (assembly GCA_016867115.1). GTDB lineage: Bacteria > Omnitrophota > Gorgyraeia > Gygaellales > Profunditerraquicolaceae > VGKG01. Next base: position 2,625 of record VGKG01000005.1, on the reverse strand, counting down.
GGGGGTCGGGGGTTCAAATCCCCCCAGCTCCACCAAATTTTTCCGACAAGGAAAAATTTGGTGGCACTAAAGCGAGCGTTAAAAGCCCCGACAAGGGGCTTAGCGAGCGTAGTGCATACATCAAAATTTCCGACAAGGAAAAATTTGGTGGCACTAAAGCGAGCGTTAAAAGCCCCGACAAGGGGCTTAGCGAGCGTAGTGCATACATCAAAATTTTGCGACAAGCAAAATTTTGGTGATGCCGCAACGAGCGCAGCCGAGCGACAAGCGAGGCAGCGTACTTGCTCGCAAAAATCGCTCGCAAGTATTTCGCTAGATAAAAACTTAAGGTGCTCGAGTGCGGCGCCACCACCTAAAAATGGATGCCAAAACAATGCGTTTTGGCGCTAATACCAAAATATCTTCCTACCTTAAACCTCAATGAAACCAGCCGTAAAGTTTATTCTTGCTGCTGCACTTTTTTGCTTCCTTATTTTCTTTTGTTTTCTCTTGCCTTCCCTCTATACCGCCGAGAAACTGAAAGAGGCCTTATATTACACGAAGCTAAGCGATAACGCCGTCCAGTGCCGCCTTTGCCCGCGCAACTGCGTTATTCCTCCCGGAAAGCGCGGCTTCTGCCGCATCCGCGAAAACCAGAAAGGCAGGCTCTTCACCCTGTCTTACGGCAAGACTGTAGCCGTTCATCTTGATCCCATCGAAAAGAAGCCGCTTTTTCATTTTTTGCCCGGGACAACCGCTTTTTCCGTAGCTACCGCCGGTTGCAATTTAAAGTGCAAGTTCTGCCAGAATTGGGAGATCTCCCAGAAGTGCCCGGAGGAAGTAGATTACCGATTCATCGAACCGCAAGATTTAATCGAAAGAGCGCGCGCCTCCACTTCGCCTACGATCGCCTATACCTATACCGAACCGGTGATCTTTTTTGAATACATGCTGGATTGCGCTAAGCTCACCCGGCAGGCGGGCCTCAGGAATATCATGCACTCAAACGGCTACGTCAATGAAGCGCCGTTAAGAGAGCTGGCAAAATACCTTGATGCGGCAAATATCGACCTCAAGGGCTTCAGCGAAGAATATTACGCCAGGCTGTCTGACGCGACGCTTGCGCCCGTATTGAATACTCTGAAAGTATTAAAGGAGGAAGGGGTGCATCTTGAGATAACGAATCTCATCCTGCCCGGTTTTAATGACTTTCCGGAAGAGATCCAAAAGATGTGCCTCTGGATAAAAGAGAACCTGGGCGCGGATACGCCGCTGCACTTCTCACGCTTCTTCCCCACCTATAAGCTTCTGGCGCTTAATCCCACCCCGGTTGAGGCCCTGGAAAGGGCAAGGCAGATCGCTTTGGATAGCGGCTTAAAGTACGTATATATAGGTAATGTCGGAGGAAACCCTGCGGAAAACACCTATTGTCCGCAGTGCGGGAATATAGTTATACGGCGGGCAGGCTATATGGTCTTAGGGATAAACCTGACCGACGGAAGATGTGATTTTTGTAAAGAGGAGATTAGAGGTGTCTGGGAATAGGCTCATCTTGAGTTTTGTGTTTTGTGTTGTGTGTTGTGTGGTTATTTGTTTTGCCGAAGAGGCCGTTCCGGCTAAATTCGCGGGTTCATTTTATCCGGACAACCCCAAGGAGCTTGAGGCGATGATCAAAGCGTTTCTGGATAAGGCAGACCCCAAGGCTCCGGAAGGAGAGATCTTTGGTTTGATCTCGCCCCATGCCGGATACGGCTTTTCCGGCGAGGCCGCTGCCTTCGGTTATAAACTCATCAAGGGGAAGTCCTATAAAACGGTAGTGATAGTCGGCTCAAGCCACCAGTTCAGCTTTAACGGCGCTTCAGTCTATCCGGAAGGCGCATTCCGCACGCCTTTCGGCAACCTTGAAGTAGATAAGGCCTTTGCCGCCAGATTGCTGGACAAGGATAAAGAGATATTCTTTGAGCCGGCTGCCTTTAGCGAAGAGCATTCTGTTGAGGTGCAGCTTCCTTTTCTGCAAAAGGTCCTTTCTAACTTTCGGATCGTCCCCATTGTCCTCGGGGATTGCACCCTGCTGCAGTGCCAGAAATTAGCGGCACTTCTTAAGGAAGCGATCGGAAAGCGTAAAGACGTACTGGTGATCGCTTCAAGCGACCTTTACCACGGCTATGATTTCCGCGAGTGCGAGGAGGCAGATAAGCTCACATTGGCGCAATTGAAGAAGATGGATGCCGAAGGGCTTTATTACGGCCTGCGCGAAGGCAGGTTCCAGATGTGCGGGGGTTTCGGCGCGGTGACCCTGCTTGCTTTAGCTAAAGAGCTGGGGCATGAAAGATTAGATGTCTTGAAATATACCAACTCCGCGCTGGTCACCGGAAGGAAACAGAGCGGCATCTGGGCCGTCGGATACGCAAGTTGCGTCATTGATCAGGAAGAAGGAGCTAAACCGATGCTGAATAATAAACAGAAGAAGAAACTGCTCAGGATCGCCCGCCAGTCTATCGAAACCTACCTTAAGACAGGAAATAGGTTAGAACTCAGCGAAACAGACCCGGCATTGACCAGGGAAACCGGTGCATTCGTGACGCTGCATGAGAAGGGCCAGCTTCGCGGCTGCATCGGCAGCCTCGTCGGGAGTGAGCCGCTTTA
>VGKG01000004.1 GCA_016867115.1 Candidatus Omnitrophota bacterium | reverse complement strand
CAGCGAAAAGAGCTGGAAGAGTTTAACAAGGAATATGCCATATTTTCCGAAGGCGCAAAAGACATACAGCAGATACTTAGTCAGCGCATAAACTGGGCGGAAAAACTGAACAGGATGAGCCTGAACCTGCCTTCGGGGGTATGGTTCAATGAGTTTTCTGTCTCTTCCGGGAACTTCTATCTCAAGGGCGCGGTCGTCTCGTTAAAGAAAGAAGAGATGGGGTTGCTGCGCAATTTTGTCGATAATCTGAAGAAGGACAGCGCGTTTTACAAGGATTTTACTTCCTTAGAGCTGATCTCCGTGCGCAAAGAGTCTATCGGCGGATATGAAGTGGTGAACTTTATCCTTACCGGGACCCTTACGGGCGCTGTAAAGGCCAAATGAAACAGGATAAACAGAAACTGGTCTTATTTGCCGTCGCCGCCCTGATAGTGCTTGTGCTTGACTATCAGCTCCTGGCGGTCTTATCCGCAAAAGGCAGGGCCCTAAATAAGAAGCTCACCGAGCAGAAAAACAAGATCGCTTCCCTTGAAAGGGACCTTACCAAGATGTGCGAGCTTAAAGAGAAACAGGCCAGGACCAAAGAGAGGATCCTGCCCAAGATAAGAAAGATCCTGCCCGAGGCGGAAAAGATCGCGCTCCTGCAGCAGATTTCCGATATCGCCAATAAGAACAACATCCGCATCCAGCAGATAAAACCGGTCACGGATGTCAAGCAGGAGAAGGCATTCCTCGGCGCAAAGATCATCCCCTTTTATATCAGCCTTGAACTGGCCGCGGATTACCATAGCCTGGGCAGGTTTATCAACGACCTTGAGAATGCCGAAGCGCTCATGGCAGTGCAGGATATCATGATCACCAAGGATCAGAAGGATTTTTTAAAGGAAAAAGTGACTCTGATGGTGCGGGCGTATGTTAAGAAATAATTTCAAATTACAAATTATAAATTACAAATCCGTAATTTTAATCTGCAGTCTAGTGTTCTGCGTGGTATTTCCTGTTATCGCCCAGGAGGAGTATAAATACGATGCTAAGGGAAAGCGCGACCCCTTTATCCAGCTCGTCACTCCCGACGGAAGGCTGCTGAAGTTAGACAAGGAAGAGCAGGAAGAGGCAAAGAAGGGGCCCCTGGTGATAGAAGGGGTCATCTATGACAAGCATGGCCGCTCTTACGCTATCGTCAACGGTTTAGCCGTCGGCGTGGGGGATATGGTCGGAGACTATCAGGTATTGAAAGTCAAGGAAGATAAAGTCATCTTTATCAAGGAAGGCAAGCCCCTCGAAGTGGATTTTAAAAAGGAGGATTAGTGGATAAGAAAAGACCTTTCAGGCCCGCTATTTTATTTTTCATTCTGACCTTTGCGTTTTATGCTTATCTGGGTGCCCAGGAGGGCGCTACCCCTGCCTCCGGCACCGCAGGGCAAAACACAGCCGGGGCGCCTAAGTCAGAGGAGCCTCTTGTCGAGATGCCTTCTCCCATAGAACGGGCTCTGAGCTCTTCAGAGAATGTCACCCTGAACTTTACCGACGCGGATATTAAGAGCGTGTTAAAGGTGATCTCTCTTAAATCCGGGGTGAACATTGTTACGACACCTGATGTCCTCGGCAACATCAGCATCCGGCTCATTGACGTGCCCTGGGAGACCGCACTCGATGTGATCCTGAAGACCTACGGTTTCGGGTACCAGCGCCAGGGCAACATCATCCTGGTGACAAAACTGGAGAATGTCGCAAGGATCCAGGCAGAAGAGCCTCTGCGCACCGAGGTCTTCACCTTGAAGTTTCTCGACGCTGTGGATGCGCAGAAGATCCTTATTCCGCTCCTTTCTCCGCGCGGTAGGATCTCGATCCTCTATACGCGCGGCCAGAAAGGCTGGGAGTTCGGCACCTTTAAGATCGGAAAAGAAGAAGCGGGTACCGCAGTCTCAGCCCTTACAAAAGAAGGCGCAAGGCAGGAGACGGTATCGATTGAAAGAAATACTGCCGGAGAAGTCATTTCCCGGAAGGCGGAAGTACAGCCTTCGATAAAATCCAGGATATTGGTTATCAGCGATACGCCTTCTTCGCTGGACAGGATACGTAATGTCATCCTGCCACAGATCGATGTGGTTCCGAAGCAGGTCCTCATCGAGGCAAGGCTCATGGAGGTAAACCTGGATAAGTTAAGGGACCTGGGCGTCGACTGGGGTACGGGCACAAGCGGAGCACATGGCTACACCACTCCTCCGGCGGACGTGAAGTTCGATGCCGCAGGGACTAAGACTATTGCCGGAAGGAACCTGGCTTCTGAGTTTGCGCCCTCTATCTTCGGGCCGAAAGAAGGAGCAAGCTTTACCGGCGCCTATCCTTATAGCGCAGGGGCAGAGCTGATCTTTAAGAAATTGACCGGCACTAAATTTGAGGCGATATTACATGCTCTTGAAGAAGACGTAAATACTAACACTCTGTCCGCGCCGCGGATCCTGACCCTGGATAATCAGGAGGCAGCGATCCTGGTGGGATTTCACACCCCTATCCTTATATCTACAGTTGCCACCAGCGAGACGGTTGCCGGCGGCACCACCGTGACCCAGACTCTTGACTATTACCAGGAGATCGGCATCAGGCTCAATGTCGTGCCCCAGGTAAGCGAAGAAGGGTTCATCAATATGCTGATCCATCCGAGCGTCACTTCTTCAAGCTCCAGTGTCCCTGCGACGACTACTACCGATACGGGACATACCATCACCACCACGAGCTATCCGGTCATCGACGTGCGCGAGGCCCAGACCCAGGTGCTCATCAAAGACGGCGAGACTATCGTCATCGGCGGGCTCTTAAAAGATGTCCGGGGCAAAGAGTCTATCGGGATACCGTTCTTAAGCAAGATCCCCATGTTCGGCGGGCTATTCCGTCGGGATACCTACGATACTTCTAAAGTTGACCTGCTCATTTTTATTACCGCCCGCATCATCCATGAAGGTGAGTTCAACCCCGAGGAGATCGCGCGCCTGGAGAAGGGCGTTGAGACCTTTACCAGGAAAAAAGAGATAGCTGATAAAAAGAAGAAAAAGAAGGTCAGATAGGTTTATGTATAGATTGAGTTTCGTTTTCAGTAAAAAAGGCACCATGAAATACATTTCGCACCTGGATTTGATGCGCACTCTTATGCGCGCTATGCGCCGGGCAGAACTGCCGGTGAAGATGTCCGAAGGTTTCAGCCCGCACCCTAAATTGAGCCTTAGCCGCGCGCTGAAACTCGGCTTAGAGAGCGAGCATGAAGAGGCAGCAGTAGTCTTGAGGGAGTTTGTCCTGCCGGAGGAGTTCCGTTTGAGGCTACAAAAACAATTACCGGAAGGGATCATTATTAAAGATGTCAAAAGAGATTTTAATTAGCGTAGAACCAAAGGAAAAACGAGTAGGGGTAGTCACCGACGGACGGCTGGATGAGTTTTACATCGAGCGGCCCCAGGATAAGACCATAGTCGGCAATATCTATAAGGGAAAGATCGACGCAGTGCTTCCCTCGATAGGTGCGGCTTTTGTAGACATAGGCCTGCCCAAAAAGGGCTTTCTTTACCTGTCAGAGATCGAATCGGTTTACGAGTCGCTTGAGACGACCCGGCAGATCAGCCCCAAAGAGGTGAAAAAGGGCCAGGATGTCTTAGTGCAGGTGGTCAAGGAATCCTTCGGCACCAAGGGGCCCCGCCTTTCCACCCACATCGGCATTGCCGGCCGCTACATCGTGCTCATGCCGCAGGAGAAGCAGGTGGGGATATCCCGCAGGATCGAGGAAGACGAAGAGAGGAGGCGCCTCAGGCATCTTTTTGCGGAATTGAAGCTACCCAACGATATCGGCTTTATCGTGCGCACCGCTGCCGCCGGGAAATCAAAGCAGGAATTGAACCATGACGCGCAGTTTTTGATCAAGCTCTGGAGGCGGCTTGAGAAGATCATCCATCACAGCAAGGCCCCAAGCCTCATCTATGAGGAGTATGACCTGACGCTAAGGGCTATCCGCGACTCTTTTACCGACGATGTCTCAAAGCTGATCGTGGATTCAAAGCCCGAGTATTACCGGATCAAGCGTTTCATGCAGACCTTCCTGAGTTACCTGATCCGCAAGATCGATTTGTACCGCGGCCATGACCTCTTTGAGGAAAAAGACATCGAGCGCCAGATCAATAAGATCTATGAGCCGCGGGTCTACCTTAAGTCAAAGGCGTATCTGGTCATCGAACCGACAGAAGGCCTCGTAGTCATTGACGTAAACAGCGGCGGTTTTAAGCGCAGGCTCGGCCAGGAAGAGGCGGCCTTCAAGGTCAATTGCGAAGCAGCCGAGGAGGCTGCCCGGCAGCTGATCTTACGCGACCTGGGCGGCATTATCGTCATTGACTTTATAGATATGGAGAAGGAGCACCACCGCCGGGAGGTCCTGAACACCTTAAAAAGGGCCCTGAGGAACGACCGGGCAAAATACGATATCCTGGGTATCTCAAAGTTTGGCCTGGTAGAGATGACCCGCGAGCGCATCCATAAGACCGTGCAGATGCTTTCCTATCATCCCTGCCCCTGCTGCCAGGGCCTGGGCAAGGTAAAATCCGCAGTGACCATGGCGATCTTTACCCTCAGGGAGATAAAGCGCTACTTGAAGGGCAAGGCCCTGAAAGAGGTCAACATCACCCTTGCTCCGGCAGTGATCGATGAGATCCTTAAAGACAAGGAGAGCATGAAGAACCTTGAGCGCAGGTTCCGCACCAAGATCAACCTGATCTCCCATCCCTTCCTGCATCTGGAAGAGTTCAAAATCAGCTAAATATCCCATTTTCTGCTGATTTTCTTCTTAATCCCTGCTCGCTTACGCTCGCAGGGACTGCGCCAGATAAAAGATTTTTGTGCTTGACCCCCGTTCAAATCCGTGGTATTATTTAGTTTCCGTAATTTCAGCCAAATAATCAATTAGAGGAGGAATACAAATGTATGCAATAGTTGAAGTTGGAGCAAAACAATATCGCGTGGAAAAAGGCGATGTGATCGAGGTGGAAAGGCAGTCTGCCGAGGCAGGCAAAGACATCACTCTGGATAAGGTCCTGCTCGTCTCTAAGGACAAAAAAGTGGAAGTCGGCCAGCCGTATCTAAAGGAAGCCAGGGTAGTAGCTACGGTAGTGGGTGATTTAAGGGGCGAAAAGAAACTCTCCTTCAAATACCGCAGGCGCAAATCCTCGCATTGGAAGAAGGGCCACCGTCAGGAGCTGACCCGCCTCAAGATCAAAGAAATATAATCTCAGGGCCCGCTTGTGTTCATAGACCAGGCAAAGATCTATGTCAGGGGAGGTAAGGGCGGAAGGGGCTGTAACAGCTTCTACCGCGATAAATATACCCGCGTTGGGTTTCCCGACGGAGGAGACGGCGGCAAGGGGGCGGATATCATCGCCCGCGCCGACCGCAACCTCAATACGCTCTTAGACTTTCAGTATCAGCGCCACTTTATGGGCAGGCACGGCGAGCATGGTTCAGGCAAGAAGAAGAAAGGTAAAGAAGCCGCAAGTGTGGTCTTTCGCGTTCCTCCGGGCACGATCATCCGGGACGCCGAGACAGATTGCATCCTGCGCGACCTGAAAGAGGACGGGGACGAGGTTATCGTTGCCAAGGGCGGCGCCGGAGGAGTCGGGAACCGTAACCGCAGGGAAGCGACCGAAGGCGAGCCGGGCGAGGAGCGCTGGCTCCTTTTAGACCTTAAGCTCATCGCCGAATGCGGCATAGTCGGTTTTCCCAATTGCGGAAAATCCACCCTGATCTCTGGCATCTCAAACGCCCATCCTAAGGTCGCTGCCTATCCTTTTACTACTAAGGCTCCGATCCTGGGGGTGGTAAAGTCGCATGCGCGCACCTTTATCGTCGCAGACATCCCCGGGTTGATCGAGGGCTCATCAAAAGGGAGGGGGCTGGGAGACAGGTTCCTGAGGCATATAGAGCGCACAAAGATCCTGGTGCACCTGATAGATATGTCCGGCATCGAGGGCAGAGACCCGCTTGAAGATTACAAGGTCATCAACGAGGAGCTCAAGGACTACAGCTATGAAGTCGCAAAGAAGCCGCAGGTCATCGCCGCTAACAAGATGGACCTTGAAGGCGCAGAAGAGAACCTCAAAAGGTTTAAGCACGCGGTAAAAAAGAAGGTCTATCCCGTTTCCGCCCTTAAGAAAGAGGGCCTGGAGGAGTTAGTTGAAGCTATTGCCAAAAAATTATAAACGGATCGTAGTCAAGGTCGGCTCAAGCCTGATGTCCGCGGAAAAGGGGCGCCTGGATACGGCTTTGATCCGTGAGATCACGCATCAGGTCGCCGGCTTAGTCAAGGAAGGCAGGGAGGTGGTGCTTGTCTCATCGGGCGCCATTGCTATGGGTATGTCTATCCTTAATCTGGAATCCCGGCCAAAGGAGCTAAGCCAGCTTCAGGCAGCGGCTGCGATCGGGCAGCATGAACTGATGGATTTATACCGCCGCTTTTTTAAAGATGAGAACCTCACCTGCGCCCAGGTCTTATTGACGTGGGAGGATTTTGATAACCGCAAGCGCTACCTGAACGCCAAGAATACGCTCTCTACGTTGCTTAAACTGAAGAGCGTGCCGGTGATCAATGAGAACGATACGGTCTCAACCGATGAGATCAGGTTCGGGGATAATGACCGGCTCTCGGCGTTGGTAGCTACTTTGGCCAATGCCGACCTTCTCGTCATCCTTTCGGATGTAGACGGCCTGCTTGACCGGGATAAAACCGTAGTGAGAGTGGTGGAGAAGATCACTCTTCAGATAAAAGCGCTCGCCTGTCCGACTAAGGGTAGAACTTGCGTCGGCGGCATGGTCACAAAAATAGAAGCTGCCGGCATCGCTACAAACTCCGGAATTCCCTGTGTGATCGCAAACGGCAGGCGCCGCGATATTATTACCTCTTGTGCTAAGGAAGCGCAAGTCTGCGGCACATTATTCCTGCCCAAGGATATTTATCTGGCTGCGCGCAAGCGCTGGATCGCCTTCGGCACAAAGACCAAAGGAAAGATCACGGTGGATCAGGGAGCGAAGAGAGCTCTGCTTGATAATAAGAGCCTCTTATCTGTCGGCGTTACCGCCGTAAGCGGATCTTTTGCCAGTGGCAGCACAGTGAGCGTGATAGACCAGGAGAAGAATGAGTTCGCGCGCGGGAAGGTCAGCCTTTCCAGCGAACAGCTGGAAAAAGTCAAAGGCGAGCGCACGGAAAAAGAGGTAATTCACCGCGACAATATCGTAATCCTATGAGTTTAAAGAACGAATTGATCAATATCGCAAAACAAGCGCAAACCGCAAGCCGTAAGATGCTTGAGGTCTCATCAGCGGAGAAGAATAAAGCCTTAAGAGAGATGGCTAAGGCGCTACTTGAGCATAAATCCATCATTATCGCGGCAAATAAAAAGGATATCAGCCGCGCCAAGAAACTTAAGCTTTCTGAGGCATTTATTGACCGCCTGACGCTTAGTGAGAAGCGCATTAAAGATATGGCAGGCTCGCTGAATGAAGTCAGCCGCCTGAACGATCCGGTTGGAGAGGTGATGGCCGCATGGAGAAGGCCAAACGGACTCTGGATTCATAAGGTGCGCGTTCCGATCGGAGTGATCGCGATCATTTATGAGTCCCGTCCGAATGTCACCGCGGATTGCATAGGCCTGTGTTTTAAGAGCGGAAACAGCGTGATCCTGCGCGGCGGCAGTGAGTCCATCAATTCAAACCTGGCGATTTTTAGAATCCTTAAGGATGTGCTCAAAGCCCGTAAGATGCCGGAAGGCAGCATTAATATCATCACTACCACTGACCGGGCTGCGGTGGATACGCTCTTAAAGCTCAACGATCACATCGACCTGGTCATTCCCAGGGGCGGAGAGGGCCTCATCCGCAGGGTAGTGAGCCTCTCGCGCATCCCGGTAATCAAGCATTATAAGGGGATCTGCCACGTCTATGTGGATGAATGGGCGGATCTTGAAATGGCGCAAAAGATCTGTTTCAATGCCAAGGTCCAGCGGCCGGGAGTCTGTAATGCCATGGAGAGCATGTTGGTGCATGAGGCAGTGGCAGCCGGATTTCTACCGTCTATGGCAAAAAAATTCAAGGATGCCGGAGTAGAGATCCGTGGCTGTCCGGTAACACGCAGGATCTGCAAGGGCATAAAGAGGGCGACAGATAAGGATTATCATACCGAATACCTCGACCTTATTCTTTCGGTGAAGGTGGTCAGGGACCTGGATGAGGCGATTGACCACATCAATCATTACGGGACAAAGCATTCGGACACTATCGTCACCGAAGATTACAAGAATGCGCTGAAATTTTTAAGGCAGGTGGACTCTGCCTGCGTTTATGCGAACGCCTCAACGCGCTTTACTGACGGCTATCAGTTCGGCATGGGCGCTGAGATCGGCATCTCTACGGATAAGCTGCATTGCCGCGGCCCCATGGCGCTTGAGGAGCTGACGACGTATAAATACATCGTATTCGGCAACGGCCAGATCCGAGAGTAGCACAGTGTCGCGGGACAGATCCCGCCAGACCTATTATTTGCGCTACTAAGGGACCTGTCCCGACCGGGTAGAGTGAGATAAATGCGAATCGGTATATTAGGCGGCACATTTAATCCCATCCACATCGGACATCTGATCCTTGCAGAAGAGGCAAGGGAGAAACTCGGCCTGGATAAGGTAATCTTTGTGCCCAGCTTCCTGCCGCCGCATAAGGACAATTCCGATATCGCGCCGGCAGGCATGAGGCTGGCCATGGTCAAGAGTGCTATCAGGGGCAATAAATATTTTTCTTTTTCGGATACGGAGATCAGAAGGGACGGAAAAAGCTACACCATTGATACGGTAAAAGAGTTTAAGGCGAAGTTCCCCAAAGACGACCTTTATTTTATTATCGGTTCAGACCTCTTGAAATACCTGGATGACTGGAAGGACTTGGGAGAGATCATTCAGATGGTAAAGTTTATTGTGGCTACCCGGCCTGGCTACCCGTTAGAGAAGATCCCCGGATACATCCGGACAGTAGCGACCCGGGCTGTGGATATCTCTGCCTTTGAGATCCGCGAGCGGGTAAAGCAGGCGAGATCTTTCCGCTACCTGGTTCCGGAATCAGTGTTTAATTACATCGTCAGGAAAGGGCTGTATAAGTGAAGATAAAAGTTGCGCCGTCATTATTATCCGCGGATTTTAGCTGCCTTGACCGCGAGATCAAAAAAGTGGAGCGCGCCGGGGCAGACCTCCTGCACATTGATGTGATGGACGGCCACTTCGTGCCGAATATCACGATCGGGCCGGCGGTAGTAAAATGCATCCGTAAGGTCACAAAGCTTGCCTTAGATGTGCATCTGATGATCGAGAACCCGCAGGAATATATTGACCGTTTCGCGGACGCAGGCAGCGACATGATCACCGTGCACATTGAAACGGTCTCTAAAAATACCCTGAGAGCTATTGGCCGAAAGCTAAGAGCCAAAGGCATAAAGTTTGGCGTATCCCTTAACCCCGGGACGCCTCTGGCCAAGATCAAGCCGGTACTGGGCTTGGTAGATTTTATCCTGATCATGTCAGTCAATCCCGGTTTTGGCGGCCAGGAGTTTATCGCAGGCGTCCTGCCGAAAATCAAACAGTTGAGAGCCCTCTTTAAGGGCGATATCGCGGTAGACGGAGGGATAAACGATAAGACGGCAAAACTGGCGGTCAGGGCCGGGGCGAATGTCCTGGCTGCCGGTTCATATATATTCTCTGCAAAAGATAAGGTCAGGGCCATAGAAAGGATCAGAAATGCTTAGCTATAATGAGATCAAGTTCGGGACTGACGGCTGGAGAGGCATCATCGCTGACAACTATACTTTCAAGAACCTGAAGATCGTCTCTCAGGCAGTGGCGGATTATCTGGGTACAGGTAAGTCCGTTGCCGTAGGTTACGACAGCCGTTTTATGTCCGACCGCTTTGCCGAGATCGCGGCGGAAGTCTTTGCCAATAACGGCATCCGCACCCAACTTTCCGACCGGATTATCCCCACGCCCACTTTAAGCCTGGCGGTGAAATTAAGGAGACTGGATCTGGGTATTATGATCACTGCTTCGCATAATCCCTGCGAATATAACGGATTTAAGATAAAGAACTCATCCGGCGGAGCTGCGGATGTGGAAGTGACCGATAAAGTGGAGAGCCTTCTGGGGAATACTGCGGTAAAAGAGGCAGGCAGTAACGTCAAGGTAGAGAAGGCCGATTTTGCTTCCGATTACATCAAGTTCATCCGCGCCTACATCGACCTGAAGCAGATAAAGAAGAAGAAGTTCCGCGTCCTGGTCGATGCCATGTACGGAGCAGGCAACTCCTTTTTTGGCGAGGTACTTAAAGGCACAGGCATCGAAGTGGAGTTCATGCGCAGTGATTTTAATCCCTCTTTCGGCAGGAGCAGGCCGGAGCCGGTTCAGGGTAACCTTAAAGAACTGATACGGCGCATGAAAGAAGAGAAGTTTGATCTGGGAGTAGCCTTAGACGGCGATGCGGACAGGCTGGCTGCGGTTGCTCCGGGAGGAGTATTCATCCATCCGCAGAAGATACTCGGGCTCCTGGCCCTGCATTTAAATCAGGACCGCGGCTGGTCAGGCGGCATTGTAAAGACTATCTGCGGCACGAATATGATCGATAATATTGCCGAGACTCTCGGTGTGCCTCTCTATGAGACCCCGGTCGGCTTTAAATATATTTCTAATCTTATGGAGACTAAAGATATTGTCGCCGGAGGAGAAGAGGCAGGCGGCATGGGCGTAAAAAATTATATCCCTGAGCGCGACGGGACTATGGCCGGATTGCTTTTGCTTGAGATGATGAGCTACCGCAGGAAGAATATCCTGAAGATCTTAAATGAGATGGAGAAAGAGTTCGGAAAATACTATTACCTGCGCTGCGACCTGCATCTGGATAAAGCGCCGGTTGCGCCTAAAAAAGAGGATTTTCCGCAGGAGATTTTGGGTGAGAAGGTGGCCCAGGTCAAAGATTTTGACGGCGTAAAGCTTATCCTGAAAGACGGCAGCTGGCTCATGTTTCGCGCCTCCGGCACTGAGCCGCTCATGCGCCTGTATTCCGAATCAAAGAGCTTAAGCCGGGCAAAACAGCTCCTGGATCTGGGCGGTGAGCTCATCCACGCATAAGAGATGGTCTATATAATTCTTAGGGCGTTAAGCTTTTTGATCTATAAAATACTTTTCAGGTTCAGGGCGTACGGCGTTGAGAATATACCTAAAAAAGGAGCGTTTATCTTAGCCAGCAATCATGTCAGTTACCTTGATCCTATCGCTTTAGGCATCGCTACTTCCCGGCCTTTAAATTATATGGCGCGTCACGACCTCTTCTTTAATCCGGCTTTCGCCTGGCTGCTCAGGCAGGTGCGCACTTTTCCTCTTAAAAGGGATACCGCGGACCTCTCTGCCATAAAAAAGGCCCTTAGTTTTCTTGATTCTGGGGAGCCGCTGGTCTTATTCCCGGAAGGAAGCCGCAGGATGGAAAAGGTCTCTGACGAGCCTCAGCCCGGGATCGGATTTTTGGCCGCAAAGAGCGGCGTACCGGTAATCCCTGCCTGCATTAAAGGCACTGATGAGGCACTCCCTAAGGGAGCCAAGTTCATTAAACCCGTAAAAGTCACGGTTCATTTCGGAGAGCAAATTCTCATAGAAAGGGGGATGCCTTATCAGGATATCGCGAAACTGATCATGGAAAGGGTAAGGCATCTTTCATGCAATTAGGGGCCTATTTATTCCTGCCTAGCATCTCTGGCAAGCTTCAAGCCGAAACACCCGCGTCTTATTATCAAAAAGCGTTAAGAATTCATCCAAGGAGGAGGTGTTTTTTTGAACTAAAGTTGTTTACTATCGGACAATAACAAACACTGATTAAAAAAAAGGAGAAAGAAATGCCGGAAACAAAATCTGAAATGGAAGAACTTTACGCTCAAAGTATCAGGATTGTCCGGGAAGGACAGGTAGTTACGGGCAAAATAGTAGGCATCAGGACGAAAGAGGTCCTGGTGGATGTGGGTTTTAAATCAGAGGGAATCGTCTCGATCACGGAGTTCACCCCCCCGGACCTGGAAGTGGGGAGAGAACTTGAGTTTTATGTGGATTCCGTAGAGAACGATGCCGGTAATATCGAGCTCTCGCGCGAAAAGGCCCTGCGTATCCAAGGTTGGGATAAAGTGGTGAAGTTCTCAACCACCGGCGAGCTCATTGACGGCCGTCCGGTAAAGAAGGTGAAGGGCGGATACCTGGTCGACTGCATGGGAGTAGAAGGGTTCCTGCCCAGTTCGCTCTCCGCTTTCAAAGGGCAGCCTGAAAAAGACATCATGTACAAGCCTTTCAAGTTCAAGATCGTCAAGGTGAACAACCTGCGCCGCAGCATAATCCTGAGCCGCCGCGAGGCAGTGCAGAAGGAGCGCGATGAGGTCAAGGGCAAGCTCTGGCAGGAATTGAAGATCGGCCAGGTCTATCCGGGTACGGTCAAGGCGATCACGGATTTTGGCGCATTCGTGGACATGGGCGGCATCGACGGGCTGCTTTACATCACCGACATGTCCTGGTCAAAGATCAGCCATCCTTCGGAGATTGTGGCCATCGGCGATAAGATCGAGGTCATGGTGCTGAATATGGACCGCGAGGCAGGCAAGATCTCGCTTGGCCTTAAGCAGCGCCTTCCTGATCCCTGGCAGGATATCGAGACCAAGTTTCCGGTCGGCACAAAGATCAAGGGCAAGGTGGTTAATATCGTGCCTTACGGAGTATTTGTCGAGCTGGATAAGGGAATCGAAGGCCTGGTGCATGTCTCCGAGATCTCCTGGACCAAGAGGGTCTCAAATCCGAGCGAGATGTTCGCAGTCGGAGATATCGTAGAGACCCAGGTGCTGAACGTGGATAAGGATGCCCGCAGGATCTCGCTAAGCTTAAAGCAGCTGGAGCAGAATCCCTGGCTTGAGGCGGAAGCCAAATACCCGGTCGGGACCAAGGTTTCGGGAAAGGTGCGCGGTTTCACGGATTACGGAGCGTTTGTGGAGCTGGACAGTAATCTCGAAGGCATGATCCACGTCTCGGATATGTCCTGGACAAAGAGGGTCGCGCATCCCCAGGATGTATTGAAAAAGGGGCAAAAGGCGGAAGTAGTCATCCTTTCGGTGGATGCGGCAAACCGCCGGATCGCCCTGGGGCTTAAACAGCTGATGCCTAATCCCTGGCCTGAGATAGCAGTGAAGTATCCGATCGATACGGTGCTGGAGGCGGAAGTGGTCAGCATCACCGATTTCGGGGTCTTTGTGAAGCTGGATGAGGAGTTGGAAGGCCTTGTCTTTGCCAGCGAGATAGACAAAGAAGTATCTGCTCAACTTAAGCCCGGAGACAAGATCAAGGTCAAGGTGATCAAGGTCGACGTGGAACAGGCAAAGATTGGCCTGAGCGCTAAGATTTAGGGCGCTCTTTAAATAGCCGGGGACGTTCTTAAGGCTGTCTTAGGGGCGTCCCCGGGGGAGAAGTCAGATGCACAAAATTGACATCGATAAACAGATTGAGATTATCAAGCGCGGAATCGTTGAAATAATCTCAGAAGATGAACTACGCAAGAAATTAGGAGAGAAGAGGCCGCTGCATATAAAAGCAGGCTTTGATCCCACTGCGCCGGACCTGCACCTGGGGCACACTGTACTTTTGAGGAAGCTGCGTCAGTTCCAGGACCTTGGCCATAAGGTTTATTTCCTGATCGGCGATTTCACCGGCATGATCGGAGATCCCAGCGGACGTTCCGAAATACGCAAGCAGCTCACCAAAGAAGAAGTCCAAAAGAACGCCACTACTTATAAAAAGCAGGTCGGTAAAGTTCTTAATATGGATAAGCTTGAGGTTGTATTTAATAGCCAGTGGTTTGAACACATGCAGGGGCTTGAGTTTGGCAGCTTGCTTACTCACTATACCGCCACCAGGCTTCTTGAAAGAGATGATTTTGTTAAAAGAAGAGAAGAAGGAAAGCCTATATTTTTGACGGAGTTCATCTATCCGGTGTTTCAGGGTTATGATTCGGTCATGCTTAAGGCTGATGTCGAGATCGGAGGGACAGACCAGATATTTAATCTCTTAGTCGGCAGGGACATGCAGAAAGATTTTAACCAGGAGCCCCAGGTAGTTATTACCATGCCTCTGCTTGAAGGCACTGACGGCGTGCAGAAGATGAGCAAGTCCTTCGGCAATTACATCGGCATCAATGAACCGGCTAAGGAGATGTTCGGCAAGGTCATGTCCATCTCCGACAGCCTGATGCTCAAATATTACGAGCTTCTTACTGATGTAGACCTGGAAGAAGTCAGAAAGATGCATCCAAAAGAGGCCAAGGTACGGCTTGCCAGGGAGATTATCACGCAGTATCATTCTCCGGCAGCAGCAGAAGAGGCAGCAGCTGAGTTTGAACGCGTCTTCAGCCAGAAAGAGCTCCCCGCGGAAATGCCTGAATACAAGACTGACGGAACAAGGGCGGTTTTAACCGTGCTTGTTGAAAGCGGCCTGGTGAAGAGCGGCAATGAGGCGCGCAGGCTCCTTAAACAGGGTGCGGTAATCTTTAACGACGTAAAAGTAGAGAGTGAAAGCCTCATCCTTAAAGAAGCAGGCGTGCTTAAGGTCGGCGGCCGCAGGTTCCTGAAAATTATAGTTTAGCAGGGCCATGATATTCAAACATCTAAAGAATATAGACCATTATACCAGGAATATTATCCTCGTATTTGTGGGTACGCTACTGGCTAACTTCACCGCCCTGCTTTATCAGCTATTGATCGCCCATAAATTAACGCCTGCGGACTTTGCCGCGTTTAATTCGCTGCTAGCCATATTCTCCGTTATTTCAGCTCCGCTGGCCACGGTTCAGGTGCCGGTGGCTAAATTTTGCGCCGAGTTTAGCGCCCGGAACCAGCAGGCTTCGGCAGATTCGTTTTTATCGGACCTGACCAGAAAGACCGCGTTCCTCTCGATAGCCACGCTTTTTATCTTCTGGCTCATCTCGGTGTATCTGATCCGGGTCCTGAAGATTCCCTCTGTGGCCAGCGGTTACCTCCTTGCGCTTTTACTCGCCTCTACGTGGCTGATCCCCGTATTTGCCGGCGGGGTGCAGGGATTAGAACTCTTTGGCTGGCTCACTGCTTCTGTTTTGATCAGCGGCATTCTGAAACTTTTAATGGCTTTTGTTTTTCTCATTCTCGGCTACAAGATTGCCGGTGCGCTGGGGGCGCTTCTTCTTTCGAATATTGCCGCTATCGCCATCTATTATTATCCTTTACGCAGCCGTATATCTTTGGCGGCGGTAAAAGAGAGGATAGGCTATAAAGAGGCGTTTTCCTTTCTGATCCCTGTAGCTATAGCCCAGTTTTGTTTTTATTTCCTGGTTGGCATAGATCTGATACTTGTAAAATATTATTTCAGTCCCGAAGATTCGGGTATTTATTCGCTGGCTCAGATGGTCGGCAAGATTTTTTTGTTCCTTCCCTTGGCTATCGGGATCGTGATGTTCCCCAAGACCAGCGGCCTGAACTCCCAGAATAAGGAGACCCTGCACATCTTAAACAGATCGCTTCTCTATGCGGGCGGACTTTGTATCCTGGCCGCACTTGTTTATAACCTTTTTCCGGCATTCTTCCTGAATATCCTTACCGGCAAGGCGAATCCCGAATCGATCCTGCTTGGGAGGATGTTCAGTGTGTCGATGAGTTTTTTTACATTACTGTATATTCTCTATACTTACCTTCTCTCTATAAAAGATTTCAGGTTTTTAAAATACCTTTTTATTTTCACTTTGTTTCAATATCTGTGCATTGCCATATTCCATTATAACCTTTTTCAGGTGCAGCTGATCCTTTGCCTGAATGGACTGGTGCTTTTTTTGGTCCACCTCGGGCTCGTATTGACCCTGAGAAAAAAGGGCCGTTTAGCGAATGCGTAACCTTAAAGAAAAAGTTTCCATAGTGATGCCAGCCTTTAACGAAGGCAGCCGCATCGAGCACAGCATCGCCGAGACAGCCGCGACCTTCGATGATTTCGGCTGCCCCTGGGAGCTGATCATAATCGATGACGGCTCAACCGACGATACCTTCCAGAAAGCAAGCGGCCTTATCAGCCGTTACCCTGAGCAGCTCATTGTCAAGAAGAACCCCTTTAATCTGGGAAAGGGCAGGGCTATAAAGAAGGCCCTGCATTATGTAAGCGGGGCTTATGTAGTTTTTCTGGATGCGGACCTGGACCTGCATCCGAATCAGGTACAGACGCTTTTTGATATCATGCGCCTCGATAATGCGGATATTGTCATCGGTTCTAAGCTGCACCCTAATTCTGTCGTAGAGTATCCGTTACAGAGGAGGATCTTTAGCTTCGGGTATTATCTTTTGGTAAGGTTACTGTTTAACCTTCCCTGTCATGATACGCAGACAGGCCTTAAGCTCTTTAAGGTCGAAGTCCTACGTAAGGTCTTCCCAAGGATCCTGGTGAAAAAGTACGCCTTTGACCTGGAGGTCCTGGTGAACGCGCATCATCTGGGTTACCGTATCATTGAGGCGCCGATCGTACTCAATTTCCAGAGAAAATATACGCGCGTAGGCTTTGGCGCGGCATCCGATATCGCTATTGATACGCTGGCCATATTTTACCGGATGCACATCTTGAAATACTATGACCGTATCGATTATTATCGCCGTAAAAACCTGGCAAAAGAGATTAGAAGAGTGCGCCGCTAAGTGCCTCGCCCTCGATTATCCGGATTTTGAGGTGATCGTCCTGCCGGACTCAGAAACATGGCACGGGACAGATCTCGCCAAATCTATTACTTGCGCTACCAAGAGACCTGTCCCTGTAAGTATTTTTCCCACCGGACCGGTCTGTCCTGCAGACAAGCGGGATTTGGCGTTAAAATACGCCAAGGGCGAGATCATTGCCTTTATTGACGATGACGCCTATCCGCAACCCGATTGGCTGAAGAATGCCGTGATCAACTTTAAAGACGAAAGTGTCGCAGCAGTAGGCGGGCCGGCAGTGACGCCTGCCGAAGACAACCTGCGTCAGCAGGCGAGCGGAAGGGTTTACGCCTCGTTTTTAGTCAGCGGAACTTTTGTCTACCGCTATGTTCCGAAAACAAAAAGAGAGGTGGATGATTTCCCGAGCTGCAATTTTCTGGTGCGTAAGTCCGCGATGCAGGAGTTAGGCGGTTTTAAAACCAGTTTCTGGCCGGGTGAAGATACCAAGTTTTGCCTGGATATCACCGGAAAATTGAAGAAAAAGATCATCTATGACCCGAAGGTTTTGGTATTTCATCACCGCAGGCAGCTTTATCTTGCGCATCTTGCGCAGGTGGCTAATTATGCCCTGCATAGAGGCTACTTCGTGAAAAAATACCCTCAGACTTCGCTGCGGTTCGCATATTTCATGCCTTCGCTATTCTTGCTGGCGCTCTTTTGCGGCGGGATCATGTCATTGTTCTTCCCCGCTTTGAGGCTGCTTTATCTGTCTGCTACAGGCCTTTATTTATTTTCAGCGCTCATTTTTTCTTTTAACAGGGATTTGAGGCTTATGTTTTTGGTTTTTTCCGGGACAATCCTGACCCATCTTGCCTACGGGGTATATTTTATAAAAGGGCTGCTCTCCCTTAAACTGAAAGAAGAATCATGAAGATAGTCATCGCTTATCCTCCGTTAAACAGAGAGAAGGGTTTTGCCACTCTCGGCCAGAACCGGCAGTTCCAGTATTTTAAGGAGCCTACTTTTATCTATCCGGTAGTGCCGGCGCAGGCTGCGACCATGCTTAAGGCTGCAGGATATGAAGTGGTCTGGTGCGACGCTATTGCCGAAGGCCGCAGCGAAGAGGAGTTCTTCGGTTTCATTCAGAGAGAAAATCCTGATCTGGTCGCCATGGAGACTAAGACTCCGGTAGTGAAACAACACTGGAAGATAATAGATAAACTAAAATCTCAGAGCCCGGACCTCAAATGCGCCTTATTCGGTGACCACGTTACTGCGCTTCCCGAAGAGTCTTTCCGTAACTCAAAAGTAGATTTTGTCCTCACCGGCGGAGATTACGATTTTCTGCTGCTGAATCTGTGTAATTGCCTAAGAGCTAAGAGCCATGAGCTAAGCGCTAATCTAGAACCCGGCATCTACTACCGCGATAACGGTCAAATTAGAAATACGGGGAAATTCCAGCTGAATCATGACCTGGACAAAGTGCCTTTTATTGACCGCGACCTGACTAAGTGGCGGCTCTATGCCTTTAAGAACGGCAATTTCAAGCGCACGCCCGGTACGTATATCATGTCCGCCAGGGATTGCTGGTACCATGCCTGCACTTTCTGTTCCTGGCCTACGCTTTATCCCCAGTTCAGGTCCCGCACCGTCGGGAACGTCCTGGATGAGGCCGGGATGCTGGCAGATAAATACAAAGTACGCGAGATCATGGATGACACCGGCTGTTTCCCGAAGGGCGACTGGCTGCGGGAGTTCTGCCGCGGGCTTATCGGGCGAGGCCTGAACAAAAAAATATACTTTGATTGCAACCTGCGTTTTGGCGCCCTGTCCAGTGAGGATTTTGCCGCCATGAAGAAGGCTAACTTCCGCCTCCTTCTGTTCGGGCTTGAGTCGGCGAACCAGGAGACCCTGGACCGCTTGAACAAGGGGCTAAAGGTTGAAAGGATAATCAGCGATTGCCGGGCAGCTACAGCCGCGGGGTTATTTCCGCACATTACCATTATGTTCGGTTACCCATGGGAGACCTATGAAGACGCCCTAAAGACGCTGCAGATGGGAGAGTGGCTGCTGAAGAAGGGTTATGCCTATACCATGCAGGCGACAGTGGTAATTCCTTATCCGGGAAGCCCCTTATTTGAAGAGTGCCGCAGAAGCAATCTGCTTAAATCCCTGGATTGGGATGATTATGATATGAAACAGCCGGTAATGAGTTCTCCGGTACCTGACGATAAGGTCATGGGGTTTGCCCGGGGCATGTACCGGGTATCTTTTCATCCGGAGTTTGTGTTAAGGAAGCTTTTTTCCATCAGGGACCTTGACGACCTGAGTTATTATTCCCGTTCAGCCAGAAAAGTGATCGGCCATATTTTTGATTTCCGAAAAAGTAATCAGCGGAGGACGATATGTCAGTAGTAGTCATTACCGGTTCAAGCGGCCTGATCGGCTCGGAGTCAGTGTGCTTTTTCTGCGAGAAAGGCTACGATGTGGTCGGTATCGACAACAATATGCGCCGCTATTTTTTCGGAGAGGACGGCTCAGTTGACTGGAATACCCGGCGCCTGCTTAAGAAATATAAGAACTTCAGGCACCATGCCATCGATATCCGCGATGAGGCAGGCATAGGCCGCCTTTTTAAGAGGCTTTCGGAAAACATCAGCCTGATCATCCATACTGCAGCCCAGCCTTCGCACGACTGGGCAGCCAGGGAGCCTAAGACTGATTTTGCCGTGAATGCCCTGGGGACACTGGTGCTCCTTGAGGCCTTCCGCCAGTATTGCCCTGCAGCCGTCTTTATTTTTACCTCTACAAACAAGGTTTACGGCGACCAGCCGAACTATCTGCCTGTAATAGAGCAGGAGAGGCGTTTTGAGCTGCCTCAGGAGCATAAATATTTTAAAGGCATCGATGAATCTATGAGCATTGATAACTGCCTGCACAGCTTATTCGGCGCATCCAAAGTAGCCGCGGATATCCTGGTGCAGGAATACGGGAGATATTTCGGGCTGAAGACCGCATCCTTCAGGGGCGGATGCCTTACCGGGCCTGCGCATTCGGGCGCTGAACTGCACGGATTTCTTTCGTATCTGGTGAAGTGCGCAGTCACCGGCAGGAAATATATGGTCTACGGATACAAGGGCAAACAGGTCAGGGATAATATCCACTCTTTTGACCTGGTAAACGCTTTTTATCAATTTTTTCAGATGCCCGGGAGCGGCGAAGTTTACAATATCGGCGGAGGAAGATTTGCGAATGTTTCCATCCTTGAGGCAATCGGGATGGCCGAGCGCCTGACGCATAAAAAGTTTAATTACGAATACGTAGAGAAGCCGCGTATCGGAGACCATATCTGGTGGGTCAGCGATGTAGGAAAGTTCAAAGCGCATTATCCGGACTGGGACTACAAATACAATATAGAAGATACAGTGCTTGAGATTTACGAAGCACAGAAAGAGGCCCTGAAAAAATGAAATATAAAACTATTCTTATCACCGGCGGTGCCGGCTTTGTGGGCAGCAATCTGGCGGTTTCTCTCAAGAATAAGTATCCAAAGCTTAAAGTGATGGCTTTGGATAATCTAAAAAGGCGGGGAAGCGAACTGAATATCCTGCGCCTTAAAGAAGAGGGGATTGGTTTTATCCACGCTGATATCCGCTGCCCTGAAGACCTAAAGATAGCGGCAAAGATCGACCTTTTAATCGAATGCTCTGCCGAGCCTTCTGTCCTGGCAGGCTTCCGGCAGGATCCCGGTTACCTGGTCAACACCAACCTTCATGGCGCGATCAATTGTTTTGAGTTGGCAAGGGCACAAAAATCAGATATAATATTTCTTTCTACCAGCCGCGTCTATGCTTACCAGGCGCTTAACTCGCTAAAAATAAAGGAGTTAGATACAAGATTTGTTTGGGAACCGGGACAGAAAACCCGCGGTTGGTCAGAGCAGGGAATAAGCACAGAGTTCACTATAGATGGCCCGAAAACCCTTTATGGCGCAACTAAGCTTAGCGCCGAGATCCTCTTACAGGAGTACCTGAGCCGTTTTGGTTTAAAAGGCGTGATTAACCGCTTAGGCGTAATCGCCGGGCCCTGGCAATTCGGCAAGGCCGACCAGGGAGTCTTTACCTTTTGGCTCCTGGCGCATTACTTTAAGAAAGAGCTGAATTATATCGGCTTCGGAGGCAAGGGCAAGCAGGTAAGAGACCTTCTGCATGTGGAAGACCTCTTTGAGCTGATCGATCTTGAGATAAACTCTCTGGATAAGATCAGCGGCAGGACTTACAACGCCGGAGGCGGCCGGCAGGTGAGCCTTTCTCTTCTTGAGGCGACAGAAGAATGCAGCCGGCTTACCGGAAACCGGATTAAGACAGGAAGGGTCCTTAAAGAGCGGCCGGGAGACATCGGAATTTATCTTACTGATAATCGCAAAGTCAGCGAAGACCTCGGCTGGAAGCCGAAAAGAAGCGCGCTGAAGGCTCTCTCGGATACTTACCGCTGGATACGCACTTACGAGAAGCTGTTGAGGCAGAGTTTATTCTAAGGAAGAGAGGCGGATTCGATGAAAGGGATAATCCTAGCAGGCGGAAGGGCGACCAGGCTCTATCCGATCACCAAGAGCACCTCCAAACAGCTGCTTCCCGTCTATGACAAACCGATGATCTATTATTCGCTTTCAGTGCTGATGCTGGCAGGCATCCGCGATGTTCTGATCATCACATCTTTGAATGACCTGACGCGTTTCAAGGATCTTTTGGGGACGGGAAAAGATATCGGGATGCGCTTTAGTTACGCCGTCCAGAAAGAACCGCGCGGTCTTGCTGAGGCCTTCATCATCGGAGAAGATTTCATCGGTAAAGAGAGTGTTTCCCTGATCCTGGGAGACAATATCTTTTACGGCCATGACATGACCGAATATTTAAAAAGCGCAGCCAGCCTAGAAGAAGGAGCGTTGGTCTTTGGCTATTATGTCCGGGACCCTCGCCGCTACGGGGTGATCGAGTTTGACCGGGATTGCAACGTCATCTCCATTGAGGAGAAACCGAAAAGGCCAAAGTCAAACTGGGTAGTGACCGGGCTATATTTTTTCGACAATGAGGTAGTAAAAATTGCAAAAAAAATTAAACCCTCCCGCAGGGGGGAGCTGGAGATTACGGATGTGATCAAGGCGTATCTGGATGCAGATAAATTGAGCCTTGAGCTCCTGGGCCGCGGTTTTGCCTGGTTAGATACCGGAACATACGAGTCTCTGGTAGATGCCTCGATGTTCATCAAGACTATCGAGGAAAGACAGGGCCTGAAAGTCGGCTGTATCGAAGAGGTCGCTTTTCGTAAAGGCTACATCAGCCGCAAACAGCTGAACCGGCTGGCCGGAAAGATCGAGACCAGTTACGGCGAATACCTCAAAAAGGTCGAACATGAAAAATAAGATCCTTATCCTGGGAAAGGGTTTTATCGGCAGCCGGCTGCAGGAAGGCCTGGATTGCGCCGCTTCAACAGCGATGATCCGTTCTTTTAAGGACGCCGAGGCGGTCGTCAGGAAATACAGGCCTAAGACAATCATTAACTGCATCGGTTACACCGGAGTGAGAAGCGTTGACGACTGCGAACTCGATAAAGACAAGACTTTATTCACGGACGCTTATGTCCCGCTTTTATTGGCAGAGGCAGCGCTACGCAAACGGATAAAGTTAGTGCACATCTCAAGCGGATGCATCTACCATTACGATTATTCCGGGAACAAACCGGTTACCGAAGACATGCCTCCGGATTTCCTCGACCTCTTTTACAGCCGGGCAAAGATTTATTCTGAAAGAGCATTAGAGCTTTTATCGCGCCAGTTTGATATCCTGATCATCAGGACGCGGGTGCCGCTGGATAACCGGCCTCACCCTAAGAACCTCCTGACCAAGCTCATCCGCTATAAAAAAGTGATTAAATTGCCGAATTCGGTCATCTATATCCCGGATCTGATCAAGGCAGTCAGGCATCTGTTCCGTATCGATGCCACCGGCCTTTATAATGTGGTGAACAAAGGAGGCTTGTATTATCCTGATCTGCTCTCGGCCTATAAGAAATATGTCCCGGATTTTGTATACGAACCTATCGATTACCGTAAACTGAACCTGGTCAGGACAAACCTGATCCTTTCCACAAAGAAACTGGAAGATTCTGGTTTTAAGGTCCGGCCGGTGAAAGAGGTGCTGGAAGAATGCGTAAAAACCTACCTAAAATATTAGTAACGGGGGGCGCGGGTTTTATTGGCAGCGCTTTTGTCCGCAGGGCGGTAAAACTGGGCTACCGGGCCGTTGTCGCGGATAAGCTCACCTATGCCGGAGACATGAAAAGATTGAGGGATGCATCCGGATTCGTTTTCTATAAGCTGGACATCTGCGACGAAAAGAAACTGGAAAGCCTCTTCAGAAAAGAGAAGCCGGAGACAGTAGTGCATTTTGCCGCTGAGACGCACGTGGACAGGAGCATTATTGACTGCGCCGCATTCGTCCGGACTAACGTCATCGGAACAAAGATCCTTTTAGACTTAAGCCGTAAATACAAAGTGAAAAAGTTTGTCCACATTTCAACGGATGAAGTCTACGGAGATATAGAAAGGGGAAAGTTTCGTGAAGATTTTCCCTTGAAACCCAATAGCCCTTATGCCGCCTCAAAGGCGAGCGCAGACCTGCTCATCCGTTCCTATGTGCGCACTTACGGATTTCCTGCGATAATCGTGCGGCCCTGTAATAATTACGGGCCGTGGCAATATCCGGAGAAGCTTATTCCCCTTTCAATCCTGAAAGTTTTCAGGAATGAGCCGATCCCGGTCTATGGCAGGGGGAGAAACGTGCGGGAGTGGCTCTTTGTCGAAGATTGCGCGGATGCGGTGATCAGGATTATGGAAAAGGGAAGGCTCGGTGAGATCTATAATCTGGGTAGCTCTGAAGAAAAGCAAAATCTCGATGTGGTAAAGACTATCCTCATGGCCTGCAGAAAGAGCGAAGATGGTTTTGAGTTTGTCAGGGACAGGCCCGGCCATGATTTTCGCTATAGCCTGAATTCCCTGAAACTCCGTAAAGAGGTCGGCAGCCCAAAGAAGATGCGTTTTGAAGAGGGGATCAGAGAGACGCTAGACTGGTGTTTGCGTAATAAGGATTGGTTGTTCAGCAAATGGAAGGATATTCAACGGCTCTACGGCCGTTAAAATTTCAAGCATGCAAAATTCGATGGATTATAAAGAGATAAGAAAGCATTTTGATCAGATCGCCCCTGAGTACGACTTATGGAAGAAGAAGAGCTCATACTATTATTCTTTACTGGTTGAATTATTTACTCGGTTTATACCGCCAGGTGAAACCGTTTTAGACTTAGGCTGCGGAACCGGAGAGATCTTAAATGCCGTCAGGCCTAAAGTCGGCATAGGAATAGATTTTAGCGATGGGATGATTAAGTCTGCCTCAAGGAAGTTTCCCCGGCATCAATTTTTCGCCTCTATGCTCGAACATCTGGCGATGCGGCGTTATTCAGGATACGTGATTATGGCAGATGTCTTTGATCACGTCCCGGATATCTGGGCGGTGATTAGTGAGCTAAACCGGATTTTAGAAGAAGGTTCAACTGTAGTTATTTCAACCATTAATCCTCTATGGGACCCGATTTTAAAAGTGGCAGAAAAAATGAAGTTAAAGATGCCCGAGGGTCCGCATAACTTTGTTTTAAGCGCCGATATTCTTAACCTTTTAAGGATTTTTGATTTCTCGATTCTGGAAGAAGGGTACGTGGTATTTTTGCCTAAAAGGATCCCCTTGATCTCGGATATCTTGAATAAGCTTATACCGCGTATACCGTTCCTAAAAAGGCTTTGCGTTGTCCAGTATATCGTCGCAAAGAAGGCCGCTGCCGTAAAATGCGCAGACTACAGCTGTTCCGTGATCATACCCTGCTATAACGAAGCGGGAAATATCGAACGGTGCATCCGTTCAATAAAGAATGTAGGCAGCCATACGGAAGTTATTTTCGTTGATGACGGCTCGCTTGACGGGACTTCGGATGCAGCAAGGAGGCTTATGCCTGAATTTGGGCATGTCAAGCTCATCTCATATTCACCGAATAAGGGAAAAGGCAGTGCTGTGCGCCTGGGGATCGAAGCGGCAGGCGCAGATGTAGTGATGATCTACGATGCAGATCTTTCTGTGCCTGCAGAAGAACTCCTTAATTTTATGCTGCCGCTTGAAAACGAAAAGGCGCGTTTTACCAACGGCACGCGTATGGTTTATCCGATGGAGGATGAAGCCATGCGTACCCTGAATCTCTGGGGGAATAAATTTTTCGCTTTTATTCTGTCCTGGTTATTAGGACAGAGGATCACGGATACGCTTTGTGGGACAAAAGCATTTTTTAAAAAGGATTACTCCCGGATGAAGATTAGGGGGGATAAGTGGGGAGATTTTGATTTCCTGCTGGGTGCAGCGGAACTGGGCCTTAAGATCGTAGAGGTCCCTATCCATTATAACCGCAGGCGCGCAGGCGTCTCAAAGATGGCGCCATTTAAGCACAGCCTGCTGCTGCTTAAAATTTGTATCCGGGGTTTTTTTGAGATTAAAGTTTCACGCTGGCTATCAAGAATAAAGCAATTTTTTCTGGGTAAAGGCAGGACGACTGTTAAGGCATAGGGGAGATAAATCCATGGATAAGATCAATATCGGCATAATCGGCTGCGGGCACTGGGGGCCGAATTTTATCCGTAATTTCAGCCAGATCAAAGGTGTCTCGGTCAAATATGCCTGCGATTTAAATCCTGATAGGCTCAGTCATATTAAGGGCCTCTATCCGCAGATAGATACCACCCGGGATTATCTGCAGATATTGAAGGATCCTAAAATAGGCGCGGTAGTTATTTCTACGCCGGCTGTAACGCATTTCCGGCTGGCCAAGGAGGCATTAGAGCGCAATAAACACGTCCTGGTCGAGAAACCCATTACCTCCGACGTAGATTCAGCTGCGAAGCTGGTAAGGATCGCCGGCCGATATAAAAGAATACTTATGGTCGGCCACACCTTCAAATTTAATTCCGGCATAAATAAGCTAAGGGGGCTCATCCGTTCCGGGAAGATCGGAAGGGTTTATTATATCTATTCCCGCCGGACCAATCTTGGCCCGATCAGAAGGGATATCGGAGCAGCAGGAGACCTGGCTACCCACGATATCTCCGTTTTTAATTATCTGTTGGATAAGAGCCCTCTTTCTGTCTCTGCGCGGGGCCAGAATTACCTTGGGCATGAGTTGGAGGATGTTTCTTTTATTACTCTTAGCTTTCCCGGCAAGGTGCTTGCGCACATGCATGTCAGCTGGCTGGATCCGAAGAAGGTGAGAGAAATCGTAGTAGTGGGCAGTAAAAGAATGATTATTTTTGACGATCTAAATCCTGATGCACCGATAAGCATTTATGATAAGAAGGTGATGAGAAAAAAGTTCAGACAGGATTATGATTCGTTCAAGGAATTCCAGATGATCATTCATAGCGGCAAGGTGGATACACCGAAGATAAAAATGGAGGAGCCCCTTAAGAGAGAGTGCCTGCATTTTGTGGAGTGCATAAGAAAGGATCGTACACCCCTGACTGACGGCAGGGATGGCCTGGAAGTACTTAAGGTCTTGGCTGCCATTCAGGATTCTTTATCCAGGAACGGGGCCGAGGTACTTCTTAAAGAATAGCGCAGCTAAAGAGGAGAGTGTTTTATGATACGCAAGTGTAAGATTGCTAAAAGTGTAAAGATCCCCTTTCCGGAACTGGTCAACCTGTATGGATGCGAAATTAAGGATGGCACTTTTATCGGCCCGTTTGTAGAGATTCAGAAGGGCGCAAAAGTAGGCAGGCGCTGCCGGGTGCAGTCCCACACCTTTATCTGCGAAGGAGTGACGGTTAAGGACGATGTCTTCATCGGCCACGGCGTCATGTTCACCAATGACCTTTTCCCGGTTGCCAATGACCCGGATTGGAAAATGGTAAAGACAGTGATTGAGGATAAAGTTTCGATCGGGAATAATGTTACGCTGCTCCCGGTCAGAGTAGGAGAAGGGAGCTTGATCGGAGCCGGTTCAGCGGTGACTAAGGATGTGCCAAAAAATACGATAGTAGCCGGTAACCCGGCCAAAAAAATAAGGAATTATCGTGTGCGCTCAAGAAAGTCTCCCTAGCATAAGTTTTGTCATCCCGACGCTTAATGCCTCATTGCATCTTAAGGTTTGCCTTAAATCTATCAGGGGGCAAAAGTACCCCCAGGAAAGAGTCGAGATCCTGATTTTAGACGGCGGATCAGGCGACAGCACCCTTGAAATAGCCAAAGAATTCGGTTGTGTCATTTATAATAATCCCAAAAAGCTTGCTGAATACGGGGTGCAGCTGGGGGTAGCTAAGGCAGGCGGTGAATTGCTGGTGGTCTTTGCTGCAGACAATGAGCTGATAGGCCGTGATTGGATAGAGAGGGTGGTAGAGGTATTTACGGCCGAGCAGGAAATCTCGGCCCTCTGGGGACGGCTTGCTTCCGGAGAGAACGACCCTAAGCTGAATAAGTATTTTGAACTGATCCAGAGCGATCCTTTAAACTGGTTCCTGAACAGGAATCTTAAGGAATACCTTAAAAGCACCTCCGCCATTAAAAAGGATTGCTTTATCTTTGCAGTTGATCCTAAGAAGCCCCTGGTCTGGGGGGCAAACGGCCTGGTTTACCGGACAAATAAAATAAAAAACATCTGGTCCCAGGAAGGATATCTGGGTGATAATGACGCTTTTCAATATATGGTTGAGCAGGGAGATAACAGGGTAGCATATTTTACCAGCCCCTTTGTTTATCATCATCATCTGGCGCGATTAGGGGATTGGGTGAAAAAATGGAAGAGAAACCTGATGCAGCATCTCCTGGATAAGCGACAGACGCGTAATATGGGCTGGGTTTTTACCCCGGGTTTTAAGGTCCGGGCTTTCCTTTGGTCGGTTTATAGCGCGCTTCCTGTTTTTTCACTCTTCCACAGTATTTACCTGAGCCTTAAAGACAGGAATATCTTCTGGCTTTATCATCCCTGGGTGAGTTGCTTACAGTTTTATACCTACGCCTACCTGGTAATTTTTACAAAAAAGGGGCGTATGTTTTTACGAGGAGCGATATAAATGGCTGACTGCCGGATATGTAAAAGTAAGACTGTAAGGGTAATGGATTTTGGCAAGATGCCCATAGCAAACGGGTTTTTGGAAAAACCGACAGGTAGCGAGTTCTTTTTTGACCTGGTCTTTGTTTTCTGCCCCACCTGTTTTATGGCCCAACTTGAGAATACAGTTAAGCCGGAGATGATGTTTAATGAGCACTACCACTTTATTTCTTCTACCTCAAAGGCGATGCAAGAGCATTTCCGGAAGACCGCAGAGGCTATAATTGAAAGCGCCTCCGGAAAAAATGATTTTCTGGCCGTAGAGCTTGGTTGTAATGACGGGATCATGCTGCGCCATGTGGCGGCTGCAGGAATAAAGCACGTAGGTATAGAGCCCTCGTCAAATGTCGCACAATTGGCACGAAGGAATGGGGTGACGGTTGAAGAATGCTTCTTTAATCGTCAAACCGCCTTAGAGATAGCCCAAAAATACGGCAAGGCGGATGTCATCTGCGGTGCAAACGTGATGTGCCATATAGAAGATATCAATTCGGTGTTTGAAGGGGTAGACGCCCTATTAAAAGATGACGGAGCACTCTTCTTTGAAGACCCGTATTTAGGAGACATTGTCAGGAAGTCATCTTTTGACCAGATCTATGATGAGCATGTTTACTACTATAGCGGCCTTTCAGTAGCAGAGCTTGCTAAAAGACACGGGCTTAAGCTGGTAGATATGCAGGCGCAGAATGTGCACGGCGGATCCATGCGTTATTACATCGAAAAAGGAGCTGCCCGGGCAGTTAATACGCGGGTAGAAAAGTATTTATCCGAAGAGAAGGCTTTAGGCCTTGACAGAATAGAGGGTTACGCAAGATTCAAAGAGAGCGTGGATAGGATCTGTCAGGATCTCAAGTCAACATTAATGCGCCTCAAGGCCGAAGGTAAGCGTATCGCAGGCTACGGCGCTACCTCAAAGAGCACTACTGTCCTAAATTACGCGCAAATCGGGCCTGAGATTTTGGATTATATCTCTGATATTACGCCGACAAAGATCGATAAGTTTACTCCGGGCATGCACATTCCGGTTAAGGCGTACGGTAATTTCCTTAACGATAATGTGCCTTATACGTTGCTTTTGGCCTGGAATCATAAAGAAGAGATCCTGAAAAAAGAAGATGCTTACCGTAAGAACGGCGGCAAGTTTATTACTTATTTCCCAAAGGTTTCTATTGAGTGATTGTAAGCGCACTATAAAAACCATTGATGATTACACAGATTAAGAAACATAGATTTCACAGATTAAATCTCTCGGAAAGATCTTTGTAATCTTTTTTAAAATCTGCGTAATCACGTATAATCCCTAATTATACGTGAAGATTATACGAGGAGGTGCGAATTGGCCAGTATGATTAAAGGAGTAAAAGTAAAAGAGCTAAAGCTTATTAACGATGAGAGGGGTTTTTTCTGCGAGATCTTTCGTTCTCCGGAAGATATTTTCAGGGATAAATTCAGCCAGCTTAGTTTCTCGACCGTGTTTGCCGGAGTAGCCAAGGCCTGGCACCTGCACAAGATCCAGACGGACTGGATGTGTGTTTTATCCGGGGATATGAAGCTGGTTTTATACGATACAAGGAAGGGCTCGAAAACCTTCGGGAAGATAGAAGAAATATTAATGGGTGAGGCTTTCGGGATCAAAGTCGTGCGTATCCCTCCGGGGATTGCCCACGGGTACAAGGTCGTTAATGGCCCGATGAAGATCCTCTATGTGGCAAACCGGGAATATGACCCGAAGGACGATTTACGGATTCCTCATGATGACCCGCAGATCGGCTATGACTGGGAAGCATCCCCTAAGATAAGGTAATTTTATATGTCAGAACCGCACGCTTTCTATAAGAATAAGACCCTACTCGTTACCGGCGCTGCCGGTTACCTTGGTCAGGCAGTCATCGCTAAATTAAGCGCCTTTGCCTGTAAAATAATTGCGCTGGATAAAGAACCCGGGCCACTTGAAGCCCTGCCACAGGCAGCTGCCAGAGTTTCTTTGGTTAAAGCAGATATCCACGATAAAAATATCTGGAGGGAGCATCTTGGCGGGACAGACGTGCTTTTTCATTTCGCGGCTCAAACCAGTTCCCGTTTTGCTAATGAGAACCCGCTTCTTGACCTGGAAGCAAATTTAGTGCCGATAATAAATATGATCGAGGCCTGCCGGAAAGAGAAGATCTCGCCTCAGATAATCTTTTCCGGCACAGTTACCCAGGCAGGGCTTACCCCAGATTTTCCGGTAAATGAAACGATTAAAGACTCCCCGGTGACAATCTACGATATAAATAAGCTGGCAGCAGAGAGGTATCTGGAATATTACAGTAATGAGCTGGGCGGAGAAGCTCTGACTCTGCGCCTGGCTAATGTCTATGGCCCGGGACAAACATCCAGCAGTATGGATAGGGGCATATTGAATGCCTTTATCCGTAAGGCCATAAATTCCGAGCCACTGACTATTTATGGTGACGGTAATTACATCCGGGACTACATCTATATAGATGATGTGGTAGAGGCGTTTCTGATAGCTGCGCTAAAATTGTCCGCCCTAAAGGGCAGCCATTATCTTATAGGCAGCGGTTCCGGAACTACCATAAAAGACGCTGCAGGTTTGATAAAAGAAATTGTTTCGCTTAAGACAGGGAGAGAAGCGAAAATCCAGAACGTTGACCCGCCGGACGGAATTTCGAGAATAGAATTCCGCAATTTTGTCGCGGATAGCGCAAAGTTCTGCGGCGCTACAGGATGGAAGGCAAAAGTTGATCTGCGCGAAGGCATCTCCAGAACCATAGAGCATTTCTTGAGCAAGGAAGGCCGATGAATATTTTGATTTTAGGGGGTGCCGGTTTTGTAGGAAATAACCTGGTCAGGCGCTGCCTGCGGGAGAAGAAACACAACCTTACGGTGGTAGATTCTCTTGACGCGCGGCTTAAAAGCGACATTGAATTCCTAAACGAGGAAAGGGGCGAGATCGAGTTTATTCAGGCGGATATGCGCGATAGCCGCTCCATGGATAAGATT
Source organism: Candidatus Omnitrophota bacterium (assembly GCA_016867115.1). Taxonomy (GTDB): domain Bacteria; phylum Omnitrophota; class Gorgyraeia; order Gygaellales; family Profunditerraquicolaceae; genus VGKG01. The sequence goes on along the minus strand of VGKG01000004.1, from coordinate 84,165 downwards.
GTCGAAGGCAAAGATGTAATTTTCAATTGCGCTGCCCAGAGTTCGCACCCCATGTCCTTTGTTGACCCTGCCTATGATATCGCAATAAACTGCACAGGCAACATCACCCTGCTTGAGGCGGTCAGGAGGCACAATAAAAGGGCGCTTGTGATCTATGCCTCAAGCAGCACGGTTATCGGGAAGGCCTTAACCCGGGTAGTCAATGAAAAGCATCAGGAGCTTCCCCTCGATATTTATTCCGCAAATAAGGGCGTAGCGGAGAAGTACTATTATATCTATAACCGCGTCTATGATCTGAAAACCCTGGTGCTCAGGTTTGCCAATCTCTACGGCCCGTATGGTAAGGCCTCGCCTGAGTTTGGCTTCATCAATTATTTTATTCACCGGGCATTTTCAGGCAAAGAGATCTCGATTTACGGCAAAGGCAGTCAGATCCGTAATGTTATGTACGTAGAGGATGCCTGCGATCTTCTCTATCAGGCGATCTTCCATAAAGAAATTTTCGGGGGCATTTACTTTGCGGTTCATCGCGAGCACTATTCTGTGCGTAAAATTGCCGAAGAGATCGTTTCTGCCTTTGGAAAAGGAAAGGTAGTGACTGTAGCGTGGCCGGAGATCAGAAAGAGAATAGAGATCGATGATGTGATCATTAGCGGCGCAAAGTTGTATAACAAGCTGCAGTGGAAGCCCCGCTTCACACTAAGGCAGGGGTTATTAAAGACGAAGGAAATTATGGAAGAATATAAAAGTAAAAGAGGAGATATCTAGTATGAATATCTGTATCACCGGAGCCCTGGGGCACATCGGTTCGCATCTAATCCGCAATCTGTCGGTCAAGGGGCTGAAAAAAGTGTATCTGGTGGATAATCTGATGACGCAGAGGTACGCTTCTCTCTTTGATCTGCCGGATGATAAGAGCTTCCGTTTTTTTGAGCTGGATATACTTTCGCATGAAATAGACCGGGTAATCAAGGACTCTGATGTCGTAGTGCATCTGGCTGCCGTTACTAATGCCGAGGAGAGTTTTAAGAATGCCGAACTTGTAGAGAGGGTAAATAAAGACGGCCTGACCCATGTGGTAGAGCTTTGTGCCAAATACAGCCGGCCGCTCGTATTTTTTTCAACGACCAGCGTCTATGGCTCTCAGGAAGAAATAGTGGATGAGAATTGCCCGGAATCGCGGCTTAAGCCGCAGAGTCCTTATGCCGAATCAAAGCTTTACGGAGAAAAATTAATTCAGGGCCTGGCCGGCAGGGGCAAGTTTGATGCCCTGATCCTGCGCCTGGGGACCATCTTTGGATATTCGGTCGGGATGCGGTTTCATACCGCGGTAAATAAATTTATCTGGCAGGCTGCTTTGGGAAGCGAGGTTACGGTCTGGAAGACCGCCCTTAATCAGAGACGGCCCTACTGCGGACTAAATGACTGTGTGCGGTCGATAAACCACGCTATTAACGAAAGGATTTTTGACAACCAGATATATAATATCGTGACTCTCAACCTGACAGTAAAAGACATCCTGGACACGATTAAAGCATATATTCCTGATTTTAGCGTGAAATTCGTAGAGTCCAAGATCATGAATCAGCTCTCCTATAATGTTTCAAACCAAAAGTCCCTTGAGCGCGGCTTTAGCTATAGCGACGATCTTTCGGGCCTGATCAAAGAAACTCTGGGGAGATTGGGTAACATTAATTGTGAAGTGGATAAACAGAACCTCTGAGGTTAATATGCAGATCAAATTCCTGGACTTAAGCGCAGCATTCCTTGAATTAAGGTCCGAAATAGAAGAGGCTGTCAGTAAGGCCCTGGAGAAAGGCCAGTATATCCTTGGAGAGAATGTCTCTCTGTTTGAGGAAGAATTCGCCAGATACTGCGGGGTTAAATTCTGCGTCGGGGTAGGTAATGGCCTGGATGCTCTGGAGCTCATCTTAAGGGCCTGCGGGTTTGGCGCAGGTGATGAAGTAATCGTCCCGGCAAATACCTATATCGCCACTGTCCTTGCGGTCAGCAATGTCGGGGCAACGCCTGTTTTTGTAGAACCGGATGAAGGGACTTTTAATATTGATCCGGAGAAGATCGAGGCTGCCATCACTGAAAAAACTAAGGCGGTTATGCCTGTGCATTTATACGGTCAGGCTGTCCGGATTGATTCTATCCGTGAAGTCTGCCAGCGTCACGGCCTCAAGTTGATCGAAGATGCTGCTCAGGCGCACGGTGCAAAACATTTTGGCAAGAAGGCAGGGTCGCTGGGAGATGCTGCGGGATTCAGTTTTTATCCCGGAAAGAACTTAGGCGCCTGCGGGGATGGAGGTGCAGTGACGACTAATGATGAAAGAATCGCCGAATACATCCGCATTGCCAGGAATTACGGTTCAGAGAAGAAATATTACAATTCCCTGAAAGGGGTGAACAGCCGTCTGGATGAAGTCCAGGCAGCGATCTTAAGAGTAAAACTAAGGTATCTGGATGAATGGAATAGCCGCAGGCAAAAGATCGCCCGCTATTATCTTGAGCATATTAATCCGGCAAAGAAAGACGGTTTTATCCTTCCTGTGTGCCTTGAAGAGAACGAACACGTCTGGCATCTCTTCGTCATCCGCGCGAAAGAGCGCCAGAAGCTGATCGCGCACCTGAAAGAAAACGGAGTAGATACGCTTATTCATTATCCCGTACCGCCTTACAGTCAGGTTGCCTATAAAGAAATCAACCATTTAAGCAAAAATTTCGCTTTAACCAATAAACTTTCTGACGAGATCTTAAGCCTTCCTATGGGGCCGCATTTATCCTTTGATGAGGCCAGTTATGTCTGTAAGGCAGTAAATGATTTTATTACAGGTAAGACAAATTAAATGATGGATAACTCCGGAGTAAAACAAATATACACCGAACATTATTCCCGGACAGAGAACCTGAAGGATAACTTCCGTTTACGCGAGACGTTAAGATTCGCGCAACATTTGGTTTCTAAGCCTCCTCAGCGCATGCTGGATGTGGGTTGCGGAGACGGTTTTTTTACTTCTGTGCTGGGAAAGGTTTTACAGGCAAAGAAAATTTACGGTATTGATATCTCTGCTAAAGCGGTAAATGAAGCTAAAAGTCATGGCGTCGAGGCAACTGTATTGGACACGGATGAAAAGGACCTGCCCTTTGATGCCGAAAGCTTTGACTTTATCTTCTGTGGCAATTTGATCGAGCTAGTCTTTGACCCTGACCGGCTGCTTTCAGAATTGCACCGCGTCCTGGCAAAAAATGGGCAACTAGTAATTTCATTTCCCAATCTGGCCTCATGGGCCAGCCGCATCGCGGTACTTTTAGGTTTTCAGCCATATTATGATATCGTCTCAAGGAATTACGATGTGGGAAAGTTGTTCCTTCTACCGTCAAAGTATCCGCAGGTTTCAAAAGGTTTTGTGCGTCTTTATACACTCAGGGCCTTTAAACAGTTAGTAAATTTATACGGTTTTAAAATAATTCAGTTAAGGGGCGCAAGGGAGAATACCGTGCCTGCGATAATGAGTTTTGCCGACTGCATCTTGTCAAAAATCCCTGCTTTTGCCTTTCAAATAATTTGCTTACTGGAGAAAAAATAATTTAACACCCAAGTCTTGAATGTTTAAAAGTGTCGTAGTCGTAACCCACGTATTTTCACCCGGTACCTCACAGGCTTTCAGGGACTACCTTTTAAAAGAAGGTAAAGAGGTCTTATTTATCGGCCACCCTCTCTTCGGAAATATTTTCAGCTGGAGCTGGGGTGCGCTGGAGACCTTCTGGCGGGTATTCAGGAAGGTTAAAACTTATGACCTCTACTTCGGCTCGAATAACCTGAATGCCTTTATCGGGATAGTTTTGAAAAAAATAGGCCGGGTAAAAAAGGTGATTTTTTTTACCCCGGATTATTCGCTTAAGCGCTTTAATAATATAATCCTGGACCGCATTTATCTGTGGCTGGATTATTTCTGCCTAAGGCGGGCGGATATAGTATGGAATTCATCCTCGATCATGCCGCTGGATTTAATGGCCCAGGAGCGTGAAAAAAGAGGAGTTCCCGTTAAATACAGAAGCAAGCAGATATCTGTGCCTGACGGCACAGATGACATAGAGACGCTTCCTTTTTCCCGGATAAACCGCCATACAATAGGTTTTGTCGGCCATCTTAAAGAGGGGATGGGCTTAGAGCTTTTGATCGAAGTTTTCCCCCGGATCGCCGAAATAGTCCCGCAAGCCAGGCTTTTGATCATTGGCAGCGGCCCGATAGAAGAAAAACTTAGGCAAGAGGCCCTTGGTGCGAATATTGAGTTTACCGGCTTTATCGGAGAGATCTCACGCGTCTATCAATTGCTCTCTCAATGCGCTTTTGCCGTTGCCCCTTACGCAGAAGGCACGATTTCACAGTACACTGATCCCGGGAAGGTGAAAGTTTATCTATCCTGTGGTTTACCGATGGTGATAACCCGGGTCCCTCGGGTAGCCCTTGAGATCGAGAAGGAGGGGTGCGGAATTTGCATCGACTATGACCGCCAACAGCTTATGCAGGCAATGATTAAGTTTTTGACTGATGACGCCTTGCTTCAGGCGTACCGGCAGAACACAAAGAATCTTGCCGAAAAGTACAGGTGGGATAAGATTTTCAGCGCAGCGTTAGAAAGGCTCTAGGAAAAAGTACAGTAAAATGAAAATTCTTGCTATTGCCAACGGCATTATCGGTCACCGGCCGGGTTTAAGCGGCGGAGAAGTGCGTTTCCTGGAGATCGCGAAACGCTGGCAGAAAAATGGCCAGGAAATAGAGCTTTTGAGTTCTGAGAGCGCAGGCCAGATATGTCAGGATTTCGGCCTTTCGGTCAAGCTGCACATCATTCCCGGGACAAAAAGCAGTAACCGGTTCTCTTACATCTTAAGGACTTTACAGGCTATATTCTATTTTCCGCAGAGCCTGCGGGATTTTAAAGGAGATTTTATTTACAGCATCAATGACTCCCTCTTTGATGTGATTCCGGCGATGCGTTTAAAGGCAAGATGTAGGAGCAGAGTCAAGTGGGTTGCCTTAGTGCACTGGATAGTCCCGTCTCCGCCATGGAAGAGAAGATACTCCGGGATCTTAAACTCGATCCTTTTTTTCATTAACGAAAGAATCAGTTTATGGCTGATAAAGAGCTCCGCTGACCTTGTCCTCTGTGTTTCAGAGGCAACTGCGGCAAGCGCAAGAGCCTTTGGGATAGATCCCAAGAAGGTCCATGCGGTCAAGTGCGGAGTGGATCTGGCTGTAGCGCAGAGCGCTGCCAGAGACGTAAAAGAGAAAAAATACGATGCCATCTACTTAGCCCGTCTGCATGAACATAAAGGCAGCGCTGATCTTAGCCAGATCTGGATGGCAGTCGCAGGCTCAAGAAAAGATGCCCTGCTTCTGGTTGCCGGAGGAGACAGGGAGGATGAGGAGGCAGTGAGGGCAGTTTTTGATAAGCTTGGCCTTGAGAAGAATGTGGAATTCTGCGGTTACATTTTTGATGTGAAAGAGAAATTCCGTAAACTCGCCGAAAGCAGGCTTCTATTAGTGCCCAGCTACTCTGAAAACTGGGGGATCACCATAGGTGAGGCGATGGCCTGCCAGACTCCGGTCGTAGCTTATGATGCGCAAGGGTTAACCGATATCTGGAGGGATAATGTTTCCTGGGTGCCTTTAGGGGACAGGAGGGCTTTTGCCGTAAAGGTGTTAGAGCGCCTTAATGACCATGGATTTTTGAAGCACATGTCCAGCAAAGGCGCAGATTTCATCCGGCAGTTAGACTGGCAGACCATCGCGGAAGAAGAGCTCAAGCTAATTACGGCAGCTCCGGAAGAGAGGCGCAGGGCATGAAGATTTGCTATATTTTCTCCAATTTTCATCTGAGCAGTATCACCGGACAGCCGGCGATAATCTACAGATTAGCGCAGGCCGCTAAAGAGCAGGGCAATCAGGTTTATATTATTTCAAACTCAGCGGATGACCGCGAAGTATTTAAGGAGGGGATTAATTATTTTATGCTTCGGGGGGAAGGCGTCTTTAAAACATATTTTTCCAATGCCTTGCGGATCATCGGATATTTAAGAAGAGTTGATCCTGATATTATCCATGTCCATGGTTACCTTTTAAGCGTATTCATTTCTTTTTTGAGCATTTTTTTCAGGGCCAGACGTATTTATTCGGTTTGCGAAACCCTAGAGATCCTTGACCCTTTATACCGCCGGATCTCCTGCCTTTTTTTAAATAGCTCTTATATGAATATTGTTTCTTCTGAGTTTATTAAAAACGAACTGGTCAAGCGCGGAATAGAGGAGAAGAGAATTACCGTTGCCAGGATCGGACTCGATGAAAATTTCCTTCAGGAAACACAGGATATTGCGCCCGTAGATACGGATATATTTTTTTACGGAGACAGTAGGACAGACCGGGGCTTTGACGTCATCTTTCGCCTGGCAAAGGCCATGCCTGAGCTGAAATTCAGGGTGCTTTTACGCTGGCAGACAAAAGAGTGTCAGAGTTACCTTGAAGAGATGAAGCGGCTCTCTAATGCAGAAGTCCTTTTTTATCCGTATACCCAGGATTTGAAGGCCTATATCCTAAAGAGCAGGCTTATAGTCTTACCCTACCGCTGGATGGCAGTGCGGCCGCCTTTGACCTTGATTGAGCCGATGGCGCTGGGCGCATGTGTAATTACTTCCGGTATGCCGGGAAATAACGAGATTATCAGGGATGGCCAGAACGGCATCATTGTGAATTTTGATGATTTGGACGCAGTAATGTCAAAAATTAAGCTGCTTTTACAAGATGAGGCGCAGAGATCCAGGATCGGCGAGAGGGCTGCGGTTGATATACGCCTGTTATACTCTGCCGGGGAATCTGCTAAGATCTTTGGTATTTATGCGCTTCCGGAGAAAAGTTATGGCTGAAAATTCGTTAAAGAATGCGCTCATTGAGGATTTCAATGCCAAGACATATGTACGCTTTATGGGTGATGATCGGGTAAAGTTCGGGATTGTCAGGGATCTGGTCTCTCGGGACAGGCTACCAAAGAGGATATGTGACCTTGGCTGTGGAGACGGAAAACTGGGGAGTATGCTGATTGCCGCCGGACATGATGTCTCCGGAGCGGATATCTCTGAAGCTGCTTTAGAGAGCGCCAGGCAAAAGGGTCTTCGGATCTTTAAGGTAAACCTGGAAGATTATCGACTACCTTTCAGGGATGGAGAGTTCGACGCAGTGACTGCCTGTGAAATAATCGAACACATCTATGATACAGACAGATTCCTCCAAGAGATAAGGAGGATATTAAAGCCGCGGGGGATTTTGGTGATTACCACTCCGAATACCGTCTCTCTAGGCAGGAGGATCTGTTACTTGCTGGGAAGGGGCGATTTTTTCGAGCCGTCATTAAGCGGTGAAAGCGCCGGCCACATCCGTTACTTTGTGAAAGGGACGCTGGCTGATCTGTTAAAGAGCAATGGTTTCAAGCCAGAGGCTTTTTATTCCGATCTGGTTAATTTCACTCCTTCCGGTTCGATAAGATCCAGGTGGCTGGCAAGGATGTTTCCTGCTTTAGGTGGCAGCCTTATTATGCTCGCCCAAAAACTATGATGTCTCTTAGAGATGTTTTAGTCAGCTTATGTGAAAAGGTATATTGCCCTGAAGGGGCCAGGCTAAATACTTCTATATTTAAAGATAGCGAAAAAGGCCTTATTGATTTTAGCCGTAAGAACCGGCTGGAGCATTATCTGGCCCTGGAGTATCCGGATCTTAATCTAAAAGAACCGGTCTCTGAATACGAAAGTTACAAAGATAAGCTGGTTAATTCGTTGAGGTGGTTAAAAAAGCTTTTAGGTGATGAGAAGTTCTTAATCATTAAAACATTCTCTGCATTCCCCCATCTGACCAGCGACCTGGATGTCTTGCTTAAAGACACAAAATTTATTTCGAGGGCTAGAAAAGAGGCAGCCAAGTTAAAAAAAGAAGAATTCCTGGCCATTGATATCTCAACAGAGGTTTCCTGGGGAGGAGCACATGCCGTAAGCAACGATTTTATCTGGAAGAATACACGCGATTTCAGATTTGAAGGCATAAGTTTGCTTATTCCGGACTCAGTATTGGATACTCTGATCAGGTTAGCGCACATTCCCTTTGAGCTGGCCGAGATCAGGCTGGGAGAGTTATTGCATATGTATAAACAGATATCCCTTTTTGATCACGCGCTCCTTCGGGAGGAAGCAGAAAGAATGGGATGGCCGCGAACCTTTGAGAGAGTCTGGAGGATTTTTGAAGCTTTGCACCGCAGTTTATATAAAATGCCGCTTGCGGCAGGAAGTAAACCGGATAAAGTAATAGCGGTACCTGATTTTCCCTTTGCATTGCCTTATTTTTTACTGGCTCAGGCAGTAGTTGAGAAACGCGCCTGGGGTAAGCTTGCGGGAGCCAGGTTTATCATCAAGGACAGGATAATTGAATGGCGGCAAAAAAATTTCCGTTAATCGCTTTTTGCGGCATGGATGGCAGCGGCAAGACTACATTGGCTTCGGCGCTTTTCAGGGATCTTGAGAAAGAAGGCAGGCCTGTTCATTTAAAGCACGGCCACGGCTATAGCGTATCAAAGAACAGTTTCGGTTTTGATGAGAGGAGCGTAAACCGCTACAGGCTGCTCTTTGGGATATTGCTTCCCTTCGCATATCTGGACAACCTTTTTACCTTTTATTTTAGATATCGGCCGCTCCTTAGGGAGAAGACTCTCATCTCGGACAGGTATTTTTACGACAAGCTGGCCCGCCTTATATTTTATAAGATTTGCCCGCTGGCCCTGGCAAAGTTGTATTTGCAATTATTGCCTAAACCGGACTATGTTTTCTTTCTGGATATCGAAGCATCCGATGCCAGGAATAGAAAGGAAGGATACACAGAAGAGGAGCTGGAAAGTTTCCGCAGGGCATATCTATTTATTGCCGGCTGCCTCAATTCCCCGGTAATCAATACGGGTTTTTCCGCACAGGAGTGCCTGCTAAAGATAAAAGAGGCGTTGGGAAAAAGAAGATGAAGAAGATTGTTTTAGTCCTGCTGATCTTTATTATGCTTGCCATATATGCCACCTTCCCGCTCGGCTTCCATATGAATACCTATATCCCGGCGGCATTTGATACTTCCGAACCGTTTTCCATCCTGCAGGGATTCTGGTGGGTCAAGTTTTCTTCGCTCCACGGCTTAGATTTTCGCAGCCGTAATTTTATCGCTGCGCCCTTTGGCGTTCCTTTTACCAGAGGGCAGGCCGATTATCCGCTCTGGGATGCCGTGAATAAGTTTTTTATCATGCATTTTAATGAGGTCTTTGCCTACAATATCAATATAATCCTTAGTTTTCTGCTGGCCGGGATCTTTGCTTATTTATTGGTTTTCTACTTGACTAAGTCATGGGTTTGTGCGCTTTTTTCCGGGGCAATTTATGCCTTATGTCCCTACCATTTCGCCCGGGCCTGGCAGCACCTGGGGCTTTCTCACATTGAGTTTTTCCCCTTATTTATCTTAGGATTAATAAGATTACGGGATGATCCCCGTTTAAAAAATATTTTACTTGTTTCTTTGAGCCTATTCCTGATCTTTTGCTTTGATTTTTATTACGCCTATTTTGCATTAATCATCGCAGCGGTTTTCATCTTGTTCCTTCTGTTTAACCGGCTTAAGAAAAAGGTAGAAAGAGTTTTTACAACGTTAAGAGCGCTGACTATCGCAGTTATTATCTGTATCCTGCTTTTGCTTCCGGTGATTCTACCGATAGTGAAGGATATGCTTAAGCCTCCGGAGACAAAAGTCTTTACGGCGTACACCCTCTTTCATCGTCCGTTTGAAGATCTCTTTCAACAGTCAGCAAAGCCCTTAAGTTATTTCCTGCCTGCTACCGCTCATCCTGTCTTCGGAACTTTTACGGAAAGGTTTGCCGGTTCTTTTCTGTACGGCGAGAGCATTACCGAGCACACCCTTTACTTGGGCTGGGTGGCTTTGTTTCTGGCCTTTCTGGCTTTCCGCTGCCGCAAGAAGGGGGAAGGAAAAGAGGGTTTTTATATCAGTTTTTTTGTATTTTTAGCCATAGCTGCCTGGCTTTTTTCCCAACCGCCATGGTGGAATACGGGTTTTTTTAAAATCTACCCGCCTTCCTTCTTTATGTATAAGATTTTACCGATGTTTCGGGCTTATTGCCGGTTTGGCGTGGTTGTGATGCTGGCGGTCGCGGTCCTGGCCGGTTTTGGATTGAAGTGCTTTTTAGAAAGGTTTAAAACGAAAAGGCCAAGGGTTCTTTTTTCGCTTTTTATGTTCGGATTAGCCTTGTTCGATTTTTCTAACTGGCCGCCCTATAAAGTTGTAGATGTTTCCGGGGTGCCTGCAGTTTATGCCTGGGTAAAAAAAGAACCGGGTGATTTTACCATAGCCGAATATCCCCTGGATGCGGACACGCCTTATGAAATGTACATGTTTTATCAGACCAGGCACGAAAAGAAGATGATTAATTGCACGATCCCGGATACCCCTCCCAATAAGATTGCCCGGACAATCACAAAATTATCCGCACCGCAGAGCGCGGGTGTTTTAAAGTGGCTCGGGGTAAAATATGCGCTGGTGCACCGCGACAGGTATTTAGAGGCCGGAGAAATCGAAGTCCAGAAGGAATTAGAGAAGATCGCTGAAAATCCCGGATTGAAATTGATCAGGAGCTTCCCGGCTGAAACCTGTCCCGGGGAAGATATTTCCTGCCTGCGGCAGACAGGCGTGGTTGATGTTTATGAAGTGGTGGCTAAGCCCGTCAGGCCGAAAGAAGAGGCACAGTGAATATTTTAGGCATCTCCTGTTTTTATCATGACAGCGCTGCCTGCCTTGTGCAGGACGGTGAAATCATCGCCGCTGCCCAGGAAGAGCGTTTTACCCGTAAAAAGCACGATTTTAATTTTCCGCTCAATGCTATAAACTGGTGCCTAAAGGACAACGGCCTTTCAGGCGCAGGCCTGGATCTGGTGGTCTTTTATGATAAGCCCTGGGTGAAATTTGAAAGGATCATTGAGACTTCAGTTGCCTGCGCGCCAGGAGGTTTCAGGCATTTTATTCAGGATATGCCTTTATGGCTGAAGCAGAAGCTTTGGATCCCGGAGCTGATCCGCAAGGAGTTAAAATATAAAGGTAAGATCCTTTTTAGCGAGCATCACGAATCGCACGCTGCCAGCGCCTTTTACCCCTCGCCTTTCAGTGAGGCGGCATTCCTGACCATGGATGGAGCGGGTGAATGGGAGACAGCCAGTTTCGGAGTCGGCAGGAATAATGACCTTAAGATTCAGTATTATCTCAGATTCCCGCATTCTCTGGGCCTGCTTTATTCGGCATTTACGCATTACACCGGATTCAAAGTCAACTCCGGAGAATATAAACTGATGGGTCTGTCGCCTTACGGTGAGCCAAAGTATGCCGATCTTATCCTGGACAAATTGATAGATCTTAAGGATGACGGTTCATTCCGGATGAATATGGAGTATTTTGGATATTGCAACAGCCTAAAGATGACCAACCCGCGTTTTGAGAGATTATTCGGAGGCCGGGCAAGGATCCCTGAAACAAAGATCACTCAGCAAGGGATGGATATCGCTGCCTCAATTCAGAAAGTGACGGAAGAGATAATGCTGCGCATGAGCCGGCACGTGCATACAGTTACAGGGCAGGAGAAGCTCTGTATTGCAGGCGGCGTAGCTTTAAACTGTGTAGGCAATGGAAGGATCCTGCGGGAAGGGCCATTTAAAGAGGTCTGGGTCCAGCCATCAAGCAGCGATGCAGGAGGAGCATTAGGGGCAGCACTCTTAGCCTGGTATAAATACCTGGGAAATAAGCGCAATAGCGATGATGTGCGAGATACGCAGAAGGCGTCATTATTGGGCCCGTCTTTTAGTGATGCGGAAATTGAAAGCTTTCTCGAAAAGTCAGAGGTTCCATATAAAAAACTGGTAACGCAGGATTTAATCAGCGTGGTTGCGGAACTGATCGCTCAGGGTAAGGTGGTCGGCTGGTTTCAGGGCAGGATGGAGTTCGGGCCGCGCGCCTTAGGCAGCCGTAGCATCCTCGGCGATGCACGAAGCCCCGAAATGCAATCCAGGATGAATCTGAAGATCAAATACCGCGAATCCTTCAGGCCGTTTGCGCCTGCGGTTCTTGAAGAAAAGGCTTCAGAGTGGTTTGATTTTGAGGGTGAAAGCCCTTACATGCTTTTGGCCGCTCCGGTCAGAAAAGAAAAGAGGCTAGGCAGTGAGGGCGCCAAAGAATCATTAAGCGGCTTCGAAAAGTTAAAGCTGAGGCGCTCCCTGATCCCGGCAGTGACCCATGTAGATTATTCCTGCCGCCTGCAGACCGTGAAGAGAGAAGATAACCCGCTTTATTACGACCTGATAAACGAATTCTACAAAAAGACCGGGTGTCCTGTTATAATAAATACTTCTTTTAATGTGCGGGGTGAGCCCCTGGTATGCACCCCGCAGGAGGCATTCGACTGTTTTATGCGCACAGAGATGGATTATCTGGCCATGGGCCCGTTCCTGCTGGATAAGAACGAGCAGGGGGCGGCAGAAAAAGATAAAGAATGGCAGAAGGTATTTGAGCTAGACTAGAAATGCAGCAGGCAGTAGTTAGTAGGTAGTAGTTAGGGATGAAAATACTAAAACTATTATACTCCTGGTGGATGAAACTGGCAGCGTTATTGGCCTGGATCAACACACGCCTTATTTTAACCGTTCTTTTTTTCCTTGTCTTTACCCCCGTTGGCATAATCTTGAGATTATTGAAGAATGATCCTTTAGAGAGGAGATTTGAGAAGGGTAGCTTATCATATTGGAGAAGGAAAGAAGGCTGTTTTAATCCGGAGGCCAAAAGATGAAGAAATTTTTATTAATATTGCTGGCTATAGTAATATTTTTTGCCTTTACTTCTTACAGGAATTCAAATCCGAAGGGGATCATTTCCGGATTAACTAAAAAAGGCCCCATTCAGGAAGGCGAGTTAAAATACAGGATTTATCTGTTTGGCATTCTTCCGATAGGGGATGCTATTCTTACGAAAGGAAAGCCGGGAAATTATGAGGGACGGGAGGTATACCATCTAAGCGCTTCTGTTGAAAGCTCAAAAACATTATCGTTTCTTTTTAAAGGGAGCGCGGCCGTAGATTCATATGTAGATGCCGGGCTTTCCTGTCCGGTTTTATTCAGACAGAAATTATCTATAGCAGGAAAACCGGATGCCGTAAAAGAGGTATTTTATGACCAGGCGAATCTGGTAATGACGATAGCCGATAAACAACGTTCAATTCTTGCCAATACCCAGGATCCGCTTTCTGCGGTTTTCAATATCCGAAAAATGGATTTCAGTCAGGTCAAGGATATTGAAATGAATATCAATACCAACCAGAAGAATTATCTTTTGAAGGGCCCGGTTACAAACGAAAGCCTGGATGTAAATAAGAAACTTTATAAGATCGCCCGGGCTACCGTGGAGATCAGGAGGCGGGAGAAGAACCCGCATCATAAATCCAGGGTGACCATGTTTTTTCTGCAGGATGCCGGAAATATTCCGGTACTGATCCGGGTCTTTGCCAGCGGCGTCCTGATCAACGCAAAACTCATTGAGATAAGATGACACAGATCGCCAATACCGGAGAAAGAATACTCTTAGAAAAAGAGACCCCCCTGATGATCGCGCGGCACTTCAGCGCCTACCGTTTTGCCAAAGATTTTGTGGCAGGCAAGCGGATCCTTGATATCGGCTGCGGCGAAGGCTACGGCACCTATTTTCTGGCCGGATTCGCAAAAGAGGCGATCGGGATAGATTACGATCCGGCGGTGATCAGCCTTGCCCAGAAAAAATACAAGCGGGATAACCTCCAATTCTATGCGGTAAAGGCAGAGGAGTGCCGGGCCATCGGAGGCAAGTTCGACGCGGTCTGTTCTTTTCAGGTTATTGAGCATATAAACGAACCCCGGCATTACCTTTCCAATATCAAGGGCCTTTTGAACGAAAAAGGGGTCTTTATCTGTTCCACCTGCAATAAGCTGGATTCTTCTCCTAACAGCCCGGTGCCCCTGAATAAGTTCCATGTCCGGGAGTACCTTTTGAGTGATTTCCGGATGCTGCTGGAGGGTTTCTTCAGGGAGGTTGAGATATACGGCCTGGTAAGAAGCAGGAAACTGAAGTTCATGCGGCGGCTGAAAAAAAGCGGTATCCTGAGGTTCCTTCCGCCTGCGCTCAACCCGGTGGATAAGTTCTTTTCCCGGGCGGACCACCGGGATTTTATCATCATAAAAGAGGGCCTTGATCCGGCCCTTGATTTTATCGCACTTTGCAGGGAGTGATGCCATGAGTATTATTAATTTTTTTCTGCTGAACCTGCCGGTAGCTGCAAGCGCATCCCTTGTCACCTATAGGCTGGTAAGGCCCGCTGATTTTATTGATTCCCTGATTCTCTGGTTTCTGCTTTTCCTTGCGCAGGTCATCTCGGTTGAGTTGATACTCGGCATATCCGGCCTGCTTTTCCTGAATAACCTCTTTCTGCTGAACCTGGCGGTCTTTTTGGCGGTCTGGTTATCGGCCAGAAGAAGAGAGTCCAGCTTTGATCCGGAAGGGCTGCTTAAGGCTTTCAGCGGCGTATTGAGCCAGAAACCCGCCCTTTTCCTGATCACTGCCATCGCCTCCTTCGGCCTGGTGAAGATCGCCATCAATCTGGTTAATCCGCCTTTTGGCTGGGATTCGCTGAATTACCATTTCACCTTTGCCGTGGAGTGGCTTAAATCCGGCACCCTCAACACCCCCATCACCGTCTTTGATGACCCCAGCCCCACCTATTACCCCATAAACGGCAGCCTTTATTTTCTCTGGTTCATATTCCCGCTTAAGAATGTCTTCCTTGCGGACCTGGGCCAGCTGCCCTTTTTTATCCTGGCCTTCTTCTGCATTTTCAATATTTCCCGCAAGGCCGGGCTTGATAAGATGCATGCCTTCTATGCCGCCGCACTCTTTGCCCTCATCCCCAATTTCTTTAAACAGCTGCAGATCGCCTACGTAGATATGATGGTGGCGGGCCTCTTTTTCGCCTGCCTGAACTTCTTATTCGAGCTGGACAGGGAGCTTAACCGGAAAAACGTATTTGCTTACACCCTAGGCCTGGGCCTCCTCCTTGGTACTAAGACCGTAGGCCTGCCGTATTCATTCCTGCTTTTTGTGCCCCTGGCCTACCTCCTTTTAAGGGATATCAAGAGGGCCTACTTTATTTTCATGATCATACCCGCGCTGATTTTTCTCGGCGGGTTCAGCTATATCCGCAATTTCCTGGAGACGGGCAATCCTTTGTATCCCCTTGATTTCAAGCTTTTCGGCAGGGTCATTTTTAACGGGGCCATGGACCTGAATACCTACCGTGCGCATTTTAAGCCGGAGGATTATAAGCTTACCAAGGCCTTATTCCATGAAGGCCTGGGAGTGCAGACCCTGGTCCTGGTCCTCTCGGGGGTGCTCTTTGCGCCGGGGCTTGTTATATGGAAAAGGAGGAAAGAGCTGTCCTTTTTCTCGATCTACTTCGCGGTCTTACCTATACTACTCTATCTGACTTACCGTTACGTGATACCGCTAGCGAACCTGCGGTATCTTTATCCGTTCCTGGGTATCGGGGTGATACTCGGTTTCTATGCCGCGCAGTTCCTGAGGATCCCCCGGCCGGTCATCACCGTTGTGGCCCTGGTCTGCTCGCTGGCTTCCATGTCTGAGCTGGCCAAGCGCCAGGAACTGGTGACCTCCATGCTCCTTACCTTTACGGTATTCATCCTGATCATGCTTTCCGTCCGGTTCATCAGGCTAAAAAGGCCAAGGATCACTTCAGTCAGGATCTTTTTATCGGTGCTGCTCCTGGCAGCCGGCCTGATATTCCTGGAAAAATGGTATCTGAAAAACGAGTTCCAGCGCTATATAAAAATGGTAAAATATTCGGGTTTCTGGCCTGACGCGGTCAGGGCCTGGCACTGGCTCAATAATAATACCGCCGGAAATAATATCGCCTATGCGGGCAGGCCGGTCCCGTTTCCGCTCTACGGTACGAACTTTAAGAACAATGTTTATTACGTGTCGGTGAACGGGACTGATCCGGTCAAGCTGCACTTTTTCAAGGACAGCCGCTATGTCTGGGGCTATGATTTTCTAAGCCTGCACCGGAACCTGGAGGCGGAAGGAAACTACCGCGGCAACGCGCAATACGGCGTGTGGCTGCGCAATCTGCTGCGGCGCAATACCGACTACCTTTTTATTTATTCCCTGCACCAGACCAAGGATATCGCGTTTCCCGTTGAAGACGGCTGGGCAAAGGCTCATCCGGAAGCCTTCAACCCCGTCTTTAATAACGATACCGTGCGCATCTATAAGGTCAGAAGATGAGATTATCCGTTATCGTGCCCTGCCATAATGAAGAGGATAATATCGCCTCGGTAATCCGCAGGATCGAGGATTCGCTGGACGTTCCTCATGAGCTGGTAGTGGTCAACGATCATTCGAGCGACCAAACCGCCGCGATAGTCGCAGGCCTGTCAGAGGAATATAAAAATATCCGGCTGGTGGAAAACAGGTCGGAAAAGGGTTTTGCCAATGCCCTGCGCACCGGTTTTGCCAGCTCAAGCGCAGAGGTGGTCGTGCCGGTGATGGCTGACCTCTGCGACGACCTGAGATTGCTCGGGCCGATGCTTGAGAAGATTGACGCCGGCTACGACGTCGTCTGCGCCTCGCGCTACACGAAGGGCGGGAAGAGGCTGGGCGGTTCGCGCCTGAAGGGCTTCTTATCCTGCTGGGGAGGAAGGTCTCTGTCTTTTTTGCTGGGGCTGCCCACGCATGATATCGCCAATGCCTTTAAGATGTACAGGAAAAAAGTCTTGGATTCGGTCAAAAGCGATGCCCGGGGGTTTGAGATCTCCATGGAGCTGCCGCTTAAGGCTTATTACGCGGGTTTCCGGATCACGGAGCTGCCGACGACATGGAGAGAACGTACCGCGGGCAGGTCCAGCTTTAAAATATTCAGATTGCTGCCAAGTTACATTAAACTTTATTTTTGGGCTATCTCAAGGAGGCTAAAGGGTTAAAATGAAGCTACTTTCGGTGATTGTCCCGGTCTTTAACGAGGCGAACACGATCAGGGGAATATTGGAAAAGATAAACAGCCTGAACCTGGATAAAGAGATCATCGTCGTGGACGACAGTTCCACCGACGGCACGGATAAGATCCTGCGGGAGATAAAGTACGACAATTTTAAGGTGATACACCATACCTCAAACCGCGGAAAAGGGGCAGCCTGCCTTACGGGCCTGGTGAACGCCTCCGCAGAGTTTGTGGTGATCCAGGACGCGGATCTTGAATACGACCCCGGTGACTACCTGAAGCTGCTTGAACCGCTAAAAGAGGCGAAGGCGGATCTGGTCCTGGGGGCAAGATTCTCCGCGGGGCATCAGGGCCTCTTCATCCACCGCCTGGGGAACCGTTTCCTGACCGGGCTGCTTAACCTTCTCTTCTCAAGCAAGTTGAACGATTATGCCACCTGCTATAAACTGGCAAGAAGAGAGGTCTGGCACGGCCTGAACCTTAAGGCGAACGGTTTTGATATCGACGTCGAGATCGTCTGCAACGCCCTGAAAAAAGGCTTTAGGCTCCTTGAAGTCCCGGTTTCGTATCATCCCCGTACCTACAGGGAAGGCAAGAAGATCAGGTGGCTTGACGGGTTGTGGGCGATATATTATATGTTCAAGTACCGTTTTAGCGGAGCCTAAAATGCAAAAGACCATCAAGGCAGCAGACTTCATCATTTACTGGCTGATCATATTGCTCCCCTTCAGCCAGGCGATCGCACCTGCGCCCATGAATGTTTTCATGGGGATGCTGATCTTCCTTTTCCTTCTCAAAAAGATCCTCAAAAGAGAGGCAATCCTCAGGGATTCGCCTTTAAACCGGGCGCTCTTACTTTTCTTTATCGTCACCTGCCTCTCCCTGATCCACAGTATCGACCTGAAAGATTCGCTTAAAGGCGGGGTAGGGAGGTTTGCGCAGTATATCTTCATTCTTCTGGCCCTTTCCGGCGAGATAAAGGATAAGGCCCATGTCAGAAAGATCTTTTTTTCCCTGTCTTTGGGCGCGCTGCTGGTCTCGATAGATGCGCTCTTTCAGGTAGCCACCGGCAGGGATTTCATCCGCGGCTATCCGCCGGTCTATAACCTGGACCTGGTGCGGGCTACCGCATCGTTTAAGGACCCCAATAACCTGGGGGTATATTTAAGCGCGGCAGCACCCCTGGTCTTTGGCCTTACCCTTTATCATTTCAGGCGCCTTGGCAAGCTTGCCATGTCGCTGGCCAGCCTGATCATCATGGCCGGGATCTTTTTGACTTATTCGCGCCCGACCCTGCTTGCCGTTTATGTTGCGCTATTCCTGCTGGCTATTGCCAGGAAAGATAAAGTTTTGATTGCTGCCTTGGTCCTTTTAACCCTTATTTCACCAATTCTTGTGCCAAAATCTGTGAAGGATTGGATAAGACTTATGGAATACAACCCTTTAAGGGTGATGTGCAATGACGACCGCATTGCCGCCTACCGTAATACTCTGCAGATGATCAAGGCCCACCCCTTCATCGGCGTGGGCGCAAACACTTTCATGAAGAATTACAGCTCTTATAAAGAGCTGCCCGAATACCGCGGCATTGTGACCTCAGATTATATGTATGCGCATAATAATTTTTTACATATGGCTGCGGAGATAGGCCTGGTGGGCCTAGGTATTTTTCTTTGGCTACTCTGTCAATTATTCCTGGCCCTAGCTGCGGTATACAGACGCCTTAAAGACGACTATCTTAAAGTAACGCTCCTTTCGCTGATCGCCTGCCTGGTATCTTTTCTGGTGAACGGCCTTACGGAGAGCAGCCTTTATTCTTCGCGCCTGGCAGTCATATTCTGGTATCTGGCAGGTTTTGCCTTAGGGCTTAAAAAGTTTACGGATGAAAAAAATTAAGATTTTAGCGGTCAGGAATGACCGCTTCGGAGAATTTCTGCTGAATATCCCGGCATTAAGGGCGTTAAAACGGGAATTCAGTACGGCTACTTTGAGCCTGGCAGTCAATCCTTATAATGCTGAGCTTGCTGCAAGGATTGATGCGATAGATGAGGTGATCGTCTGGGAGAATAGGAAGCACAGGTTTATGGAGGTCCTTAGGTTCGCCCGGCAGCTCAGAAAAAAAGGTTTTGACCTTTGTATAATCTTTAACCCTTCAAAGGAGATCAATCTGCTCTCATTCCTTTCCGGGATACCTTTAAGGGTCGGCTATGACCGTAAGTGGGGTTTTCTTCTGAACCGCAGGATCAAAGATACAAAATATCTTGGCGCAAAGCATGAGATCGATTATAATCTTGATCTTGCGCGTTTAGCCGGCGCTGAATCATGTGATAGGGCCATAAGCCTTAAGATAAGCCCGGATGAAGCAAGGGGGCTGCTTAGTGGTGTAGCGGGCCAACCCCTTGTGGCAGTGCATCCCTGGACAAGCGATCCGCTAAAGCAGTGGCCACTGGAATATTTCCGGGGCCTGGCCCGCAGGCTGGCAGAGGAGTTGAAGTTAAAGGTCATCATCGTCGGCGGAAAAGAGGAGAGGGAAGCGGGCCTTAAGTATTTTGAAGGGATCAGCCCGTTGGTCCTTAACCTTACCGGCAAGACCACACTGGTTGAATTAGGCGCGCTCCTTGCGAATTGCCGGCTCCTTGTCTCGGGAGACAGCGGCCCGGTTCACCTTGCCTCATGTGTCGGCACTCCGGTGGTCGCTATTTTCCGCAATGACCTGCCCGGCAAAGGCCCGGTCCGCTGGGGGCCGGCGAGCGCAGGCAGTATTGTCGTCGCAGGGCCGAGTTTAGAAGAGATCAGTGTGAACGAAGTCTTTATTAAAGCAAAAGAGGCGCTTAAGCTTTGAAAAAGATCCTTTTTATCAATCCTTTCGGTATCGGAGATGTGATATTTACTACTGCGTTAATTCGGGCTGTAAAAGATGCCTGGCCTGAGAGTTATCTTGGTTACTGGTGTAATGAACGCACCAGGGATCTTTTTAAGCACGACCCTGATATAAATAAGGTCTTAGGTTTATCGCGGGGAGACTTAAAAAAGGTCTTTGAGCGGTCGATTCTCGAAGGGTTAAGGCAGTCTCTCGGATTATTCCGCGAGATCAAAAAAGAGAGATTCGACGCGGCGCTGGATTTTTCCCTGGACCACCGCTACGGGCTAGTGGCTAAACTGGCGGGGATAAAAAGACGTATCGGCCTGGATTACAGAAAGCGCGGAAGGTTTCTTACGGAAAAAATCACAATCGACGGCTATGAAGAGAAGCATGTTGTAGAATACTACCTGGAATTATTGAAATTCCTTGACCTTAGGCCAAAAGACAATAAGCTGTATGTGCCCGTGACAGACCGGATGCGCACCGGGGCAGGTTTGCTCTTAGGGCGTTACGGGATAGGCGGGACGGATATCCTGGCAGGGATTGCCCCGGGCGCAGGCGGAAGCTGGGGAACTCAGGCGTCGATAAAACACTGGTCAGCCATCAAGTATGCCAAGCTTGCGGACCGGATCATGGATGAGTTCGGCGCAAAAGTCCTGATTCTCGGCGATGAATCCGAGAGGCCGATCGCGGAGGTCATTGCCCACGCTATGCGCAATAGGCCGATAGACCTGGTAGGCAGGACCAGCCTTGACGACCTGATTGCGGTCATAAACCGCTTAAAGGTCCTGGTCACCAATGACGGAGGGCCGCTGCACATCGGAGTGGCCACTGGGATAAAGACGGTATCGATCTTCGGCCCGGTGGATGAGCGGGTCTACGGCCCGTATCCAGCTTCAGAGAGGCATGCGGTGGTAAAGAGCGATATCGCCTGCCGGCCCTGTTACCGGAAGTTCAGGATGCCTGTCTGTGACCGGGATAGGGAGTGCATAAATATAATCGGAGTGGATGAAGTCTTTCAGGCAGTAAGGAGGTTATGGTGAAAGTTTCTTTTGCGGATCTAACGGCGCAGCACAGAGAAATAAAGAAGGATATCGACAGGGTAATCAAAAATATCCAGAAGAGAAGCGATTTTATCCTCGGAGAAGATCTGCAGTGTTTTGAAAAAGAGTTCGCCGCATTTTGCGGCTCTTCTTATGCAGTAGGCGTCAGTTCCGGTACCGCGGCCCTTTTTTTAGCGCTGAAGTGCCTGGATATCGGCCCCGGCGATGAAGTTATTGTCCCGGATTTTACCTTTATTGCTACGGCCCTGGCGGTTTCCTATACCGGAGCAAAGCCGGTATTTGTGGATATCGATGAGAAGACCTACAACATTGACGTAAGCAAGATAGAAGGGGCAATTACTAAAAATACCAAGGCGATCATCCCGGTGCACCTTTACGGCCAGCCGGCAGATATGCCGGAGATCCTTAAGATAGCAAAAAGGAATAATCTAAGGGTGATCGAAGATGCCTGCCAGGCGCACGGCGCGGTGATCAAGATGCCCGGCGGAAAATGGCAGAGGGCGGGCGCTATGGGTGATATGGGGGCCTTCAGCTTCTATCCTTCTAAAAATTTAGGCGCTTTAGGCGACGGAGGCATAATTACGACAAGTAACGAAGGATTATTTAAAAAATTGCTCATGCTCAGGGATTATGGCCGGACTTCAAAATATGAACACGCGCTCATCGGTTATAATTCGCGCCTGGATACTCTGCAGGCAGGGTTCCTGCGCGCGAAATTAAAGCTGCTGGATAAATGGAATAATGCCCGCAAGGAAGCCGCGTTTTTCTATAATAAACTTTTAGGCGGGCTTAAAGGCCTGATTACTCCTTTCGCATCGGAAGGCGTAAGCCACGTTTATCATGTCTATGCTATAAGAGTGAAAAGGCGTGATGAAGTCTGCGCCAGGCTCAAAGAAAAAGAGATCGGTGTCCTGATCCATTATCCCATACCCCTGCATCTGCAGCCGGCTTATAATGGGCTTGGCTACAAGAGGGGGGATTTTCCGGTTTCGGAGAGAGTCTCCGGAGAGATCGTCTCTTTGCCCATGTATCCGCACATCAAAGAAAAACAGATTAATTACGTCGCAGATGCCCTGAAAGGAGCGCTTTAAAGGTGGAAGATAAGATCCCTTTATCCGTAGTGATCCTGACTAAAAACGAGGAAGGCCGCATCGCAAAGTGTATCGAATCCGCGCTCTGGGCGGATGAAGTCATCGTGGTCGATGATGAGAGCACGGATAAGACCGTCGAGACCGTCCGCCGGTATACCGACAGGGTATTCACCCGGAAGATGGAAGTGGAGGGCAGGCACCGTAACTGGGCGTACGCTCAGGCAAAGAATACATGGGTCTTCAGCCTTGATGCCGATGAAGTCATCACCCCCGAGTTAAGGGATGAGATAAAGGATGCGCTTTCCGCCGGGCCGCAGGAGAACGGTTTTACCGTGCCGCGGCGTAATTATATCGGGGATTACTGGGTCAAATATTGCGGCTGGTACCCCAGCGCCCAGCTGAAACTCTTCCGTAAAGACAAGTTCCGCTACGAAGAGGTGGGGGTGCATCCGCGCGCGTTTATGGATGACCCCTGCGGCCACCTGAAAAACGACCTGATCCATTATTCCTACCGTAACCTGGAGGATTTTTTTGCCAAGCTCAATAATCAGACTACCCGCGAGGCAAAGAAATGGTTTGATCAGGATAAGCCCATGCGTTTGGGCAGGTTCCTCTGGCGCACCTACGACCGTTTTATGCGCACGTATTTCAGCAAAAAAGGCTATAAAGACGGTTTCATCGGGTTTGTCGTGGCTTATAATGCCGGGCTCTACCAGTTCCTGAGCTACCTGAAATACCGGGAGATGTGCCTGAAGAAAGAGGGGAAGCTTTAAATGAGGGCGGTATTCCTTGACCGTGACGGGGTGATCAATAGGTATCCGGGCGATTTTCAATACGTGAAATCCTGGAAGGAGTTCCGTTTTTTGCCCCGCGTAAAATCCCCGCTCCGGAAGTTGACCCGGGCCGGCTTTAAGATCTTCGTCATCTCCAACCAGGCCGGAGTCTCAAAAGGTATTTATTCAAAGAAGGAATTAAGGCTCATCACGCGCAATATGCTCAAAAATCTGGGCAGCGGTATTAGTATATCCCGCGTATACTATTGCATCCATCGCAAGGAGGAGAACTGCGATTGCCGCAAGCCCATGACCGGATTGGTCGATAATGCCCTCTCGGGGCTGAAAAAGCGGGGCATAAAAGTAGACCTGTCGGAGAGTTTTTTCGTCGGAGATACTATCCGCGATGTCGAGACCGGAAAGCGGGCTGGCCTTAAGACGATACTGGTATTCTCCGGAAAAGAGAAGCCCGCAAACGCAAAGAAGTGGGAACATCTTCCTGATTTCACTGCCGCAGGACTCAAAGAGGCGGCGGATATAATCCTTAAAAATTAATGAAGATACTCATTGCCTATGCCTCCGTAGGGGCAGGCCATTTCAAGGCTGCCCAGGCCCTGCGGCTTTATATCCGTGAAAAGTTCCCTGATATTGAGCTTAAGTTTGTCGATGTGCTGGATGAGGCAGGCCCGCTTTACCGCGCCTTTTATTCGCAGAGTTATTCCTTTCTCGTCGAACATCTGCAGTCGGTATGGGGGTTTATTTTCTGGGCCACCGGCCTTGAGCCGGTGCGCAGGCTTATCCTTCCGGCCGTCTCCATTTTTGATTCCCTTAACTCCCGTGATTTCGTCAATCTCCTTATCCGGGAAAATCCCGATATTATTATCTCCACGCATTTTCTGACCTCGAGCCTTGCAGCCTCTTTAAAGGCGCATGGCAGGATCGCTTCCCGGATCATCTGCGTAGTCACAGACCTGGACGTGCATCCTTTCTGGGTCTATAAAGGAGTGGATCTTTATATCGTGGCCACCGAATCCTCCCGGCAGCGCCTGCTGGGTTCGGGGATCAGGGAATCGGCGATCAAAGTCTGCGGTATCCCTATAGAGCCCAAGTTCATCCTGGAGTATGACCGCAGCAGTCTATGCGAAAAATTGGGCATAAGAAAAGATGCGTTTACGGTCCTTTTGATGACCGGCTCTTTCGGGCTGGGCCCTCTAGAGCGCATCGCAAAGATGCTTGCGGGCGAGGTGCAGGTGCTGGTAGTCTCGGCAGGAAACAGCGGGCTTTATGAAAGATTGAAGAAAAAAGGTCTTTCCGGTGTCTTTGCCTACGGTTTTGTAGATAATATACATGAACTGATGGCGGTTTCAGACCTGATCATCACCAAGCCCGGCGGGCTGACCGTCTCGGAGATCTTAAGCATGGAACTGCCGCCGGTATTCATCTTCACCGTGCCCGGCCAGGAGGCGCAGAACGCCGCTATCTTAAAGAAGTGCGGTATCGGCTTAAGCCCCCGTTCTCTTAGGGAGCTAAAGCGCAGGGTCCTGTATTATCGCGATCATCCGCAGGAGATAGAGAAAGTAAGGGAGAATATCAGAAAGATAAAGAAGACGGATACCCTGGGAGAGATTTGCTCATGCTGTATGCGAAGGTAGTGCTGGGGCTTGCGGTTGAAGGCCCCTTTGATTATATCGTCCCCGAAGAATCGCAGGACTTGATAGATCCGGGTTTCCGGGTGGAGGTGGATTTCTGCCGCCGCAGAAAAACCGGTTATGTCGTCGGGCTCTCCTCCAAAAGCCGGGTCAGGAACCTTAAAAAGATCACCCGGCTCCTTGACGACAATCCTGTGCTGGATGCGCGGTTGCTTGAGCTGACTCATCAGGTATCGCGCTATTATTGCTGTTCGTGGGGCGAGGCCATTGAGACGGCGCTGCCTGCGGCCTTAAGGAAGTTCAGGCAGGTAACGGGCATAAACAAAAGCGGTTGCGCCGTAAGAAAGGCCGCTTTGCAGGGGGGCCTGCTCTATGAGCCGGCGCTTAAATCCAGGCTCAATCATTACCTTGGCGAGGTCAGCCTGACATTAAAGGCCGGCCGGTCAGCGATCGTCCTGTTCCCCGACATAAATACCTGCCTTGATGCCGCATCTTCTTTCAGCTTGCTTCCGGGGGCATCCGTAGGGATATTATTGCGTAAGGGAAAAGAGGAGCTTGAGACCTGGCGTAAGGTCAGGGCCGGCGAGGTCAACGTCGTGGTGGGCGTGCGCTCGGCGATATTTGCACCCTTAAGCAATTTAGGGCTGATCATCATAGACGAAGAGGATGCCTCTGTTTACAAGCAGGACCAGGTGCCGCATTATCATGCCCGTCGCGTTGCCTTTATGCGTTCTGCGCTTGAAGGCGCAAAGGTAGTCCTGGCCGGCTGTGCATTCTCACTGGAAAGCGTATATCTGGCCAGAAGCGGCAAAATCGGGTATTTACGCAGCCCATCCGTCTCGCCTCGTCCCGAAATAAAGCTCATCAGCCCCGAGAGGAGATACCGCGGGAAAAAACAGGAGACAGGCGCTTTATCCAAATATATCCAGGACGCCATCGGCGCAAGCCTGGCCGGCAGCGAAAAAGTGCTACTTTTTCTCAACCGTAAAGGTTTTGCCACCAGCGCCTCCTGCTCGACA
The DNA here is from genome assembly GCA_016867115.1 of Candidatus Omnitrophota bacterium. GTDB lineage: Bacteria > Omnitrophota > Gorgyraeia > Gygaellales > Profunditerraquicolaceae > VGKG01. Next base: position 58,541 of record VGKG01000004.1, on the reverse strand, counting down.
TGCGGTGCTGCGCTTAAGTGCCCGCGCTGCGATATAAACCTGGTCTATCATTTCAAGGAGGGCTTCTTGGGCTGCCGTTATTGCAGCTTCAGGATGCCGGCGCCGAAGATGTGCCCGGCATGTAATTCCGGATATATAAAGTTCGGCGGCGCAGGCACGGAAAAGATAGAGAGCGAACTGGCGCGCCTTTTTCCGTCCGCGCGCATTGTCAGGCTCGATAAAAGGGCGCAAGGCTTTAACCGGGACGCGGATATCTACGTAGCTACCAGTTTTATCACCAGGCAGCAGTCGCCTGATTTTGACCTGACCGCGGTCCTGAATGCGGATAATACCCTCGGCCGTCCGGAGCTGGATGCGGCTACCCGGACATTCTTGATCCTTGACCAGCTTGCCGCAAGGACCGCAAAGAAGATGCTTATCGAGACGGGCCTCCACAGCCACTATTGTTTCAGGGCATTATTGGAGAGGGACCCGGAGAGGTTTTACACCGAAGAGCTCAGGCACAGGAGGGAACTCTCCTTTCCTCCCTTCCGGCACCTGATGCTGGTGAAGTTGCGCGCAAGGAGTGCCGAGCGCACAGAGGAGAGCGCCCTTAAGCTGCGCGAGTTGCTGAAAGAGCCCCCGCAGCCAAAGGGGGTCAGGGTCCTTCAGGCCTCCCGGGGAGAGCCTCCCAAATTAAGGGGTAATTACTACTGGCAGGTGCTCATCAGCGTAAAAGATCCGGTTAAAGGATGCGCCTTCCTGAAAAAGCGCTTAAAAGACTTTCGTCATTCAGGTATAATAGTGACCGTAGATGTTGATCCACTGTAAACGATTGTAGACAGTATGCACTACGCTGGGTAAAATATGAATATTGTTTTCTTTGGAAGCGATGCTTTCGCGGTTCCTGCACTGAAGGGTTTGATCGCCAGCCCTCATAAGGTGCTCTGCGTAGTGACCCAGCCTGACCGCAAAAAGGGAAGGGGCCTGCACCTTGAGGGGACGGCGGTCAAACAGGCAGCGCTGGAGGCAGGGCTTAAGCTCTATCATCCGGATAAAGTGAATAGCATAGAAACGATAGGGTTCCTGAAGGGGATCGCGGCTGATTTATTTGTGGTGATCGCCTACGGCCAGATACTCTCGGAGAGCATCCTGGCCCTGCCGAAGATATTCTGTATTAATGTCCACGCCTCGCTGCTTCCGGAACTGCGGGGTGCAGCGCCCATAAACTGGGCGATCATTAACGGCGATGCCAAAAGCGGCGTTACAGTAATGAAGCTGGTCGCCAAAATGGATGCCGGGCCGGTAGCACTGAAGAAAGAGATCGCGATCGAAGATAAAGATAACGCGCTCAGCCTCGGAGAGAAACTGGCGCGCCTGGCGCAGGAAGGCTTGCTTGAAACCCTTGAGCTGATCGAAAAAAATAATTATAAATTAGAAGGGCAGGATGAGCGCCTGGCTACTTACGCGCCAAAACTCAAAAAAGAGGACGGCGCAATCGATTGGAATGGATCCGCCCTCCGGATCAATAATCAGATACGCGGCCTTTTTGACTGGCCGGGGGCCTTTACCTATTATAAAGGCAAATTGTTAAAGATCTATCAGGCGCGCGTAACCGAACCTTGGTCTGAGCTTAAAGGCAAAGTACCGGGTGAGATCATAACCGCGGATAAAAGCGGTATCGTGGTCGCCTGTCAGGATAAGTGGCTGGCTATCGAGGAGTTACAGATAGCCGGAAAGAGGAGGATGGCCGCAGGGGAGTTTGTTGCCGGCCATAAGATCAAAGCCGGCGAAAGATTCTCCAAAAAATAATTGCATAACGGCTTCCGCGTGCTATAATAAAAAACTTAAATAAATCTTATCAATTTGAAATTCATAATTTTAATTTGGAATTATCCGCATGCCTGAGCTAAGAAAAGACCCGATTATCGGAAGATGGGTGATCATCGCTACTGAGCGGGCAAAACGGCCCGATCAGTTCAGCAGTTCTTATGCCGAGGCTCCTGCCGAGACTGCCTGCCCTTTTTGCGAAGGCGCGGAAGACTCCACCCCCCCCGAAATCTATTCCGTCAGGCCAAGAGGCAGCCCTGCCAATTCTCCTGGTTGGGAATTAAGGGTGGTCCCCAGTATCTCCCCGTTCCTTAAGATCGAAGGCGACCTTGAGCGCAGGGGCAAGGGCCTCTATGACCTGATGAACGGCATCGGCGCGCATGAAGTGGTGATTGAGACCAATAAACACATCGCCAATATGGCCGACATTAGCGAAGAGCAGATCTCAAGGGTCATTACCTGCTACATCGACCGGATGCTCGATCTTGAGAAGGACAGGCGCTTTAAATACGTCCTGGTCTTTAAAAATTACGGCTGGTCTTCGGGCGGAGGCAGGGTCAAACATTCAAGATCCCAGCTGATCGCCACCCCGGTCAACCCCAAAAGGGTGAAAGAAGAGCTTTCGGGCGCCCACTTTTATTATGACTATCACGAGCGTTGCGTCTTCTGCGACATCATCAAGCAGGAGATGTCCTCAAAAGACAGGATGATCCTGGATATTGACGGTTTCATCGCCATCTCGCCCTTTGCCTCAAGGTTCCCCTTCGAGGTCTGGATCATGCCCAAGAAGCACTCCTGCGATTTCACCGCGCTTGAGCAGGACCGGCGCAGGGACCTTGCGCGCATCATGAAACAGGTGCTTTTAAAGCTCAAAAAAGGGCTGAACGACCCGGCATACAATTACGTGATCCATTCCGCGCCCTTCCGCCGGCCCAGCAAGGCAGGATACTGGAAGAGCGTGGATTACGATTATCACTGGCACATCGAGATCATCCCGCGCCTGACGCGCGTAGCGGGCTTTGAATGGGGCACCGGCTTTTATATCTGCCCGCTTACGCCCGAGGATGCGGCGAAGTTTTTAAGAGAGGTAGAGGTCTAAGATGTCGGAATTGAGGAGAGACCCCATCGGAGGCCGCTGGGTCATCGTGGATACGGACCACCCGCACCGGCCCGAGGATTATGAATACGAGCCGCTCAACTGGCGGGGCGGGGCCTGTCCGTTCTGTTACGGCAACGAATCCATGACCCCTCCCGAGATCGAAGCGATCCGCGACCCGCACACCAGCCCCAATACCCCGGGCTGGCAGGTGCGCGTTGTCTCCAATAAGTTCCCGGCGCTGCAGATCGAAGGGGAGCTGGACAGGCGCGGGCTGGGCATTTACGATATGTCAAATGGCGTCGGCGCGCATGAGGTGTTGATCGAGACCCCCTACCATCAGAAAGACATATCTGACCTCCTTGACCAGGAAGTGGAGAACTTCCTGCTCATGTACTGCCGCAGGGCGCTTGACCTGGCCAGGGATAAGCGTTTTAAATACATTATGATCTTTAAGAACTTCGGAGCGGCAGCCGGGGCATCGCTTGAGCATCCGCACACCCAGATCATCGCGCTGCCCATGGTGCCTAAGAGCGCCGCAGAAGAGATCAAGGGGGCGCAGAATTACTACGAGTACCGCGAGCGCTGCATCTATTGCGATATAGTCAGGCAGGAGATCCAGGATAAGGAGAGGATCATTTCAGAGAATAAACATTTCCTTTCTTTCTGCCCCTTTATTTCGCGTTTCCCTTTTGAGGCCTGGATCATGCCCAAGAAACACAGCAATAGTTTCTGCAATATCCTGGCGGAGGAGGTGCCGTCCCTGGCCTCCATGCTTAAGGAGACTATCACCAGGTTCAAGGGCATATTTGCGGGCCTGTCGTACAATTTCATCATCCATTCTGCACCCGTAAACGGCGAATCCGGGACAGAGGGTTATCACTGGCACATCGAGTTTATGCCAAAGCTGATGCGCGTGGCAGGTTTTGAATGGGGCTCAGGTTTTTACCTTGTTCCCACCCCGCCTGAACTGGCCGCAAGGTATCTTCGGGAAAAATAAACTCTGATCGCTAATAACTGACAGGAGGTTGGAGAGATGGCAGTAAAAATCGGTATCAACGGTTTCGGCAGGATCGGCAGGCTTGTGGCCAGGGCCGTCCTTGAAAACTCAAAAGAACTGGAGCTGGTGGCGGTAAACGACCTCACCGACGCAAAGACCAACGCCCACCTGCTCAAATATGATTCCGTGCACGGCCGTTTCCCGGGCGAGGTGAAGGTAGCCGGAGAGGATGGGATCTCCGTCGACGGAAAAGCCATCAAGGTGTTATGCAAGAGCGACCCTTCGGAGCTTCCCTGGAAGGACCTCGGGGTTGAGATCGTCGTCGAATCAACCGGGCTTTTTACCGTAAAAAAAGACGGGGTGAATAAGAAGGGAAAGACGGTCAAGGGTGCCGAGAACCATATCACCAAGGGCGGTGCAAAGAAGGTGATCATCTCTGCTCCGGCTGAGGGAGAGGATATCACTATCGTCATGGGCGTAAACGAATCTAAATATGACCCCAAGAACCACCATGTGGTCTCAAACGCCTCCTGCACTACCAACTGTCTTGCGCCCGTCGCAAAGATCCTTAATGACAAATGGGGCATTGAAAAGGGCCTGATGACCACGATCCATGCCTATACCAATGACCAGCGAGTCCAGGATATGGCGCATTCGGACCTGAGGCGCGCGCGTGCCGCAGCGCTTTCGATGATCCCTACTTCGACTGGCGCGGCAAAGGCGATCGGCCTGGTCATTCCGGAGCTGAAGGGCAAACTTGACGGCTTTGCCATCCGCGTTCCCGTGCCTAATGTCTCGGTCGTAGACTTAAGCTGTACCCTTCTAAAGAAGGCCACCGCCGAAGAAGTGAATGCCGCCTATAAAGAGGCAGCGGAAGGCGCCCTGAAGGGGATCCTGGGACTCACTCTTGACCCGGTGGTCTCGGTGGATTTTAATCACTGCACCTTAAGCTCGATAGTGGATGCCGCCAGTACAAAAGTCATCCAGGATAATTTCGTGAAGGTGCTCTCCTGGTACGATAACGAATGGGGTTATTCCTGTCGGGTAGTTGATCTGGCAGAATATATGGTCAAAAAAGGGCTGTAAGCAGATAATTATTGTTCAGCAGTTGAACGGGTGGGTATATGTTCCCATCCGTTTTTATAGCTACTTATTTTTCAGTAAGTTACATACCTGATAAAATTATAAATCCTGCCTAAAAACTTAATAAAATCCTTGACACTTAGCATAAAAAGGCTATAATCTGTTCAATGCTTGAACAACCCCCAAAAGAAGAAACCCTGCATATTATCCGTCATATCGAGGCAGAGCCGAGCCTTACCCAGCGGCAGCTCTCTGACCGGATCGGCATTTCTTTAGGTAAAACCAATTACCTCATAAAGAACCTCATCGAAAAAGGCTTTGTCGAGATTAAAAATTTTACTACCAAACCCGGCAAGATGAGCAAGATACACTATCATCTCACCAAGGAAGGATTTGAGCATAAAATGCAGCTGATGCAAATCTTCCTCAAAAAGAAAGAAGAAGAGTATTACCTGATGAAACAGGAATGGGATTATCTGGCCGCAAAAAAAGCCAAAGGAGACTTATAATCTCAAGGGGGAACATAAATGGACAACCAAAAAGGGCCGATTGTTGATGAAAGAAATTTAGGTGATTACGTAAATGTCATTATGAAAAGAAAGAAGATCTTCCTGACGGTTTTTTTTGCTACGGTTATAGCTGCAGCAATAATGAGCCTTAAGGCGCATAAAACATATGAGTCGGTTTCTTTGATTCGGCTTGGGAGCATTGATGAGCCGCTTATCACTAAAGAAGAAGCAAAAGAGCTACTCTTAAGCCTGGATAACTTGCAAGCAGTAATTAAGGAACTGAACCTTAATGCCAACCCAGTTTCTTTAAAGAACCAGATTGTAATTGAAGATGTCGCTAATTCAAATTTACTAAGAATTAATGTGCATTTTGATAGCCAGGATAACGCACAAAGAATAAATGAATCGCTTCCAGTAAGACTTATTTCTTACGGTCAGGCCCTTTACGAAAAGAGGATAATGCTTATTACCGAGCGCCTGAAAGAATTAGAGCAGGAAATTCAATCTACCGATTCAAATATAAAATTAACAAAGAGCTTAATTGGCGAATTTCCTCAATCGCGCAATAATTTGAATCAAGCAGGAATGAACTTAAAAATAAACCTTTTGCAGAACGCTATCCCTGCTTTTGAAAATCGTCTTTCTTTGCTAAAAAGCCAACGTAAAGATATACAGATGATACTTGCAGAGGCCAAAGAATTTGGAATACAAGATCATGCCGTTAGCTTGCCATATCCTTTAGGGATAAGTAAAAAAGAAAAAATCGTTATTGCAGCTATATTCGCTTTAATGCTTGGAGTTTTTTCAACTTTTCTTATGGAATGGTGGGAGAGTCAAAAAAAGAACGCGTAGGAATCGGACAGGTTAACCCGTTTTAGAAGGAGGATTTATGAAGTTCACCATCGGTTTTGAAAAAGAGGATTTAAAAGTCTTGCACCAGTATTGGGATGAAATCATTGCCTGTCAGCAGTGGTCAGAAGGCAAGTTTACCAAGATGTTTGAGGAGAAGTGGGCTAGCTATAACGGTGCAGATTCCGTTGCCTTCTCCAGCTGGGGAGGTGCAGCACTGGCGGCATTGGAATATTACGGAGTAAAGGGTAAAACGGTTCTCTGCCCCTCAAACACCTTTATGGCTACGCCCTTAAGTGTAGTCAAAGCAGGAGGTAGGGTGGAATTTGTAGACTGCGCAAAAGACGATCTATGCATGGATCTATCTGATCTTAAAGAGAAGATCAGGGAATATAAACCGGTTGCGGTGTGGTTGGTGCATATAGGCGGCCATATTGCCTTCAGAGTGAATGAGATCGCGAAATTATGCAAAGAAAATGGCGTCAGGCTCCTTGAAGACTGCGCGCATGCGCATGGTGCAAGCTGGGGCGATAAGAAGGCCGGGGTCTGGGGAGATGCCGGGGTTTATTCCTTCTATGCCACCAAGACCGTCTCTACCGGCGAAGGAGGAATGCTGGTAACTAATGACAAAGGATTGGCTGAGTTTTCCAGGAAATACAGGAATTACGGTAAGTTTGAATATAAAGTCGAAGGCCTGAATTACCGTATGAATGAATTTACTGCTGCTATCGGTTGTGTGCAGACGGCAAGGATCGATGATATTGTCGTATGGAAGAACGAATATGCCAGAAAGTATCTCGATCCCAGGTTTCCCAATAGACTGAAGTTTCCTGAAGGGATGATCTCGGGATATTATAAGTATATCGTATTTGATCCGATTGAGAAATCGACAGGCAAGGTGTATGACCAGCCATGTCATAAGATAATGGGGAAGAACTACTCATTGCCTAACACGGATTGGGTAGCTAGTAATCACTGGTGCGTGCCGATATATTATAAAGGAGAGGAGATTTAGTATGAAAGCATTGGTTACGGGAGGTTCGGGTTTTATCGGTTCACACGTAGTAGACAAACTGAGGGATAAAGGGATCGAAGTCAGGGTTTACGACGGGATAATGCCTACCTACAGGAAGGATATCGAATACTATCAGGGAAGCATACTGGATATCACTTCCTTAGGTTTTGCCATGCACGGTATAGACGCTGTTTTTCATCTAGCCGCGGTAGCCGACGTTAAGGACGTCTATAACGATCCTTACCGCTCAGAGTCGATTAATGTGCGCGGTACTATCAATGTCCTGGAGGCGGCAAGGAATGCGGGCGTCAAGAGAATAATCTACGGAAGTACCACCTGGGTTTACAGTGAAGCGACGCAGAATCAGGTGGATGAAACCACGCCCCTGCATGCCCCGACGCATCTTTATACCGCTACTAAGTTAACCGGGGAATATTACTGCCAGTCCTACAGCAAGCTCTACGGGATGGATGTCACTATCTTAAGGTACGGGATACCCTACGGTCCCAGAGCCAGGGACGGCGCAGTCATCCCCATTTTCGTAAGAAAGGCCACAAATGGCGAGCCGCTTACCATCGCAGGGGACGGAATGCAGTTTCGGAAGTTCATCTATGTCGAGGATTTGGCCGAAGGCAATGTCCTGGCACTGAAAGAAATCGGGAAGAACAAGATATACAACCTTGACGGGAAAGAAAAAGTAACCATTAAGCAGATCGCCGAGACAGTCAAAAAGATACTCGGCGACGTGAAAATCGAGTTTACCCCTGCCAGGCCCGGCGATTTCTCGGGTAAAGAGGTCTCAAGCGACTTGGCGAAGAAGGAGTTAGGCTGGGAACCGAAGATAAGTTTTGAGGAGGGTGTACGCAGGTACATCAAGTGGTACAAGGAGCGCGAAGAGAAGCGCAAGGCTGACTGGGATAAGACTGACGAAGTCCTGAAAAAATAAAGAGTAAGATGAGTAAGCGAAAGATCCTGATAATTGCCGCGCACATGGATGACGAGGCGCTTGGCTGCGCAGGGGCGATCCTTAAACATAAGGCCTGCGCAGATAAGGTCAGCGTAATCTTTGTGGCGCATCGCATCTACAACCACCAGTTTAACGATAAGAAGTCCGAGATCGAGAAGAGCCATGCCTTAAAGGCAAAGAAGGTGCTGGGTTATGATGACGTGGTTTTCTTAGGGCTGGACGATGAGAGGTTAGATAAATGTCTTCAGGATATAATCATCCCCCTTGAGAGACACGTGAAGGCGATAAAGCCGCAAATTATTTACCTTCCTTTCAGGCAGGACAATAACCAGGATCACCGCGCCGTTTTTGACGCGGCAAGAGTGGTCTTAAGGCCTGCTGCAACAGCGTTTATTAAAGAATTGAATATGTACGAGGTCCCTTCTTCTACCGAGCAGTCCCCGCAGCTTTCCGGACTTTCATTCCTGCCGAATTATTACATCGATATCGGGCGCTTTATCGACAAGAAACTTAAGGCGATGATGTGCTATGAAACCGAGAGAAGGAAGTATCCGCATCCCAGGTCGGAAAAGGCCATCAGGGTTTTGGCACAGAAAAGAGGGACGGAGATCGGCTATGATTATGCCGAGGCTTTTATGTGTATAAGGAGAAAGTGGGAGAAATGATTCTGGCAGTTATTCCTGCGCGCGGAGGCAGCAAAGGTATACCGCGCAAGAATATAAAACCTATCGCGGGAAAGCCCCTTATCGCCTGGACCATTGAGGCGGCGAAGGGATCAAAATTGATCGACCGCTGTATCGTTTCTACCGAGGATGATGAGATCGCCAGGGTCGCTAAAGGCCTTGGGGCTCTAGTTTTACACCGACCCGCAGAGCTTTCCACGGATGAGGCAGATACTCTGGACGTCTTAAAGCACGCCTTAGAAGCTTTTCCTTGCGATACTCTGGTTCTTCTTCAGCCGACTTCGCCCGTCAGAAAGCCAGGATTAATCGATGCCTGCATAAAGGAGTTTGCTGAAGGTGGGTATGATTCCCTGGCTACCGGCTTTATCTGCAAATGCGCGGAGTACGCCAGGAATGACTTAAGAAGGCAGGATATCAAGGGTTTTTTCTACGATGACGGCAATGTCTATGTGATGAGGGCTGACCTGGTCAGTAAGGGTGACCGTTACGGAAAAAAGATCTGTCGGAAATCGATCAGCCGGGCTGAAAATACCGAAATTGATGATGCTTTTGATTTCTGGCTGGCTGAGAAGATATTGCAGGAAAAGTCGTATGAGGATTAACAGGGATCAGGTTTGTATTTCCCGCGCCAAAGATTTTAGGTTCTTTCTTAACCGCGGTAGGGGCCATATGTGGGCGTATTTACTGAACCGCCTGCACTGGCATACTTATCCACGCCTGCATTTCGTCTCCCGTTTTCCGGTTCATCTTGATATTGAGACCTCCGCAGTCTGCAATATGCGTTGCCCGATGTGTTTTACCACTACCGACGACTTCAAAGCAAAGATAGATAAAGGCTTGATGGAGTTTTCCCTGTTCAAAAAGGCGGTGGATGAAGCCAGCCGCTACAAGGCATATTCGATACGCATTAGCCACCGCGGAGAGCCGTTTGTGCACCCGCAGGCCGTTGATTTTATCGCTTATGCCAAACAAAAAGGGATCAAGGAGGTCGCTTCACTAAGCAATATTCTGGCGCTTACTCCTGAGCTCTTCGAAAAAGCAATGAAGGCAGGCCTGGATTGGCTGACTATCTCTTTTGATGGCCTGGGAAAGACCTACGAGGAGATCCGTAAACCCGCTAAATTCGAAGAGTCACTGGCTAAGGTCACGGCCTATAAGTCCATAAAAGAGAAGGCCAGATCTGATAAACCGGTTATCAAGATCCAGAGTGTCTGGCCTGCAATCAAGGATTACGCGCGGGAATACATCGATCTATTTTCGCCTTTTGTTGATGCCATCTCTTCAAACCCGCTCATAGATTATCTGCATAACGATAACCCTGAAGCAATCGAATACTGGGATAATTTTGACTGTCCTACTCCGTACCAGCGGCTTACCGTGCTTTTTAACGGCCAGGTGCCTTATTGCCACAATGACGAATTCAATACGTTTATCGTAGGGGATGTGTTGGAAAGCTCTATCTATGACATCTGGAATGGCTCCAAGATGAGACGCGTGCGCCAGGCGCATGCGCAGCATGAAGGGGTAGAAGTTCTTTCCGCCTGTAAGCATTGTTTCTTGCCCCGGAAAGCGGAGCCTGTGGTAGAGCATTTCGGCGGTAAGAGGATCGTTGTCGAGAAATATACGGGCAGGAGCGAGGAGATAGGCAGATAGACATGATAGTGACCATACACCAGCCCGAGCATCTTCCGTGGCTTGGATTCTTTCACAAGGCATCCCAGGCTGATTGCATCGTTATCCTGGATAACGTGCAGTTCAGGAAGAACTACTTTCAGAACCGCAATAAGATCAGGACGCAGGACGGCTGGCAGTGGATTACTGTCCCGGTTATCCGTTCGCTGGATACACTGATCAGGGACGTAGCGATAAGCGATGAGCCGCGCTGGAAGGAAAAGTGGTGGAATGCGGTTTATCTGAGTTATAAGCGCGGCAAATTCTTTGACCGCTATGAAAATGAACTGCGCGAAGCACTGGATACATCAGCCGTAAATTTATGCGCTTTAAACGTTTCTCTGCTGAGATTCGCATTCAAGGTCCTCGGAATAAACGCCAGAATGGTTTTTGCTTCTGAACTCGGAGCAGAAGGCAAGTCAGGCGAGTTGATTCTGGATATATGTAAGAAAATAAAAGCGGATAGCTATTTCTCCGGCATATCCGGCAGGGAGTATCTGGACCTGGACGCATTTAAGAATGCCGGCATAAATGTTTCCTTCCAGGAATTTCATCATCCTATCTACAGCCAACTCCACGCCCCCTTTTTGCCCTGCATGTCGGTAGCAGACCTGATTTTTAACCATGGCCCGCAAAGCATGAAGATCATCAATGGCGAAGGCGTAGAAGTGATGGCTGAGTTGTTTCTCTAAGGCTATGAATAAGACGATCATTATCGCGGAAGTAGGCGAATGTTTTAACGGAGATTTAAGGGCGGCAAGAAAGCTCATCACTGCCGCATCGCAAGCCGGATGCGACTACGTAAAATTTCAGACCCTTGACCGCGAGGCGATCTCGGAGAGCGACCCGGAGAAAGAATGGTTTAAAAAAGTATCACTTGACCCCGAAGACATTAAAGGATTGGTCGCTTACGCAAAGAGATGCGGGATAAAGATACTTTTTACCCCGGAGAACGTAAAGACCGCGCAATGGCTCCTTGACCAGGGTATCCGGGAAGCCAAGATCGCAAGTACCCTGATACACGATCTCAACCTGGTAAGGTTCTTGAATAAAAACTTTAAACGTATATTTATCTCAACCGGGATGGCTTCACTCTCCGAGGTTAAGCGGGCGGTAAAGCTCCTTAATAATATCCGGGAGCTTTATATCATGCACTGCATTTCCGAATATCCTACCGGACCGCTATTAAAGAAGAGGGGGCTGGCGGCATTATCTCCCCGAGATGTAAGGTTAAATATGATGATGATCCTGATGGATGCTTTCCCTGGCAAGCCAGTAGGCTATTCTGACCATACCGGCGGGATGCTTGCTCCGGTAGCTGCCGTGGCTATGGGCGCTAAGGTCATCGAGAAACATATCACGTTGGACAGGGAGACTCCGGTAAGGAACTTTAAGAGTGGCGGGAAATATCTTGGTACTGACCATGTTTTATCTCTTGAACCTTTGGAATTGAAGGAGATGGTTAGAGAGATACGCGAAGTCGAGAGTATGCTGGGAGCCAGAAAATGGGAGCGCTCTAAAGGAGAAAAGATCCTTAGGAACTTCTTAATAGGAAGATTTCAGCGCGTAGGATAACTTACAATGAAAGACAGGCCATCTTTAGCGGTGTTTACCGAGGCATCTAGAAAAATAGGCACCGGGCACCTGATGGAGAGTCTGAACGTGGTAAAATCAGCCAGAAAGAGCGGCATGGACGTTGAGCTTTGGGTAAACCGCAGCTCGCCTGGGCCTATCCTGGATAAAATACCGTTTTCATACGGCACCTTTTCTGATGTGCACGGCGTGGTAAATGTCTTGAAGGCTAAGAAATTCGACGTTGCGGTATTTAATCTCAGAAGGATAAACAATAGCGCCTTACGGGATCTTCCCGGCACTGGCCTTAAGACGCTATGCATTGACGAGCTTGGAGGGCGCACCCTGGATTGTGACGCGATAGTCAATCCGCTAATCGTAAGTAAATATCGCCGTTATCCTGCATCCGGCAGAAAGGCCAGGCTTTATGCCGGAGCTGATTATCTTGCAATCTCGCCTAAGTTTGCTGAAGCAAACGACAGGCGCAGGGCCTTTAAAGGCGTTATCAGGGAAGTCAGCGTAAGCATGGGAGGAGCGGACAGGAGCGGAGCTACCTTGAATATCATCGATGCGCTTTCCGGATGGCGCAAGGAAGTAAGGAAAAATATAATCCTTGGCGCAGCCTTTCCGTTCTTCTCTCAGCTCAAGAGGGTGGAGAAGGTGCTGGGAAGGCTTAATTTCAAGATATACCGTAATGTTAAAAATGTGGTGCCGTTATTCCTTAAATCGGACGTGGTTTTTACTGCCGGAGGTAATACCTTGTATGAACTTGCCTGCCTTGGCGTGCCTGCGGTAGTGCTTTATGAAGATGAGCACGAGAGAGAAAGCGGCCTGGCTTTTCAGAGGCGCGGTTTCGGAGCCTGCCTGGGAAAGGGAGCAAACGTTAAAAAAGAGAGGATCCTGGCGGGACTTGATAAATTCGATGACCCCGCAGTCAGGAAAAGTCACGCCATTAAAGGTAAAGAACTGGTGGACGGGCGTGGCGCAGAGAGGATTCTGTGCATCATAAAGGGTTTATCAAAGAATGATTAAGCAAGCAATGCCGTTAATAGCAAAAGAGGATTTTGGTTATGTCAGGGAGATTATAAAAACCGGACAGGTGGCCAGGGGAGAGTTTGTGGAATCTTTGCAGAATGAGATGACGCGAAGATTCCGTCTGCGCTATTCTCTCGCTACCTCAAGCGGCACCGCAGCATTGCATCTTGCCCTGCTTGCTTTAGGAATTAAAGAGACTGATGAGGTGATTATCCCTTCTTACGCATGCAGCGCGCTTTTAAATGCCGTTAATTATTCCGGGGCTATCCCCGTATTGGCAGATATTGATCCTGAAACTTTCAATCTGACCCCTGAAACAATCAAGCCAAAGTTAGCAAAGAAAACAAAGGCAATTATTGTCACCCATACCTTTGGATTCCCGGCAGACTTAGAGCGGATTATAAAGCCGGGCATCCCGGTAATAGAGGATTGCGCTCATGCAATAGGTTCGCTTTACAAGGGCAGGCCCACCGGCTCAAGAGGGAGAATAGCGGTATTTTCTATGTATGCCACCAAGATGCTCTGTTCTGGCGAAGGCGGGATGCTCTGTACGAATGACTTCGATCTTGCAGAGCGCATCCGGGATTTAAATGACCCTGATATGCGGGATGATTACAAAGTGCGCTTTAACTATAAGATGAGCGACTTAACCGCCGGATTTGCTTTAAGCCAGCTAAGGAAGATAGAGTCTTTTGTCAGCCGCAGGTCTTTGATCGCCGCAAGATATGAAAAGGCATTTATGCGTCTGCCGGTTAATTTTCAGAAAGTATTGCCCGGGACTACCCCAAGTTTTTATCGGTTTGTGATCTGCACTTCAAGGTCAAAAGATTTAATCAGGTCTATGCAGAAGCGCGGGATACTCTGCGACAGGCCGGTTTATAAGCCGCTCCATCGTTATATTCGCTCAAAGGGCAATTTTCCCGGAAGCGATATTGTATGGGCCAAAGCAGTATCCATTCCCCTCTACCCGGCATTAAAAGATAAGCAGGTTTCAGAAATCATCAAGGCAGTAAAAGATTCATTTAAATATTCGGAAAACAGCTGATGGGCTCTTGCGAAACTATCCGGCTTTTAAAGAGATATTTGCAGATGTACTGGCTTAAACCTTTTGATGCGGTTAATGACACGGCGAATGCCGCAGCGCTCTTAAAATTTGACTGGACCAGGGGGCCTCTGCTTGAGATTGGAGGGGGGGACGGCGTTTTTTCCTTTATTATGCACGCAGGCGCATTTAGATTCTTGGATGACAGGTACGACCAGGCGGATGTAGCTAAAAAAGGCGATATCTACGATATTTATAAAGAGGGTCGTAGCTTAGGGATATGTAAGAATGCAACATTACGTTATGACCTTGGTATTGACCTTAAATTAAGCCATTTACTCAAGGCCCGCAAGACAGGAATATGTAAATATCTTACTTCGTCTCTGCCTGAAGCATTGCCGGCAAAGGATAATCATTTTGGCACGATTTTTCTCTATACGTTTCACGGCCTTACTGATTATGAGCGTACGCTTCAGGAGATAAGAAGAGTAATAAAGTCTGACGGAAGATTATTGATGCTGGTAGTAAACAGCGGGGTAAGAGAGAACTTTGTATGCTATAAGTTGCACAGGTTCTTTAATAAGGTAGGATTTAAAGCCTTGTCAGATTATTTCCTTGCTCTTGACGGCGGGAGACACGATGAGATAGGCGGCATCTTCTCAAAGAGCGCCAGGGAGTGGGAGGCGTTACTCAAGAAGGGAGGCTTCAGGATAGAGGAAGCATATTCGCAGGTTTCACCCTTGCTCTGGAGGATATACGATACCCAGACAAGGCCGTTTTTGAAGTTGATGATCCGGATGAACAGATTGCTTAAGTATTTGCGCTTAAAGTTTATCGCCAAGGTTTTATGGGTATATCTATGGCTGCCGGTGATTTCAATATTTTACTTTGCTATGGCAAGGCCTAAAAAAGTCATGTTAGATTCCCGCTGCCGGGATATATTTCTGGCAGTGACGGCAACTCCTCTCTAAAGGAAGACCATGAAGAAAAGAAGCAGGGTTGGAAAAGAAGTCCTTGAGGTTTACCGTAAAGCAAGCCCTTCGGCGATAAGCATCGAGAGCAGAGATTATTATAATAAGCTCTTCGGCTGGCAGAAAGAGCTGTGGCAGGGCCGCCTGAAGATCCCCCTCTCTGCATTATCCGGGGCAAAGGTCTTTGATTTTGGTTGCGGCACAGGAGAGATAGACGTGTTCCTCGCCAGGAATAAGGCGGTCGTAGCCGGAGCCGACTTTAACCCTGACAGTATCAGCCGCGCCAGGCAATTAGCAGGACACTTTGCTCTAAATTCAAGGCTTACTTTCAAGGTAGCTGACATCCATAACCGGATATTCCCGCAAAGGAGAGGAGATTTTGTAATCAGCCTGGGCGTACTTCCCCATGTCCAGGATCCGGCCAAAGTATTCAGGAATATGATCCGGGCATCTAAGCCCGGAGGATTCATCGTAGTCGGTTTTGTGGAAGAGCTGGGGATCGTGCAGCGGTTGCTGCATCGCTCCATCATCAGGGCGATAGCCGGACTTGACGAAAAAAAGATAATGGAGATCGCCAGGCAAGCTTTTCCGGACCATATCAGGCGTTCGGTAAGATTCGGTTTGCGCACAGAGCGCTCAGTCGTCTTTGATTACCTGGTCAACAGGCATATGTACGGACTGCCGCTTGAAAATGTCATCGGCTGGTTCAAAGAAGAGGGCGTATCGTATTACAGCAGCTGGCCTTCTATTGAGCTGCCGCTTGAGATAAATCCCTATACCTCGGAGCGCATAGACTTTATGCATCCGCTCTGGAAGGAATACAGGGCACTTTTAAGATTAAGGTGGCTGTTCAGCCAGCATGAAGATGCAGGCGTCTTCGGGAGC
This sequence comes from Candidatus Omnitrophota bacterium, assembly GCA_016867115.1. Classification (GTDB taxonomy): domain Bacteria; phylum Omnitrophota; class Gorgyraeia; order Gygaellales; family Profunditerraquicolaceae; genus VGKG01. The sequence continues at coordinate 42,354 of VGKG01000004.1, read as the reverse complement.
CTCCTTGAGGCACCCGGATGCCGGACGCTTGCCAGGAACGTCGATTCCCTGTCAAGCCTTCTGGCCGGCTTAGTGCAAAACCAGAAGAATGATTGGCAGGAAGACGACCTATCTTCTGTCAGAGATGCATCCAGAATGATCATCAGGCACTTTGACAGCAGGCTTTTAGGTCTGCATAAAGCGCTACAGAGCGAACTGACCGGAAGGCTCAAAGACCTGGATAAGGTCTTAAGCCGGATCGTTAAATTGCAGCGCAGGGAGTCAGAGAATTTCAAGATAGGCGTCAATCTGTTCAGGGAGCTGAACGGTTTAGGCACGTTTTATCTTGCCGGAATAAATGACAGGAAGGACTGATCCATGAAGATCCTCTCTATCCACTGGGGTACGAATTCTACGGCAGCGCTGATGATCGCAGGGGATGTCGTTGCCTGCGTAAGCGAAGAGCGTTTCTCCCGCTTTAAGAATGACGAGTCCTTCCCGCTTCATGCGATCGAGGCAGTGCTTAAAATAGGTAATGTAAGAGCTTCTGACCTTGGCCTTGTCGCTGTTTCGGGAGAGAGATTCGATCCTACGGGCATACTCTGCCATAAGTGGTCGAAGATGTCAGTAAGGGACAGGCTCAAAGAGCAGCACGATTATTGGTATCCCAGGTTATTCGAGGGCAAAGAAATACCTTTTCTTGACCTGTTTAAGGAGCACGTTGATACCGCGCAATTTCCCGGGAAGCAGTGGAATGAGGCGATAGATTTCCTTTATAGCGGAGATTCCGCAAAGACAAATGCCTTCTTTATGGATTTCCGCCGCGATTGCATCAGCAGGCACCTGGGCATCGCCAGAGAAAAAGTGATCTTTATCCACCATCATCGCGCGCACGGCTATTACGCTTATTACGCCAGCCCCATGAAGAAGGAGAAGACGCTCATCCTGACTGCGGATGCCTGGGGAGATGATATGAACGCCTCCGTAAGTGTCGCGGACGATAAAGGCATAAGGCTTCTTTCCAGTTCCCAGAATTTCATCATCGGCAGGCTCTATCGGTATATAACCCTGCTTCTGGGCATGAAGCCGGATGAGCACGAATATAAAGTGATGGGCCTGGCAGCTTACGCTAAACCCGGATACTTCCAGAAGGAACTGGGGGTATTCAGTAATACTATGTTTGTCAATGGCCTGGGGTTTGACTATAAGGAGAAACCCTCGGATCTGTATTTTTATTTTAAGAATAAGTTTGAAGGAAGCCGTTTCGATAATATTGCCGGAGCTATCCAGAAATATACCGAAGATATACTGGCGGATTGGACGGATAACGCCCTGAAAGAGACAGGTGCTAAAAGGCTCTGTTTCGGCGGAGGGGTGGCGATGAATATCAAGGCGGTAATGGATATCGTGAAGCTGCCTTCGCTAAAGGGACTCTTTATCTGCCCCACGCCTTCGGATGAATCCCTAGCCATAGGTTCGGCGTATGTGGCGATGCATGATATCTGCATCCGCAAGAGAAAAGACCCGCGGAAGGTCTTAAAGCCTATTAAGAACGCCTACCTTGGCCCGCAGGCGACAGAGCGCCAGATTAAAGATGTGGTGAAGGCCTCAAGAGCCGGGAAATATTCTGTTAAAAAAGATCCCGATCCCGGATATATCGCAGAACTGCTGGAAAAGGGGGTCATTATCGGGAGGTGCGTGGCAAGGAGCGAGTTCGGGGCAAGGGCCCTCGGCAACCGTTCAATAATCGCAGATCCCCGGAATCCCGAAGTGATCAAGGTCATCAATGAAAAAATAAAATGCCGCGATTTCTGGATGCCCTTTGCGCCCTCGATTCTCGAAGAAGAGGCGGATAAGTACCTGGTAAATCCTAAATCCATAAGCGCCCCTTACATGACTATCGCTTTCCAGACCAAGAAAGCGGCATGGAAGGACCTTAAAGCAGGGCTCCACCAGTATGACCTTACTGTCAGGCCGCAGGTAGTATCCAGAGAGATGAATCCGGCATACCACGCTCTGATCAGCGCATTTCACAAGCACACCGGCATTGGCGGCGTGCTGAACACCTCTTTTAATATCCACGGAGAGCCGATTGTCCAGACCCCGCAGGATGCGTTCGGAGTATTTGAAAGAGGGGACCTGAACGCTTTACTTATTGACGGTTATCTGATTGAGAGAAAATAAATGAATAAATATCTGGCGACTACAGGGATTTCAAGTATCTGGGATCTGGACGGTAAGCTTTTTCTTCTCGGTCCCTGGTGCCTGGCAGGCAAAGATAATATTAAATTACTTGAAGCCCGCTCCTACGAGATGATCCCCTCTCCGTTCAAGCCTGCGACCAAGATAAAGGAGGCCGCGGATTACTGCCAGGTTATTTATGCAGAGCTATTGCCCAGGGTGTCTGATAAGCTGAATGTTTTGCATGGTGCCTCATACCCCTTGCGCTACTGGGAGGTCCTTCTGGGGTACTGGTTGATGCATTTTATTGGGATCTTTTATGACCGCTACAGAAGGTTGGAACACGCTTTCGATCTTTTCCCAGACGTGTATACCCATGCGTTGCCATACGGACAGTGCAGCCTGGCCAGTATTGATACATACGATACGTTGTTGCTTAACGGCAAAATAAACGACGATTATTATAACCTCAAACTCTTCAGCCTTATCGCGCATGCTATTTTTCCGGAAAATACCGCCGTCATCGAGTATAAGGAGAATGCGGTTTCTAGATCCAAGAACGAGACTATTAAAAGGAAGATATTCAGGTTTTTCCTGAATTCTTCGGATATCTTTCAGCCGCAGGTCATCTTTAGCGGGATGTCTCAGCTACAGCCGGTTGATTCAATGCAGCTGAAATGGAGAACGGGGATCAGGAAGGTAGGCTTTAAAGATTTCAATGCCGGGAACTCAGAATCGTACGATAACTTTTCGCCCGGGGCCAGAGAGAAGTTGACTCTGGAAGGCGGCTCAGACCGTTTCCGGGAGCTGCTTTATAAGGTATTGCCGTACGCCATTCCCATGTGCTATGTGGAAGATTATGATTCCTACCATGGCAGCGTAAAGAATAGCCGGAAGGTCAAAGCCGTGGGCTCTGCGGGCGACTGGTATTTCAATGAAAGGTTCAAGTTCTTTGCGGCGGAGTCAGCTGTTAACGGAGCAAAACTGCTGGATTTTCAGCACGGCGGAGGATACGGGGTCAGCTTCTCTATCCCGCATGAGAAATTATGCCTGGAGAAAGACGCCTTTTTTACCTGGGGATGGAAAGATAAGGAAGGCAGGGCCAAGCCACTCCCTGTCCCGTATCTGTCAAAGGTAAGAGATAAGCATTCCTGCTCGTTAGAGAACCTCCTTTTTGTGAGCACCAGCCTGCCTAAATATCAGTATAGATTTGAAGCCTGCATGCAGCCTGAGGATATGTTTGGATATCTGGGTAATATGAAATCATTTTTCCGTTCGTTAAGGAAAGAGATAGTCAAAGAAACGCTTTTTCGTCCCAATATCGAAGGCGGCTGGAATGTTGTGCCTACGATAAAAGAGGGACATCCGGACCTTACCGTAGTCACCGGAGGCAGACTGGTCGAATGGATGAAAAAGGCAAAACTTGTCGTAGCTGACCATGCGCATACCTCGTTTTTAGAGGCGCTGGTCATAAATGTCCCTTCTGTCTTTTACTGGGACCACGATGTCTATTTAATGCGTCCTGAAGCAGAGGATTATTTTGAATTGTTAAGGAAGGCGGGTATCCTGCATAGAAGTCCTGAAAGCGCAGCGAAAAAGGTAAATGAGATATGGCATGATTCTGCGGGATGGTGGAAACAGCCTGGGATACAGGATGCCAGAAATAAATTCTGCCAGAGATTTGCCCTGACTAGCGAGAACTGGTTGAATGAATGGACAAAGGCTCTGGAGACGCTTTTAGGCGGAGCATGATGTCAAAAGACTCTCTTAAAAAAAGATATTTTTATAAACTTTCCACAAACTTAGTTGGACTTGTCATTAATATGGTTACCCAGACAATAATACCGAGGGGGCTTGGTCCGAAATCCTACGGGGACTTTAATTTCCTTTCCGGATTTTTTACTGAGGTTACCGCATTCCTGGATATGGGTACTTCCGTAGGTTTTTACACGAAGCTTTCGCACAGGCAGAAAGACAGGGGGCTGGTCTATTTCTACATGTATTTTACCATCGCTGCCTCCCTGGCAGTCGTTGGCTTTGTTCTCCTTGTCCAGTTAACCCGTAGTTACAGGCAGTTATGGCCGGGTCAGGCGCTGCTTTACGTTTATATGGCTGCCATATGGGGGATCCTTTCCTGGATCACCCAGGTATTGAACAAGATGGCTGACGCTTATGGCGTGACCGTTTCCGCGGAGCTTGCCCGGATGCTGCAAAGGGCTTTGGGGCTGGTGCTCATAATCCTGCTTTTTATCTCCGGCAATCTGAACCTGGCAGGTTTTTTCTATTATCACTATCTGATGTTCCTCTTATTAGGCTTTTTGTTTATCTGGATCATGAAGGATAAAGGGCATTTGATCCTGGAAAAATATAAATTATCAGCTACTCAGTTCAAAGCATATTTAAAGGAATTTTATACTTATAGCCACCCGCTCTTTGTCTATGCATCAGTCGGATTAATAGCCGGAATACTGGACAGGTGGCTCCTGCAATATTTCGGCGGAAGTATCCAGCAGGGTTTTTTCGGTCTGTCCTACCAAATAGGGGCGCTATGTTTTCTTTTTACGAGCTCAATGACGCCGCTGCTCATGAGAGAGTTTTCCATCGCGTACGGAAAGCTGGATCTTGTCGAAATGGCAAGGCTTTTCAGGCGCTATATACCTTTGCTTTATTCAGTGGCGGCATATTTCTGCTGCTTTATTGCCGTTCAGGCAGGTAAGGTTATTTATATATTCGGAGGGGATAAGTTCAGAGGCGGTACTGCTGCTTTAGCTATCATGGCATTCTATCCTATTCATCAGACCTACGGCCAGTTAAGCGGTTCGGTTTTCTATGCCTCGGGAAAGACCGCTCTTTACCGCAATATAGGCGTACTTTTTATGCTTATCGGCCTACCTGTGACCTTCTTCCTGATCGCGCCCCGGGCTAATATGGGCTTAAATATGGGGGCAACAGGGCTAGCTATTAAAATGGTGATCTTACAGTTTATCGCGGTTAATGTCATGTTATTTTTCAATGCAAAACTTCTGGACCTTCCATTTTGGAAATATGCGGCGCATCAGATAATCAGCGTTATATGTTTATTGACGATAAGTTTTCTTATTGCCTTTTTTGTAGATACTTTTTTAAATATCGGCAGATATATCATAGTCAGTTTTATACTATCAGGGGCACTGTATACGGTAACGGTTTTTTTCACAGTGTATCTTTTTCCGGTTTTATTCGGGATAAAAAGAGAGGATCTTTCCATACGAACCGCAGATATTCTGATAAAAGATAACGCATGATCAATCCTAAGATAAAGAAGATAACGGAACTATTAAGCAGCCCGGCAGACTTTTTCAGTTACACATACATCCTTGTCCAGAAGGCATACTCCGGGTTTACGGGTACGTTTATGCTAGGGGTGAAATCTTTTATCTTTGGGATAAAGCTCGGCCAGGGGGCGGTAAGTTACGGGCCAATACACCTAATGCGCGCTCCCAAGAGCCAGATAACAATCGGCAGTAATCTACAGAATGTATCATCGTCATTAAGGAGCAGTACAGGCTCAATTTTTGCGCCAACAAAGCTTAAGACGCTTACAAAGACAGCCAGGATAATCATTGAAGATAATGTAGGCTTAAACGGCACCTCGATTATTGCAAGATCAAAGACGATTTTAGTCGGGAAGGGAACGGTTATCGCTCCGAATGTATTGATAATGGATTTAGACGGTCATCCGCTATGGCCTCCTGAAAATAGAATAAGCAATCCTGCTATTGAAAATGATTCAGATGTGATTATAGGCAAAAATGTTTGGATAGGAAACCGTTGCATGGTCCTTAAAGGGGTCACTATTGGAGACAATAGCGTGATCGCAGCCGGAAGCGTGGTAACAAAAGATATACCCGCCAATGTCCTGGCAGGCGGGGTACCGGCTAAAATAATACGGAATTTACCATAGGAGAGACGGGAAACTAGTATGGAAACCGCTATACAATCCTGGTTAACCGATAAAGAGATTGAGACTATTTATTCGGGCCGGTACTGGAGCAACGAGGAGGAAGAGAAGAATAAAGATTGGTATATCCTTGATGGTAATACTGAAAAAATACTCCGGTATTTGAAGAAAAAAACTACATATTATGCCGAATACGAGTCGATTTTAGATTTTTCCAGGAAAATGGGAATACCGCTTAAGGGAGTAGGTGCGGATCTGGCTGCAGGAGTATGTTGGACAACTGCTTTGCTATCCAGGGTAGATGATATAGAGAAGATCTATGCTACCGAGATATCAAAGCACCGCTTATTAAAAATCGCTCCCCTGGTGATAGATTTATTTAATGGCTGCGGCAATAAGATAACCCGGGTGATCGGCAGTTTCTATGATATAAAATTGCCTGATCAGTCGCTTGACTTCTGTTTTATGTCACAGGCATTCCACCATGCCGATGATCCGGTGAGGCTGCTTGGCGAGATCAGAAGAGTGCTGAAGCCTTCCGGAGTAGTGCTGATCATCGGAGAATCACCGGTAAACTCAACTGATTTTATTAAAGAGTATATAAAGAACACGATAAAGGTTATTTTACCCGTAAGGAAGCTTAAGAAGCGCGTTGTATACGAGATCTTCCCGAAATTCAATCAACTTTTCTCTGCGGATAATGAATCGGGAGACCATTTCTACCGCATTAATGACTATGTGGATTTGTTTAATCGCTGCGGGTTCCGTCTTTATATAAACAAAGAAAGAGGGTTTACAAACTTCTTGGCAGTTAAGGAAACGAAGGAGGGTTATAAGCATGGCAGCAACTAGTTTAAAAGAAAAGATAAAAAATAAAAAGTTAACTTTCGGTTCGTGGGTCACGCTGGGTCATCCTGCCGTTGCTGAGATCATGGCGAGAGCGGGTTTTGACTGGCTGACCGTTGATATGGAGCATTCGGCAATAACCCTTTCCGAAGCGCAAAGTCTTATACAAGTAATCGAGTTATGCGGAGTCGTCCCTTTAGTGCGCGTAGGAGAAAATAACCCGAATCTTATAAAAAGGGTGATGGATTTGGGTGCACATGGCGTTATTGTGCCCATGGTAAACACAAGGGAAGACGCTGAAAAGGCGGTTAATGCCGTAAAATATCCGCCTAAAGGGACAAGGGGAGTCGGGCTTTACCGGGCACAAGGTTACGGGACAAAGTTCGATGAATACAGGAAATGGGCTGATGCTAACAGTATGGTTATTGTCCAAATAGAGCATATTAAAGCGGTTGAAAACCTTAAGAGTATACTCACGGTTAAGGGGATAGATGCTTTCATTATCGGGCCTTACGACCTTTCCGGTTCATTGGGGGTGCCGGGTGAGTTTTCACATCCTAGTTTTATCGAGGCGATGAAGCAGATACAGAAAATTTCCTCTAATCTGGAGGTTACTGCCGGCTGTCATATTGTGCCTCCTGACCCTAAGCTGGTGAAAGAGAAGATAAATGCAGGCTATAGATTCATCGGCTATAGCGTTGATTTTATGTTTCTCGGTGAGATGTGCCGGGGCGGACTGAGCGAGGTCAAAGCTTTGGTCAATAAGAAAGGATAGTTTTTTGAAAGAGAAGGATATCCGGGATAAAGATAAGTTAAAACTTTACCTTAAGCTGGTCCAGGAAGACTGCAAGGCCTTCTTGAATAGCAAAAAAGCATTAGTTAAGGTAAAGTGCCCTGCTTGCCAGGAAGATAAGCATATCCTTGAGTTTAAGAAGAGCTGTTTTGAATACGTGACTTGCCTTAACTGCTCAACTCTGTATGCAAAGACCAGGCTCTCATTCGATAGTTTAAAAGAGTTTTATGGTCGGTCCGCCTCAACTGATTTTTGGGTAAAAGAGTTTTTTATGCCGGTTGCCGAGGCAAGAAGAGAGAAAATCTTCAGGCCCCGGGCGGAGTTCATCACAGAATATTTCGGTAAAGATCCGGCCTGGCAGATCGGAGATATCGGCGCAGGGTTTGGCCTTTTTCTTGATGAGCTGCATAAACTCTGGGGACAGAGCAGCTATATTGCTATCGAGCCTTCGCTTGAACAGGCAGAACTTTGCGGGAAGCTGGATTTAAAGGCAGAATGCTCCACTTTAGAAGAGCTTAAAGGTTATGATAATAGTTTCAACCTGTTGACGGCATTCGAGCTATTCGAGCATTTATATGACCCTTCGGTCTTTCTTTCTTCGGTCTATCGCCTTCTTAAAAAGGGCGGCTGGCTTTTTCTGACTACCTTAAATGGAGAGGGTTTTGATATCCGGATCCTCTGGGAGGATTCAAAGGCGATTTATCCGCCCTGCCATATAAATTTCTTTAACCCCGGATCAATCAGGCATCTTTTGACCAGAGAAGGGTTTGAGGCGGTTAAGATCGAAACGCCCGGACAACTGGATTGGGATATTGTAGAGGGAGCGATAGTTAATGATAGTATAAAGTTAGGGAAATTCTGGGAGACGTTTGCCAGAAAAGGTAAAAGCGAAGCAAAGGATGAATTACAGGATTGGATCAGGAGGAATAATCTCAGTTCACATATGAGGGTCCTTGCCCGCAAAAAATAAGATGAAAGTTATTGCGATCATACCGGCACGTATGGGTTCAACCAGGTTTCCCGGGAAACCTCTTTTTGATATACATGGTCTACCCATGATCGAACATATCAGAAAGAGGGTGGCCCTTACCCGTTCTGTAAGCGGGGTTATTGTGGCTACCTGCGACCGGGAAATATTCGATGCAGTAAAGGCTGGCGGCGGTAAGGCGGTAATGACCTCTCCGTCGCATCAGCGCTGCACAGACAGGATTATAGAGGCATCTCTTTCAGTCGAAGCAGATATCGTAATCAATGTCCAGGGCGATGAGCCGATGGTAAGGCCCGAGATGCTAGATTCCGTAGTCGCCCCCCTGCTAAACGAGCCGGGGATTACCTGCACCAATCTGATCTCCGAGATAAATAGCGATGAAGAGTTCAATAGCAGCAATGTAGTTAAGACAGTCTGCGATACCGATAATAACGTCATATATTTTTCACGGGAACCCATTCCTTCAGTACACAAGGCTTCCGGGCTGCCTTATAAAAGATACAAGCAACTGGGGATCATCGCTTTTCGTAAAGACTTTCTACTCCTTTTTTCAAAGCTGCCTCAAACGCCGCTTGAGATAGTAGAATCCGTGGATATGCTGCGAGCAATTGAACATGGATACAAGATAAGGGCGGTTTTGACGTCTTCTCAGGCGGTGGGAGTGGATACGCCGCAAGACCTGGAAAGGGTCAGGGGCTTGATGAAAAACGATGATCTTATGCCTTTGTATATCAAGAAATAAATCAGGGGGGTCCTAAGGTGAAGAAAAAGTTATTAAGAGTCGGAATTGCCGGTTATGGCGTAGTAGGCAAAAGACGAAGGCAGTTTATCGATCTAAATCCCTTCTTGAAAACCGTTGCCGTCTGCGACAAGAATTTTAAGGAATCCGGCATTATGCCTGAAGGAGTAGGTTTTTTCCCCAATTACCTCAAGTTGCTGGAAGAGCCGTTGGACATATTATTTGTAAGTCTGCCGAATTATCTTGCCGCAGAGGTTACCATCGCCGGCCTTGAAAGAGGATTGCATGTTTTTTGCGAGAAGCCGCCGGGACGGGATGTGGAAGACATTAAAAAAGTAATCGAGACAGAGAAGAAGCATCCCAAACTGTTATTAAAGTACGGCTTTAACCATCGCTACCACGATTCTGTGCGCGATGCCCTGAAGATCATAAAGTCGGGACAATTAGGCGAAATTATAAATCTCAGTGGAGTTTACGGCAAAAGCAAGATCATTCCGTTTTCAGGCGGCTGGAGGGCAGAGCGTAGATATTCCGGAGGCGGAATACTCCTTGACCAGGGAATACATATGGTAGACCTGATGCGGCTTTTCTGTGGCGAGTTTGAAGAGGTCAAGAGCTATGTATCCAACAGCTACTGGGATCACGATGTTGAGGATAATGCATATGCGCTGATGCGGGATAAGAAGGGGCGGATCGCGTTCCTGCATTCAAGCGCAACGCAGTGGCAGCACAGATTTCACCTGGATATAAGCTTAACTGAGGGCTTTATCCAGCTTAGCGGCATTTTGTCGGGCTCAAAAAGTTATGGCGAGGAAAAACTCACAGTCGGCAGACGCGATGAATCGGATACTGGCGCATTCGATGAAGATACCAAGACTTATGTCGAGGATAATTCATGGCGGGATGAAATAAATGAATTTACGGATGCTATTGTCAATGGCACTAAAATTAAATCCGGAACGAGCACCGACGCACTGGATACAATGAGGCTTGTTTATAAGATATATTATGCGGACAGGGACTGGCGAGAAGCTTATAACATAGATTGTCCTGACTAAAATGGAATATCGGGGAGGGAACATGAATAATATAGAAAGAACTTTTAACGAGTCTAAAAACGTAGAGCAGTTTGCCAGGGGCTACCTAAATTACCTTTCAACCCTGCTCGGCCAGCTTGACACGAAGGCGATCGCAGATGCTGTTAAAGAGCTTGAAAACGCACAGAAAAATGGAAATACCATATTTCTTGCGGGAAACGGCGGATCTGCGACCACTGCCTCGCACATGGCCAATGATATCGGCATGGACGTGTTAAAGAAGGCCGGGATCAAAACTCCTTTCCGGGCGCTTGCCCTGTCAGGCAATGCTGCTTTGATGACTGCGATTGCAAATGACGACGGTTACAACAATATATTTGTCAACCAGCTTAAGATTCATTACCGCCCGGGTGATAAATTGATAGCTATCTCGGCAAGCGGGAATTCGCCGAATATCATCGAAGCCGCAGAATGGATAAAGGCGGCAGGAGGCAGAGTGATCAGTTTCATCGGTTTTGACGGGGGGAAGCTTAAAAACATCTCTGACGTGGTGGTACATGTAAATACCCCGAAAGGCGAATACGGCCCGGTAGAAGATATCCATGTGGTCTTAGACCACTTGATCGCCAACTGGCTTCAATATAAGGCAAAAAGTGCGGAGGTGTCTTTGCATGAATCAAAATGAAATCAAGTTCTTTAAGAAAAAGGAGTTATTATTGCCCGATGCCACGGCTCTCCCGTTCGGGTATCTGGCAAAAGCCGTAATTATTAAAGTCAGACGGAAGTTATGGGGTAAATGGAGAGACCGTAATGCGCGCATTGTCTGGACTGCTGCCGGGGTAAGCGATGTTTCAGGGCCTACGGATAATGTGAGAAATTATCTGGAGAGAAAGACGATCCGTTCAATAATGCGCGAAGTTCTCCCCGAGGCCCGCATCCGGTCTGCTTGCGAAGTAGGTTGCGGTTACGGCCGCTTGATAATGGTGCTTAAAGAATTTGCCGACAGGGTGGTCGGCTTTGAAAGAGAGGCACACCTTGTGGATGTAGCAAAAACGCTCCTTCCCGATATTGAATTCTATCAATGCGATACGCTAGACCGGATAAGCCAGATGGGTAAAGGGATCTTTGACTTTGCTTTGATTTGCACAGTGCTTCAGCATCTTCCTGATGAGTTCTGCCGCAGCGTCATTGAGGAGATAAAGAAACTCGCCCCGCGAGGCTACATCTTACTTATAGAAAAGACAGAGTCTATAAAAGTTACCGGGAACGCAACTGATGCGGATAAATTTATAAGCCGGGCCAGGCCCGTCAGTATCTATAAAGAGTGGATGTCGCCATTTGCCCTTGTCAAGGCAAAGGAACGGGTTCTTGAAAACACCTATGACAATAAATCTCCGGGAACTTACATGCTCTTTAAAGACCCACAATTAAGCAAGTAAAGAATATGACGGAAAGAAAATCTAAAATCAAAATATTGTTAGGAACTTCGACTTTCTCGGAAGAGGATAAAGACCCCTTGTTAAAGCTATTAGGCATGGGGTTTGAGGTCGTGGAAAATCCTTTTAAGCGTAGACTGACGAAAGATGAGTTGATTAACTTATTACCGGGGGTGAGTGGGATCATAGCCGGGCTTGAGCCTTTGGATAGGGATGTTTTGAAGAATTCAGAATTGAAGGTGATCTCAAGATGCGGCTCAGGGCTTTCAAACGTAGACCTTGATGCAGCAAAGGAATTCGGGGTTACCGTCAAGAATACACCAACTGCTCCTATCGAAGCAGTCGCAGAACTTACTGTCGGATGTCTATTGAGTATCTTACGCCATATCCGCCAGATGGATGCGTCGCTTCATAATAATAAGTGGTTTAAGATAATCGGCAGGCAACTTAACGGAATGAATGTTGCCGTTATCGGATTCGGCAATATCGGACAGAGGGTCGCTCAATTGCTGAATGCCTTTGGGGCTGATATTTACGCTGTTGACCCCGCGTATTCAGGGAAAGTCAGCGGTTTTCCCGTTGTAGATCTGGACGATGCCCTTAAAGCCGCAGATGTCATCACTCTGCACTGCAGCGGCGAAAAGTGCTTGCTTGGTAAAAGCCAATTCGACCTTATGAAAGACGGCGTTTATATATTAAATGCCGCAAGGGGTGGACTGATTGATGAAGGCGCGCTTATAGCTGCGCTTGACAGTGGGCGGGTGGCAGGGGCGTGGCTGGATACTTTTCAGAGTGAGCCATATTCCGGTGCCTTACTTAAATATAAGCAGGTCATATTAACGCCGCACATCGGTTCCTATACTTCGGAGTGCCGGCGTAATATGGAGATGGAGGCAGTGGACAACCTTATTGAAGCACTAAGGAAGATATTATGATGCAACGCGCTGATTTGGAGAGTTTATTGTCTTTGGCTCAAGATGCGGCAAGGAATGCCGCCCGGGATATCCTGAAAACGACAGAAGATACAAAAGCAGTTACTTTAGACATGGACAGAGACGTCAAGGTAGAGGCGGATAAAAAACTTGAAGATTCTATCATAGAGCGCCTTAAGCTGAAATCCGGATACTCTATTATTTCTGAAGAGAAGGGTTTTTTACAGGGAACATCACAGGAGAAAGATCCGAGATGGATCGTTGACCCTCTTGACGGAAGCCTCAATTTTTCCCGCGGCATACCGCTATCCTGTATTTCTATCGGCCTCTGGAAAGGCATGGAGCCCATACTCGGGGTAGTCTACGATTTTAACAGAGGCGAGGCCTTTAGCGGCATTGTCGGAGCCGGCGCCTGGCTAAATGGCGAACCTATAGGCGTAAGCATGGTGGTGGATAAACATAAGGCAGTTTTGTGTACGGGATTTCCGGCCGGCACCGATTTCTCCAAAGACTCAGTGCTTAAAGCCATAGAAGATATAAGGACCTTTAAAAAGGTGCGCCTGCTCGGTTCGGCAGCGTTATCTCTGGCATATGTCTCATGCGGAAGGGCCGACTTCTATCATGAGAACGACATAAAGATATGGGATGCGGCAGGCGGCCTTGCATTGGTAAAAGCTGCAGGCGGAGCCATAGAGTTTACCCCTTCGCGGGATGAACTCACTTTAAATGTTTCCGCATCAAATCCTTTTCTTATATAAGTCATATGTCCAGTCTCCATATTGTTTATAAACTCGACTCGCGGATAATCCCTCCGGATGCTACGGTACTAAGTTTCTTAACGCCGGAAGCTGAATATAAGTTTACAAGCTCTTACAGAGGCGAGGTTCTTTTGGGCAGGAAAGAAATGAATGCGGTAAGGGAAAAGGCGCGTCTTGCCTACATAGATATGGTTGCGCGCATCAGCGCAACAGCCTGTAACGGAAGGACCCTAAGGCAGGCACTTGAGTTTCCGGGAAGAGGCAATCCCTGGTGGTATACCAAGTTTAGTTTTAAGGATGTAGAAAGCGACCCTACTTTTAACGTGATGCTGCAAGTTTTCACTATTTTGAATGTGGCTAAACGGCAAAACATAAAAGATATCGTTCTATACGGCGCCCCCTGCGAGATCAGAGAGGCGCTTTCCAGCCGCTACCGCATCCGAAAGAGCATAAAAAGATATTTTATTAGACTCCTTGCCTTGGCCAAGGGGGCTTTCTCTCGGATGAAATTGATTTTTGATACTTTATCCGCTCTTTTTGCATTGAAAGTATTTGCCGATCTGCCAAAGTCAAGGCCTGATGTCCTCTTTCAGGGATTTTGGGATTGGAGCGTTTGTCCCGGTGATGACGCAGAGTCACTAAACGATATTTATTTTAAATCCCTCCCCGGGCAATTAAAATTGAAAGGCTTTACGCATGCATGGCTTTTATGGCTTTCACCGATTCATAAGCCGGGAGCAAAGAAACGTTCCCTGAAACAGATCCTGAGCCGCGTAAAAGGGCACCCGCAACTTATATTTTTGCAAAAATTTCTTAGCTTAAAAGACGTCCTGTTTGCCGCTTTGGATTTTCGGCCTCTATACCGGTACCTGAGATTTAGACGTTTAAGTTCATTCAGGGATCTTTTTACCGAAGAAGGATTAGATTTTTTTCCGTTCTTAAACCATCTTCTGATATGCGATTTTGTTAGTTCTACAATTCCGCTTTTTACGCTCATAGAATCTTCAAGCCGCAGGGCTTTTGTAGAGTACGGGCCGAAGATAAACTTTACTTTCTTAGAATTTTATCCGCATTCAAGGGCATTGTATGAAGGAGGCCGCTCCGCAAGGCCGGAAGCAATTCATTGTACGATCCAGCATGCCAGTTATAACAGAGAAAAGACTTTCCTTGCGCTCGACCGTGAAAGAGAGCTGTACGGTAAGCCTGATAATCGTAGCGTCCCGGTACCTGATTACATGTTTGCTATGGGCGAATTAGGGAGAGATATCTTCATAGAAGACGGATTTTCGCAGGAAAGAATATTGCTTACCGGTTCTCCGAGGCATGAAAATATTAGGATCTCAGCCCGGCAGGAAAACAGGCAGGATAAGGAAATTTATAACGTGCTGCTTGTAGCCACTCTGAATCCCCGGCATGATTTTGAAATGGTCCAGGCAGCCAGCGCCGCCGCCGAGGGCCTTAAGAATATAAAGCTTTATATCAGAAGTCATCCGTTTGCGAGAATGGAGGATTTACGGGAATACCGCCCTTACCGGCATAAGATTATATCAACAAAAGGGACGCTCGATGAGAACCTTAAGATGGCGGATCTGGTAATATTCACTTACTCTACGGTGGCGGAAGAGGCTTTACTGCAGGGCGCCCCTATATTTCAGTGGCTTACGGCAGGCTACAATGCTTCTGTCTTTCGTGATTTAGAAGTGGAAATCCCGAAGTTTTACTCGGTCTTAGAATTAAGAAAGGGATTAGAAAATTTCGCCAGCAATCCCCATCAATTTCACCCCACTGAAACGACAAAGAGCTTCATTGAGCGGCAATGTTTTTTCAAGGCAGACGGCCGCTCATCTGAAAGGATCGCCGAATCGTTGAAAAAGATAGAAGATGAGAGAAAATATTAAATTTAGCGTGGTCATCCCCGCATATAATGCTGAAAAATATATCGGCAGGACATTAGATTCCGTGCGGAAGCAGACCTACGGGAATTACGAGGTGGTCATTACCGATGACGGCTCAACGGATAACACTTCCGCGGTAATCGAAAATTATTTTAAGAATCTTCCGGGTGCGCAATATAAGTTAATAAGGCAAAAGAATAAGGGGATCGGCGGGGCAAGAAACTGCGCCGTCAGAGAAGCCGAAGGCGATTTCGTCGCTTTTTTAGACGCAGATGATAAATGGGCCAGCGAAAAGCTGGCGAATGTTAATAATTATATCCAAGTCCACAGAGATGCGGATCTGATCTGCCATAACGAATATCTGGTAAAGGATGGCAGGGTTATCTCAAAGCTTATTTACGGGCCGTTCAGGGATTATCCGGACCTGCTTTTTAGAAGAAATTGCATATCGACATCAGCAGTGATTGTGCGAAGGAATAAGCTTTTCGAGGCAGGTTTATTCTCGGAAAATATGGATTTTAACGGCGTCGAAGATTATGAACTGTGGCTGAGGCTCTCTAAGATATGCAGGATAGAATATTTACATGAGATACTCGGGGAATACACGATCCAGAGCAGCTCTATTACAAACAATATAGTCAGGCATGCAGAAAATACCATAAATGTGGTTAATTCTCATTTTAAGTATTGGGAGCAAAAGACGCCCTATTATAAATTTCTGATGATAAGAAGAAGGGCGAGGATCTTTGCCGGAGCAGCCTACCGTTCATGCCGGGCCGCAAGATTAGACATGTTCTTCAGGCTGCTAACCATTCTACCGAGGGTATTTCAGGTATGAAAGAAGAGGCCGGAATACATATCCGTAATATACTTCTTGGATCGCTTATTTTTCTTTACGTATTATTATTGGCTCCGAACTTACCGGAATCTTACCGGATACTCATTAAGGGAAATGCTATTCTGTTGTCATCCATATACTTCGTTCTCTTAATAATAAGTCTGTATCTTTATAAAGGAAGCACAAAGGTTGCGGTCTACATATTTTTTCTGTTAAGCCTTATTTTTTATGCGCAAAGGATCGTTTTTTTGTATATTTTCCCGGAATCCATAAGGTATGCCCGGACCGTAAATTATACTACAAGCGATATTAATACCGCCCTTCTTTATCTGCTGATCTGCACAATCGCCGTTTTCATAGGTTTTAAGGCCGGGGAATTTATCCCCTTAAAGAAAGGAAATAGTAAAGAAAGCAAATGGCTGCCTAAATGGATGTATTCTGAATCAAGCAGGATGAAGTTTTACATAGTAAGCCTATGTGTTTATCTTATAAGGATTATAATGTCAGTTTATTATCAGCATACGGCCGAAGGAGCGCTTTTAAACACAAGGATTACCCAGAGCTTCGTTATGAAATTGGTCCTGCATTTATTGTTCTATTTCAATTTCGTTCAATTGATTATTTTTATTATTCTGTTACACCCGGATATAAGAAGGAAAACTAAAGAGAATATTACAATTTTAATTATTTTTGCCTTATTAATGCTTACCTCGCTTTCCCAGGGGAGTAAAGCCGCGGTCATATCTATAGCACTCAGCTACTTTGTTG
Organism: Candidatus Omnitrophota bacterium; assembly: GCA_016867115.1. Lineage (GTDB taxonomy): Bacteria > Omnitrophota > Gorgyraeia > Gygaellales > Profunditerraquicolaceae > VGKG01. Next base: position 25,224 of record VGKG01000004.1, on the reverse strand, counting down.
TGAAAATAATGCTTGAGAACTACACATTCAAGAAAAAGACATTGGCACTAGTCCTGATTATTATGCTTACGTTCCCGGTAATGGCTCCGCTTAGCGTTAGCGTGAGAACAAGTATTATTCTTGGAGTTAAATCAATGGACCAGTTCAGCAGGATATTTAAAAAAGCCAGCCAGGGCTATATCGATGACTTAATAGCTAACTCCAGTAGGCTAGGGGGGGTCGATTGGCTTGCCGTAGCAGTGTCAGAGGATAAAAAAGACGAACTAAGGGGGTGTGTTAATCCATCATCGTTAGGTGAAGATGCCGCCAGAAGATTGATTCCCGTCCCAAATCTGTTTCCGGATAAACCGAATATGTTACAGAAATATACAACGGTTGTATGGAAATTGCCCCGGGAAGAGATAAGCAAAGTCACTGAATTACCGACTTTTTTAGGCGTCACTTACCTGCTTTTCGGTTATTTCGCTTTTTTTGTAGTTTTCTTATGGGGAATGATTTCAGTTATTGTGATGAGATCTAATATCAGCTTAGTTCTAAAGGTTTTATTTTTTCAGCATCTGGTGATCCAGCTTTTCCTCGGGGGAGATATTGTGGAATCAGTAAAAGCATTTTTCATGGCGGTATTTATTCTTTGGCTTATTAAACTTGCGATTGCGCCTGGATATAAGCTCGAGGTGGCCGCGCAGAAAGGTTTATAAAGCCGGAATTGAATGAGATGCCGAGATATTGCGATTTTTGTAATTCAGACAGGTCCGATCTACTGGTAGCGCAAAAAGATATTATACATAGATGCGCTCCGCAGGATAGGGAGTTCTATCTAAGAAAATGCCGTGATTGCGGATTGATCTATTTGGATGTAGACAAAGATGAAGACTTAAAGTGTTTTTATCCGAAAGACTATGAATTTTATTCCGACCGTAACTTATATCTGTATAAACTAAGATACGCTATCAGCCGTGCAGTATCAACTCCGTATCTTAATTTGCTCTTTGCGCTAGTGCCGTTCTCGGGGGGGATTTTCCATAAATTGCTGCAACCGAAGAAGAAAGACTATGTAAAGACGATCAAGCCGGGAAAGTTCCTGGATGTCGGATGCGGCAGCGGATTAAACACACATTTCTTCGGCTACAGGTCCTCTATATATAGTCTTAAGAAAAGAGGATTTGAGGTAATTGGTGTGGAGCCGTCTCCTGAGGTAACAAAAATTACGCAAAAATACGGATTGAAAGTCCTGCCGTCTATTTTCGAACTGGAAGAGCGGGATTTTGACTGTATCCGCATGAACTGGTCTTTAGAGCATGCGGCATCGCCGGCAGAGTATTTCAAGGTTTTTAAAAAACTATTGAAAAGAGGAGGTAGGCTCATCATTGCGGTGCCGAATTACGACGGTATCCTTTACCGGATCTTTCCCGATTGCGTAGAGGTGCCTGTGCATACTTATTATTTTACGCCGAAAACATTAGAGGCGTATTTCAAGAAATATAACTTTAAGATCATCGACAGATATTCTTTTTCATATCCGGATATGTTCATCCTGGCTTCCCATGCGTTGAAGCAGGGTAATTTTATCCGGTTGACATCTATGCAGACCATCTTCTTCCAATCTCTCTTAAATAAATTTGATGCCCAGATGCTCGGTAATGATATGGTCTATCTGGTAGAAAATGCGTAAATTTCGAGGTCGGAGAGTTGTTTAAAACTATATCTGCAGTAAATTTGGACGACGACAAACAGATAGCCCAATATACAGATTGGGTTAAAATTCACTCTAAGTCTTTGCTTTTTCATTCATTGCCCTGGTTGGATTTTATCTGCAGAGAGCATAAGGGTGCACTTCATGTCTATTCCATAAAAATCAACGACGAGATTTGCGGATACTGGCCGTTCATAACGGTAAGAAAGGGACCGTTTCGTCTTTTAGGCAGCCCTTTGAGAGGATGGCTGACTTCAAGGATGGGCCCGTTATTATTTAGGGAGCCTTTGGACGGTAATGCTAAGCGCGAATTGATCGCGGATGTAAAAAGATTATGCCGGAAAGAGAAGGTCGCGTACTTTGAAACCTCAGGGGCTCTGCTCGATGAAGAGATCATGCGTTCTGCTGGATTTTCAATAAGATACCGGGAAACCTGGATATTGGAGCTGGAAGAAAATGAAGACAGGCAATGGGAGAAGCTCCATTATAATTGTAAAAAGAACATAAAAAATGCCTACAAAAGCGGGATAGAGATAAAGGAACTGAAGGATAGAGCGTTTTTCAGGCCTCTTTATGAACTTGTCACTCAAACATATAAGAAAAAGAAGATGACTGTTCCTTTCAGGTATGAACGCCTGGGTTATCTGTATGATGCAATCGCCACCCGCGGCCAATTGCTTTTCTTGGGTGCATTTTATAAGGGTGATTTTGCAGGCGGGCATATCTGGGGATATGATACAGAAACAGCATATGCGTTTGTTTCAGCATCCAGCCCCGAATTCAGCCAGCTCAGGATAAATAACCTTCTTTTATGGGAAGGCATTAAAAGATTTATTGGAATGGGCTTGAAAACATACGATATGTATGGCGGTAGCAGGGAAAATGAAGGGGTTTCACGATTTAAGGCAAGTTTCGGCTCAGTTTATAAAAAAGAGCCATATTTTACCGCCAGTTTCTCTAGAATATTTTCAGGTGCGCTGAACTTTTATGAAAATTATTACCTGAAATGGAAGAATTATCCGAGTCATAATTAAGATTCAATAATTTAATAAGGAATAAATGTTCATACCCGCCAACCCGACAATATCACTTTTAGGTAGAAATCCTTCTACTATAGACATAGCAGGTTCATTTCCTTTTGAGATATCGTGTATCTATCCAGGTGCGCGCACTGCATTGCAATCGGTTTTAGAGAAACGCACAGGAGGCAAAACCGTTTGGATTCCGGCATTTATGTGCAGAAGCCTTTTAAAACCGATCCAGAGCTGTAATTTAAAGATAGAATATTATGATTTAGATCACCGATTCATGCCGCAAGTTTCTAACCTTAAATTTTCGGCAGGCGATTATCTTCTTGTAGTCCACTTTTTTGGTATATTACGGGAGCTTGAAGGTATAAAGGCGCTTTGTGCTAAATATAATCTTATTCTTATTGAGGATTGCGCCCATATCCTGCCTGACGCGGATGCAACCTGTTTTGCCGGCATGTCAGGGGATATATCTATTTTCAGTTTCAGGAAACTACTTGCGGTTACATGCGGAGGATTAGTTATTGAGAAGAGCCAGTCTTGTACAGATAATCTGCTTTCTTTTCCAAGGGTGCATTCGGGCGTCAAAAAGAAAGCTTTAATGATGGCTGAAAGGCTGGCATTTATCTCCGGTATTAATATTTTACGGGTAAAGAATGCACTCCGGAGCCTTTTCGGGAATACCGATTCTTCGGCGTTCTCCGGAGGGTTAGAGGCAACACAATATTGTACGGAAAGTCGCGTAGCCGGCAACACTAGTAATCCTTATCTAAAAAGTGCACTTAGCCGGAGAAAAGAAAACTACAACTATCTTTCTGGATTAATAAAAAACACGGATGGGATCTTAGTTCTTTTCCCGGGTTTGCCTGCCGGGTCTTGCCCGCAATTTTTTCCTATTTTGGTTAATGACAGGAAAGAGGTATTTGATAAATTGATCCGCCTGGGGATAGAAGCAATTATTTGGCCCGGCCAGGAGGGGGTGTCGGTACCCGTGGATAATTACCCACAGACAAAAATCTTTAATGAAAACCTCTTGCTTTTGCCTGTTAACCATAGCTTGACCAGGAAGCACATGGAGTACATTGCAGAGGGCCTGAATAAGGCCGCCTTTACCGGCGCAGGCAGGAAAAATTAAGAATGCTGAATATACTCCTTTTTCATAACATAACAAGTATCCCATCGCATGATTTTTACTCAGTCACGGGAGACTTCTTTAAGGCATTATTAAATCAGATAAAAGATTCTTCATTTAGCGTAAAAAACCTAAGAGATTTTTACGGCAATTCTTTGAGTAGTCACGATAAGTCTATTACGTTTACATTTGATGACGGCGGACTTAGCGATTATGAGATAGCTTTCCCTTTGCTTAAAGAGCTTGATTTTCGGGGAAGCTTCTTTATAACAGCTAGCTTTGTAGGAAAAAGCGGTTTTATGCAGTGGGATATGATCAGGGAGCTGAAAGATAACAATATGGAGATAGGCTCGCATACAATCAGCCACCGGATACTTTCCAGACTACCGGCAGAAGAGGCGCAAGAGGAACTTTATGCCTCCCGCTGCCTGCTCGAGGATAAGCTTGGTACAAAAATTGATGCCCTTTCTTTTCCTCAGGGCGATTTTAATAAGAGGATAATTGACCTGGCAAAGAAGGCCGGCTATAGAATAATGTGCACTTCAACCCCCGGCATTAACGGCATAAAACAATTACAAAAAGGGATTCTATACAGAAATTCAATGAACAGGGCCGTTGATATCCCTACTATGCCATCCAGGATAGATCCTTCCTGGTTTAATATAATTCTTGCCAGATTGAGCTATGAGATAAGAAAGGGCACTAAAAGGATAATAGGAAACGAAAGATACGAATCTGTAAGGAACCGGCTGTTAGGGGTTAATAATGTTCAGTAGAATATATTTAACTTTTTGTTGCCTTATATTGCACAAATGAAAGATTTTTCTGTTTTAATAACTGTCTACGACAAAGAGAATCCGGAATATTTCAAAGAGGCTTTGGAAAGTATAATAAATCAGACATTAATGCCCTCTCAAGTAGTTGTCGTTAAAGACGGGCCGTTGACGAAGGAATTAGATGAGGTTTTAGGATATTTTATGAAAGCCCATCCGGATTTATTCACCGCTCTGGTATTTGATAAACAGATCGGCAGGGGCGAGGCATTGCGCCGAGGGGTAGAGCGGTGTAAATTCGGGATTATTGCTATAATGGACAGCGACGATATCAGCTGCAGCGACAGATTTAAGAAAGAGGCGGATTTTCTGGAAAATAATAGTGAAATCGATATCGTAGGTTCTTTCGCTTTCGAGTTCATGGATAAGGAAAGCAACATCTGGGGCAGAAGAAATCTGCCCACGGAACATGAAGATATTGTCCGTTTTGCGAAAAAACGCATGCCGGTCAATCATGTTACGATCATGTTCAAGAGGGATGTAATCCTCAGGGCCGGAAATTACGAGAACCTCTTCGGATTCGAAGATTATTATCTGATGGTCAGGGCGATAAAATCGGGGAGCAGGCTGGCAAACATTCCGGAGTACCTGGCAAAGGTCAGGATCAGCGATGACATGTTCAGGAGAAGGGGCGGGTTCAGGTATTTATTAAATGAAATAGAGGCCCAGAAGAAGTTCCTGGCCATAGGATTCCTGAGTTATCCGGAATTTTTAAGTAATATTTTTATGAAGAGCATAGTAAGGTTAATGCCCAATTTTGCAAGGAAGCACTTCTATAAGGCCTTCTTAAGGAAGGATTATCCGGCTGGAGAGAGCAGATGAATCATATTCTTGTAACCGGAGCAAACGGTTTTATCGGGCGTAACCTTTGTAAAGAGCTTTTACATAGAGGTTGGAAGGTGAAGGGTCTGATACGCCGTAATAGCAAGGATACTCTTCCTGAAGGCGTAGAACCGGTAGAGATCGACTCCATAGATCAAGTGAGTAATTGGGATGAGATCCTGAGCGAAACCGATGTAGTCATTCACCTGGCAGCCCGCAGCCATATTATCAAAGAAAGAGCAAGGGATCCTCTTTATGAATACCGCAAGATAAACGTTCTTGGGACCGAATGCTTGGCAAGCGCGGCTGTACGCGCGGGCGCAAGGCGCCTGATCTTTCTTAGCTCTATCGGAGTAAACGGAGAAAGCAGCCGGGGCGGTTTTTTTTCGGAAGAGGATCGGCCAAATCCCGATAATGCTTATTCAGTCTCTAAATGGGAAGCAGAGGAGGTGCTCCATAGGGCTGCACAAAATTCTGAATTAGAGACAGTAGTTTTACGTCCCCCTTTGGTTTATGGCATGGATTCACCGGGGAATTTTGACAGGTTGATGCAACTTATCCGGACCGGCCTACCCTTACCGTTCGCTAACTTAGAAAATAGACGCAGTTTTATTTACGTAGGGAACCTTATTGATGTAATAATAAAGTGCGTTGAGCATCCCGGTGCCGCCAACCAGACATTTTTAGTGAGCGACGGCCAGGATGTGACCGTCACCGAATTAATAAATATGCTTGCCTCTGCTACGGGAAAGAAGGCAAGGTTATTTTATTTTCCCAGCGGCTTTCTGAAGGTAGCTTGCAGGCTGATCGGAAAGAGCAGGGAATTGGATAAGTTAACGCAGACCCTGGTTATTAATAGCAGTAAGATCCGTAATCGGTTAGGTTGGAAGGCGCCTTTTAGTATCGAGCAGGGAATAAGAGAGACTGTGAGGAGCGCAAGTTAAATGAAACGGACCTTTGATCTGCTCTTAGCCTTATTTTTATTGACGCTGTTAAGTATTCCGATGCTGATTATTTTTCTTTTGATAAAGCTGGTTTCAAAAGGCCCGGCTATATTCTGGACAGACCGCATAGGTATAAATAACTCCATTTTTAAGATGGCTAAATTCAGGACAATGAAGTTAAATACGCCCCAGGTAGCCACTCATCTAATGAAAAATCCAGATGATTATTTGATCCCTGCAGGGTCATTTTTGCGTAAATACAGCCTCGATGAACTACCGCAATTATTTAACGTCTTAAAAGGCGATATGAGCTTTGTGGGCCCGCGGCCGGCTTTATTTAACCAAAATGACCTTGTGGAATTACGCACTAAGAAAAATATCCATAAGTTGATTCCGGGGATCACCGGCTGGGCACAGGTAAACGGAAGGGATGATTTACTCATTCCCGCAAAGGTCTCTTTTGATGAGTATTACCTTAATCATCGCTCCTTCGTTTTTGATTTATATATCATCCTCTTGACCCTGGTAAAGGCTATAAAAAGGGAGGGCGTGCGGCATTAAAAACCCGTATAAGCCAATTGATAAAGTTGTAATTTGTTATATAATTAATGGTTATGAACTTAAAAGAGCTGATCCTTAGATTACGGCGGTTAATTATCATAGTTACCCAGTTAATCCTGGTAATTTGCGCCTACCTGCTTGCTTTCTTTCTACGGTTAGATTTTAAGATTGATAGTAATTCCTGGCAGATAATTCTTAAGACCTTGCCTATCCTTGTCTGCTTTAAGATGGTTATTTTCGGCTACCTTGGGCTTTATTCCGGCTTATGGAGGTATGCCAGCGTAGATGATATTTGGAAAATTATTAAGGCCCATGTTCTAGCCGTATTATGTTTTGTCCCCGCGATCGCTTTTATCCATACTTTTGAGGGCTTTCCGCGTTCAATTATCGCTATCGATTTTATATTAAGTTTCTGCTTTATAGCGGGGATCCGTTTTGTTAGCCGGCTATTCAGGGAGAAATTTCGTTCCGAGTATAAAACAAAACGTAAAAACGCCTTAATTGTCGGGGCAGGTGAAGCAGGGGTGATGGTTCTAAGAGAAACCCGCATGAACCTTAAATCTAATATAGAGATAGTCGGTTTTATTGATGATGACTCAAGAAAAAGAAATTTGCGTGTCCAGGGGGTAAATATTTTAGGGACTCGTAGCGATATCCCTTCGGTTGTTGAAGAGTACGGGGTCGAAGAGATCATCATTGCAATTCCTTCTGCCAAAGGCGAAGAGATAAGAAGTATTATTGCGTACTGCAAGATTCCTTCTGTTAAAATCAGGATTGTCCCGGGCTTGCAGAATCTGATCAGCGGAGAGTTGGAGGCTAAGCCTCGGGAAATAAAGCCGGAAGACCTTCTGGGCAGAGACACGGTCAATATTAATAAGGAAGAAATTAAAGATTATTTATTTGAAAAGGTAGTTTTAGTTACCGGTGCCGGAGGCTCAATAGGTTCAGCGTTATGCAGGCAGATAGTTAATTTTAACCCCAAAGAAATTTTATTATTCGATCATAATGAAAATGATGTTTATTACCTGGGGATCGAATTTCTGACAAAATACCGCCACATCAAATTCAGTACTATAATCGGTGATATAAAAGACATAGGCCTGCTAAAAAGTATTTTTTCACTTTATAGGCCCGAGATTATTTTCCATGCAGCAGCGCATAAGCATGTCCCGCTTATGGAGGGGAATCCCGGGGCGGCAGTTAAAAATAACATTATCGGAAGCAGAAACCTTATTTACGCCGCCAACCATTACAAGGCCGAAAGGTTTATTTTTATATCTACTGACAAGGCAGTAAACCCTACGAGCGTAATGGGCATGACCAAAAGAATTGTGGAGATGATTTTACAGGCTAAAGCCAAGATCAGTAAGACTAAGTATATGGCTGTAAGGTTCGGCAATGTCTTGGGTTCAAATGGAAGCGTGATCCCGTTGTTTAAGAGGCAGATTGAAGAGGGCGGGCCTTTAACCATAACCCATCCGGAAGTTAAAAGGTATTTTATGAGTATTAATGAAGCGGCCCAGCTGGTACTGCAGGCTGGAAGTATGGGGGAGGCCGGTGAGATTTTTATTTTAGACATGGGAGAGCAGATAAAAATTTTGGATTTAGCAAAGGAAATGATCATCCTTTACGGCTTAAAACCTGATGTAGATATAAAAATAGAATATATTGGATTGCGGCCAGGCGAGAAGCTTTTTGAGGAGACACTTTTAAATACCGAAAGGGATAAGGCTACCAAAGCGGACAAAATTTATATTGCAAAATTGGATTCATTTGATTCAAAGATTCTGAGAGAGAAAATAAAGGATCTGGAAAGAGCGGTTAATGTTATGGATAATAGGGAAATAGTTAAGAGGCTACAGGAAATAATAAAAATATGAAGTCAAAAATAATAAAATTATTAGATGCGGCGGTTGAATATATGTTCTGCGGGGTAATCTTTTTTATTCCGATTTCTATAGCCCTGATCGGGATTTTCGCAGGTATAGCGAGTGTTTTATTTTTTATTAAGACGATACTTTCGAGGGATTTGACTGCTATAAAATCGAACAAACTGCTGTTCTTATTTCTTTTATTTTTCTTTATTTTTATGGGCCTATCACTATTTAACAGCGGGCCATTAATTACTAAGAGCGTGAAGGCCCTTTTCATAAAATGGGGCAGATTTCCTTTGCTTCTTTGGGCGATCGTAGATACATTTCGTGATAATAGACGCATTACTAAGGCAGCGGGGGTCATTTTATTTAGTGCGGCACTGGTAGGACTCACGGTTCTTACGCAAAGATTCTTAGGTTTTGAATTTTTACGGGGAAGAACTTTGCCTAGCTTTTCTACGCCTGTTACCGGACCATTCAAAAATCAAAATTATTTGGCAGCTTATGCAGTCTGTATTATGCCCATTGTCTTAAGTCTTAGTTTATGGAGATGGAAGAATATTGCGGCAAAGTTGGGTTTATTTTTAATTGCAGGCATGCTTATCACGTCTTCTATCTTGGCATCTTCTCGGGGGGGATGGATTGGCCTTATATCAGGCCTAATTTATATAATATTAGTAGCAAATTACAAGCGAATAGAAAAGTGGTTTGCTTTAATATTTTTCTCAACTTTTATTTTTTTGATTCCTATAATAGCAGCTATTTTCTATTTCATGAGAGCCAGTGGTGATTCATACAGATTTTTGCTTGCCCGAGGCGCCTGGGGGATGATCAAAGAAAACCCCTTTCTCGGTAAGGGGATTGGAACCTTTATGGATTACTGTGCCCAATACACCAATAATTTTGGAGCATTATATGCACATAATTGTTATCTTCAAATATGGGCCGAATCAGGAATTTTTTCTTTATTATGCTTTCTGTCACTCGTAGGATATGTATTTTTTAGAAGTATTAAATCAATATCAGGAATGCCAAAATCCTTAGACTTTTTTCTTTTAATGGGTTTAAATGCTGGATTAGTGGGATTTTTAGTGCACAGTTTATTTGATACACATCTGTATTCTTTCCAGTTGAGCTTTCTTTTCTGGGTTATATTGGGCTTGACGGTTGCCTTGAGCTCTAAACTTAATTCTGAACAGTTTTGTCAGAGTTTTGAAAATAACTAAAATCCCCTCTTGGGTTTTGCCTTCGGCATTTTCAGATTCAGGTTTAATCCCGTCAAAATGTATATTTTTACGATCCTGATCATCGGTTTAAGCGGGGTGGTGGCGCAGGTGCTCCTGCTGCGGGAGCTGCTGGTCGTCTTCTACGGCAATGAGCTGACCATCGGAGTGATCCTGGCGAACTGGATACTCTCTGAAGCGCTGGGGGTATTCAGCCTCGGCAGGGCAATCGCCGGGATAAGGAAGAAGATAGACGTCTTCTTTATTCTTCAGGCGCTATTTGCGCTCTGTCTTCCGGCTGCGATCTATCTTGCCCGTATCGCCAAAGTGGCAGCCGGCATCCCCCAGGGAGAAGCGGTCGGCCTCTGGGGCGTCTTCATCATCTCGCTGCTGGCGAACCTGCCGGTAGCAGCCTGTCACGGCGCCCTTTTTAGCCTCGCCTGCAAGATATATCCCGCGCAACAGAACGAGCCGGTATTAAGCATCAGCCGGGTCTATGCCTGGGAGACCGCCGGCACGATGCTGGGCGGGATAATGCTTACCTATATCTTCATCCCCTATTTCAATTCCTTTCAGGTCGCGTTCATGGTCAGCCTCCTTAATCTGCTGATCTGCTTTATTTTTTTCAGGCCCCTGCGCGGGCTTTACCGTTTCGCCGCCTTGTTCCTGCTTGCTATATTCGCCGTCTTTATCCTGGCCAAAGGCATAGACGACCTTGAGCGTTTGTCAATAAGCAGGCAGTGGCAGAATCAGCAGGTCCTGGACTATCAGAATTCCATTTACGGCAATATCACGGTAACGCGCCAGCTTGAGCAGTATACTTTCTTCTATAACGGCGTGCCGGCAATCAGCGCGCCTTACCCGGATATCGCCTTTGTGCAGGAGTTCGGCAATCTCCCGCTTTTGTTCCACGATGACCCCCGGGACATCCTGGTCATAGGAGGAGGGGCAGGAGGCCTGATCAGCGAGATACTGGGGCATCCGGTAGAGAGGCTGCATTATGCCGAGCTTGACCCGCTGCTGATCGAGATGCTCGCCCGGTACCCCACTGCGCTGACACTCAGGGAGCTCTCTGACCGCAGGGTCAGGATCGTCAATACCGACGGCCGTTTTTACCTGCGCATCAGCCCGGATACCTATGACGCGGCCCTGATCGGTTTTACCGTCCCGCGCGACCTTTCAACTAACCGCCTCTTTACGGCGGAGTCCTTCGGCCTGATAAAGAAGAGGCTGAATCCGGGAGGGATACTGGCCTTTTGCCTGCCGGGGTCGCTGGTGCATTTAAGCAGGCAGCTGCGGGACACCAATGCCTCCGTATTGTCGGCGCTAAAAAGTGCATTCCCGTTTGTGCGCGTAATCCCCGGAGATTATAATATGTTCCTGGCCAGCGATTCTCCCCGCGTGATAGACTTGACGGTAAAAGGGGTCTCGGAGAGGCTCGCCTCACGCCGCATCAAGCCCGGGCTCCTGGTGCCTGACTATCTTGCCTACAGGCTGGACAGAAAATGGGTCGAGTGGTTCAACCAGTCAATCTCCGGCGCGACTAAAAAAGTCAACCGGGACTTCGCTCCGATCGCCGTCTTTGAGACTCTGGTGCTCTGGAATAAGAAGTTTTCCCCGTCTATGGGCGCTTTTCTGCAATCCTTTGCGGGCCTGAATCTGGCAACAGTTGCTTTGGGGTTCCTTTTATTGACTTTGGCGCTGTCTGCTTTTTTACGCTGCAGCCGGAAGGGATTACGCATCGTGGCCTACAGCATTTTTACCACCGGTTTTTTCGGGATGCTGGCGAACCTTATTCTGATATTTGCCTTCCAGGTCTTTTACGGGTATCTCTACCGCCACATCGGCATACTGATCAGCATCTTCATGACCGGTATCGCTTTAGGCAGCATCCTGATCAGCGCGGGCCTGAAGAGCGCGATAAAGGGGCTGCGCGCATTTGCGCTGATCGAGTTCATTCTCGTCGCTTTTGTCCTGATCATGGCCGGCGTCATTACGCGCGGCTTCTTGCCCGGGTATTACACTGTTTTAGCTTTTATCCTTTTATTTCTGATCTCAGGAATACTGATGGGGCTTGAGTTTCCCCTGGCCAGCAGGCTCTACCTTGAGACGCAAAAAGAAGTAGGCGCCACTGCCGGCATCCTCTATGCTTCGGACCTGATGGGCGGTTGGCTTGCCGGGATACTGGGCGGGGTCATCCTTTTGCCGGTCCTGGGGCTCTTTAACACATGCCTGGTAATCGTGCTCTTTAAGCTAAGCAGCCTGATTCCGCTTTTGTCGAACTATAGAAAACTGGAGACCGGCTTTATCTTTGGCTCAGCTAGTAGTCCCGGCTCATAAACGCCGCAAAATTTTCTTTGAAAATTTTGCTGGCATTTGCCGGGTTCCCGCTTACGCGGGATTTCGCTAGATAAAAGATTATTGTGCTCAAAAATTCGCGCGGCAAGCGCGCACTTGCCCATCCGATAGGGCAAGGTGCCTAGACGCCCCTTGAGGGGCTACACTTTACGTTCGCTCGTTCCACTCGCTCCGTAAAGTGTCTGCTCATTTAAAGAGGGTTGACAAAGCCGCGGGATTAGTATATATTAAGACTTCCAAATTTCAGGGTTACTTAAGGAGGCCTCATGGCGAAGATGAGCTTAAAGGACCTGGATCTAAAGGGTAAAACGGTGCTGGTGCGGGCGGATTTTAACGTGCCGCAGGACGCGGATCTTAAGATTACCGATGATACGCGTATCCGGGCGACCCTGCCGACCATAAAATACATCCTTCAGAGCGGAGCAAAGAAACTGGTCCTGATGAGCCATCTGGGCAGGCCGGACGGCAAGGTGGTGGAGAAATACAGCCTCAGGCCCGTAGCCGCAAGGCTCCAGGAATTAATCGGCGAGCCGGTCAGGTTCGTCAATGACTGCGTAGGCGACAGCGTGAAGAAAGAGATAGACGGCGCAAAAGAGAGGGTGGTTTTGCTTGAGAATTTAAGGTTCCACCCCGAAGAAGAGGCCAATGACGCCGGTTTCGCCAGGCAGCTTGCCTCGCTTGCCGACGTCTATATTAATGATGCCTTCGGCACCGCCCACCGCGCGCATGCCTCGACCGAGGGAGTTACGCATTACCTGAAAGCCGCGGCGGGTTTTCTTCTGGACAAAGAGATCCGGTACCTGGGGAATGCCGTGCAGAATCCCGGCCGGCCGTTCATGGTCATCTTAGGGGGCGCTAAGGTCTCGGATAAGATCGGAGTGATTGAGAATCTGCTTCCCGAGTGCGATGCGATCCTGATCGGCGGCGGCATGGCCTATACTTTTTTAAAGGCCAAGGGCAAAGAGATCGGCAACTCCAAGCTTGAAAAGGATAAATTAGACCTGGCTAAATCCATTCTCGAAAAGGCAGGGTCCCTGAATAAGGAGATACTCCTTCCCGTAGACAACGTGGTAGTGGATAATATTGATGCGAATGCCGCGGCTGAGATCTCAGGAGAGGATGTCCCCGCGGGAAAGATCGCCGTGGATATCGGGCCCAAGACAATCCTGCTCTTTGAGGATAAGCTTAAGTCCGCAAAGACGATCGTCTGGAACGGACCCCTCGGCATCTTTGAGATGGATGCCTTTAGCGCGGGGACACTTGAGGTCGCCAAGTTCATCAGTACATTGAAAGCAACCACGATCATCGGCGGCGGGGATACCGCGGCAGCGGTCGCCAAGTTCAAACTGGAAGATAAGATGACGCATATCTCTACCGGCGGCGGCGCTTCTTTAGAATTTCTTGAGGGAAAGAGCTTACCAGGAATCGCGGCTCTTTCCGAAAAGTAATCGATAGTTCTATAGTTCTAAAGTTCGTTGGTTCTAAAGTTCAAAAGCTTAAAAAATGAAAATCGAAAAGTTTGAAGATTTAATAGCCTGGCAGGAAGCAAGAAAACTGGTAAATGAAGTATATGGCATAACTGACAAGAAGAACTTTAGAGATTTTGGTTTAGCGGATCAGATTCAAAAAGCAGCTGTGTCAGTGATGGCTAATATAAGCGAAGGTTTCGGCAGGTATGCTTTTAGGGATAGTAAGCAGTTCTATACTATGGCCAGAGGCTCAGCTACGGAAGTACAGAGCCATCTCTATGTTATTCTAGACAGGAAGACGATCGATAAAGAAGATTTTAGTAGGATCTATGATCAGGCAACCAGAACCAGCAAATTAATAAATGGTTTAATTAAGAATATACAGGAACAGATTTTAAAATAACCATAGAACCATAGAACTGTAGAACAAGAGAACGAATTATGCGTAAGACCATAATCGCAGGAAACTGGAAGATGTACAAGACCATCAAAGAGGCGATCGAATTGGCCAATGGCCTCAAACGCGAACTCTTTAAATTAAAGGAGTTAAGCGTCGAGGTGGTCTTATGCCCGCCTTTTACCGCATTGGCCGAAGTCTCGGAAGTGATCGGCGATTCAGGAATACAGCTCGGCGCCCAGGATGTCTACTGGGAAAAGGAAGGGGCTTTCACCGGAGAGGTCTCATGCTCCATGCTCCTTGATGCCGGCTGCAAATATGTGATCGTCGGGCATTCCGAACGCAGGCAGTATTTTCATGAAACAAACGAAACGGTGAATAAAAAGGTAAAGGCAGCCCTGGCCTGCGGATTATTGCCGATCATGTGCGTGGGCGAGACCCTGGCAGAGAGAGAAAAGGGGCTCACCTTTAAAGTGCTGGATGATCATGTGCAGAACGGCTTAAAAGATATAGGCGCCGATGACGTAACCAGTGTGGTGATCGCCTATGAACCGGTATGGGCGATCGGGACCGGAAAGACCGCCACAAAGGAACAGGCCGAGGATGCGCAGAAATATATTCGCGATTTACTGGCGAAGATGTATAATAGAGAAACGGCGGACGAATTGCGCATCCAGTACGGCGGAAGCGTAAAGCCGGAGAATGCCTTCGATCTGGTAGCTCAGCCGGATATCGACGGAGCGCTAGTGGGGGGTGCAAGTCTAAGGGCCGATTCCTTTAGCGAGATCATCAGGAAAGCAAGCGAGGTAGTCAAATGATGGCTTTGGTCATAGGAGTGCATATACTGGTGTGTGTTTTGCTGATAATCCTGGTGCTCATACAGAGGGGAAGGGGCGGCGGCCTGGTCGAGAGCTTCTCCGGAGTCGAATCCATGTTCGGCACCAGGACCAATGTGTTCCTCACGCGTTTTACCACCGTGCTCTCCATTATTTTCTTTTTCACCTGTTTATCCCTGGCGCTTCTTTCCATAAAGCAGAGCAAGAGCCTCATGCGCCAGAGGCCGCCGGAATCCGCTGCATCGGCAGCCACGCAAGCGCCGAAGGCAGAAGCCCCAAAGGCAGAGGCTCCTAAGCCCGAGGCCCCCAAGGCAGAATCCGCACCTAAACCAGAAGCCCAAAAGGGTGAGACGCCATAGTAGAAGAAAAACAATAGTCTTCAGGTCACAAAGTCACAAGGTCACAAGGTCAAGACTGCTACTCATAATGGCAGTCTTTTTATTTTTATCCGCCGCCGCGGCCTTGGCCGAAGATTACGGGGACGCCATAGTCAGCGCCTCTATCGGCGATGCCCGCAACCTCATCCCGCTTTTGGCTTCGGATGTCCCCTCAAGCGAAGTCGCCGGCCTCATCTTTAACGGCCTGGTCAAATACGATAAAGACGTCAATCTTATCGGCGATCTGGCTGAGAGCTGGGAGATCAGGGATCATAACCTGGTGATCATCTTCCATTTAAGAAAGAATGTCTTATGGCATGACGGACACCGCTTTAGCGCGCATGATGTGGAGTTCACTTATCAGAAGCTTATCGACCCCAAGGTCAAGACGCCCTACGGAGGCGATTTTGAGCGGATAAAGTCATTAGAGGTGATCGATGATTATACGGTCAAGGTGACTTATAAAGAGCCTTTTGCTCCGGCTTTAAGCAGCTGGGGGATGTCGGTGATTCCCAGGCACCTTCTTGAGCGCGAGGACTTGAATACCTCCAGGTTCTCCCGCCATCCCATAGGGACCGGCCCCTATAAGTTCAAGTCCTGGAGGACACAGGAGAAGATAGAGCTGGTTTCGAATCACGGTTATTTCGAACACCGGCCTTACATCGACCGCTATATCTACCGGGTCATCCCCGATGAATCGACGATATTCCTGGAATTACAGACGCAGGGCGTGGATTCGGCCGGCCTGTCCCCTTTGCAGTATACCCGCCAGACCGATACACCGTTCTTTAAAAAATATTATCAGAAATTCCGGCTGCCCAGTTTCGCCTATACCTATTTAGGATACAATCTGCGCGACCCGAAGTTTTCTGATAAACGGGTGCGCCAGGCCCTGAATTACGCCGTAGACAAGAATGAGATCATCGGTATTGTTTTATTGGGATTGGGCAGGGTCTGTACCGGGCCATATCTGCCGGACACCTGGGCCTATAATCCGAAAGTGGGGCCTGCGGCTTTTGACCCCCAAAAAGCCAGAGAGTTGCTGAAAGAGGCGGGCTGGGCCGATTCGGATAACGATGGCTGGCTGGATAAAGAGGGCAAGGCTTTTGAGTTCACCATTATCACCAACCAGGGCAATGAAGAGCGGCTTAAAGTTGCCCAGATCATCCAGCGCCGCCTTAAAGATATAGGCATAAAAGTGAGCGTTAGGGTCTCTGAGTGGAGCGTATTTCTTACCGAGAACATCGACAAGCGCAATTTCGAAGCCGTGCTCCTGGGCTGGGCCCTTCCCCGCGAGCCGGATAACTACGATATCTTCCATTCTTCAAAGACAGCCGAAGGCCAGTTCAACTTTGTCACCTATAAAAACGAGGAAGTGGACAGGCTCCTTACCGAAGGCCGCAGGTACTTCGATGTCGAAAAGAGAAAGGCCTGCTACCAGCGCATCCATGAGATACTCTATGAGGAGCAGCCGTACATGTTTATCTATGTCCCGGACGGACTTTCTGTTTTACACAGCCGTTTTAAGGGGATCAGGCTGGCGCCCATCGGCATCGGTTATAACTTCATTGATTGGTGGGTGCCCTTAGCTGAACAAAAATATAAAGTGGTAAATCCAAATTCCAAATTTAAAATTTCAAATTAAAAGCAAATGCTAACCTATATTGTACGCAGATTACTGGGGATAATCCCGATGCTTCTGGGGATAACCGTCTTAAGCTTCCTGGTGATCAAGCTTGCGCCGGGAAAGCCGGTAATGCTGCAATATTCGCTTAACCCCAAGATCTCCCTGGAGGAGATCAGGCGGCTGGAAAAATTAGAGGGTTTTGATAAACCCCTGCACATCCAGTACCTCAACTGGCTGAAGAACCTCTCGCGCTTCAATTTCGGGCGCTCTTTCAGCGACGGCAGGCCGGTGACGGAAAAGATAATCGAGCGCCTTCCGGTGACCCTGGCCATCAACATCCTTTCCCTGTTGTTTATCTTTGCCATCGCCCTTCCCTGGGGAATAAAGTGCGCCTTAAAAGAAGGGACTTTCTTTGACAACGCATCCGCCTTAACTATGTTCCTTTTATTTGCAGCACCCACCTTCTGGCTTGCCCTGCTCCTGATGCAGTTATTCTGCATTAATTTAGGCTTACTTCCTATCTCAGGGATTGCCTCGCTTGATTTCGAATATTTTCCCTGGTGGAAGAAGCTCTGGGACCTGGGCAGGCACATGTTCCTGCCGGTCCTGGTCTCAAGCCTCGGGGGTTTTGCGGGAGTATCGCGCTACATGCGTTCGAACATGATCGAAGCCATGAATCAGCCCTACATTTATACTGCCCGGGCAAAGGGATTAAGCGAGGCCACGGTGATCTATAAACACGCGCTGCGTAACGCTGTCCTGCCGATCGTGACCATCATCGGGCTTTCTATTCCCGGGCTCCTTGGCGGCAGCATCATCTTTGAATCGATTTTTGCCATTCCGGGAATCGGCAGGCTTTTTTACGAGGCGGCGACGATGCGCGATTTGAACCTGATCATGGCCGAGGTGGTGCTGGTGGCGATCCTGACCATGCTGGGCAACCTCATCGCCGATATCGCCTATGCCTATGTCGACCCGAGAATCAGGTACGGGAAACGATAGTAGTTAGTAGATAGTAGTTAGCATGTAGGGAGAAACGTGGGAAGTAAAAGACTGCTTTTTGGTTGCTTAATTATCGGAATCTTTTCGCTTCTGGCTATCGCCGCTCCGTTGGTCAGCCCGTATGATCCCTCCAGTATAGACCAGGCCGGCCTGCTTATGCCGCCTTCAGCCAGACATTTATTGGGGACTGACGGCCTTGGCCGCGATCTCTTAAGCCGTATCATCTATGGCGCCAGGATCTCGTTAAGCATCGGCCTCATCGCGGTGGGGATTTCGGTGGCGATAGGGTTAGTCTTCGGGGCGGTCTCGGGTTTCTACGGCGGGCTGATCGATTCCCTGATTATGCGTTTCGTGGATATCATGCTCTGTTTTCCGACATTTTATCTGATCCTGGCCGTGACTGCGATCCTGGGGCCTTCGATCTTTAACATCATGATCATCATCGGCCTGACCAGTTGGATGGGCACAGCCCGGCTCATCCGCGCCGAGATCCTTTCGCTTAAAGAGCGCGAGTTCATCCAGGCAGAAAGGGCGATAGGCGCCTCCAGCTCAAGGATCATCCTGCGCCACCTCATCCCTAATGCCATCGGCCCGGTCATGGTGAATGCGACGCTGGGGATTGCCGGCGCGATCCTGGTGGAATCGGGGTTAAGTTTCTTGGGGTTAGGGGTCCAGCCGCCGACACCGAGCTGGGGGAACATCCTTATCGAATCAAAATCAACGCTCGGCGTGGCCTGGTGGATCACGGTATTTCCGGGAGCGGCGATATTGACCACCATCCTCGGTTTTAATTTCATCGCCGAGGGCCTTAAGAAGAAAATAGGTTAATAGTTCTGTAGTTCTAAGGTTCTACAGTTCTAAGGTTAAAAGATTAAAAATGGGAAATTTGTTAGAAATCAGAAACTTAAAGGTAAATTTTAATTTAGACGACCAGGTAATTACTGCGGTTGATGGAGTGGATCTGGATGTGCGCGAGGGCGAGGTCCTGGTCCTTGCCGGTGAATCCGGCTCAGGAAAGACAGTCACCGCGCTTTCCATAACTCGGCTCCTGCCCCGGACAGCAGAGATAGTTTCAGGCAGCGTAATGCTGCGCGGTAAGGACCTGGCCAGGTTAAGCGAAGACTCGCTGGCTGCGATACGCGGCAAGGAGATCGCTTATATTTTCCAGGAACCGTCCAGCTTCCTGAATCCGGTCTACACGATCGGCAATCAACTGCTTGAGGCGATCACCCTGCATCACGGCAAGGATAAGGAGGAGGCGCTTAAGGAAGCAAGGGAGCTCCTGGCCCTGGTCAAGATCAGGGAGCCGGAGCGAGTGCTCCTGGATTATCCGCACCAGCTCTCCGGCGGCATGAACCAGCGGGTATTTCTGGCCATGGCCCTTGCCTGCAGGCCGAAGCTTTTGATCGCGGATGAACCGACCACCTCGCTGGATGTGACGGTAGAGGCGCAGATCCTGCAGCTTTTGATGGAGCTAAAAATGCGGCTTGGCTTTTCGCTTCTTTTTATCACGCATAACTTATCAATCGCCCGCCGGATCGCCGACAGGGTGAGCGTGATGTACAAGGGAGAGGTAGTGGAGGAGGCCCTGACAGAAGATATTTTTAAAGCGCCTAAACACTCGCACACCAGGGAATTGATCAGGGCTTATGAGAAGATAGGAAGGCTATGATCCTGCAGGTAAAGAATATCACCAAGACTTTTATTGTTGAGCGCGGCATGTTCAAGCGCGGGGCAGGCTTGGTCCGGGCCCTGGATGGCGTCAGTTTCAGTATGGAGGAGTATTCCGCCCTTGGCGTGGTCGGTGAGTCCGGCTCGGGCAAGACGACTCTGGCAAAAATAATCCTCGGGCTGATCCCGGCGAACGGCGGAGAAGTCATCTTTGACGAAAGAATGATCGCAGATTTTCGTAAAGACGTGCAGATCATTTTTCAGAACCCCTATAACAGCCTTGACCCGAAGATGCGCATCATCAATACGCTTGCCGAGCCGCTCCTGATCCATAGAGTAATCCCGCGGCATGCCCTTAAAGAGAGGGCGATAGAATTATTGCGCATGGTGGGCCTGGATGAGGGCGCTTTATCCAGATACCCCATCGAGTTTTCCGGAGGCCAGCGCCAGCGGATCTGTATTGCCCGGGCCCTTGCCAGCGAGCCTAAGTTCATTGTTCTGGATGAGCCGATCTCAAGCCTTGACCTGACTATCCAGGCAGAGATGCTGGACCTTTTCCTGGCTTTGAAGGAAAGGTTTAAGCTTACCTATATTTTCATCAGCCATAACCTGGCGGTGATCAAGCAGATGGCGGACCAGGTGATCGTAATGGAGTCAGGAAAGATCGTGGAACAGGGCGCCAAAGACGCTATATTTAATTCTCCCGCAAAGGATTACACCAAATTATTGCTTGAAGCTGCCCGGGGATGGTAGTATAATTTAAATCTATGCTAGAAATATTTGAGCCTTACATACTTAGCTTTATCCCTATCTTCGTGGCTGTGGACTCCATCGGCAATATCCCACTGTTTATTTCGCTGGTCGAAGGCTCGACGAAAAAGCAGAGGCTTAAGGCCATCCGCAATTCCGTAGCCACAGCTACCATCGTAGCCATCCTCTTTATGCTCATCGGTAAGGGTGTCTTGAAGCTCCTGGGCATTACCATCCAGGATTTCCAGATCGCAGGAGGCGCGTTACTTTTTGTGATCTCCGTGCGCCTGCTGCTTCCCGGCGCGCAAAAAATAATCGCTACCGACAGAAAAGACAAAGATGTGGGGGTTTTCCCCTTAGGCACGCCCCTGATCACCGGCCCGGCAGTCCTGACCACCACCCTGATGATGCTCGATCAATTCGGTCTCGCGCCCACTTTTGTCTCGCTGATCCTGAACATGCTCTTTATGTGGTTTACGCTCCTGCGCGCTGATTCCATCATGAAGATAATGGGCGTAAGCGGCACGCGCGCCTTTGCCAAGATCATGTACATCCTGCTTGCTGCGATCGCAGCCATGATGATCAGGCTCGGCATAACCGGAGTGATGGCGAGATGATGCGCAAGGTCCTTACCTTTATTATGGCAGGCGGAAAGGGAGAGCGGCTCTATCCCCTGACCCGTGACCGGACCAAACCCGCAGTGCCTTTTGGCGGGATCTACCGCATCATTGATTTTACTTTAAGCAACTGCATCAATTCGGGCCTGCGCCGCATCTATCTGCTTACCCAGTACAAATCCGCGTCATTACAGAAGCACATCCGCCTGGGCTGGAACATCCTTCCTTCGGAACTCGGCCAGTTCATCGAGATCCTTCCTGCGCAGCAGAGGATAGGAGATACCTGGTACCTGGGCACGGCGGATGCGATCTACCAGAACCTTTACACTATCGGCGACGAAGAACCGGATGAGGTCCTGATCCTGGCCGGAGACCACATCTACAAGATGAACTATTATGCCATGATCGACTTCCACCGTGACAGCGACGCGGACCTGACTGTCGGGGTCGTCGAGATGGAGAAGGGAGAGTCCCCACATTACGGAGTGCTGGAAGTGGACCAGAAGGACCGGGTCCTGGGTTTTCAGGAGAAGCCCGGAGAGCCCAAGACTATCCCCAATCAGCCGGATAAGATCTTTGCCTCCATGGGCATATACATATTTAAGACCGGGGTATTAGAGGCAGAGCTCGGCGAGGATTCGCAGGCGCCTTCCTCCACCCATGACTTTGGCCGGGATATCATCCCGCGCATGGTCAAGAAGGGCTTCAAGGTCTTTGCCTATAATTTCCGCGACGAGAACAAGAAAGAGGCCAAGTACTGGCGCGACATCGGGACTATCGACGCATATTACGAGGCGAACATGGACCTGGTGCAGGTGGATCCTGTCTTCAATCTTTATGACAGGGACTGGCCGATCAGGACTTATCAGGAGCAGTTCCCTCCCCTAAAGACGGTCTTTGCCGGAGACGAAGTACCGGGCAGGGTGGGGCTGGTCCTGGATTCCCTGGTTTCCTCAGGCTGTATTGTCAGCGGCGGCAGGTTGCAGCGCTCGATCCTTTCGCCCAATGTCAGGATCAACAGCTATAGCCAGGTCTATGACTCCATCCTGATGGAAGGGGTCTGTGTCTCGCGATACGCCAAGATAAAGCGGGCGATCATCGATAAGGACGTAGAGATCCCGCAGGGCATGGTCATCGGTTACGATGCCAAAGAAGACAAGAAGAGATTCCATGTAACAGAGTCAGGAATAGTAGTTGTGGCGAAGGGAACGGAGATTAAATGAAGCCATAACTTATGGAAGTCCGCCGCAGGCGGACGACATAAGTTATCTGGCTGAATGCACCCATGACATTGCCAAGCAATGTCATGGGATAAAACAGTTCAGATGCGAGATAGCATCGCCTATAAGAATCAAGGGCGATGTAAATTCGCAGACGCAGGAGATATGTAAACAAGGCCGCTATAACTTACGTTGCTCTTTCAGAGCATCCGTAAGTTATCTGCTCATTTATGATCCGTAAAGCCAGAATAGAAGACATAAAAGCGATCCAGAAGTTGATCAATTATTTTGCCGGGCTGGACCAGATGCTGCCGCGCTCGCTCAACGAATTGTACGAAAACCTGCGCGATTTCTGGGTGGCTGAAGAGTCGGGCAAGATCACCGGATGCGCTGCGCTGCATATTTCCTGGGAGGACCTGGCGGAGATAAAATCCGTGGCTGTGGCCAAGCCCAGGCAGAGAAAGGGCCTGGGCAGGGCGCTGATCCGGGCCTGCCTGAATGAAGCCAGGCTCATGGGCGCAAAGAAAGCCTTTGTCCTCACTTATAAGCCGGAATTTTTCCGTAAGTTCGGGTTTAAAAGGATCAAGCACGACGACCTTCCCCATAAGATCTGGGCGGAATGTATCAATTGCCCGAAATTCCCCAACTGCCAGGAGATAGCACTTCTAAGACAATTGTAAAATAACCTTTCTGTGGTATAATCTTCAAGATAAAATTAAGGAGGATGGATATGGATTATCTGCTGACTGATGAACAAAAAATGATCAAAGAGCTCTCGCACCGGATCGCGGAAGAAAAGATCCGGCCGGTAGCAGCCAAGTATGACCAGAGCGAAGAGTATCCCTGGGAAGTGATTAAGGTGATCGCCGAAGCAGGGCTTTTCGGATTATTCATCCCTGAAGAGTACGGCGGCATGAGCCCGAGCGTCTTAGGCCTCTGCATTGCCACCGAAGAGTTCTCCCGCGCCTGTGGCGGTATCGCCGTCTGCTACGCCGCTTCAGCCCTGGGAACTTTCCCGATCGTGCTCTTTGGCACTGACGAGCAGAAGAAAAAATACCTTCCTGACCTGGCAGCCGGAAAAAAGGTAGCTGCCTTTGCCGTGACCGAACCTGAGGCAGGTTCTGATGCCTCTGCCATTAAGACTACGGCTAAGAAGGAAGGCAATTACTATATCCTGAACGGCCTGAAACACTTCATCACTAACGGCGGGGATGCCGAGACTTACGTGGTGATCGCCATGACGGATAAGACTAAGGGTGCGCGCGGGGCATCCGCTTTTATCGTGGAAAAAGGCACCCCCGGCTTTACCTTCGGGAAAAAAGAGGAGAAGTTCGGTATCCGCGCCTCATCCACCCGCGAGTTGATTTTTACCGACTGTAAAGTCCCGGCAGGGAACCTTCTGGCCAAGGAAGGCTTTGGTTTTATCGTGACTATGAAGACCTTTGACAAGTCGCGTCCGGGAGTAGCTGCACAGGCAGTGGGTATTGCCCAGGGCGCCCTGGAACTGGCGGTGAAATATGCCAGGGAGAGGTTTCAGTTCGGTAAATCCATCTCCACCTTCCAGGGGATCCAGTGGATGCTGGCAGATATGGCGACCGAGGTTGAGGCAGCGCGCGCATTAGTTTATTCTACCGCCAGGATGGTTGACGCTGAGATCAAGGACGTGGGTAAGGATTCGGCTATGGCCAAGCTGTACGCCTCGGATGTGGCGATGAAGGTGACCGTGGATGCCCTGCAGATCTTCGGCGGCTACGGTTATATGCGCGATTATCCGATCGAGAAGTACGTGCGCGACGCCAAGATCACCCAGATCTATGAAGGCACTAACCAGATCCAGCGTAACATCATCGCCCTGCAGTTGATCAAGGAGATGGCGAAGTAATGAATATAATCGTCTGCATCAAACAGGTACCTGAGACTACGGAAGTCAGGATCAACCCTGAGACCAATACCCTGATCCGCGAAGGGGTCAAGTCTATCATCAATCCCTTTGATATGTACGCGATCGAGGAAGGGGTGCGCCTTAAAGAGAAGTTCGGCGGCAAGGTCACTGTAGTCACTATGGGCCCTGCGCAGGCTGACCAGGCTTTGCGTGAGGCGATCTCACTCGGCGCAGATGATGCGGTCTTAGTCTGCGACCGCGCCTTTGCCGGAAGCGATACCTGGGCTACCAGCTACACCTTAGCCGGCGCCATTAAAAGAATCGGAAGTTTCGACCTGATCATCTGCGGAAAGCAGGCTTCAGACGGAGATACCGCCCAGGTCGGCCCCGGGATATCTACACACCTGGATATCCCGCAGGTGACTTATGTGAAAAAAGTGGAAGAGGTAAAAGAGGCCAAGATGCGCCTTGAAAGGATGATGGAGGAGGGTTTTGAGATCATCGAGATGCCGCTGCCGGGATTGATCACCGTAGTCAAGGAGATCAATGAGCCGCGCCTGCCTTCGTTAAAAGGTATGATGCGCTCAAAGAACGCGAAGATCACTGTCTGGTCGCAGAAGGACCTGGACCTGGATCCGCAGAGCATCGGTTTGTGCGGTTCTCCCACGCAGGTGGTGAAGATCTTCACCCCGCCCCAGCGTACCGGAGGCCAGATGCTTATCGGCGATACTTCGCAAGTCGCAGAAAGGTTAGTAGAATTGTTAAAGAACGAGGTTGCTTAATGCCTATTCAGGTCATCGTTGAAAAATGCACCGGCTGCATGCTCTGTATCAAGGCCTGCCCCTTTGATGCCATCCGCATTATGGACAGGCCAGAAGGCCGTGGTTTGGCTTCCGATAGGCCGGAGG
>VGKG01000003.1 GCA_016867115.1 Candidatus Omnitrophota bacterium | reverse complement strand
TCGTTTAAGGTGACGTTATTGCCTGAGGTAATTCCCACACTTGAGAAGTCATTGGCGTTATCTAAGGTAATGTTGTTAGCCGCACCTGCAGCCAGGGTAGTGGCCCCCGCCACGGTGAGCGCAGCGTTATCGGTGATCGCGCCGCTTGAGGTGACATTCAGGGTGCCGGAAACGCTTGAGGCATCCAGGCCAATGGCATTAATGTCTACCAGAGTGACATTATTGCCAGAGGTGATCCCGACGCTTGAGAAGTTGTTATTATTATCCAGGGTGATGTTATTAGCCGCACCGGCAGCCAGGGTGGTGGTGCCGGATACGCTGAATGCGGCATTATCCGTAATGGCTCCCGAGGTGCTGATATTCAGATTCCCGGAAATAGTCGAGGCGTTCAAGGCTAAAGCATTCGTATCCACCAGGGTGACGTTATTGCCGGTAGTAATGCCTACGCTTGAGAAATTATTGCCTGCGGTATTTAAGGTAATGTCATTGCCTGCTCCGGCAGCCAGGGTAGTGGCGCCGGTAACGGTAAGTGCACCGCTATCTGTAATTACGCCGTTTGAGGTGACATTCAGGGTGCCTGAGACAGTGGAAGCAGCCAAATCTATGGCATTAGCATCTACCAGGGTAACGTTATTGCCGGTAGTGATCCCTACTGTAGAAAAATCATTACTGTTATTTAAGGTAATATTATTTCCGCTGCCCGCAGCAAAGGTGGCAGTGCCGGTTACATTGATGGCAGCATTATCAGTGATTGCGCCGGCAGTGGTGACATCCAGGGTACCTGAGACGGTAGAGGCATTGAGGCTTAAGGCATTGGTGTCATTTAAGGTAACGTTGTTACCGCTAGTAATACCTACGCTGTTAAAGTTATTGGCATTATCCAGGGTAATGTCATTGCCTGCTCCGGCAGCCAGAGTGGTAGCGCCGGTGACAGTAAGGGCCCCGTTATCAGTAATGGTGCCGTTGGTAGTGACATTCAGGGCTCCTGAAATAGTAGAAGCATCCAAGGCAATGGCATTAGTATCGTTTAAGGTGACGTTATTGCCTGAGGTAATTCCCACACTTGAGAAGTCATTGGCGTTATCTAAGGTAATGTTGTTAGCCGCACCTGCAGCCAGGGTAGTGGCCCCCGCCACGGTGAGCGCAGCGTTATCGGTGATCGCGCCGCTTGAGGTGACATTCAGGGTGCCGGAAACGCTTGAGGCATCCAGGCCAATGGCATTAATGTCTACCAGAGTGACATTATTGCCAGAGGTGATCCCGACGCTTGAGAAGTTGTTATTATTATCCAGGGTGATGTTATTAGCCGCACCGGCAGCCAGGGTGGTGGTGCCGCTGACAGTAAGGATTCCGTTATCGGTGATCGCTCCTACGCTGGTGACATTCAGGGTGCCGGAGACAGTGGAGGCATTTAAGGCAATGGCATTAATGTCATTCAGGGTGACGTTATTTCCGGAGGTGATCCCGACGCTGTTAAAGTTATTGGCGTTATCTAAAGTAATATTATTGCCTGCTCCGGCAGCAAGGGTAGTTGAGCCGGTAACGGTGAGGGCCCCGGAATCGGTTATTGCGCCGCCTGCCGTGACGCTCAAGGTACCGCTATTCACTGCGCCCAGCGTAGCTGTTCCGGTATGATTAAGGTTGGCAGTGCCGCCGCTGGTATCGATTGTGGCTCCGGTGCTGTCAAAGTTTACCCCGCTTGAAGCAAAAGTACCCCCGTAGGTGCTGATGTTTGCATTTATGTCTACGCTGCCGCCGCCTGAGGCATCGCTGTTTGCGATCAAGGTCACGCCCACCACATCGACACTCCCGGGAGCAGAATCTGAGATTGCCGCATTCACGATGATGTCATCATGCGCCTGTAAAGTCAAAGTATTGCCGTTACCGCCATCCACATTGATAGCGCCGCTGACAGTGATATCGCCGTCTTCAAGGCCTGCGCCGGTAGTCGTAATTGTGACATTGGAAGTCGCCAAATTGGAGGTGATATTATTATTCCGTATCTGAGAAGGAGTGCCGCTGGGGGTCCAAATATTGGGGTTCCCGCCGCCCCAGCTTCCGTTGTTATCATTTCCGATCGATCTTATTTCTACATTATAAGGATCAATAAGGAAGTTCCCGGTCAGGCCGGAAGGCGCGCTGGTATCCACCAAGCCGTAGACCTCCACATGCTCTTTACCGGATACCTCAACAAAACCGCCGTTACCAGAGAGAGTGCCGCCCTTTGCCTCTATCCTGGCGCCTTCCCAGAAAAGCGCAGTATCCGGCGAATAATTGATGATCCTGCCTCCGTCGCCATTTAAGCCGGCATTGGCAGTAGCCAGGCTAAAGGGGCTTAAGGCGACTATAGTCCGGGCAATCAGATCGATGTTTCCGCCATCGCCGTCTACGGCATCCGCATGCAGGATGCCGAACTGGCCGACCTTATCCCCGCGCATGGCAATACTTCCGCCACTAGCTCCTGTCTCTGTTGCCGAAACATCGATAGTGCCGGAGTTCTGGATGATCCCGTCACTTTCTGAAACCAGGCTCACCACGCCGTCATGCTCAACCAGGGAATTCGCCCTGACTGTACCTTCCTGATTCACCAGGTTATCAAAGATACCCTCCAGGGCTTCGGCTTTGAGCTCTACCTTGCCGCCTTCGGCAGAAAGGATGCCGCTATTTTTTACGGCATCCGACATCTTCTCGCCGTTCTGGTCCAGGACCTCTTCTTTGACCTGATCATCAACTGCGGCAGCCAGATACCCCCGGCTATCCAGGTCCAGGGTGACTTTATCCCCGGAGACCAAGTTTATGCTGCCTAAACGCGTAGTGATCGTACCGCTATTTCTCACTGCCCCGGCGATCAGAGCGACATTGCCGCCGTCACTGGCCCTGATCATGCCCTCGTTGATCAGGTAAGAAGGGCTGGCTTTGCTATTTTCAAAATAATACTTTCCGCTTAAGAAATCATCCTGCGAGATGCTTAAAGTAGAGGCGACTAACCCGCCTACATTCACCTGGGCGGTGGACGAGAATAATATGCCGTTAGGATTGATCAGGAACTGGTTACAGTTGCTGTTCCATAGGCCGGAAATATTCGACCCCGAGGGCCCGGTAACATTGTAGAGCATCACCGCATCAGCCGAAGGCCCCATACTGTTCAAAGTGTAGCCCTGGGCAATATTAAACGAGTTCAAGTCCCCCCACCAGCGGCCGTCTGGCGTAGTGACATTCATGGTATTGCCGTCTCTGGTCACGGTAGATGAACCAATGCGGTCAACAGGGTTACTGGGAAGCGGATCAGCCAGAAGATAACTGTTCTGAAAGACCATCAACAGTACTAATAAAGAGTTTAAAAAGGCATTTTTCTTCATTTTATCTTTCCGTTTTTTAGAATAAGTCCCAGTGCGCCCACAAATGCGCCGTGCTCTTGGAATTATCCGAAGGCTTGGGGTCTATAGGAAAGCCCCAATCAGCCTTCAGGTAAAAGTTCTTATGCAGATTAAGCCTCACTCCCCAGCCGGTACCCATCAGGGATTCGGATTTCTTCTCCCCGACCAGGGCATTACGCAGATACCCCTCGCCGAAGTCCCAGAAATAGACCATCTGGATCTTATCCTGAATCGACTTGGGCAGGAACCAGAGCGGGGTGCGCAGCTCCACGTTTACGTTGTAGCCGTAATCGCCCATGTACTCCAGTTCAGGATAGCCCCTGACCGTATCCGCGCCTCCGATGTAAAACTGCTCTCCGGCCACCAGTTTATCCGGCGTATACTGGCCCCGGGAGATCAAAAGCAGGTAGCTTGAAAAGGGCAGGTTGATCTGACGCCTCAGGTTCATCGTATACTTGCTGAATTGCCCTCCGGCGCCCAGGCGGCTGGCGCGCGTATCATCCTTGCCTAAAGAGCCGGCAAAATCCGGGATCCCGAAATCCAGCTCCTGGGCCAGGAATGTGGAACCAAAGCGGTCATCCTGGCTTAAGCTCACATTCATCTTGGCGACGCTCAGGTTATCTTCGCTGGTCTTAGTATCGAGGATCCGGTTCTCGCTCCTCTTGATGTCCAGGCCTATGGTCCACCTGGCGCGCAGATGCTCCTCATCAAAAAACGGATAAGTCGCATACACCCCGCCGATCAGGGCATTCCCCTCAGCGCCCAGGGCGCCAAACTCCCTTAAGATATCCACATTGGAGTAACTAAAGTTCATCCCCAGCCGCAACTCATCGTAAGTGAGGGGGAAATTGTAGTCGAAGCTTCCGCCGATCAGCTTTTCATTGCCCTTAAGAAACCTTAAAGAAAGGATATCCTCAATGCCTAAAAGGTTATTATTGATGTAGCCGGTTGAAAAACGCTGCTTACCTATATACCTGGTGCCGCGGTTGTCATATTCGATAAAGGCATGCTGCGGCCGCGAATCCGTCATCTTAAGGACTACATCCGTAGTTTCAAACTTCTCTCCCCTGATCAGCACCGCCTTTACTCGGCGGTCAGGATGGAGGTTAAGCCTCCTGACATTGCGGATGAGGTCCTTATACAGGATCGTCTCGCCCGGCCGGATACGCGACTCTTCGCGTACCCGTTCGCGGCTGAAATATTTTCCGCCCTCTACCTCCACCTGGCCGATATAACCCTCGATGACCTGGATCTCAAGGGTATTGTCTTTGATGTCCTGCGGCCCGATGTAGACAAAGGTGGTGATGTAGCCTTTCTGGCGGTAGAAGCCCTGGATGTAAGCGGCGATTGTATTTAGCTCATCCATCCCCAGCTCTTTGCCGCGAAACTGCGCCAGGTAGGCAGTGAAATCCTCCGGCTTGAACTTAGTCACCCCCACGAGCGCAAACTTCTTGATCAGCACGCGCACCTTAGGCTCCATTTTCAGGGCCGGCGGCGGCTGCCTCTCATCTTCCACCCCGGGCAGGGGTTTTTTCTCCTCTACCCTAAAGGGCTCCTCTCTTTTCATCTCCCCCTGGATCTTCTCCTGGATGATCCCGGCCTTGGTAGAAGCTGGCGCCTGGGCAAAACAGAGTCCTGCCCCTATAGACAAAAAAACGAAAACGTAAGCGGTTTTCGGCCAAATGTTTCTCAGCATGGTTACTTAAAGGTTTCTTGCAGGTATCTTTTGGCTAATTGTTGTCCGGGGTCAGTCAGGAGGATCTTGCGGAAATACTCCCCGGCTAATTCTAAATCTCCTTCTTTGTAATATTTAAAAGCCGTTTCATACATATAACCCACCACTCCGTCGCGGGGATAGTTCATCGGCACGCCAAGCCTGGAGGGTGAAGCCTGTTCGCGCTTAAGGGCTACTTCCTGTTTCTTTTCCGGCACAGGCTCTTTTTTCGGAGCTGGCGGCGCCAGCACCGGTTGTTCTGCGGACTTTGGCTTCTCTTGCTTCTTCATAACCTTCTTTTCCTTAGCCGCTACCTGTACCTGGGCGCTCTTTTTCCTGGCGGCCAACTCCTTCTCTTGCTCTACCCGGCGGGCTTGCCTATCCTGCTCCTGCCTTTCCCGCAGCTCCTTAGCTTTGGCCTTTTCCATTTCCAGCGCAAACTTCTCTGCGTCTTTGCGCACCATAAGCCGCTTGGCATCCTCTATTTCTTTGAGCCTCTGAGGAATCTCCTTTTCTACGTAGCCTCTTGCCTTCTCCTGCTTGGGGTCAAGGGCGAGTATCTGCCGGTAAAACTCTTCTGCCTTGGCGTAACTCTTGATCTGGTAATAGGCGTTGGCCTGGAGGTATAAGGCCTTTACTTTCTGCTCGGTCAGGATCGCCGGGATCTTTACCTGAGCATAATCCTTAGCCTCCTTCTGTCCGGGGTCAAGGGAGAGGATCTCGTTAAAGACCTGCAGGGACTTCTCGTAATCTGCCTGCTTGAAATATTCCAGCGCCTGCGGATAAAGGGAGGCGATCTTTTCTGCCTTAAGCAGGTCAGGTATCTTTACCTTTATATAATCCGCTGCCTGCGCTTCCCCGGGCTCAAGGACCAGGATCTCCTTGAATGACTCAGCCGCCGAATCGTACTTCTTATCCGCAAAATCCGAAAGCGCCTGGCGGTAAAGCACGTCTATCTTCTGTCTTTTGTCTTGCGCCAATTTCGCGGGAATCTTCTGCTCCAGGTAGTCTTTGGCCTCCTTATGGGCAGGATCAAGGGCAAGGGCCTTCTGAAAACCCGTTATTGCCTGATCGTAGTTATTATCTGCTAAATCAGAAAGGGCCTGCTGGTAGAGAGAGGCGGCCTTAATTTTTTTCTCTTCTTGGGGGATCTTTACCCGCAGATAATCCTTAGCCATTGCCTCTTCGGGGTAAAGCTCAAGGATCTTGCGGAATATCTCAGCTGATTTTTCGTAATCTTCTTTAAAATAACAGCCAAAGGCGTCTTTATAGAGCTCATCCAGCTGCTCTTTTTTCTGGCGCTCTTTGATCTTACCTGCGCGCCTGATCACCTTTTGCGCATCTTTGGGGCTGACTCTTTCGGATTTAAGTAATAGGGCGGTGACTTCGGCTCCGAGCTTGGCCTTTCTTTTTAATGCCGGATTATCTGCCTGGTCATAGGCGCGGTTAAAAAGGGCAAGTGCGCCTTCAAAATCTCCCAGCTGGTAAAGGTAGTTGGCGTCATCGAAGATATCCTGGGGGCTCTTATTTTTAATAGTGATGAAGTCCTGGGCCTGCGGCTCGGCGGGAAAACAAATTGGACAAAATGAAAACAGGAGCACAATGGACAAAACCAAAGTTATAGTCTCTCTAAAGGCTTTGTTAATGGCTCTCCTCCTTTTTTCCTGGCCTAGTGCAGAATGCTGCATTTCTCCAGGGGAAGCGATTATAACACAAGTGCACCTTCTTGTCAAATGTTTTTTTGCCCCTCAAAGAAAGTTTGGACAGTTTTATAATACTTAATGGTGTCCAATCAAATCATTTTTTTATTAAAATCATGGGTTTATAACAATAAAAATACCTCTTTTAGTTGTAGCGTAAAATCAAATGCGCTTGGTAGTGCCAGAGTAATCCTGAGCTTAAGTTTATAATGTCCAATCTAAGCGAAATTGCTTTATTAGTAGTTTATAAAATACTTTTACAAATAGATTATTAATCCGATTAAAGGGGGGTCTCAGCCTGGAATGAATGTCCAATCTGTTGCTTTAGGCTGCGTATTTGGGGGTAAATCAGGTTAATAAGAATGAAGAAAATGGTGCAAATTACCCCGCTTAAGAATATGGTTGCGGAGACCCCGATTACCTGCGCGAGACTGCCGGCAAAGAGATTGCCGAAGGGCATAAAACCGGCAAAGGTAAGCATAAAGAT
Organism: Candidatus Omnitrophota bacterium; assembly: GCA_016867115.1. GTDB lineage: Bacteria > Omnitrophota > Gorgyraeia > Gygaellales > Profunditerraquicolaceae > VGKG01. Next base: position 121,628 of record VGKG01000003.1, on the reverse strand, counting down.
GCTCATTACCCGGCCCCGGAACTCATCCGGCACTCCTGACTGTAAAAGGGTATTGATCAGGGCGATGGAAGTGACGCCGCCTGCGCCAATCAGGAATAGAGCTATCAACGCAAAGAAAAAGGCCTGAGAGAGTGAAAAAAGAATCAGGGAAACCGAGTAAATGAGGCTGGATGCCAAAAGAAGCTTTCCCTTATAACGAAAGTCACCCAGCCGCGCCAGGGTCAATGCGCCGATCAGGGCGCCAAAGCCGGAAGCAGACATCAATACCCCTAAGCCCTTCACCCCGGCTTTTAAGACCTGCTCTGCAAAGACCGGCATCAGGATGATGTAGCCCACGCCGAATAGACTCACCATCCCCACCATGGCTACCAAGACCAGGATCAGGTAATGTTTTTTTACGAAGCTAAAGCCCTCTTTCAGGTCTAAGATCAGCCCTGCCTTCTTATTGGCTTTTACGTGGTTGTGCGTGCGGATCACGGCGAGCGCCAGAATCACCGCCAGGAAGCTTATGCCGTTCAGGTAGAAACAGCCGCTCATGCCGATCGTAGCCACCAGGATCCCGGCCACGGCCGGGCCGATGATGCGGCTGGAGTTGAAGGCCACGGAGTTTAAGGCAATGGCGTTTAAAAGATGCTCTTTACCTACCAGCTCCACTACCACTGCCTGGCGGCTGGGCGCGTCAAAAGCCATGACCGCACCGTTTAAACATGCAATGAACATGATCTGAGCCGGAGTAACCAGCTTCAGCTGGGTAAGTGCGGCCAGTAGAAAAGCAAGGAGCATAAAGGAGGTCTGGGTGGCAAGGAGGATCTTTCTCTTGTTCAGGCGGTCAGCCAGCAGGCCGCCAAAGAGCGAAAAAACAAATATCGGAATCGAGCTTAAGAAACCGACCACCCCCAGAAGAAAAGCTGAGCCGGTCAATTGAAAGACGAGCCAACTCTGGGCTACGGACTGGATCCAGGTGCCGACAAGCGAAACAAGCATCCCGAACCAGTAGAGGCGGAAATCGCGGACCTTGAGGGAGGAAAACATCTTATTAATAATTGATTACACAGATTATGAATACAGATTCTACAGATTAAAGTTTTCAATCTGTGTAATCTAAAGAAATCTGTGTAATCATTTAAAATCCCTAATCTTTTTATTTTTATGATTTTAAAACTGCTTCGCGGCGGCAGCGGGGGCAAAGGATTCCGATGCGGTCCTGGCGTAAGACCTCTGTCTTCTTGCGGGTAGAAGGCTTACTCCTAAAAGCCAGGCCCAAGAGCTTAAGGTAGAAAAGCATGAGAGAGGAATTGGAGAAACAAAGGGGCCCGAGGCGCTTTGCGACCCAGGCATACTGGTCATAGGGGACGACCGGCTCGCCGCAGCATTCGCAGGTGACGAACTCCTTGTCTATCTCCTGTTTGAGTTCGCTCTTGCTTTCGGTAGTGGCGTAGGCGAACTCCCGGGAAAGGGTGATGCCTTTGCCGGTAAGGCAATTCAGCTCGCACTGGCCGCAGCAGATACAGATATCCCAGTGGACGGTAAGTCGCCTCTTTGCTTTGCCTCCTGAAACCTTATCTTCCACCTCAATAGCGGTTGTGGGGCAGACCTCGGCGCAGGCAGTGCAGCCTGTGCAGTCTTCCTCGTGAAAATAAGGCCGGCCGCGGAAGCGCTCGTACGGCTCATGCGCCTGGTAAGGGAACTTGCTGGTATAAGGCCCTTTGATGAGCGCCTTGATCGCCTCTTTTAATTCTCTTAGTTTCGGATAACGCATTTACTTCTCCCTAACTACTACCTGCTATCTGCTAACTACTGCTTTTTGTCTTCAGCGTATTTGTCGCAGACAGATTTTTCCCAGAGCTTGACCCCGGAAATATGGGCGCCGCGAGAAAGCGCATGGGCAGCCACGGGCGCAGTCAGAATCAAAAAGACAATGCAAAGCAATGCCTTTACTCCCGTGGAAGTAAAACCTTTGATTACCATGGTCCCCAAAAGGATACTTGTGGTGCCTAAAGTCACGCATTTTGTCGTCGCCTGCAGGCGGTTATAAACATCCGGCAGCCGTAAAAGGCCGATACAGCCAAAGATATCAAAGACCAGGCCTATAATAATGAATATATATCCCACGATCTCTATCATTTTTTTAATCTGTGTAATCTGATTTCTTTAATCTGTGTAATCTTTATTCTACTCATCAAAACCCCTTCCTTCCAGGTATTTTGCCAGGGCCAAGGCGCCGATAAAGCTCTGCAATGCCCAGGCAATGGCAATATCAATGTACCAGTCCCTTCCGGTGGGGATACTTAAGATAGCGCAAAAACCTACGATCAGGATCCCTAAGGTGTCCACTGCCACTGCCCGGTCAGCCGGCGTAGGCCCGACTATCAGCCGGATCAAGCATAAGGCAAAACAGATCATCAGGATAAAGAAACAGCGCGACAGAAATGGCGACTGCCATTCTAGAAGCGAAGGGACGGTAAAGAAACCGATAAAGAATAATGTTGCCGAAATCAGAAAAAAGAGTAAAAACCAGGAAAGGTACTTTCGATAACCCATTATTCAAAAATCCTCTTTAAGATACTCTCAAACTTGGTCACGATCAACTGGGTCGCCTTTTCGGTATCCTGGGCCTTGACGTCGATCCAGTGGATGTAAAGGATGCCCTCTTCGGGTTTTATATCCACACAGAATGTGCCGGGAGTAAGGGTGATAGAATTAGCCAGAAAGGTCAGCCCGGTGTCGGACTTAAGGGTAGTTTTTACCTTCACAATCCCCGGGTTTATCGGCAATCCCGGGCTAAGCACGCGTAGCGCCACATCGATATTTGCCTTCAGGCACTCCCAGAGAAAGACCGGGATGTAATAGCCGAACCACAAATACCTCTTTATGTCGGCAAAGTGTTGCGGCCGGCGGGTAAATAAATCTCCGGTTAAGAAGGCGGCCAGGCCAGAAACAAAGATGCCTACGACGGCATGCTGGATATCCGGCGGCCAGGATAAAAGCATCCAGATGATAAAACCGATGATAAAAAGGGCTAGTTTGCTTTTCATCTTCCGCTCAATCCCATAACTACCCGGGCATATTCCCTGCCCTCCAGGAGCACATTCACAGCGTCATTCAGGAAGAACTTAAGCGCAGGCAATAAGAGTAAACCGCCGAGGATACAAATAATGGCTAAACAAATCATAGAGAATTGCATGGCCAGAGGCACTTCCTTTATCTGGCTGTATTTTTCTTTCAGGGTACCTAAAAAGGCGTACTTCTGCACCTTCATAAAGCTGGCCAGGGTCAGAAGCGAGCCGATCACCGCAGCCACGGCATAGCCTAAATAGCCTTTCTGAAGGCAGGCAAAAATAATGATCAATTTGCTGAAAAACCCGTTAAAAGGCGGAATCCCGGCAATAGACATGGAGGCGACCAGATTTGTGCTGCTGGTAAGCGGCATCTTCTCTTTTAAGCCGCCCATTTCGTTTAAGTCGCGCGTGCCGACAGCGTAATCTATTGAACCGGAATTTAAAAAAAGGAGGGATTTAAATACCGAATGATTGAACAAATGAAAAAGGCCGCCTAGGATCCCTAAAGGCGTACCGAGGCCTATACCTAAAATCACATAACCGATCTGGCTGATAGAGTGGTAGGCCAAGAGCCGCTTTAAGTCCCACTGCGAAACCGCCAAAAAGACCGCTACCAGCATGGAGAGCGCGCCCAGAAACATCAACATAGATAAGACCGCCTGGCTTACGCCCAGGACATTAAAGAAGACCCTGACCATGGCATAGACCCCGAGAGTTTTGATCAGGACTCCGGAGAGCATCGCAGAAATTGAGGCCGGAGCAGACGGATGCGCATCCGGCAGCCACGCATGGAAGGGCACGATCGCTGCCTTTAAGCCAAAACCCATTAAAAAGAGCACGGTAACAAAAGGGACTACCCAGAGATTGGGCTTGGAGTTCAGGACCTGCGCCATATCCGCCATATTCAGGGTAGAGGTAAAGCCGTATAAAAAGGCGATTCCGATAAAAATGAAACTTGAGGCGACTGAACCCATGATCGCGTATTTAAAAGAGGCCTCTAATTCTTCTGCCTCGGTGCCGAAGGCGACTAAGGCGTAGCTGGCGATGGAGGCGATCTCAAGGAAGACAAAAAGATTAAACAGGTCTCCGGTCACGATCAGGCCGTTCATTCCTGTGAGCATCAGGAAAAAGAGAGTAAAGAACTTCGGCCGGTCTGTGTATTTATCCATGTAGCTGAGCGAATAAATACTGACAAAAAAAGCGACCAGATTCACGGTGACCAGCATAAAAGCAGTCAGCCCGTCAAGGACCATGCATATACCAAAGGGTATAGCCCAGCCGCCGACTTTGTAAACCAGGGCGGGGATGCCCTGGGCCTGCAATACGTATACACTGTAAAGCGAGAATCCCAAAAGCATAAAACAGGCCAGGCCCGAAATAGCATTAGTGAAGCGCAGGCTCACATATCTGCCGATCAGGGAGATCAGAAAAGCAGCTGCCAGCGGTATAATCACAAACAAAGGAATGATATTTGCGTTTTGCATTTAGCCTTTTAGCCGTTTGATCTTTGTGATATCGAATGTGCCGTACTTCTCGTAAATCCTGATGGCAATAGAGATGACTAATGCAGTCACCCCGAGGCCGATGACGATCGAAGTAAGTACCAGCGCCTGGGGAAGCGGGTCAACCATATTCAGGATGTCCTGGGCCTGGGCGTCAATAGGCGCGCGGCCGTGATAGCGGTAACCTAGGAGCACAAAGAAGAGGTTCATCGAATATTCGATGATCCCCAGGCCAATGATGATCTTTACGAGGTTACGCTTACGTAAAACCCCGTAAAGGCCAACAGAAAACAATGCCAGGCACAATAAATAGAGCGTCATTTCTCCCTCTTCGACCCCTCTAATATCACCAATGCCAGGAATATGGCAAATAGCCCTACCCCTACTTTTAAACTGATTGCGGCGTTACTTAAGGGAATAGTACCGGAACTAAACAGCTCAAACGGAGTACCTTTGCTCAGGATATTCAGAAAGAATGAACCTCCGAAATAACCGATCAGGGCGATGACCAGGAACATGAGCGCGCCGATACTCTCAAGATTTGAAGCCATCTCTTTAGAGATCCTGGTAGTGACGGCGTCTTTGCCAAAGGCAAGCATCAGGTGCACAAAGGCCAGGGCAATGATCACGCCTCCGGCAAATCCGCCGCCGGGAGACAGGTGCCCGTGCAAGACTATGTAAATGCCAAAGATTAAGATCAGGCCGACGGTCAGGCGGGTAATGGTCTTAACGATCAGAGACATCCCGCTTTTTTGCTCAAAGGCCATTATTCCTTCTCCTCAACTTTTTTTCTTCCCCGAGGCCGAAGCACCGCCATAATGCCGATCACCGCGGTAAATAGAACCGTGGCTTCTCCCAGCGTATCATAGGCGCGAAAATCAAGGATCACGGCAGTAACCAGATTTACCGCTCCGGTCTCACTCGTCCCCTCTTCCAGATATTTTTTGACCACCGACATCATCGGCTCACCGAACTGGGGAAGTTCCCGGAGTGCAGCATAGGCAAAGAAAAGAAAGACCGCGACAAAGACCACCGTCGAGACCGTATTGAAGACCCAGCGGCCTTCAATCACCAGCGGCAAATCCTTCTTTATGGTCGCCCGGATCAGGATGATCAGGCAGAGGATCTCAACCACAAGCTGGGTAATGGCCAGGTCCGGCGCTTTCAGGATCAGAAAGGCGACACAAAGGGCAAAACCCACTGCGCCCACGGCCACGACACTGGATAAAAGGTCCTTTACCTCGATGGCGATGATGGCCGTTATGATCATAAAGAGTAAAAGCAGGTGTAGTTCCATTATCTCACCAGGATAAAAAATAAAAGGATCATCCCTAAAAGCGTCCAGACCAGGTACGTCGGTAAAATACCGTTATGCAGATACTGCAGGAATTTCCCCACACTGAAAACAGCGGCCTTTCCCTGCTCATAGATATCAAAAATGCCTGCTTCGGCTTTTGCATAAATCCTTTTTAAAGGGCCTAAGTCCCTGATGGTATTATAAAATTCCGTTCCGGTAACCCGGCTGGCAGCCAGGTCAAGTTCTTCTCCGCCCACACAGGCACTATCTACCCGGACAAGGGGCTTCAGCCCTTTTAACCTAAAGGCGAAAATACCGAGGATGAGGCCGATGACGATAAGCAAAGTCGCCAATCCTGAATACCAGCTCCCGATAAAGGATACTCCTTCTACTGCCGGAAGGATAAAGTATTTAAGCGGCAGCTGATTGGCAAAGACGCCAAAGACAATACAGATCAGCGCCAAGACCAGGCAGGGAAGCCACATCGTCCAGGGAACCTCGCTTATTTTTCTGGCCTTCAATGCGTCGGGCTGGCGGCTAAGATATGTGGCATGGATCAATTTCATAAAGCTGGCCAGGGTCAGGCCTGAGCCAAACATGGCTGCCACCAGGCAGAAAACGGCCGTAAAGCGTATTACGAAACCGGAGCTCCCCGCCTGTTCGATAAGCCCCTGATAGACCATCCACTTGGAGACAAAGCCGTTAAAAGGCGGGATACCCGAGATAGAGAGGCTGGCAATTAAACAGGCAAAATAAGTCAGGGGCATGGCCCTGCTTAAGCCTCCCAGCTCATCCAGCTCAGTAGTCTCTGTGCGATACTCCACGTTACCGCTGGTCAGAAAGAGGCAGGATTTATATACGGCATTATTCAGCATGTGGAATAGCCCGCCCGCAATACCGATGGGTGTTCCGGTACCGATACCTAAAACCATGTATCCGACCTGGGAAACCGCATGGTAACCCAGGAGCTTCTTCATATTATGCTGGATCAAAGCCATCATTACCGCGGCGATGATGGTGATGGCGCCGATCAGCATCAGGAAGATATTCATCGCCTCGCTCATCACGAATAGATTGAGGGAGATCCTAGCCAACAGGTAAATGCCCAATAATTTATCCAGGGAGGCAGGCAGAAATGCTACTACCGGCACAGGCGCAAGTTTCGCGCAATCCGGGATCCAGGAATGAAAAGGCATGGCCCCGGCTTTGGCGAAGCAGGCGATGGCGATCGAAACATAAGCAACGACGGCCAGAAGCTGAGAGCCTCCGGTCAAAGGAATACTGATCTCGTCCATCTGGACCGTACCGGAAAGATAATAGATGATGCCTATCCCCAGAAGCATCAGGGCGTCCGAGCCGCCCACAATAATGAAGGTTTTCTTTGCTATCAGGCCGGCATCGTTATTCGTCAGAATCAGAAGATATAGGGTCAGGCCGAGAAATCCCCAGCAGGCCAGGAGTAAGATCAGGTTATTGGAAAGGACCGCCGCCGCAGAGGCGACCGCGGTCATTATAATATAGGTATAATACCGGGTAAGCCCGGGCTTACCCTTCATGAACCTGAGAGAGAAAATCACTGTCAGAACGGTAAATAATCCGGCTGCCAGGGCCACGAAGCCGTTCAGGGTGTCCACTTTAAATAAAGGGTATAAAGAGTCTATCATTTTAATTTCAGGATGCTCTTGGCCGCGGATATCGCATGGTGAGAGATCTGGGCTGCAAAATCAAGAAGATCGACAAACATATTGCCGGCGCGGGGGTCGCATTTTCCGGCAATGAGCCTCTCTGTATGCGCCTGCCTGTATTCCTGCGCCAGCCTATCCACATGGCCCTCATCGCTTAAAATCCTCTGGGCAAAATTCTTATCATTCAGTTTTAATGAGTTTACTATATCGTAGAGCGCAGTTTCAATCACCCGGTAAACGTGCTTGTATTCATCCAATGCCTCTTCGCTAAAGAGGAGCTTCTCTTCTATCTTTATCTCAATCCTCTCAACCATATCTTTGATATAATCCCCGATCTCTTCCAGATCCGTAACTATGTCGGAGAGGCGCGCGATATTTTCTCTCTCCGTATCAGACGTAGCGCCTTTGGAGAGATTCACCAAAGATGCAGTAAGGGCTTCTTCCGTCTTATTCAGCGCGTCTTCATCTTTTAATACGCGGGTAAGGATTTTTATATCATGCTTCATGAACCCTTTGAAGGTTGCCTCAAGCATTGATACAACCAGGGCTGCCATTTCATTAATCTTTTCCTTTATCGCGGATAGATTTTCCATATGTCTATCTCTTCTGAAGCTTTAATTTTTGGGTTTTTTCCTGGGAGAGCCTGATCAGGTCCCAGCCGTTCAGGATCTTTTTATTATCTATCTTATTGATGACCGCCACGCGCTCGGTGCAGCAATAGCAGGGATCGACCGCAGCCAGGGTAATGGTGGCATCTGAAATTGTCCCGCCCACCGCCGCCACTTTATTTGAGGCGACATTCATGAAGCTGGGCGCGCGCACCTTATGCCGGATCAGCCGGTTCGTCCCGTCGGTTTTTACGTAGTGAAAGCACTCACCCCGCGGCGCCTCAACCCTGCCGATTCCCTCACCAGGAGGAATATCCTGGATATCGGCATCAATGCTGCCTTTAGGCATCTTATCCAGGCACTGCCGGATCATGCTCACGCTTTCATACATCTCAAGAATCCTGACCACGGTCTTGGAAAAGATGTCTCCCTCTTTTTCAACGATCACGTTCCAGTTGATCTTATCCGTAACCCCATAGGGCTCATCTCTCCTGACATCGATATTTACTCCCGAGGCGCGGGCCGTGGGGCCGATCACGCACCAGTCAATGGCCTGCTCTTTGGTTAAGACTCCGACGTTTTTCAGGCGCGCCTGGATTACCGGATCATCCATTACCGCACCGCGAAACATTCCAAGGGCAGGGACTAAATCATCCAGGGCCTTCTTTAATACCGGAATGTCCTCGTCTTTAATATCCCGGCGCACTCCGCCGACCTTAAACATGGCGTAGTTATTCCGGTTTCCGGTAACCATCTCAAACATGTCCAGCACCGGCTCGCGGTATTTCCAGGCCCACATCCAGACCGTATTATAACCTATGAAATGGCCGGCAAGACCCAGCCACAACAGGTGGCTGTGAATCCTTTGTAATTCATCAATAATAGTGCGGATATAGAGGGCCCTCTCCGGTACAACGCTTGCCTCTCCTCCTAAGATGTCCTCTACTGCCAGCACATAGGCGTAAGGGTGGCTGGAAGAGCAGATCCCGCAGATGCGCTCGACCAGGAAAGGCACCTGGTCAATGTGCTTGGACTCGGAGAGCTTCTCAATGCCGCGGTGATTATACCCGATGATGATATCGATATCGACGACCTTTTCTCCCTCCACATAAAGCTGGAAAAACTCCGGCTCTTCCTGCAGTGGATGATACGGCCCTATGGGTACGATGACTTTATGACTCATCTTTATGCCTCAACGGATATTCGCCTTCCGGCCAGTCTTCGCTCAAAAGCAGCCTCTTCAGATTCGGATGCCCCTTGAAATTGATCCCTAAGAGTTCCCACATCTCGCGTTCGATCCACTCAGCGCCCGGGAATAACGGAGTAATAGAATCCACCTCGGGATGCGCCTTATCCGGGATGATCACCCGCACCGAATAAAACTCACCCGCCGCGTCGAAACTGAAATGGTAGAGGATCTCAAGGCCTTCTGGCATATCTGTAGCCGAGGCGATAGAGAATCTTAGGCCCAGGGTGTGAAAGAGTAATTTTACCGTCTCGAGGATGTGCTCTTTTTTGATGCTAAAGTAGCTCCGCCGCGTCGATTTTTCCTGCCAATCGATGATCTTATTGCCCAGTTTATCTTTTATCGCGCTTCTTACGTCCATTACTTTGCCTTTCTTAATTTAGTCACCAATTTCACGATCCCGTCGATCATCGCCTCAGGCTTCGGCGGGCAGCCGGGGATATAGAGGTCCACGGGAAGGATCTTATCCACCGGAAGCGGCGCATTGTAGCCGAACCTGAACATGTGCTGCGAGATCGCACACTGGCCCACGGCAATGACTACACAGGGCTTAGGCACCTGTTCGTAGATCTTTTTCATGCGCGGGATGTTCTTCCTTGTGGCGACTCCAGTGACCAGTAACGCGTCCGCGTGGCGCGGTGAACCGATGAGCTGGATGCCGAAACGCTCTACATCAAAACGGGGCGTCAGGCAATCCAGGATCTCGATATCGCAGTTGTTGCAGGAACCTACGCTCAGGTGAAAAACCCAGATGGATTTAGTTAGCGCTTTTATCTTCCAGCTCATCTTACTTACCGAATAAAGCCAGGATCACGGCGATCAAAGCCAGTAACGTCGGAAATCTCCAGAAAAACCTTAATGCCTGATCGATGCGCAGCCGCGGGTTAGTATTCTTGATCAGTACTATAACCACAAGGAGCATCGCGTATTTTGCGATCATAAACAGGGGACTAAGATCCCTGCCCAGAAACAGGACGATCAGAAAAAACGGCATGGTGTAGAGCATAACCGCCTTGGTCAATTTAAATACTGCGAGGGGGGCGCCCGAATATTCGATCAATGTACCTCCCATGATCTCCTGCTCTGCCTCTGAAGCATCAAAAGGGACGAGCCCAAGCTTTGCCTGCATACACAAGATGGCGACCAGAAAGGCAAGCGCCCCTGACCAGGAAAAAATATTGGAACCGGAATTAAGCTGGTGGTTCAAGATCTGGCCAAGTTCTATTGCGCCTGAGCTTTTTACAATCACCGCGACAATAGACAGAATGAACGGCAATTCATAAGCCAAAATCATCTTCATCTCCCGCGAAGCCCCGACTGAAGCCAGAGGGTTCTGGGAACTGGAGGCTCCGATGATCAGGGAGATCGCCGGAATAGTCAATAGATATACGACCACGATCAGATCGCCGATAAAACTCTCTAAGGGGTTCCTTACGGAGAGGCCAAGAATTGTTGCTGCCAGGATCAGGCTGCCCAGGCCCAGAAAAGGTGCCAGTAGGAATGTCGCCTTTGTGCCGGCAGGAACGATTGTCTCCTTGCCGAGCAGTTTTAAAATATCCGTGAAGTTCTGATGCCAGGGCGGGCCTATGCGCCACTGGAGCCTGGCAGTAACCTTCCTGTCCACCCAGCCGGCCATGAGGCCGACACAGGCGCTAAATATAAAACCGGGGAATACTAGATAGTCGAACAGCAGTTTCATCTTTTTTTCGGCGCAGGCTGCACATCCTCCCTTGACCACTTGAGCGAATGCACTGCCAGATGCTCACCCACAAGATAGATATCCTTTTCCGGGTCTTCAGCCACTTCTTTGACCTCAATTGCCTTTTCCGGGCAGGTAGAGAGGCACTTCGGCAGCTCCTTAGTCTCGCCCGTGCAGTAATCGCAGCGGGAATCAAGATAAGGGATAAAATCCTGGAAGATCACTCCAAAAGGGCAGGCTACCGAGCAACTTTTACAGCTGGTGCAGCGCATCTTGTAGCGCTTGATGTGGCCGTCAGCGGCTCGCTCAAGTGCGTTATGGTAACAGGCGTTGACGCAGGGCGCTTCTTCACAGTGCCGGCAGATCGTCGCAAAGGTGGCATACTCGCGCAGCGACGTGATCCCGTTATTCTGCGGATGATAAAAATAGTCGCAAGTTACCTTACACTCCTCGCATTTATTGCAGACATCTAAGTCTATAAACAATCTTTTCATTCTTTTCTTTTGTTTTTGTCTTTCCCTGACTACTAACTGCTACCTACTATCCACTGTATTTTAGTCCCAAATATCGTGTATATCTTTCAATTCTTCGTAAGTAAAGACCGGGCCGTCCTTACAGGCGTAGAACTTACCGATACGGCAGTGTCCGCACTTACCCAGGCCGCAGGACATGCTTTTTTCCATAGAAAGATAAATCTGTTCCGGTTTAAACCCGAGGTCCAGTAATTTCATGGTCACAAATTTCATCATGATCGGCGGGCCGCAGACGATTGCCACCGCATTATTAAGGTCTACGGGCAGGTCTTTAAGGATAGTGGTTACCAGGCCGACATTGCCCTTCCAGGAAGGATCGCCCACGTCCACGGTGGTGACCAGGTTAACCTTTTTCTTCTTCGCCCATTCGGGAATAGCCTCCTTATAGACGATGTCTCCTGAGGTGCGCGAACCGTAGCGCAGCACCACCTTATTATATTTATCGATCCCGGCAAATAGGCTGAAAAGCAGCGACCTTAAAGGCGCAAGGCCCACGCCTCCGCCGACGATCAGGACGTCTTTGCCGTAAAATTTATCCAGCGGGTAACCCTTTCCGTAAGGCCCGCGCACGCCTAAGGTCGTGCCCTTGGTTATGCCGTGCAGGAGTTCGGTGACCCGGCCCACTTTCATGATGGTGACATCGAACCTTTCGGTGATATTGGGGTCCGAAGAAGGGGTAAAAGGCGCCTCCCCTATTCCCGGAACAGTCAGCTCGATGAACTGGCCGGTCCTGAAACTGAACGGCTCTTTGGGACGGAAGACAAAGGTCTTTATCGTCGGAGTCTCGCTGATGATGTCCTCTACAACCGCCTCAAACGGCCGGTAGATGTTTTTCTTCATATAACTTCCTTAAGATGTGGCGGATATCGATCTTTCCCGGGCAGACCTCGATGCACCTGCCGCAGCCGCAGCAGGCCTGAACCCCGAGATTATCCACAAAAAAGTCGAACTTTTTCATATAGCGGTTACGTAGGCGCATATGACGCATCTTTAAGGGGTTTGCCCCTCCGGCAACGCGGCTGAAGTTCTTCAATAAACAGCCATCCCAGGCGCGGTATCTTTTGGTATTGCCGTCCCGGGGCTCATCCGAGAGAAAGAAGCAGTGACAGGTATCGCAGATAAAGATGCAGCCGCCGCACTCCACACAAGTAAACATCTCTTCGTTCCAGATCTTGGAATTGTAACCCGCCAGTACTATTTCTTGAAGCGTCTCTTTTCTAGGGATCTTATGGTGGGCAAGGTGGCTCTCCATCTGCCGGATCAGTGTCTCTCTCTTGGCCTGCCTGCCGGAGAGCTGGCCAAAGCCGGCCGGGACAAGCATATCCTTGATGAGTCCTGCGAGCTTACCCGCCCTTTCCGAGCCCACATCGACGAGAAATCCGTCGGTAAGAGGGGAAAAGTTAAAATCAAATCCCTCGTTGCAGTGCGGGTTTATTTCAAAGGCGCGGCAGAAACAGGCCTCTTTGAAATTAGGGCAATCGCCGGAGATGATCAGGGCATTTTCTCTTCTTGCCTTATAGACCGGGTCTTCGTCAATGCCGCCCAGAAAGACAAAATCCTGGATTCTAGTGGAGAAGATGTCGCAATTCTTTACCCCGCATAAGGCGATGGGTTTATCTTTCGCTTCTTTCGGCGGATGCGCAAAATAATCGCAGACTTCTTCTTTAAAGTGGGTGAAAAAAGCCCTTGCGGTAGGCTCCACGCAGCGGTATTCGTTAAAACAGACCTCTTCTTTATTGGCTTCAGAGTATTTCTTCAGCAGGTAGTCGTCGGTGGGAAGGTGCGACTGATATTCGCATTTTACCTTGACGGGAGTCTTTACCCTGACCGGGACATAGAGCTCGTATTCAGAGGCTATCCGGTCGTAGAACTTAAAGATATCCGTGCTCTTTAAAAAATACGTCTCCATAAAAGGATTTTTAGGTTTGCGGAAAAGGCGGGGTGACTTGTGAGCTGATCACAAAACAACCCGAAAATATTGAAAGGTTAGATTACCACATTTGCCCGGAATTGTCTACTAAATTTTAGCCCTCCTGCGCGAGTATCCCGATAAAAACGTCGACAATCTTTTCGTCAAACTGGGTGCCGGCGCCTTTTCTTAGCTCCTCTATCGCCTTTTCCCTGCTCAGGGCGGGCCGGTAGGCGCGGGATGAGGTCATCGCGTCATAGGCGTCGGCTACGGCGACGATCTTGGCAAAAAGGGTGATCTTATCCGCGCTCAGCCTGTCGGGATAACCCGAGCCGTCGCAGTGCTCATGATGCTCGCGGATGACGGTAAGCATCTCTTTGTCCGACATCACCGGCTTCAATATATCCTCTCCGACTGCCGGGTGCCTGCGGATGATATCCCACTCTTCCTCATTAAGCTTGTCCTTCTTGTTGAGGATATCCTCTTTGACCCCGAGTTTGCCTATATCATGGAGGCTGGCCGCCTCTCTTAACAGCTCTATCTTTTCCTCCGGAAAGCCCAGGCCAGCGGCGATCTTAGCCGCGTATTCCGCCACCCGCTCAGAATGGCCGCGGGTGTAGCGGTCCTTTGCCTCGATGCCGCGGATTAAGGATTGCACGATCTTGTAAAAATAGCCGTGCAGCTCCTCCTTTGCCTCATGCAGGCTCTCACTCATCTGGTTAAAGGCGTTCCCCAGCTGGCCGATCTCATCCTGGCTCTTTATCTGGACGCGGAAATTGAAGTTGCCTTCGGCGATGTGTCCGGTCGCCTCGACTAATTTTTTGATCGGATCGGTGATCTTACGGGAGAATAAGATGCCGATAAAGATGGAAAGCAGGATCCCGCCGAAAAGTATGGAAAAGACGCGCACGTTCACCTCGCGCTGCGTCTTAAAGACATCGTCGGCCATGATATCCACCCCCAATAGCGCGATAGGACGGCCGGATTCGTCATAAACAGGGGCGTAACCGGAAAGGGTAGCCCCCCATTCATCGACTTCAAGTTCTCTGTCTGCGGAGGGCCCCTGAAAGCCTTTAAGTATCTCGGAAAAACGGCTGGCGTCGTATTTTTCGCCCGGGTCGGCAGTCCTCTGATTAACGGTAGCCGGGACCTCGGCATCCACAATAAACTGCCAGATACCCTCCTGGCCGGTCATACTCATCACGTAAATATAGGTAATAGAGGGGTTTCCCTGCCGGATCTTTACCAGCTTATTCTCGATTGCTTTATATTGAGGGGTATTTTTCCCTTCGGGGTTAAGGGGTATCTCAAGCAGCGCTTTGGGATCGACCACCAGGCTTGCGGTCTGGGCGATGATCATCAGCTTATCCCTTAACTGGCTAAGCTGCGACTCCAGCGCAAAGCGGTAGATGAGCATATTGCTTACCGCCAGGGAAAAGACCATGGAGAAGATCAGGATCAAAGTGACTTTTACCTTAAAACTCTGAAGGTTCATCCTATTCCTTTTTCGGCTCAAGGGTTGCCAGTTTCTCTCTTACCAGGTCGCTGACCAGTTTTCCGTCTGCGCTGCCGCCTGTCTTAGCCGTGACCTCCTTCATCACCCTGCCCATATCCTTCATGCCCTGGGCGCCGGTGGCCGCGACAGCCTCATCGATCATCTTTTTGATCTCCTCTGCCGATAATTCCGGGGGCAGATACCCCTTTAAGATCTCAAGCTCTTTCTTCTCTTTTTCCGCCATATCCGGCCGTCCGCCCTTGGTGAACTGGTCGATGGAATCCTGGCGCTGTTTGATCTGCTTCTTGATCACCGAAACGGCTTCCGCATCATCCAGGAGTTTCTTTTTCCTGGCTACTGCCAGGTTCATCATGTCCGCGCGCAGGAAACTTAAAGCCGAACTCCTCAGTGTGTCACGACTCTTCATCGCCTCTTTATAATCACTGTGGATCTTTTCCTCAAGCATCTTTCTCTTCCTTTCCTTCCGGAGCTATAGCCTTAAAGACGTATTTGACCATAAAGAACACGACTATGGAGATAGCAAAGAAATTGACCAGGGCGGCGATGATCAAACCCTCGACAATCCCTGAAATGACCTTGGCCACGGCATTGCCCATGACAATACCGATAGCCACTCATATGATGCCGTAAGCGCGGAAAAACCCGGCAAACTCCTCCCGCATCTCTCTTAATTCCTTGTTCATCAAGCCTCTCCCTCCAGAGAAATATATTTTTTAAAACGCGCAAGGCGCGCCTCCAGGTCCTTGGCGGTGAGGCGCGCGGTCTGCTCAAGGCCAAATCCCTCGACATTAAAAGAAGCGGCCACTGTCCCGTAAGCAATGGCTTTTCTAATGCTTTGCGTATTGACCTTCCCCACTTTCGCCAGATATCCCATGAAACCTCCGGCAAAGGTGTCCCCTGCTCCGGTAGGATCGACTACTTTATGCGTAGGATACGCCGGAAGCGAAAAAATAACACCCGGCGCGTAGAACAAGACCCCGTGCTCTCCCTTTTTGATCAGGACCATCTTCGGCCCGAATGCCTTAAGGCAACGCGCAGCCTTAAGCAGGTTATGCTCTCCGGAGAGGGAGCGCGCCTCCTGGTCATTAGCGACGTAGATATCCACCTCTTTCAAGAGGCCTACCAGCGCCCGGCGCTTATGCTTAATCCAGTAGTTCATGCTGTCCAGGCCTACCAGCTGCGGAGAATGCATCCGTTTCAACAGGCCCCTCTGTATCTGGGGGTCCACATTGGCCAGAAAGATGTGCTTGATATTACGCTGCTCCTCCCGGATCACCGGCCGGAAAGCGGAAAGCACCCCAAGCTGCGTACTCAAGGTAAGGGCGGTATTCAGGTCTCCCTTATATTCTCCGCTCCACCTGAAAGTCTCGCCCCTGCTTCGGATGAGCGAAGTCAGGATAATGCCTTTGCGGCGAAGAAAGCTGACGTGCCTTTCGGGAAAATCCTCTCCCACGATCGCCACCAGATGCACGTCGGTAAACAGGCGGCAGGACATGGCAAAATGCGCAGCCGAACCGCCGAGCATCCGCCTGCGCTCTCCGTGAGGAGTCTTTACCGAATCCAGGGCAACTGTGCCTAAGACAATGATACTCATCTTAAAAATATAAGGGTAATGATTGCCAGAAAGAAGCAATAGAAGCCGAACAAATAGAATTTTTCCTTGCGTAATATTGATTTTAATACCTGAAGGCTAATAAGTCCAGTTAAAAAACTAAAAATAAAGCCTATAAGCAACTCTGGGGCATGCGCCTTTAAGGCAAGATCCACCTTTCCTGCCTCAAGAAGCAGCGCGCCGGATATCGCCGGTATCGCGGCCAGGAAAGAGAGCTTAAAACTAGTCTCCGGGGCGAACTTCCTGAATAACAGCGTCGAGATAGTCATGCCTGAACGCGAGAGGCCCGGTATGATCGAGGTTGCCTGCGCCAGCCCTAAGACAAGCGCATCTTTAAACCCGGGCTTTTCCCTTGTTCCGGCGCAGGATCTCTTCGTGACCAGAAGTACGAGGCCGGTGAAGATCAGGGCAAAGGCGACCAGCCGGGGAGAACCGAAGAGCCCCTCAAAAAAGTCTTTTCCCGCAATACCGATTGACCCCGTGATCAACGTCACCGCCAGGATAAAGAGCAATAATCTTACGTGACGCAAAATCGCCAACAGGTCCCGGATGAAAAAAATAGCCAGGGCAAAGAGGGTTCCCGCATGCAAGACTACCGAAATGACCACCCCTTCCTCTGCCACTCCGAGAAGCTTCTGAAAGATCACCAGGTGCCCTGAACTGCTCACCGGCAGAAACTCGGTCAGGCCCTGGAGAATGCCTAATAGTGCGTATTTCAACATGCCAGCCTCATCACCCTCTGCCTCAGCGCCCTGGTTATCGCCTCGTAATCGTCGCCTGCGCTTTCCGTATTCTCGTCTTTCAGCTCTTTCCAGGCAGCCGGCTTGCCGAAACAGACCCTGATCCGGCAGAATCTGGGCAGACGCCTAGTCCTTGGCCAGGAGGCGTGTGAACCCTTAATATACACCGGGACCGCCGGGATATCCATCTCTTTGAGCAATATGCCGATGCCTTTTTTAAACTCTCCCACCTTTTCATCGATGGCGCGCATGCCTTCGGGGAAAATGCAGACGATCTTCTTCTTCCGCAAACAATAGGCCACTGCCTGCAAGGCCTGAGTAAGATTGGTATTCGGATCGATAGGGATGAGGCGGCCGGTTTTTATCGCCCATCTCACCAGAGGATGCTCAAAGATAGCGCTGTAACCGATGAAATAGGTCTTGAGCCCGAGGCTAAAAGGCAGGCTGCTGAAGACGGCGAAACCGTCCAGGTAACTGGCATGATTCGGAGAAACTATGTACGGGCCGTCCTTAGGCAAGTCCTCCCTGCCTCTTACGCTAAGGAGCCAGAAGATTTTGAACATCCCCAGGAAGAAAACTTTAAAGAGCCAGGTCGCTATCTTATTGAAAAATGACGGCTCTGTACCGATTTTGTCGAGGGTCTCTTCTGAAGGCATCTCTTCCAGGATCCGGCTCCAGGAGGCCGGCTCCTGCTGGCCTGCCTGACCCTGAGCAGGCCGGCTGAGCAATTCTTTTATCTTAAGGATGACCTCCTTTACCGTCGAGATGCTATAGAGGATATCCTCCGGGATCTTCAGCGAAAATAAACTTTCTAAGCCCAGGCCCAGCTCCACCCGTGTCAGAGAATCGATCCCCAGGTCCAGCTCAAGATGGCTGTCCAGATAGACCGGCTTTTTTAATTCGGATGAGAGGAACTTAATGATCTTGCGGCTGGCCGGCTCTTCCAGCAACCGCAGGTCCTCCTCCGAGAAAGCGACCTCCTCAGGTTTTACTTTCGGCATCCTTGCCTCTAAATACCTTTCCCTCACTTCAAACCTCTTGATCTTGCCCAGGGTAGTGCGGGGGAGCTCTTCTTTAGTCACGGTAAAGCCCATGATGTGCGCGTATGCCGGAAGCTGGCGGCTCAGGTTATCCAGTTCCCAGCGGATCTTCTCCCGGATGTTCGCCTCGTTGCGGGAGCGGAAATACTCAAGATCGGGCACCACCACCGCATGCAAAGATTCCATGCGGTGCCCGAACTTCTCTTCGTATTTTTCCAGGATGCAGAGCTCTTTGATGTAGGGGTTTGCAGCGTAATAGGCCTCCAGTTCCTCGGGATAGATGTTCTTCCCCGAGCTTAAGACGATCAGCTCCTCTTCTCTCCCGGTAAGGAATAAATACCCCTCTTTGTCCAGGTACCCCAGGTCCTTTGTATAAAGCCAGCCGTCCCTGACCGCCCGGGCAGTGAGCCCCGGCTGTTTAAAATACCCCTGCATCACGTTTTCGCCGCGGACAGCCACCTGCCCCACTCCGGAATTATCCGGATCGATTATCTTTACCTGGATATCGGGGAGCGGCTTTCCCGCTGAACCGCACTTGATCTTTTGCAGGGGGTTCAGAGTAACTACCGGAGAGGCCTCGGTCAGGCCGTAACCCTCGATCAACTTCAGGCCCCAGCGGTTCAGGTCACGGCAGACCTTCGGATCAAGACGGGCCCCTCCGCTGGCCATGAAGCGTAGGCTCCTGCCCAGATACCGGCCTAATCCGAACCTGGAAAACGGCCTTAGGACTAGCGGGAGCTTTTTCAGCCCCTCGATGATGGCCTTGTGGATCAGCACAAAAAGATGCGGTATCCCGATAATAACCGTAATTTGCGTTTCCCGGATAACCCGAATAAGTTCCTGAGGTTTAAAACTCAGGCCAAAAATAGTGATCCTGCCTCCCGTCAAAAGAGGCACGACCAGTGTCGTCATAAAGGCATAGGTATGATAAAAGGGCAGGATCGAAAGTGTATTGTCCGAAGAGGAATAAACGCCCGTCTTTTTGATGCTGAAAAAATTGGCGCAGATATTATTATGGGTCAGGAGCACGCCCTTGGGAGTAGCGGTGGTCCCGGAAGTGTAGAATAAAAGCGCCGGAGCCTGCGGCCCTGTCTGCGGCAGGGCGATCTCCGGGAACGCCTGAGCCTCTATCTCGGAAAAACTTACCAGATCCTGCGGCCGGGCGACCGGGCTGTCCAGGATGACGATCTTGGCAAGCCTGCTGTGAAGTTCCGGGGAGACCTTTTTGGCAAAAGTATCGTGGGAGCAGAAAATGACCTTTGCTGCGCTGTCCAGCAGCAGGTTCCTTAATTCCTGCTGGCTTAATGCGGGATCAAGGGGGACTGCGACCAGCCCCGCGTACATCACGCCGAGGAAAATCTGCGCCCACTCCGGACGGTTCTCCAGGACTATCCCTGCGGCGTCGCCTTTCTGAAAACCCTCGCTGAGCAAAAAGCGCGCCAGCTTCTGCGCCGAAGCATCCAGCTCACCGAAGGTCACTTTCTGCCATCCGGATCCCTTTTTTGACTGTAAAGAGACGTTTTCAGACAGCCTTTCGGCCGTCTCATGAAAAATATCCTGGATCACCGGTCCTGTCGTCTGCATCATTTATCCTGAGGGAGGCGGCGTAAATACACAAACCCCAGGCCCATGAATAAGATAAGGCTTGCCAACGCGATCCGGTAACCGGACTCACCGAACCTGGAGAGGAATAACAGGGCCAGGCCCCAAAACACAGCACCCATGATCGCAGAAATGTAGCCGACAAAATTAAATAACCCGAATACCTCGCCGATCTTTTCCGGAGGAACAAGTTTTATGGCGAGCGCCCGCGAGACGACCCAGGTAGCACCCAGGGCTGCCCCCACTATTGCTCCCATCGCCCAGTATAGGCGGATATCCCGGCTTATGCTTGCGCCGATAAAGGCGGCTATCCAGAGGATAAATACGCCCATCAGGCAGCGTTTATAACCGATATAGTCGCTGATGAAGCCGGAGACGATGCTTCCGGCAATGGCAAAAAGCGTGGAGAAGACGATCAGGTGGATGATCTGTATTTCGCTTAATCCGAAGACGCGCGTGGCGTATACTGACATAAAGAGGATGATCACGTTGACCGCAGCCAGCCCGAAAAATGCCGCCTTCAGAAAATTGGCCAGGGATGCGACCTTCCTCACCTCCAGAAGCGCCTTTCTTAAGGCCGCGAAGCTGGCTATGACCCTTTCTCCCCGGAAGAAATAAGCCAATCTTATGTTTTGCCTGCTATGCGGGTCCCGGACAAAGATCATGCAGGGCAGGGCAAACAACAAAAAGAGGAGGCCGCTGGGGATAAAGGTCGCCTGGTATCCTCTTTCCAAAACTATGGGCTTGGCCAGGTACATGGCGATGATCGCGCCGCTATAACCGAGCATCCTGCCGAAGCCGGAGACCAGCCCCACCTTTCCCTGCGGGGCTATCTCGATCATCTGGGCGTTATTAAAGATGATCGCCAGCTGACAGCCGAAGTTCGCCACGGCAAAGAAGATAAGGCTCAAGGCGACATTTGCGGTGAGTCCCAGAAACAGCGTAAAGACGACAGACAAGACGGTAAGCTGGATGAGGAATATCCTTCTTCTCTGGGTGAGGTCAGAAATAGCGCCCAGAACGGGCGAGAGTATTCCGACGAAGAATAGTGAAACGCCGAAGGAGATGCTGTAAAATATCTCGGGCACCTGCTTTTCCAGGGTCAGCCAGCGCACATAATAAAGCGAGACCACATTCAAGGCGAAGAACTGGTTTGCCAGGTCGTAAAGCGCCCAGGAGAAGATCAAAAACGCTCTTTTTATGCTCATTGCGCCCTTCTATCCAGGAGCTGCCGCATATCCTGAGGCAGTTTGCTATTCACCGAAACGGTATTCATGGTCACCGGATGCACGAACTCCAGGTTCTCTGCATGGAGCATGAGCCGTTTTACCCTGACCTTAAAATCGCGGCGAAAGGCGAACCTTGTCTCTCCTAAAAGGGGATGCCCGATCTCCTTGAAATGGATCCTGATCTGATTAGTGCGGCCGGTAAGGGGCAGGACCTCTGCCACGGAAAAGTCTTTTCTCTTTTCGATGAGTTTGTACCTGGTGAGTGCTGGTTTTCCTTCAATCGCTTTTTTTATCTCGCCTTCGGAAGGCAGATCATCCCCCCTGATAAAGGCGACATAGGTCTTCTTGACCCTGCGCTCCCGGAAAAGCCCCATCATCTTTTTCTGCACGGACTTTCCCTTGGCAAAGACGATCAGGCCGGAGGTCTCCCGGTCAAGGCGGTGGCAGGGATGCAGGCGGTAGGTTGAGCCTTTTTTCTTTAGGTCATCGTTGAGGATGCTTACCAGCGTGCGGGATTCTTTTTTCGGGGTAGGGATAGTCAGGAGTCCGGTGGGTTTATCGGCAATCAAGAGCCAGTCATCCTCGTAGGCGATCGGGATGTTCACTATACGATTTCCAGCATCCGGTCAATAGCCAGGCGCGCGCGCTGGCGCACCTCATCCGCGACCCTGACCTCTTCTTTGAGCTCTTCCAGCGCCCAGAGCACCTTTTCCTGGGTAGTCCGTTTCATATTCGGGCAGACTGCCGCTTCCGAGGCAGGGTAAAACTCCTTGGCGGGATTATCTTTTTTGAGGCGATAGATCAATCCGACCTCTGTTCCCACGATGAACTCCTTGGCCTCGGATTCATGCGCAAACTTGCACATCTGACTGGTCGATAGCGCGGCATCTGCCATGGCTACCACTGCCGGAAGGCACTCCGGGTGCACCATCACCTTGGCAAAAGGATGAAATTTCTTCTCCCGCTTGATATCATCGGGCAGGATCTTTACGTGGGTAGGACAGAATCCGTTCCAGAAGATGAGCTTTTTATGTGTCTCTTTGGAGACATAATCCGCCAGGTACTTATCCGGCACAAAAACGATTTCCTCAAACTTATCTTTCAGGTAATTCACTACCTTCACCGCGTTAGTCGAGGTACAGCAGTAATCCAGTTCTGCCTTTACTTCCGCTGAAGTATTCACGTAACCGACCGTCACCGCCTTAGGGTGCTCTTTTTTCAATCTTCTCAAGTCCTGGGCGGTGATCATATCGGCCATGGGGCAGCCGGAATGCATATCCGGCATGATCACTTTCTTTTCCGGGCATAATATTGATGCGGTCTCAGCCATGAAATGCACCCCGCAGAAGACGATCACCTTGGCATCGGTCTTGGCCGCGATACGGCTCAGCTCCAGAGAATCACCCCGGTAGTCCGCGATATCCTGAACCTCAGGAAGCTGGTAATTGTGCACCAGGATTACGGCATTACGCTTCTTCTTCAGCTCTAGGATTTTATCTTCCAGTCCTGTGGCTTCTTTCTTAGTCATCTAATCTAAGACCTCCTCGATCGCGCCGCCGCCAAGGACTGTGCCCCGGCGGTAAAATACCGCGGATTGTCCCGGGGTAACGGCAAACTGCGGCTCCCTGAAAATAACTTTGGCTCTCCTGCCCCAAAAAAATATATCTGCGGGAGCCTCTTTGTGATTATACCTTATCCGCACCCGGGCCGCAACCTTCTTTTTGTGGGGTGCGGAAATAAGGTTCAGCTGGCTGACGAGAAATGCCTTTTCCATCGCCTCTTCTCTTCTGCCGACTACGATTTGATTCTTAGCTGCGTCGATCCGGCTGATATAAGCCGGATAACCCAGGGCTAAACCTAGCCCTTCACGCTGGCCGACAGTGTAAAACGCGACTCCCCTGTGCCTGCCTAAAAGATCGCCATCCTTGTCTACGATCGGACCCGGCTGCAGCTTTTTTTTAACCCGGTTTTTTAGAAACCCGCGGTAATCGCTATCAGGCAGAAAGCAGATCTCCTGGCTCCCCGGCTTTTCAGCCACTGCCAGGCCGAATTTACGGGCCAGCTCCCTCACCTCAGTCTTAGTATAATCGCCGAGTGGAAAGAGCGCGTGCCTTAGTTGATACTGATTAAGACGGTAGAGAAAATACGACTGGTCTTTATCCGGGTCCTTGGCCTTTTTTAACTTAAAACCGCGGGGTGTTCTGATCTTCCTGACATAATGCCCGGTAGCCAAATATCGGGCATCCAGTTCAAGCGCTTTTTTTAAGAGGATGTCGAACTTTAAAAACTGATTGCAGCGCACGCAGGGATTCGGGGTCCTGCCCCTCAGGTATTCTTTGCAGAAATCCTTGATGATAAAATCTCTCAGGGGCTTCTGCATATTGATGACGTAGTGCCTGATGCCTAATTTATGGGCGACGCGACGGGCATCCTCTATGCCTTGCAGGCCGCAGCAGCCAGATTTCCTGCGCCCGGTATCTGCAAGATTGAAGCACATGGTCATCCCGATCGCCTCATAGCCCTCTTTCTGTAAAAGGGCGGCGGCTACCGAAGAATCCACCCCACCGCTCATGGCTACGACTACGCGCTCTTTTTTCATCTAAAATGGGGACCCGGAAGGGGATCCCTAAGATTGGTCTATGGCTTTCAGATTGTAATAGCCCAGGACTTTTACGCGGGCGCAGGATTTGGTGACGAGCCGGTCGTGGAATTTCTTCATAAAGCGGGTATGGTCTGCTTCGGACTTCCATTCATAAACCGAGGCATACTGATTTTTATAACCGGATCTCTTCATCGTGCGGTAGGCCACAAAGCCCCTGGCTTTTTTCGCGTAGCGCGCCCACATCAGGCTATCCCTGCGGTACTTGACTACCTCTTTCGGCTCGACCTCGAATAATACGGCGTGAATAAACATGTCAATATTATACCGCGCAGTGTTATCCTTTCCAACAGATTTTGAGGCGGCTACCACTCAAACTTTACCCCGGACTTGATCCAGCGCCTCGGTTGCAGCACTCCGGCAACCTCGGTGTATCGGGTATTGCTGAAATTATCAATCTTAAGGAATGGCTCGAAACTGAAGTCTTTAGCGAGGAACCTCTTCCCCAGATACACGTTTCCCACAAAATAGGTCTCGCCGTAATAACGCCGGTTGTAGGAGAACTGCCAGTTCACATCCAGGCCAAAGAGGACAAAATCCATGCCCAAAAGATACTGGTGCTTCAGGATATCCAGGGCGTACTTGGAATAGAACCCGCCTGCCTGTTTATCCGGACCCGTATAATTATAGGAGAAAGTCATCTTATCCAGCCTCAGCCCGCCGTATTTCAAGTTCGGCTTGATCTTGCTGTTAAGCTCTATGCCCCGGAAATCGATCCGGCCAAGGTTCGTCGCCTGCCAGCGGTCAGTCGGCCGGGTGCGCGTCCAGTCGATGAGATTGCGGCCCTGGCGCAGGAAACCGTCAACTCCCAACTCCATAAACCACTTGCGCAAAGAAAGACCGAGACGGAAATTATCCGAGGTCTCGACTCCCAGGTCCGGATTCCCCTTATTTGCAGCATCAGAGTAATAAAGTTCGGTAAAACTGGGGATGCGGAAAGCCCGGGAAGCCGAACCCCGCACCTTCAATTCTTGAGGGATGAGGTCATACCCTAAACCGACATTAAAAGACTCCTGAGTATGCCACTTCTGGTAATAATCGAGCCTCGCCCGTAGATCGGCACTCAGCCTCTCGCCTAATTTCGGGGTAAAGCCAAAAGAACCTGCCTCGTGGATGCGGGTGTGTTTCCCGAGGTTTGAAGAATATATCTCGTCTCTCCCTACATCCAGCCCCAGAGCTAAATCCCCGTATTTTGTGGGAAGGGTCAGGTCTGAATTAAGCCCGTATACATAGGTAGTGTGGTAATTGACAGGGGTGGGGCTGTTCCTACGCAGGATGAACTTATCGCGGTGCTTGCGGAAAAAAAGGTTGTTTTTGAGCGTGCCGAAGCCAAGTTTGGATTCAAGGCCGGTGCGGGAAAAAATTGTCTCGGTATGCTCCTCTTCTTCGGGAAAGAGATTGGAATAAAAGCTGTCCGCACCGAAATCTTTTTTCTGGTAACCGAAAAGCGTGTCCAGAGTAGATGAATCAAACTCCCGGGTTAGGTAGATAGAGGCGGTCTTATATTCGAAATCGGTATTCGGCCGGGCAGCTTTTGAGATCTTGTGGTCAAAAGATACCCTTCCGGAAGCCTGATCTGCCGGCAGGCTCAAAGATCCTGCCTGACCAAAGAGCGCATGCTGGCCAAAAAGCGTATCCAGGCGCAAGGCCTTCTTTTTGGGCTTCTTAGTGATGATGTTTACGCTTCCGGCAATCCCGCCTGCGCCGTAGAAGGCAGAATCACCTTCCTTGACCACCTCTATCCTCTCCACGTCAAATAGCGTCAGGGGTATATCCAGATTATGGTGTCCGGTCTGAGGGTCGTTTACCCTTACCCCGTCGATGAGGAGCGCAACCTGCTCGAAAGTAGAACCGCGCAGGGTAAGGTCCGCCTGGATACCCTGCGTTCCCCGGTAGCGTAAATCGATACCGGAGACATGATCGAGAATATCCGCGACGGTATCCAGGTGCATCCCGCTTATTTCAGAGGCAGTGACCACCTGCGTAGAGAACCCGCTCTGCGGCCTGACCGTGATCTTTTCCAGAGTATGCGGCTCCTCGGCAAAGGCACAAAGGTTGAAACAGAGCCCGGAAATGATAAAAATAAGTATCTTATTCATCGGAAATAAAAATCCCGGCAGTTATTATCGCATCCGCCGGGATAATTGTCAACCTGAATTAAATTATAGGTTTACGTTACCTGCAGTGCACCACATCGCCGGCCAGGACCTTCTCGATCAGGCCGCCGTCGTTTCTGACCAGAAGCCCGCCGTCGCGATCCAGGCCCAAGGCCTCCCCCTCAAGATGTTTCTTCTGGCAGTAGACCTTGACCCTCCTGCCGAGTGTCAGATTATGCTCGCGCCATTTATCCAGGATCACCCCTGAACCCTTCTTCTCCAGAAGAAAATAATTCGCCTCTATCCGGCGCAAGACCTCCTTGAGCAACCCGGCCCTGTCTACGCTTTCTTTTTTGTGCTCCTTCAGGGAAGTTGAGCCGCTGATCAGGGATTTCTTATCGTTGTTCACATTCAGGCCGATGCCGATGACGATGAAATTGATCTTATCCGTCTCGGCGTTCAGTTCGGTGAGGATGCCGCCTAATTTTTTCTGGCCCAAAAATATATCGTTGGGCCATTTGATCTGGGCATCTATTGCGGCAAAGTTTTTAAGCGCCTCGCAGATACTTACAGCCGACAACAAGGTAAAAATAGAGGCCTCGCTCGGAAGGAGGGTGGGCCTAAGTATCAGCGAAAGATATATTCCTTTGTATTTGGGGCTAAACCAGATGCGGCCAAGCCTTCCCTTGCCCTTAGTCTGAGATTCTGCGATGACGACCGAACCCGCAGGAGCACCCTTCAGGCCCAGGTCCATGGCGATCTCCATGGTGCTGGTTGCGGTATCGAAATAATGGGCTCTTTTACCGACGAACTTAGTATTCAGGTTGTGGCTGACCTCAAAAGGAAAGAGCCTGTCAGGTAAAGATTCAAGCCGATACCCCAGGTGCGGCACAGCGACGATGTCATACCCTAATTCTTTGAGCTCCTGGATGTGTTTCCAGAGCCCCTGACGGGTAATGCCAAGCCGGCTGGCAATAGTATCGCCGGAAACATAGCCTTGTTTTCTCTTTAAAAAATCGAGTATGCGTTCCTGCATTTTTACCTAACTACTACCTACTAACTGCTATCTACAACCTATTTTTATCGTAAAGGGGCGACATGGCGCGCAGTTTCGAAACGATCTTGGGAAGGCTTTCTAAGAGATACTCGGCATCCTCTTCTTTCGTCCATCTGCCGAAAGTAATGCGTAGCGATCCATGAGCGATCTCATGCGGCAGGCCGATCGCCAGGAGCACATGCGACGGCTCTAAAGAAGTAGAGGTACAGGCTGAGCCGGTAGAACAGGCGATTCCCGCCATATCCAGGCTCAGAAGCATGGATTCGCCCTCAATGTATCGGATAGAAATATTTATATTATTAGGGAGCCGCTTAAGCGGGTCTCCGTTAAGCCGGACCTCAGGGATCTTTTCCACCAGCGCCTTGATCAGACGGTCACGCAGGGCGGTCTGAAACTTGGCTTCTTCCGGCATAGTCTTTGAGCATAATTCTATTGCTTTGCCCAGGCCTACGATCCCCGGAGTATTATAGGTAGATGCACGCCTGTCCCTCTCCTGGTCTCCGCCATGCAGGAACGATTCAATACGCGTACCCTTACGGATATAAAGGGCGCCGGCACCCTTGGGCCCGTAAAATTTATGCGCAGAGAGTGATAGAAGATCGACATTCAGCTCATCCACATTCACCGGAATGTGGCCGACTGTCTGCACGGCATCAGTATGAAAACAGACCCCTTTTTCTTTAGCAATCCTGCCGATCTCGGCAATCGGTTGAATAGTACCGATCTCGTTATTGGCATGCATTACGCTGATGAGGATGGTCTTATCGGTGATCGCGCGCTTTATGTCATCAGGAGAGACCAGCCCCTGGCTGTCTACGCCGACATAAGTGACCTTAAATCCCTGCTTCTCCAGGAATTTAGCCGGCTCGCTGACAGCATGGTGCTCGATGGCACTAGTAACAATGTGGTCACCTTTTTGCTTAAGGGCATAGGTTATGCCTTTAATGGCGAAATTATCGGATTCTGTCCCGCCTGAAGTAAAGACGATCTCATCAGGCCTTGCGCCTAAAAATGCGGCGAGCTTCTCGCGGCTATCCTCAATAGCCTTCTTCGCTTCCTGTCCTAGAGAATAGATACTGGAGGCATTGCCGAACTTTTCAAAAAAATACGGCTTCATCGCCTCAAGCACTTCGGGATCGCAAGGAGTAGTAGCTGCGTAGTCTAAATAGGCTTTCCTCATCGACCGATCACCTCATTCATGCTGCCGGTACGGTATCCTTCAAGGTCCACAGTAACATAATTATAACCCAAACTTTTTAGCTTGTCGACTATCTGATTGCGCCGGGCAAGAAGCCGCGGGATATCCCTTTTCAAAACCTCAATCCGGCAGAGGTTGTTATAATGCCGCAATCTCGCCTGTTTGAAACCAAAACTTCTTAAATATTCCTCTGCCTGGTTAATGCGGCTAAGTAAAGACGGCGTAATTTTTGTGCCGTAAGGAATGCGAGAGGCCAGGCAAGCCAAACTCGGTTTATCCCAGGTAACCAAACCAAATCGCCTACTTAGCGCGCGGATATCATCCTTAGACAAACCTGCCTCCTTAAGCGGTGAGCGTATTTTTAATTCCTGAAGCGCCTTATTTCCGGGGCGAAAATCTGCCTTATCAGAGGCATTGGTGGCATCGAGTACAAAATCGTATCTAAAATTCCTCGCGATAATCTTCAGCTTATTAAAAAGCTCTTTTTTGCATATATAACAACGGTCAAGGGGGTTGGAAGTAAATCTTTTATCTTTAACTTCCGCAGTCGCGATGATCTTATGCCTTACGCCGATCTCCTTAGCCTGGGTTTTAGAAAAAAATAATTCTTCTTTTGGGTATGTAGCAGAGGTGGCAGTAACTGCAAGGATTTTATCTTTAGGTAACACCAGGGAAGCCACTTTTAAAAGTAACGTGCTGTCTACGCCGCCGGAAAAAGCGATGACGCAGGAGCCATAACGCCTGATTATATTTTTAAGTCTGGGTAATTTATCCACGTGCAATACTAGAACTTCACTTCCATGGCGCGCGGCGGGCAGATGGGAACACAGAGTTCGCAGGCGATGCATTTATCGTTATGGAAGATTACTTTACGCGTCTTAGGGTCGACGATCAGCGCACCCGTAGGACAGATCGGGATACAGACTCCGCAATGCGTGCATTTGACTTCATCGCGCACCACGTCCTTGCTTAAAGGCTGGATCTTTACCCCGCAGGACTTAAGATATTCGATGCCCTGATCAAAGTTCTCTTTTTTGCCGGTCAATTCCAGGACCATCAGGCCCTCTTCCCCCGAGGTAACCGAGGCCTTCAGAATATTAAACTGCAGGTCAAAATCTTTGACCAGTTTATAAACGATGGGCTGATCCACCAGCTTTGACGGAAAATGCAAGACTATCTTTTTGGAAACCATATTCTTTTCCTCCCGCTGCCTAGCTGATTGACGGGCTCTCTTTTAAAGGCTTAAAGGTATACCCTGACTCTACACCCGGCAATGCCGCCACCGCCTCTGTCAGGGTAAAATCCCCCTTCTTGATCCATGCCTTTAACTGCTCGGCGATCTCCACCGCCTTGGAGTAACTGGAGAGATTTCCGGTAGGGATTTCCTTTCCCTTTACCGTGATCTTTCCGGATTTTAACTGGGCATAATTTGCCTCTGCTAAGCTGCCCGGTACCGCCTGAGGATACGCCTCGCTGTAATCCACTACCTGCGCGTAGATCTCTTCGTCCCTGGCAGCCGTGTATTTAAGTATCTCTTCATCAAGTATCGGTATGGGTACACCTATCCCTACATTCAGCGTTACGCCATAACCAAGCATGCTCACCCCCACCAACCACTCCGGTTTCATCTGTTTCAGGTCGCCGATGACCGCCAGGGTCCCGGCCGGAGCCTGCGGGATACCATTCTCCTTGCGTTTCACCGACGGGTTGTGCTGGGTGCCGTGCCAGGAGACATAGCCGATGCCGCCGCCCAGGAATATCTTTGTCCCTACGCCTATGGTCTTATAGTAGGGGTCTTTCAAGAGCGGCGAGAGCTGTCCCGCAGAACAGTAATTGGCATTACCGAGATTCGGCTTAAGCATACCCATGTAAGTATAGATCGGCTTATCCGAAAGGTTCACCGCAATATTATAATTCTGGTAACAATTGCGGATATTAAAGAGGACTGCTTCGTTAATATCCTTGATATTAATATGGGTGGAAAGTTTCTTACGCGGATAGCAATCCGTGCCGTAGGCGCTCGCCTCAAGGTGCGCGTTCTTTCCCGCGACCAGCTCCTGGATCACATGACCTCCGCCGTATTTGAACTCTCCCGGATAGATCTTATTGCGCGGGTCATCATCCGCAAGCGCGGTTGCGCCGAGGTATATATCCACGGCCGCAAAACCGGTATAAACCGGGACTCCGTTTAATGTGCAGGTCCCGCCGCCGAGTTTAATCCTCGGTTTTGAATGTCCGATATTAAAATAGGCGCCGGATGAACACATCGGGCCAAAGGTACCGGTGGTGACCACATCCACTTCCTGGGCCGCCTTTTTTACGCCCTTTTTAGCCACCAGATCTATGACTTCTTCCGCGGTGACGACTACGACGTCGCCCTTTTTGATCTTTGCGTTTATCTCTTTTATCGTTCTCATCTCTCTGACTCGCTCTCCTTAAATCGCGATGACCTCTTTTATTTCGGGGACTTCCTGCTTGATGATCTTCTCTATTGCCGTCTTAAGGGTGATCTGGCTCATCGGGCAGCAGCCACAGCTTCCCTGTAATTTCAGCTTCACAACTCCTTCTGAGGTCACATCGATGAGCTCAACATCCCCTCCGTCTGCCTGAAGCATGGGCCGCACCTTTTCTATCGCCTTCTCGACTTTTTCTCTCATGATTATTCCTCCTTAGGGTTAAACAAAAAGCCCTGTACTTAAGTAGCGCTCGCCGGTATCGGGCAGGATGACCACAATCAGCTTATCCTTATTCTCGCTTCTCCGGCCGACTTTCAGGGCGGCAAAGACAGCTGCCCCGGAAGAGATCCCGGCAAGGATCCCCT
The DNA here is from genome assembly GCA_016867115.1 of Candidatus Omnitrophota bacterium. Classification (GTDB taxonomy): domain Bacteria; phylum Omnitrophota; class Gorgyraeia; order Gygaellales; family Profunditerraquicolaceae; genus VGKG01. The sequence goes on along the minus strand of VGKG01000003.1, from coordinate 90,520 downwards.
CTTCTTTTACCAGCCTGCGGGCGGTGGCAGCGGCATCGTCATTAGAGACCTGGATGATCTCATCAATTATCTCCCGGTTCAGGACATCTGGCACAAAACCTGCGCCGATGCCCTGGATCTTGTGCGGCCCGGGCTTTCCGCCGGAGAGAACCGGTGATTCCTCCGGTTCGACCGCAATCGCGCGAAATGAAGGCTTCTTTTCCCTGATCACTTCGGCTATACCTGTAATTGTACCACCGGTCCCGACGCCTGCAACTAAAATATCTATCTTGCCTTCGGTATCCTCCCAGATCTCTAAGGCAGTAGTCCGACGGTGAATCTCGGGGTTAGCCGGATTCTTAAACTGCTGCGGCATAAAATAGTGCTTATTGCTCTTTACCAGCTCTTCCGCTTTTTTTACCGCGCCGCTCATCCCCTCACTGCCGGAAGTAAGGATAATCTCTGCGCCAAAGGCGGCCAATAATTTTCTGCGTTCAAGGCTCATCGTCTCCGGCATAATCAAGACCAGTTTATACCCTCTGACAGCAGCGACAAAAGCCAGGGCTATACCGGTATTGCCCGAAGTCGGCTCGACAATGACCGTATCCGGCTTTATCTTGCCTTCCCTCTCTGCCTGTTCGATCATACTCAGGCCTATCCTGTCTTTAACCGAAGAGCAGGGGTTGAATAATTCTAACTTCGCCGCCACCCTGGCCCCGCAGCCTTGAGATAGCCTGTTTATGTAGACCAAAGGAGTATTACCAATCAGTGCCGTAATGTCTTTGGCAATTTTTGGCATTTATTCATGATCTCCTTCCTAAATCGAATAGACCAGACCCTGGCCCCTCTTCACCCTTTCTGCCAGATCTTTAAAAGTGATGTTATCTATGATTCTGGAGGTCGACTCCGCCACTTCCTGCCATATGCCTCTAAAGATGCACTTATACAAGTCGCGGCAGCCGTCGTATTTTTTATCTACGCATTCAATCGGCTCAATAGGGCCGTCAATGAACCTGATGACCTCGCCTAATCTGACCTGCGAAGGATCTCTTGCCAGAAGATAACCGCCGACCTTACCCCGCCGGCTCTCTACAAAACCGCCCCTCTTTAAATCCAGTAAAACCTGTTCCAAGAATTTAAGGGGAGCGTCTGTGCGCCTGGCTAAATCATGCGTCGTCACTAAAGTCCCCTGATGCAACGCCAGATCCAGAACTGCCTTTAAAGCGTAATCGCCCCGATAGGTAATTCTCATTTTGCTTTTCCTTTTGTCTATTAACTCTATTAACAAAGTAGAGTTTACTATAGAAATAAGATTTGTCAATCTTTTTTTGCAATTTTTATACTGGTAGTTTTTAGACTACTGCGGCAGGCTCTTTACAAGTAGAGCTCCCTGTGCAGGAGAATAGCTTGATTATTTCCTGAGCAGCTTTTCTTCCTGAAAAAAGCATCCCGGCAAAAGTAGGCCCCATGCGCGGTATCCCGTAGACAGAAGATACTGCCATACCGATAGCAAAGAGCCCCGGGAAGATCTCACCGCTCTTTTCTACCACCAGCCCTTCTGAAAGCACGACATCCATAGGGCCGAAACTTTGCAATTTCAATAACCCTCTCTTCTCGAGGCTCCGGGCTACCCAGGCATCATGGCCTGTAGCATCAACCACTACCTTTGCTTCCAGGGCGATCGGGTCTACGCAGGTGATCTGCCGGGGTAACGCCGAGACCGGGGCCCAGTTGACCACCGCCCCCTCAACCCGCTGATTGCGCAGGACCACGTCATCGAACTTAGTGAGGTTCAGGATCTTTGCCCCTGAATCGCATGTGGCGGAGATGAGCTTTGAGCAGGCAGAAGGGCCGTCCGCGACAGACAACCCGTCTTCTATCCTCTTATGAGGTATCTTCAGTTCATCCAGGATATCCTCTGCCGGAGACCTGAAGGTCAGGGTATTCATGAAATAACCGCCGACCCAAAAACCTCCGCCGATATAATTGTTGCTTTCGATGATCAGGGTCTTGATCCCTGCATTAGCCAGGTCGCGCCCTGCCATAAGGCCGCTGGGCCCGGCGCCGACGATGATGACATCGGAAGTAATATAATCATCAAACCACCTGGTAAACTCTCCTACGATCGCCCTGCTGATCTGTGCTTCCGTTATTTTGCTAAACATTTTTAACCCTCCGGGTTTTCTGGCTGCCCGCAGAAATAAAAAGACCCTTTGCCAGATGCATCGGGTCTATTATCCATCACGCTCCTTCCCTCCGCTGGCATTATCCAGTTCAGGTTCATCGGGTAACCCCGTCTAAACGGAGACTCTCAGGCCGTATTACGACCTCCCCGCCTATGATTGACCTATTTTCCTGCTAAGATCCTACGGACATTTACACTGTCCATTACTACAACAACTCTTATCGGAACTCTTACAATCTCCTTTTATGCAGCATGTACCTTTGGCAGTTGCGCACTTGTCTTTTGCGCAGCAAGAGCCTGCGGCTGCCAAAGACAATCCGGCATTAAGTAAGAGTGTGGCGATAAACAAAGAAATAAGAGATTTTTTCATGTGTACCTCCTTTTAGACCTTCCTGAATTGATGGATTAGCCGAAGTATCTCTTCCAGCTTTTTTCTTTTATCATTTGCCGAACCGCCGCGGACAGCTTCGGCTACACATCCCTCAAAATGCTTCTGGAGAATTTTATCCTCGATTCTGGCGAGGGCATAAATAACCGCGTGTATCTGATTAAGTATATCTACGCAATATCCTTTATTCTCAATCATCTTCTGAATGCCGCGGACTTGCCCTTCTATCCTTCTTAGAGATACTAAATTATCTGTATGATCCGGATACTTAGCCACTCATCACCTCTGTACAATAATTATAACATACCCCCTGGGGGTATATCAAGTATTATTTAGTAAATTTTCTTGAGTGCCTCCCGGATCGATTGTCCTTTAGATATGCCTAATTTTCTCGCACAGGAAGTACAGGAATGGACTTTTGCTTTCAGGGCCTCTTCAATAGTAGAGACGCCCGTGATCTTTACGGCTGCGTCTTTAAATTTTTCGGCAGCTTTTAGATTAATGTAGCCGCACATTACATAGCCCTTTCTTCCCTTAAGCAGGATGAATGTTTTACTCTGTAACGAAACGGAAAAAGCCTCAATATAATTTTTTCCTACTCTTATCTTTTTATACTTTAGCATGCCTTTTACCTCTCTTCTCCTGCGCTTTAATTTTGTGCCAGTTAGCGATGATCTCGCGGCTGGACCTTACCTTTACCTTGCCAAAGACATGGGGATGGCGGCGTTTCAGTTTCTTGATCAGGGTATCGATCACGTCTTCTACGTCAAACTTTCCGTCTTTCTTCGCGATCTGGGAATGGAACATCACCTGCAGCAGGAGGTCTCCCAGCTCATCGCGCATGTGCGCGTAAGTGCCCTTCCTGACAGTAGCGATAAACTCATCCGCTTCTTCCTTAAGATAGGGGATAAGGCTCTTATGCGTCTGCTCTTTATCCCAGAGGCAGCCTTTCGGCCCGTGCAAAGTACTAAAAACTTTTTTTAGTTCAGTGAACTTTGTCTTTTGGATCATCTATTTCAATAAGGTTTTGGCCATGGCAAGGAGCTTATTCATTGCTTTCGGTTTATTCGCTATGGAGCAGCCCGCCACATCAAAGTGGCCGCCTCCCCCGAAATGCTCGGCTATCCCCGCGACATTAATCTTGCCCTTTGAGCGCAGGCTCACCCGTAATGTCGAGTTATCCTTTTCCCGGAAAAATACCGCGATCCTCACGCCCTTGATCGAACGCATCTCATCGGCTACCGGGTCTACGTCTTCGTCTTTACCCTTCTGGTTGCGGAAATCTTTCTGGCGCACAATAGACCAGGCCAGCCGGCCGTTCTTCAGGAACTTGCATCTGGCCATACAAATACCGGAAAGAATCGTGGACTCCTTAGTTTTTGACCAAAAGACCATATCCACCAGCTTATAGAAATCCACTTTCTTTTTCATTAAATCGTGGCAGATCTCAAAGGTAAAGGGCCGGACGTTCGGTAGCCGGAAGGAATCGGTCTCAACCACCACTGAGGTCAGGAGGTTTTGCGCTATGGCTGTATCGATGTTTATCTTTAGGTCCTTTAAGAGGGGGTAGATCAATTCGCCCACTGCTGCAGCCCGGGTATCCACGAGGCGGATATTTCCGAACGGCCGCCGGAATTCGTGGTGGTCAATCTCTAAAATATCCTTTGCCTTCTGAAAGGTCCCCCAGGATCTACCCAGGATCTCGCGGTTGCTGCAGTCAACTGCGACCGCCAGGTCCACCGGCTTATTTAATTTACGGATAATCCCTCCTGCCCCGGGGAGCCGGCGGTATCTTTTAGGTACGCCGTCAGGGCTCAGGAGATAGACGCGCTTGCCCAGCTTTTTTAAGGCCAACCCCAGGGAGAGGAGCGAACCCAGCGAATCGCCGTCAGGGTTGATGTGGCTGGCCACTGCGATACGCTTTGCCCTGAGAATCTTTTGTTTTATCAGTTTTAGATTTACCATAGAAATTTAGAATCTATGTTCCGCTAAGTACCGGAAGGCGCTAAGGCAGGCCTTTGAGCCTTCACCTGCTGCGATAATGATCTGCTTCTCCGGGACATCGGTGACATCTCCGGCAGCAAAGATCCCCGGGATATTCGTTTCATTGCGGCAATTTATCTTTATTTCGCCCAAATCATTCTTCTCAATGTCTTTAGCGAAATCAGAATTCGGGACCAGACCGATCTCCACAAATATTCCCTGAACCGGAAGCACTTCTTCGCGGCCATCGCATTTGACTCTGATCCCGCTTACCATACTATCGCCGGTGATTGCCGTCGTTTGCGCATTATTCAACACCTTGGCATTAGGGCTTCCTAAGACCTTCTGGCGCATCACCGCATCACCGCCAAGAGCGGGATTAATGTTGATCAGATAGATACTGCGGGCGATCTTCGTCAGCTGCAGGACGGCATCGAGCGCGGAATTGCCTCCTCCGATCACCGCGACATCCTTCCCCCTAAAGAGCGGAGCATCGCAGGTAGCGCAATAGGTCAGGCCCTTATTCTTAAACTCCTTTTCTCCGGGAACGTTCAGCTCCCTTGATCTTTTTCCCGAGGCAATGATCACCGAGCGGGCCTCATAGGTTTCCTTATCCGAAACCACGATGACCTTATCCCCGGACTTGCGTAATTCCCTTACAGACTCATTCTCTTTTACCGTAACCGCGTAATTATGGATGTGCTCCTCGAACTTCGCCGCAAGCTCCGGCCCGGTAATGAACTGATAACCGGTATAATTTTCAATGTCTCCGCTGACCGCGGCCTGGCCGCCGATATCCCCGGTAACCACCAGAAGGTCCATGTTTTTGCGCGCAGCATAGACTCCGGCAGTAATCCCGGCGGGGCCGGCGCCTATGATAATCAGGTCATACATATTTATATTCCCAGTGCTTTTTTGATCCTATCCTTATCAAACCCGACGATGATCTCGCCCTCGATATCCAGGACCGGCACGCCCATCTGGCCGGATTTGCGGACCATCTCTTCTGCGGCCTGCTGGTCACCGGAGACATCTACATCCTCAAAAACCACATTATTGTCCTTTAAGAACTGTTTGGTGCGGATGCACCAGGGGCAGGTAGGCGTGCTGTAAATCCTTACGTTTTTAGCCATTTTATCCTTTCTCTTCAGTTAGAGCGCGCTTCTTAAGTCGATCAATCTCCTTAAATGCTCCTGCTCCTGGGCGATCAGGGCATCCACGATCTTCTGGTCGTAATCCGGGACCGCTTTTTTTATTCCTTCGTAAAAGATAATGGAGTCCTTCTCAAAGCCGATACCCATTTCTACGGCTTCGTGGTCGCTTTTTATCTGCTTAGCGATCTCTGCACCTTTATCCTTCTGCGTAAACACATAATCGCTTGCAAGAGATTGCATATAGGCATAATATTCGTCGGAATCTAACCCTTGCGGTTCGTACTTTGTGGCAGTTTCCAGGATTTTGCGGAACATCTCAATGTGCTTCTCTTCTTCCTTAGCCAAGAACTTGAAAAGCTCCGCTGCCTCAGGGGCTTTGGATTGCGTGACGAGGGCGTTATAAAAATCCCTGCCGTTCTTTTCGATCTGTATGCCGATCTCTACGACTTCACTGCCAGCAAATATATTGCCCATTCCTCCTCCTGTCTTATTTCTTTACTTAAGGTGCTGCGGGGTAAGGTCCACGATCTCTTCGGCTTCCATCAGAATCATATACTGCGGCTTGGGCAGCTGAGACTCAGGATGCCGGGGGTGCCCTTTTTCCTCGCGGATATTCTTAAGGAGCCGGTAGGCGATCCTTCCGGAGATCTTTGCCTCCCACTCCCTGATCAATTCCCCGCTCACTTCACCGGCGTTGAGTATCTTCGCCCTGCCCTTAAGGCACCAGCCGCTGAACTTATGCTCATCAACGGCAGTGACGCTGATGGCGGGATTATTTTTTAGATTTATATAGGTCCTGGCCCGATAAAGGTCGAGCAGGTATATTCTTCCCGTGCCTTCGATCTTTACTATGCCCTTGCAGGCACTGTGCACCAGGCCTGACTTATCTATAGTAGAGACTATGACAAAACCCTGGTTCTGAAAAAAACGCAGGATATTTTCCGGGATCTTTTTCATCCTTTATTTTATCCTGGCGGCAAAGTCCCGGCCAAAATCATAGCAGCGCTTGGTTTCCGCTTCATCGGGAACATATTTTACGGTTAAAGAAGGCATGGCCAGCTCTATTCCCGTTTCTTTAAGCACAGTTTCGATCTCTTTCGCTGCCCCTCCTGCCCAGCCATAGGATCCAAATACGGAAGCAATCCTGTTTTTCGGCGCCAGGCCCCTGACAAACTCAAGGAATCCGGCAAAATTAGGAAGCATGTCATTATCATGGGTGGATGAGCCGAAGAGAAAACCTTTTGCCTCCAGCATATCGTTGATGATCTCGGTGCGGTCGCTAGCGGCTACGTCATAGAGCTTGACGCTGATACCGGCATCGATGATCCCTTCAACTATTTTTTTGGCCATCATCTGAGTTGCGCCCCACATGGATTCATAGGCCACTACTACTTTGGGCTTAGTTTCATTTCTTGCCCAGGCAGCATAGGCCTGGACTATTTTTAAGGGCTCTTTTCTCCAGATCACACCGTGGCTGGGAGCGATTGATTTTATGGGGATATTCATCTTAAGGACTTCATCGATCTTTCTGGCAATGACCGCACCCAGCGGCCAGAGGATATTGGCATAGTATTTAGAGGCCTCATCCCAGAGCGCACAGGGGTCGACTTCATCGGCAAAACGTTCGCTGGTAGCGATATGCTGGCCAAAGGCGTCATTAGGCATGAGCAGCTCTTCCTGCGGGCAGTAAGTGAACATGCTGTCCGGCCAGTGGATCATCGGCGCTTCGATAAAGGCCAGCTCCCTTTTGCCAAGGCTGATCTTATCCCCGGTCTTGACCACCTGAAAATCCCAGTTTCCGTAATAGTGCTTAAAGAGCCCCTCTTTACATTTCTGCGTGCCGATCACCTTGGCCTTGGGGCAGAGCTTCATCACTTCAGGCAGGGCTCCGGAGTGGTCAGTCTCAACGTGGTTAGCGATCACATAATCTATTTTCTCAACCGGAATAACCTCGCGGATATTCTCGATCAGCTCCTTGGCAAATGGGCCGTAAACGGTATCCACCAACGCGATTTTTTCGTCCACAATCAGATAGGCGTTATAAGTCGTGCCTCTCTTTGTGCTGTAGGTGTGGCCGTGAAAGGTGCGCACATTCCAGTCTGCCGCTCCCACAGAGTAGATATCCGGTAATATTTTAATCGCTGACATATTTTCCTCCCTGAATGCTACCTGCTAACTGCTATCTACTGTATTTTAATACCCGGCAAAGTTCTCAGTGACGATCTGCTCTTGGGGCAGCTTTAGTTCTTCGCTCAGGATCTTCTTCATCCCTTCCACCATCGGCGGCGGGCCGCAGAGGAAAAACTTCCTCTCGGAATAATCCGGTATTTCATTCTTGATCACCCGGCTGTTGATCAGGCCGACAGAACATTTAAAATCCGGCGCCGGCTCGCAGAGCACATGCGCGAGCCTGAACTTAGGGTAAACTTCCTGCATCTTTTCCAGGTCATCGTGAAAGACTATGTCCCTTACTGTCTGGTTGGCATAGATCAATACCATATCTATGCCCAGATTCTTGTCTACCGCGGATTTCACTATGCTTCTGATAGGAGTAATGCCGATGCCTCCGGAAAGAAAGGCGCATTTTTCCGGCATCCCGTTATCTTCCAGGGTGAACTTTCCCATCGGATACTGTACGCCGACTACATCCCCGGGTTTTAACTTAAGGAAACCGGAGGCAAAGTCGCTCCCTCTTAATTTTTTGGTGAACTCAAGGTATCCCTCTTCCGTCGGAGAGCTGGAGATGGAGAGATACCGGTGGCAGACCGGCTCAGTTTTAAGAAATACGCAGCCGAACTGCCCTGCTTTATATTCTGCGATCTCGGGCAATTCCAGGCGCACGCTCTTTACGTTACCGGTTCGCTGGATCACTTCTTTTATTTTTGCATCGATGGTCTGAGTCATTTTATTTTATCCCCTTTATAATTTCCCTACAGAAGGCCGGCAGATCACAGGGGTTGCGCGAAGTAATCAGGTTCTTATCTACCACTACCTCCTGATCCAGGAACTTTGCCCCGGCATTGACCACGTCATCTTTAATCGCCGAAAAACTGGTTACGGTCCTGCCCCTTAGTATCCCCGCAGAAGCCAGGACCCATCCGCCGTGGCAGATAGAGGCGATGACCTTTCCCTGTTTATCCATATCTCTGATAAGATTCAACACTTCAGGCGACCTGCGTAAAAAATCCGGGGCCCAGCCGCCGGGGATGACCACGGCGTCAAAATCAGCGGGGTCTGCGTCTTTTATGGCCAGCTCCTCTTCAGCCGGATAGCCGTCTTTGCTTTTATAGGCCTTCTTTCCGGTGCCGACTAATACGGTCTGGAACCCTTCTTCCCGCAGCCTTAAATACGGGTACCATACCTCCAGCACCTGATAGGCCTCTTCGACCAATACCGCTATTCTTTTCATCGCTAACCTCCGAGCTCATCGATCAGGCGCGCCATAATAAAGTCATTTTCCGTAAGCCCGCCTGCGGCGTGCGTAGTCAGGGCGATCTTCACCTTATTGTAGACGATGGTGATAGCAGGATGATGCCCCTGTTCCTCCGCAGTCACCGCGACCAGATCCACGAAGTATTTTGCTTCCGGGAAGTCCTTAAATTTGAAATCTTTGCTGATCTTTTTATCCTCGACCAGCTGCCAGCCGCGGTGCTGGGCGAGCAATTTCTCAATCGTATCTTTAGGTAAAGTCTGAACTCCGCCTTCACAAGGCTTACATTTACCCGGCAACTCTTGCCTAGGGGTAAGGATGGGATTGCGGATGACTGCATCCAGCGCTTTTAGCACATCCTCATAGTCGGGCGCATAGGTCAATTCCCCCACCAGCTGGAAATACCTCACAATATCCTGTTTGTCTACGATACAGACTGACCTGGCCAGAAGATTCAGCTCTTTAATGAGCAGGCCGTAGTTTATCCCGAAGGAGGAAGTCTTATAGTCTGAGACTACGGAAACACCTTTGATCTCAAAGGTCTCACAGAACCTTTTTTGGGCAAAGGGAAGGTCCTTGCTTATCCCGGCTATGACTACATCTGACGAAAAGCCGGTGGCGCGTTTATTAAACTCCTTAACCTGCAGGTCACAGACCGGGGTATCCAGGGAGGGAAAGGAGGTGAGGATCTTGATCTTTCCCTTAAAATCAGCCAGGCGCACTTCTTTTAAATCCTGCGAGGTGACTAAAAAATCCGGGGCAGGCGCTTCCAGTTTTACCGGCCTGCCGGCTAAGGTCAAAGGATTGCCTTTAAAAGTGATTGTCCGGGGCATTTCTCTCCTTTAGGCTTTTTCAAACATATCCTTGGTCACCCCGCATTCGGGACATACCCAGCTCTCCGGCAGAGTCTCAAAAGGCGTATTCGGAGCAATACCCTGGGTAGGATCCCCTGCTGCCGGGTCATAAATATAGCCGCAAACCGTACATCTGTATTTGTCCATAATCAGTCTCCTCTCTCGAGTATTATTTTAGAAGAAATTATTATATCATACTTATTCTGTTTACAAGTGGGGCTAAATTGAGGACTCTAAAATCAGCCTTATCTTTTCCATCCTCTCCGGAGGAGGCACGGCCTGTTTAAAGAAGCCTTCCTCAAAAGTAGGGGATCCTCTTTTATAAAAAGTGCCGAGGGCGATCCGGGCATCCCGGTTGTAATCCCACTCCCGGATCTTGTTCAGCGCCTGCTGATAATCCAGGGGATTATGATCCTTTAATTCGTAGACCCGCTTATCGTAATATTCGTACATATTGAAATAAGTGACGCAGACCTGCAGGACATCTACCAGGGAGAAGCCCTTATGCAGGATCGCCTCTTTAAAGAGCTTTTTTAAAAGCTCTATGCCGTGGGATGTCCCGCGGCCGAGGTACGTTGCACCGCTTGCCAGCATCAATTCCAAAGGATTGATCGGCAGCTCCTTTGTCCCCTCCGGAGTAGAGCGGCCCCGGTAGCCCTGAGGAGAGGTGGGCGTATATTGGCCGGTAGTCAGGCCATAGACGCGGTTATTATGGATGACCATGGTAATATCGATGTTACGCTTGGCAGCGAAGATCAGATGCTCGATCCCCTCTCCGTAGGCATCCCCGTCTCCGGCAAAACCAATGACCTTCATCTTTGGATCACCAAGCCTGATCGCCTCTGCCGCAGGAGTCACCCTTCCGTGAATAGAATAAAAACTGTTCACATTGATATAATCGACTATCTTTGCGTGGCAGCCGATCCCCGAGACCAGGACTACATTCTCAAGCGGAAGTCCTTCGGCATTCAATTCGCCAAGCACCGTCTTGATGGCGTTTAGTATTGCGAAGTTGCCGCAACCCGGGCACCAGGTATTCTGAGCATATGTCCCTAGATCCTTCTGTTCCATATTAAACCCCGCTTAGTCTTTCCTGCAATTCATCCAGGGAAAAAGGCCTGCCGTCGTATTTTAAGATCTGTTTATCTGTGCCAAATCCCTGCGCCTTAAGGAGCCGGGTAAGCTGCCCTGTAGCATTATTCTCTACACAGATCAACTTCTTAACTCCCTGAAGCGCATCCTGAAATTGCTTCACCGGAAAAGGCCAAAGTACCAAAGGCTGGACCACTTTAAGGCCGCTTCTCTCCGCTGCCTCGACGCAGACTCCCTTATTTGAACCCCAGCATAATAAGACGGTCGAAGAATCTTTATTGCCGTAGGTCTTTACGCATGGGTATCCTTCCAGATCTTTGGCTAAATACGTAGCCTTACGCAACCGCTTATCATTCATCCGGGTCGTTATCTGCTGGTCCTCAGCAGTGATGCCGTATTCGTCATGTTCATAGCTATTCACCTTGACAATAGCATTTCTATCCGGCACAAAAGCCAAAGGCGAGACCCCGTTCTCTGTATCCAGATACCGCTTATATTCGGATTTTCTGTCCCAGAGAAGCGGCGGTTCTTCTCTTATCTCCCCCATGCTTGAAAGGTCAAAGTTGAAGGTCCCCTCGCCCATATTCTTATCCGTGAGAATAATCCCTGGTATCTGGTATTTTTGGCTTAAAGCTAAACTTACTGCTGACCAGTAATAGGCTTCTTCGGGGTCAGCCGGCGCAACCACAAGACGCACAAACTCTCCCTGCCCGGCATTTAAGACAAAATGGAGTTCTGTCTGCGCTGAATAAGTGGGGAGTCCGGTGCTCGGGCCTGGCCTTTGTCCGACGATAAATACTACCGGAAGCTCACTCATCCCGCTAAAGCTCAGGCCCTCGGTCATCAGACAAAAACCTCCGCCTGAAGTACCGACCGCAACCCTCTCGCCCATGTAGGAAGCTCCCAGGGCCATCAGGACCACGCCGATCTCGCTCTCCGGATGGATCACCTTCAGGCCGAAATCCGGCGCCATCTCGGCAAGAAAATGCAAGATGGGCGAAGAAGGGGTCATGGGATAGGAAATATAAGTTTTAAGGCCTCCCCGGATCAGCCCCAGCCCCGCTGCCTGATTGCCGGTAAGCATGGCCAGCGGCGCCTGGCCTAAGCCTTCAATCCTCTTCTCCTCTCTGGCAGCGTCAAAGCCCCGGCGGGCAATCTTTAAATTTATATCTATCTCTTTAGTGAACTCTTTCCTGAATATCTCATCTAAGATATCCCAGCTGATGCCTGCGGCTTTACAGAGTGCTCCGATAACACAGGTATTCCGCATGATTTCAGCTGCATTCTCTTCTTTGACCATCCCGGTAATGGGAATGCCTATTACCCTGTTGCTTACCCCTTCGATTTTCACGACATCGGAATCAGAGATGATCAGGGAATCTTCTTTTAATCTGGCCTTATGGAAATTAAAGGTGTCCTGATTCAGGGCTAAGATGATATCGACTTTATTCAGGTGACAGGCAACCCTGGTTTTGGATGCCCGGATAATGGAAAAAGTATGCCCGCCGCGGATAAGCGAAGGATAGTCGCGGTAGATATAAATCCGGTATCCCATCCGGTTCAGGATCCCGGCGATAACCGTCCCGGATTTATCAATGCCAAACCCGGCTTTTCCTCCGATCAAAAACGAAACTTCGTTCATCAATAACCCTCTTTACGCGCAGACTTCGCTGGCGCAGGTGCCGCCGGAATAAACCGAAGAGGCGACTACTGGCTTAGCCTTTCTTCCGGCGCCGGGAAAAGAGAGCACCTGTTCCTTCTTCGTGCCGTAGCGGTAGACCGTGATCCCCTTGCATCTAAGCTTATGGGCCAGTAAATAAATACGCCGGATATCTTCCGGCCGCGCCTGGCTGGGGAGGTTCACCGTCTTGGAAACTGAATTATCCGTATATTTCTGGAATGCGGCCTGGATGTAAAGATGCTCGGAAGGCCTGACATCAAAAGCCGTAATAAAGATATTTTTTACGTCGCCGGGTATGCCTTTTATCTTCTGGATCGAGCCGCGCCTTGAGATCTCGGCCATCAGAGAAGCGCTGTAAAATTTTCGCTCTCTGGCTACGCGTTCAAACACGGGATTGGCCTCAAGCAGCTTCTGGCCTCCTAAAACATTGCGGGTAAAGCTGATGGCAAAGAGCGGCTCAATGCCGCTTGAGCATCCGGCGATAATGCTGATCGTACCGGTGGGCGCTATGGTGTTTACCGCGGCGTTACGTAACTTTAGGTTCTTTTTCGCATATATAGATTTTGTGAAATTCGGAAATACCCCGCGCTCCCTGGCCAGATTATGCGAGGCATTTAGCGATTCCTGGCGCATAAAGCGCATAAGCTTGCAGGAGAAATCAATCGCTACTTTTGAATTGTAGGGTATACCTAAGAGGATAAGCATATCGGCAAAACCCATTACCCCGAGTCCGATCTTACGGTTAGCAAAGGTGATCTTCCTGATCTCAGGCAGAGGAAATTTATTTACTTCAATGACATTATCCAAAAAGCGCACGCCCCAGCGTATGCGCTCCGAAAGCTTATGCCAGTTCATCTTTCCGCCTCTATCGACGAACTTAGAGAGGTTAAGCGAGGCGAGATTACAGCTCTCATAAGGCAGGAGCGGCAGCTCTCCGCAAGGATTAGTCGCGGCAATCGAGCCTACCCCGGGTGTAGGATTATGCCGGTTGATCTCGTCGATAAAGACCATGCCCGGGTCTCCGGTCTTCCAGGCGCACTCCACGATCAAATCAAAGACCTTACGCGCCTTAAGCCTGCCGGATTCTTTTTTTGTCCGGGGGTTGATCAGCGCATAAGAGCCGTCCGCATAGCAGGCCCGCATGAACCTGTCCGTGGCTGCGACCGAGAGATTAAAGTTGGCGAATGCGCCTTCCCTGAGTTTTGCCCGGATGAATTCCAGGATATCCGGATGGTCCACGCGCAGGATCCCCATATTCGCCCCGCGGCGCCGGCCGCCCTGCACGATCACTCCGGTCGCCGCGTCAAAGATACTCATAAAGGAGACCGCTCCGGAAGCTTCGCCCTTAGTGGAATAGACCAGGTCCCCTTTGGGGCGCAGAGAGGAAAGATCAAAACCCGTTCCTCCGCCGGTCTGGTGGATCGTGGCCATCTGTTTCAGGGCGCCGAAGATCCTGGGGATCGAGTCCGGAACTGGAATGACAAAACAGGCGGAGAGCTGAGCGATCTTTGTGCCGGCATTCATCAGGGTGGGAGAGTTGGGCATGAACTCAAGGGAACGCATCATGCCGAAGAACCTTTCTTCTGCCTCCCGCCGGCTTACCGTGCGCCTACGGAAATTATCTTGCGCCCCGGCGACGTGCCGGGCTACACGCCGGAAAAGCCCATCGGGCGTCTCAATGACGCGTCTACGGTCATCCTTCAGAAGATACCTTCGCTCAAGGACCTTAAGCGCATTTACCGTAAGTTTTAATCCGTTCATTATTGGGCGTTTATAGCAGGCCTTTTATTTCTGTGCCGCAGGCATCTTTTCCATGGGGCCGGGCTTCATCATGCCTTCTTTGACGCCCATCATCCCGGACACCATCATCTCGCACATCTTAGCGCGCATCATGCACATCATCGGAGGACGGCCGGTAGCCAGAGTATAAATTCCCAGAGAACCCACCAGCGCTACACCCAACCAGAGGAGCGCAGCTACCACATAACCAAAAGCCTTGAGTCCTGCTTTTTCTATCCGCTGGATGACGACCAGGACAAAGAAACTGACGGTCAGCAGGAGAGTGGCGGGAACAACCGCGCATAAACCCATTAGCCTTTCCATGATCATAGACACCTCCTCGTATAATGTCTGCTTACTCTACGGTTATTTTTACCGAGTTTTGCCAGAGGCCGTGGATATTGCAATATGAAGCAGCCAGAAGCTGTCCGCTCTTCTCAGTCTTCAAACTGGCCGTAACCTCAGGGTGGGTGAATATTGTGCTGGTGTTGGGCCCCTGCACAGATTCGCCGTGGCTGGTAAACTCAAACCTGGCGACCTGGCAGGGAAACTTCTCTCCGTCGGGAAGGAAGTACAGCGTGATCCAGCGGATGTGGTGCTCGGTGGTATTCGGATGGGCGATCTCCCTGCCCACGCTTAAGGCGACTTTAAGCATTTCTCCTTTCTTTGTTTTGGCCGGCGCCTCGATCACCGGGACATGCTTCTCCGTTTTCCAGTCCGCGCTCTGTAAAAGATCTTTGAACTCTGACATTTTGGCCTCCTAATAAATCGCCCCACGCCCAGCAACTGCTATTTTCGCCAGGTATGGGGCCTGATCTACTTCTTTTTCTTCTTTGCTTTCTTCTTCGGTTTCTTTGGTCCGCATCCTCCGCAACTCATATCCACCTCCTTGTCAGAAAGCGCAGATACAATCATATTATACAAAATATTGCTATCTTTTCAAGCTACAATATCTTACATACCTATTTCTTTAAAATCTCCTTTAAATCCTCATCCGGCGTAGTGATCAGTTTAAGGTTGAACTTCTCCTGAAGCGCCTTAAAGACATTGGGGGTCAGGAACGCAGGAGGGGTAGGCCCCAAACGCATGTTCTTTATCCCTAGATGCAGTAGGGTAAGCAGTATCGCTACCGCCTTCTGCTCATACCAGGAGAGGACAAGGGATAACGGCAGGTCATTCACCCCGCAGTTAAAGGCCTTGGCTAACCCTAAAGCGACCTGGATGGCAGAATAGGCATTATTGCACTGCCCGACGTCAAGAAGCCTCGGTATCCCGTCAATTGCGCCGAAATCAAGTTTGTTAAAGCGGTATTTACCGCAGGCAAGGGTGAGGATTATGCAGTCCTTGGGCACCTTCTCGGCAAACTCAGTGTAGTAGTTGCGCCCCGGCTTTGCCCCGTCGCAGCCGCCGATCAGGAAGAAATGCCGGATCTTTCCGGCTTTGACTGCGGCAATGATCTTATCCGCCAGGCTGAGTATCACCGTGTGGTGGAATCCGGTCATGATTTTTTTACCCGGCGCCTCCGGAAAAGGCGCAAGGGACTTTGCCTTCTCGACCAAAGCCTTAAAGTCCCTCTTTTTCGCTTGTATCGCGCCCTCTACCCCGGGAAGTCCGGTGGTGAAAAGGCGGTCAAGATAAGAGTCCTGCGGCGGGATCATCACGCAGTTAGTGGTCACCAGGATCGCGCCGGAAAAATCTTTAAATTCCTTGCGCTGCTCCTGCCAGGCGCCGCCGTAATTACCGGCCAAATGCCTGAACTTCCTTAGTTCCGGGTAACCATGCGCCGGAAGCATCTCGCCGTGCGTATAGACATTTACTCCCGTGCCTTCGGTCTGCCTCAATAACTCATAAAGGTCAAGCAGGTCATGCCCGGTCACCAGTATCCCGGGCCCGGCCTTTGTCCCGGTATCTACCTCGGCCGGGACAGGATTGCCGAATCTTTTGGTATGCGCCTGATCCAGAACTTCCATTATTTTTAGATTCATCCCCCCGCATTTTAAGACCGCCTCCAGATAGTCCTGCAGGCTGAAATTGACATTGGTCAGGGTCTTAAAGAGCGCTTCATGCATGAAGGCGTCTACCTCTTCGTCGCGGCTGCCTAATTCGCGGGCATGATACGCATAAGCGGCAATACCCTTGAGGCCAAACAGAAGAGTATCCTGCAGGCTCTGGATATCCTCATTCTTACCGCAGACTCCGATTTTTGTACAGCCGCTTCCCCCCGATGTTTGTTCGCACTGGTAACAGAACATTTTTACCTCCCTCTTATCTTCCTCCATCTTACCCCGCCCAGGCACTCCCGGGCGTGTTTACACCAGTCAATGCAGGACGGCAATAACGCCCTGCAGATAAGGCCTTTGCATCCGGGGCATTTTACCTTTAATTCATCCGAGAAGATCTCCGCCTCGTAACCGCAATCAGGGCACCTGATCTCTTCGGCGTTGATTTTACGGTCATCCTGTCCCGGGCACTTCCGGATCATTCCGACCTCTCCCCCTTAATACTGATCACCGTTTCACGGAAAGGGATCTCCTTTCCCGAAGCTGTTATGGCTGATTGAATAAGCGGTGTCAGGCCGGAACAACAGGGCACCTCCATATGCGCGTAAGTCACCGACTTGATGCGGTTATTCTGGAACATCTGGGTTAATTTCTGGCTATAGAGTTGCGTATCGTCGAACTTAGGACAGCCCACCAGCAAAACCTTTCCTCTTAATAAGTCCCGGTGGAAAGAGGCATAAGCAAAAGGCACGCAGTCTGCGGCAATCAGCAGGTCAGCATCATTCAAAAAAGGCGCGAATGCCGGCACAAGCGCAAGCTGTATCGGCCACTGCTCAAGCCCTGATTCCTGATGCCCTGCCGGAGCATGCCCTGACCCGGCCCTTTTCTTAAACTCCGTGATTTTAGCTCCGGGGCATCCGGCATGTCCGTGGACATGGTGAGCAGGTCCGCTCTCAAGCGGGATATCGAGATGTTTCTCTTTTAAGAATTGCATAGCCTCCTTCAGATACCCCTCTTCATCGTGTTCCTTCAGGTGCGCAAGGTGGGCAATGATTGTATTCTCACCCTGCCTGACTATATTCTCCATCACTTTCCTTTCATCGTATTTTTCCGCCTCCCGCTCCTCGATGGCGATCGCGCCCTGCGGGCAATGGCCGATACAGGCGCCCAGGCCGTCACAAAATAAATCGCTGATCAGGCGCGCCTTACCGTCTATGACCTGGATGGCGCCTTCCGGACAGTTGGGGATACAGAGGCCGCAGCCGTTGCATTTTTCTTCGTCGATCTTGATGATCTTTCTTTTAGGCATGCTTTTCCTTTCTACTTCAAGAGAGCGGCAAGGGATATCGCGCCCAGCCGCCTGAGCGCATAGCTTTCTATATTATCCAGCTCCCTTTTTAAGGGGCACTTGCGGATATCGGGACAGGCCTTTCTCTTAAAGAGGCATTCGTTCAACCTGACCCTTCCCTGAAAGATGCTTGCCACATCCAGAAGGCGCAGGTCTTTCGGCGCGACCAGCAGCCTGAAACCCCCGCCCGGGCCTTTCTGGGAAGCGAGGATCCCCTTCTTGTTCAGGGCCTGCAGTATTTTTCTCAAAAACGCCCGGGGTATCTTTAAGGCGCGCTCAAGCTCACGCACCGAAACTATCCCCCCCTTCTTCGCCATATAGATCAGCGCCCTTAGACTATAGTCGGTATTGCGGGTAATCAATTTCATCTTTGCCTCTACTTATAAATGATACTATATTAGTATCATTTGTCAAGAAAAAAACAGGGAAGGAAGCTCCCTTATTCTACGGTGTACTCGACTTTCAGTTTTCCGCTGATGCTGCAATAGCCCTCGACATAGATCTTATCGCCCTTTTTTATCTCTACTTCAGCCAGGCTGTAGTCAAGCAACTGGGAAAAATAGCTTGCCTGAGAGGTAAAGCTAAGGCTTGCGATCTCTTTGCCGTTAAGCCCGATGTCCGCTTTTTTGATATAGTGCTGCCTGGGGTTGCCGACCTGATGCTTGATCTCAGCATGCAGCATCTTCTTCGCCGGGTCATAGGCGATGACTATATTTGAAGGAGGATGGGCATAAGCAGGCAGGGTATTAACCAGGATAAAGCAGGCTAAAAAGAAAAGTATTATTTTCTTCATGCCCCTCTCCTTTGCGGGATCTTATTCAAGAGGGGAACGCTTAAGTTCATAAGCAGCAGGGCAGCTAGTTCCGCGTCAAAGTTTACGCCCAGCTCCGTGAATAAAAATACCAATATCCCCACTCCAAGGCCAAAGGCAAACTTGGCGCGCTTAAATACAGGCGTCGTCTTAGGTTCGATGACCATGACAAAAATATAGAAATAACTCAAGAATCCGAAGATATTCAAAAGCGGCGCCTTCTGCAATAAGGCCTGGGCCGCAAAAAGCCCCAGGGCCGAAAATAGATAGCCCGCAAGCACTTCTTTCTTCTGTACCTTATAGGCAAAAAAGAGCCCTACCGGGATCAACACATACCAAAGATACGCGCCTCTCCACTGGGTATTGGCGCCGAATAAAAACATAGTCAGGAAGACGCCGAAAGCAGCCGGGTTAAAAAGATGCTTCTTGTTGACCCGGATGATGTGTTTTGAGCCGATAGCAAGCAATGCCGCAGCGATGAACTTCCAGAAAGGCTCATCGCTGGCCAATACATACCCAATGATCAGGCCGGTGATAATGGAGCTATCGGTAACCCGGACTTTTTTTTCTTTAAGGTAGATAAAGAGCGAATCAAAGATAAGCGCTGAGATCAGGGCTACGGCTACGCCGGATAAGAATAAAGCATCCTTACCTGTAATAGCCAGGCACAATGCCAGGAGCCCGAGAAATGCGATCAGCCAGCTTTTCACCGCCAATAATTTCATAGACGCCTCTAAATCTTTTTCAGGTCCTTGGTCAAGAAATAACTTAAGATAGTCCTGATCACCACGATCGTACCCAGAATCCCCAGGCTCTCCCAGGTGGGAGTGATGATGGTCTTGACGATGTCTCCGGCGATAAAGAACTCAAGGGCCAGGACCAGGTAACTGCCCAGCTTTATCCGGATCGCCTCATTCAGCTGCACGCTCTCTTTGCGGTTCAGGATCTCTTTCTTGAGGAACTCAAAGAAGGAAATGATGATCCCCCAGATGGTGATGAGCGCACCGATGATGTTCAGGGAGAAACTTACGGCGTTGATCAGGCCATGATAGCTATCCATATTTCCTCCGTTATCCTCCCCAGATGAACCAGATGAACAGATATGCGGCAGTCACCGCTGCCAGCGTAAAGGGGAGGCCTATTTTTACAAAGTCAAAAAACTTCACTTCATGCCCTTCTTTTTTCAGTATCCCGCAGGCGACGATATTGGCCGAGGCGCCGATAGGCGTGATATTCCCTCCGAGGCTGCTGCCGACCAGGAGGCCAAAAAGAAATAAAGACGGCGCCTGATCGATCTTGGCGCACATCGAGACAGCCACGGGAAGCATCGCGGCTAAAAACGGCACATTATCGACAAATGCGGAAAAAAATACCGCGATCCAGACGATCAGGGTATAACCCAAAAAGATATTCCTGCCTACGAGATTGGACAGGAAATCAGAGATAATATCGATCCAGCCGGTGAGAGTGAGGCTGCCTACAAGGATGAATACGCCCATGAGGAAAAAGGTCGTCTCCCAGTCCAGGGACTTCAGGCCGCCGAGAATAGAAGAACGGTTCACGAATTTCTCCCAGAACATGGAGACAGCTGCGGCGATCATGCAGAGTACGCCTGCCATATAAGTAAAGCCGGTATCAAAAAATGAGGTTACCGCCAATAGCAAGATCAAAGAGGCAAGGATAATGGCCGGCACCCAGGAGCGCACCTTTTCTGCCGGCACAAGTTCCACTTTCGTACGCTGGTCCCGGAAGATAAAGTAAAGCACGACCAGCGAGACCAGGGCGCCTAACTCCACGGCAAAGAAGATGCTCGGCTTTCCTTTATAAAAGAAAAAATCCATGAAGTTCATCCTGGCAAAACCGCCCAAAAGCATGCTCGGCGGGTCTCCGATCAGGGTGGCGGTACCCTGTAAGTTGCTGGATACCGCAATTGCAATCATCATTTTGGTGGGGTTGATCTCTAATTTTCTGGCCAAAGATAGGGCGATGGGGGCTACGATCAGGACAGTAGCCACATTCTCCACAAAGGCTGAAATAAGGCCGGTCATCAGGCAGATGAAGAGGATCGCCCAGCAGGTATTTCTGGCTTTATCCACGATGATCTCGGCGATGTAGGCAGGGACCCGGCTCTCCATGAAGATGTCGGCCACCACAAGTGTGCCGACAAAGATGCCCATGACATTCCAGTTGATGGCTAAGAATGCGTCTTTTAGCGAAAGGGCCCGGATGAGGACCAATAAAAGCGCTCCGGCCACGGCGATGTAAGTGCGCCTGCGGGGTAAAATGATGAACAGGATGTAACAGAGGATAAAAATACCTAAAACAATGTATTTGTAATCCATGACGGGACTATTCTAACATAAAGGGAGGCATAAATCATCAATATTTTTCCTTGCTTTTTTATTATTTTTATGTATAATGCAGCTTACTATGAAAAAACTAACCGTTATCATTCTGGCAGTAGTTGTTACGTTTGTTTTTCTGGGTGTGTGCAGAGCCGAAGAAAAAAGCCTGCAGTCGATCGATTTCCTGACCGGTTTTGGCTGGGGTAAGGTGCGGGTAAAAGGCGATTACCATATGTATCCGGTGATCGTGGACCTGAACTTCGACTTAAGGCCCCTGACCAAGAAGATCAATTTCTCGCCCCGTTCGCTTCTGCAGTTCCAGGTCGAGCCCTACATGGCCGGTATCTCTGAACCGGAATCGAATTTTGAGACCGGGGTCTCCTTCTTTCTGAAAGCAGGCATCCTCCCTGAGACGTCGAAGTTCCAGCCCTACATCAAGGTCGGCTCGGGGTTTGATTACATGACCCTGCATACCCGCGAACAGAGCACCCAGTTCAACTTCGCCTCGACCGGCGGCGTAGGCATGCATTATTTCTTCAAGGAGGATACCGCATTTACCCTGGAGGGCCGCTTCCGCCACCTTTCTAACGCCGGTATCGACCATCCCAACAGCGGTATCAACTCTGTCTTTGCCGTCGCCGGCATCACGCGAAAGTTCTAACCTTATTTAACCGGCAACAAAAAAGCCTCTTCTCTAAAAGAAGAGGCTTTTTTTATGATTATTTTTATAGCGGCTCTTATTACTTCTTCAGGGCTTTAGAGAGCGCTTCCTCAAAAAGCTCAACCCCCAGGTCTATCTCTTTTTCCGTGATATAGAAAGAGGGCGCCAGGGTAAAGACGTTCTTGTAATAACCGCCTACGTCCAGGATGAGGCCGCGCCGCCTACCTCCTGCTTTCAG
The DNA here is from genome assembly GCA_016867115.1 of Candidatus Omnitrophota bacterium. Taxonomy (GTDB): domain Bacteria; phylum Omnitrophota; class Gorgyraeia; order Gygaellales; family Profunditerraquicolaceae; genus VGKG01. The sequence continues at coordinate 68,592 of VGKG01000003.1, read as the reverse complement.
CTTCCCACTTAAGCCGATCTCTACTATCGCATCAGTCAGCTCCCTGTTCGGGGTGTAGCCGTCCTTCTGGCACATCTCAATGCGCAGAGCCAGCCCCAGTCCGTCCACATCCCCTATCTGCGGGTATTTTTTCTGCAGCTGTTTTAACCGGGAGATAAAATACTGTCCCTTTTTGGGGACAGAGACGGCAAAATCAGACTCTTCGATCAGTTTCATCACCTCAAGTCCGCAGGCCGTACCCAGGGGATTTGCCGAGAAGGTGGAGTGGGTAGAGCCGGGCGGAAAAACTTCAGGGGAAATGAACTTCTCCTTTGCCCAGACTCCGGAAATAGGGTTCAGGCCATTAGTCAGGGCCTTACCGAAGACGATGATATCCGGAGTGACGTTAAAATGTTCCAAGCAGAAGAACTTTCCGGTGCGGAAAAAGCCCATCTGGATCTCATCATCCACCAGAAGTATGCCGTAGCGGTCCAGGACCTCCTTAAGTCCGGCGAAATACTCCTGCGGCGGCACGATGTAGCCGCCCGTACCCTGGACTGGCTCGACGTAAAAGGCGGCGAACTCGCACTTATTAGTCTTCTTGTTCACCACCGAATGGTATTCGGTCTCAAAGAGTCTTTCAAACTGCTTCAGGCAATAGAAATCGCAGAAGTCCCTCTTCTTTTCATAGGGGCAGCGGAAGCAGTAGGGATAAGGGATAAACATCGCCCTTTCGCCGAAGTGGCCGAAGCGCTCGCGGTAGCGGAAACTCGAGGTGATCGCCGAGGCAGCCAGGGTCCTGCCGTGATAACCGCCCATAAAGGCAAAGGCCAGGCTTCTGCCCGAGGTATTCCTGACGAGTTTGAGCGAATCTTCCAGGGCGCTTGAGCCTCCGACATTAAAATGCACCCTACCCTTCTCCTCAAAGGTCCTCTCCACCCTCTGCGAAAGCTTTGCCGCCAGGCGGATCTTCTCTTCATGCAGGTATTGGCAGGCCAGCTGCGGCAGGGTATCGATCTGCTTCTTTAAGGCAGTATTCAGGCGCCTGTTCCGGTAGCCGAAGTTCGCCGCAGAATACCACATCTGCAGGTCCAGGAACTCGACCCCCTCCTGGTCATATAGATAGCAACCCTCGGCGCTTTTAAAAATATTAGGTGTCCTGACATAATGGACCGTGTCCCCCCAGGAGCAATATTTGGCTTCAAGCCCCAGGAGCTCATTGGTGGTGATATTTTTGGGCCCTTTAGCCCGGTTGAGAGTCTGTTTTGTGCTCATGCAAAACTCCTTTTAAAATATTCGTAGACGTCCTTTAAGGACCTGTAGGCAAGACACATCATTTTCTTGTCCCGGTAATAGTCCAGGAGCTCTTCCTTAGCAAAGACAATATCGGCATAGCCTGCCGGACAGATGTCCGAACGGCCGTCGCCGATATAGATTATTATAGAATCCCGCTTTATATTTGCCAAGAGATTTTTTGTCTTGCAGTGGGCGCAGATCTGGCAGTTTGCGCTGCGGTAGGGAAAACAGGGGCTGATCCTGCCCTTGGCAAAACGGAGCTTATTGGAGTAGATCTTAAGCTTATTGATGGCATTATAGTTAAGCACGCGTTTGAGGATATAATCGAAATTGTCGCTTAAGACTATGGTCCTGATCTTGCGGTTCTGAAAGAGCTTCACCAGTTTCTTAAAATAGGGGTCAAGCTTAATCCCGGAGAGGTATTTATCCAGTCTCGCCTTATCCAGGCTCATCCCCCTGATCTGGAGCTCCAGGCACTCTTTAGAGCCGATCTTTCCTTTTCTCCAGTCCTTCTCCAGCTCTATCCAGAGGTCATTGCGCGAGAAGCGCGGAAGCATGCTGTCAAAGACATCGCAGGTGGCGATGGTATTGTCGAAATCGAAAAAGACGATGCACTTATCGGGATTGATGATCTTCATTTAAAGCCTCATGCCGAAGACAGAAAGGGTCAAGTCATCTTTCAGGATGTGCCGGAAATATGTTCGCCTTGCCTCGTAAAGCAGGGTAAAACCCTGCGCCTGAAAAAAAACGGATGCCCTTTGAGATAATGTCGCCAGATGCACGCCGGCCGCATTATTCTTCCTTAGGTGATCCAGATACGCGGCGATCAATTTCGCGCCCGTACCCTCCCCGCGCGCAGCTTCGGTAAGATTAATGTGCAGCGTCGCCGGATAATCCCGGGATAAATCAGGCATCCGGAACTCCTTATTCCGGAGGCTCTGCCAGCAGTTGCGAAAAAAAGCCAGGTTCTTCTTCCTGAAGAGCGCTCCGCTGAATACCGCCTGCAGGATCAATCCCGGCAAAATCTTCGCTTTAAAAATACGCGCAAGTACAGCAGTGTCTTTTGCGCCCAGCAGATACCCGACCACGCTTCCTTCTGACTCTGCGACAAAAGAGCTCTGCGGCTCGTATTCCGTAAAGTAGCGGGTGAGAAACCCGGTCAGAAGCGCTTTCCCGGAAAAAAAGGCGTCTGCCGGCCTGCCCATAAAAGCAGTATCCCAGGCGATCTGACGCACGGCCTTGCGGTCAGCTTTCCGGTACGGCCGGATAATTACCTGCATCTTCTGAGTATATCCGCGGCCACCTTTTTCCCGGATAAGAGCATGCCCCCGAAGATCGGGCCCATGCGCGGCCCGCCGAAGACGGCGTTGGCGCACATGCCGCAGACATAGAGGCCGGGCGCCACTTCTTTGGAATTCTTGACGATAGTGTCTTCGGCGCGGTCAGCCCACATGGACTGCTCGCCCATGATCTTGCCGGTCTTTGTGCGCAGACGCAGGCCGCTCTTTCTCTGGGCAATGTGCACCACCTCCGCGGCATGGCCGGTAGCGTCGATCACGAATTTAGCGCGCATGGTCACCGGGTCCACGTGGAGATTGGCGATCTCAACCGAGGTCCAGTTCAGGACCAAGCCGCAAATGCAGCCTTTTCTGATCATCACATCCTCTGCGCTTAAAAGATTCAAGATCTTCACGCCTGCCTTAACGCTCTTTGAGCAGATGGTCGAGACCGCTTCGATAGAATCCGCCAGGTAATAGCCCTTTTCCCAGAGGCGCGTCCTGATCCCGAACTCCTGGGTGATCTCTCTGGCTTTATCCTGGATGACGATCTCGTTAAACATGATCCCGCCGCCCCACATCCCGCCCCCGACGGAGAGCTTGCGCTCAAAGATGACCACCTTCTTGCCGGCCTGAGCCAGATAATAAGCGCAGGTCATGCCTGCCGGCCCTGCGCCGACAATCGCCACATCCACATCCAGCGCCTTAAGCAGTTTATCTTTGTAGGATTCGATAATCGCCTGAGAGATCTTGATATCGTCCAGGATCATTTTCTCTTCTCCAGATTTTTTAGGGTGGTCTTCTTTGCCCCAAGCTTAGTGATTTCTTTGATCGCCTTCTCCGAATCCCCGGGTTTTAAATCCACACCCCTGACCGCATCCATCAGGACCTTCACTTTATAGCCTGCCTTGAGCGCGTCCCTGGCGGTGAATTTTACGCAGTAATCTGTAGCCAGGCCTGCGATATAAAGCTCGTTTATCCCGGACCTCTTCAGTATATGCGCAAAGTCCGTCCCCTGATCGTCTTCCGCCTGAAAGACGGAGTAGCTGTCCCTGGCCGGGTCCATGCCTTTATAGACATAGATCACGCCCTTTTTCGGCAGCTTCAGGCCGGGGTGGAAGCTTGCGCCTTTAGAGTTCTGTATGCAGTGCACCGGCCATACTCCCCCGAAATCCCTGAAGTGCACGGTCCTTACCGGGTGCCAGTCGCGCGAGGCAATGACCGGAAGCTTCTCTTTCGCAAAGATGCGGATGTATTTATTGACCGGCGGGATGATCCTGTCTCCGGCTGGAATACCTAAGGCTCCGCCCGGGCAAAAATCATTCTGCAGGTCGACGATCAATAGGGCTTTTTTAGGTTTCATCAGGCAAACACTCCGGGTATGGGGGCGCTGCAATAAGCGCATCTTCCTTTTTTGACATGATTCTCCAGTATACTAAAAACCTCTCTTCTTACCAGCGCTTTTTTACAGGAAGGACAACAGGTGTCGTTGCCCCAGCCGTAGACATTCCCCGCATAAACAAACTTAAGCCCGCTTTTTAAGCCCAGTTCCTGCGCTTTTTTTAAGGTCGCATCCGGCGTGGGGCTCTTGTCAATAAGCTGATAATCCGGATGGAAACGCGAAATATGCCAAGGCATATCCTTATCCACTCCGGCAATGAACTCTGCGATATCCGAAAGCTCTTTCTCGGAATCATTTTCTCCCGGCACCACCAGGGTCGTCACTTCGACCCAGATACCGAGCTTATGCATCAGCCTGATCGAATCCAGCACCGGCTGAAGGCTGCCGCTGCAGACCCTGCGGTAAGCATCGTCGCGGAAAAACTTCAGGTCCACATTGGCGGCATCCAGATACGGCCTGGCCATCTCGATACACTCTTTGGTCATATAGCCGTTGGTGACGAAATTATTATAGAACCCCTTCTCCCTGGCGAGTTTTGCCGTATCAAAGGCGTATTCAAAAAAGACGGTCGGTTCGGTATAGGTGTAGGAGATGCTTTTGCATTTATTTTCCAGGGCAGCCCGTACTACCTCCGGAGGCGCAAAATCCTCGCCGGGAAAATCGCCGTCGCGGATAGACTTCTGGGAGATCTCCCAGTTCTGGCAGAAACCGCAGCGGAAATTGCAGCCGATAGCGGCAATCGAAAGGCTGGTCGAACCGGGAAGGAAATGATACAGAGGCTTCTTTTCAATCGGGTCGACGTGGCTGGCGATCGCCTTTCCGTAGACGTGCGTGAAAAGCTCACCCCCCATATTCTGCCTCACCCCGCAGAAACCGAACTTACCCTCGGCAATACGGCAATGGTGGCTGCAAAGGTAACAGTGCACTGAACTCTTCTCTATTTTTTCATAGAGATAGGCTTCTTTCATATCATATCCTCAAGCCCGATAAAGCAGCCTCATCCAGGGGCCTGCAGAAAACTGAGCTTTCTTCTTTTCCTGCTGCTCTTCGATAGACTATTTCTGCCTCGCTTCTTCCGTCCAGGTCGCAATAGCGGCTGGCTATCCCGCAAGAGAGCCTGAGCAAGGCATCATTAAAAACGCCCCTGCCTAGACAGGTAGGCCCGGCCAGGTCATCGCTAGGCATGAAAAGATAGTCATCATCCCTGGCTAAATTCAACATCAGCTGATTCTCCTTTTCGTTCCTGCCGACCACCAGTTTCGTTTCTCTGCCGAGGCGGAAATGCCTGCCCACCTTAAGCAGACGGATATCCTCCAGGTTCAAATCCCGGTATTGCATCAGGTCTTTCAGGCGCCTGCTGAATTCCGGATCCGTCAACAGGCAGCCTCCGCTCGGACAGGGATAGTCGTTGATCCCGAATTCCTTTGCCAGGCTGAACTGCTCTCTTCTGCCTCTTCCGTTTATGGCAAGCAGCCTCTCTCTATCCACCCAGCCTTCTTTCTCCGGAATAGTAGGCTCAAGGGCCTTTGCCGAGAGAGGGCGCAATACCAACCCCTCTAACCCAGCCTCTTTTTCGATGAGCTGCATGGTCTTAAGCTTCTGCGACATGGGCCGCTGGCCAAGGACCTCTCCGGTGATCACAAAGGAGGCGCCGACCTCCGGCATCTTCTCTTTTGCTTTTTTAAATAAAAGGATGCGGCAGTCTATGCAGGGGTTCATATTCGAGCCGTATCCGTGCTTTGGTTTTTTTACGATCTCAAGGAACTCCTCTGAGACATTGACATTGATCAATTCAAGGCCTAAATCCTTAGCCACGGATGCTGCGCCGCAGGACCGGCCGGTGGATGAGCGGTGATTGCACAGACAAAAAGGGCTGATAGTATTAAGCCCAACCAGCTCAACACCCAGGTTCTGCATCAGCTTTGTGGCCAGGGTGCTGTCCAGCCCCCCTGAAATCAAGGTGATGGCTTTCATCTTAATGCAGGATCCCGAAATTCAGGACTGTACCTACGATCAGGCTGACCGCGACCATGATCAGCGTTGCCTTGACCAGGCTCTTAAAACCCAGTTCCTTAAAGAGGACTACGAAGGTGGCGATACAGGGAAAAGATATGGCTAAAAGTGTGGCGGCGATAAACAATTGTTTTGCGCTAAGCCCCAGGGGCATGAGCATACCGACGGCGATATCTTTTCTCAGGAACCCTATTGAGAGCGCAACTACCGCGTCTCTGGGCAGGCCAAAAAGCCCCTCGACTACCGGAGCGAAAATGCCGGTGATCAGGCCAAAGACCCTCAGATACGTCAGGATATTGATAAAGGCGACGCCGATAAGCACAATCGGTACCGCCTCGATGAGAAAACCCCTGATGCGCATGAATAATTTTCTGGCCAGCGTCATAAAGGGGACGATCCGGTAAGGCGGTATCTCCAGGAGGAACTCCGGGCTGTAACCGGCCAGGGTGCGGTTCAGGACCAGGCCGAGGATGATCAGGACGGAAAAGAGCACAAGGTATACCCCGCCGACGTAGAATCCGCCGAAAGCACCCAGCAGCCCGAAGATCATCGCCTGCAGGGGCACACAGGGCACACCGATAGAGATCAGGGTAGAGGCGATAAAACGCTCGCGCTTCGATTCTAAGACGCGGGTGGCCAGGATGCCCGGAACATTGCAGCCGAAACCAAGAAGTACCGGGATGATGGCAAAACCGTGCAAGCCGAGCCTATGCAGAAGATTATCCAGAAGGATCGCCAGCCGGGGAAGATAGCCGACATCTTCGAGCAGGCTTAAGACCAGATAAAAGGAAAAGACATACGGGAGGACCATGGCGAACTCGATGTAAGGCGCGGTAGTCAGCAGCCCCAGGGATTGCTTAAAATCGATCTTGCCCTGGATCAGCTCCCCGATAAGCAGGTGGTGCAGGAAACCCTTCTGACCGAGAGCAAGGCTCAGCCTATCAAGAAACGGCTGGTAGGAATCTAAAAATAAGGGGTCGAATATGTTTGCAATAAGCCACTCTCCGAGGAAGCGCACGATCTTAAACGAGACATATATCACCCCCGCGGCTATCAGCAGGCCGCTTAAAGGCCGCACTGAAGCATCCTCCAGGGCCTCCCTCAACGTGTGGTGCCGGTGCTCAAGGCGCTGCGTTTCTTCGACGATCCGGCCGATCTCACTCCAGCGCTCTTCGTGACTGAGCTTATTCCTGGGCGCGGGATTTATGCCGGGGGCCTTCTCGATCAGGGCTTTTATGCCCATCCCGGTCACAGCACAGGTGGGCACCACCGCCACTCCGAGAAGCTTCTCTAATTTTCCGGTATCGATGTGGATGCCCCGGTGCGCCGTATCGTCGCACATATTCAGGCAGACGATCACAGGCATTCCCTCTTCAATCAATTGCAGAGTAAGAAAGAGATTCCTCTCAAGGTTTGTGGCGTCGACGATGTTGATCACAACCATCTCTTCCGGGGGGCACTCTTTCAAGAGAGAGACTGCCACTTCTTCGGCCTTCGAGGTGGGAGTAAGCGAATAAGTGCCGGGGAGGTCCACCACGTCGAACTTCTCCTCGCCGATCTTCAGCAGCCCCTTGCTGATCTCAACGGTAGTCCCAGGATAATTCGAAGAGATCACCTGAACACCGGTCAGGCGCGAAAAGACGACGCTTTTGCCGACATTGGGATTGCCGATCAGAAAGATCTTCTTGGTCATTCTATCTCCAACAGGACTTTTGCCGCCATGCTGTGGCCGAGAGCAAAGACAGACCTGCCTACCCGGACTGTCACCGGCCCCCTTAAGGCAATGTGGCTGAGCTTCCTGATCTCTCTGCCCGGGTATATACCGAGGCTGAGCAGCCGGTGCTGGAGGATATTGCCGCCTGAAATCTCCAGGATCCTTGCCTTTTGGTTTTGTCTCATCTGGATGAGCGTGATTTTTTTCATCGGAATATCAGGAATCAATCAGGAAGGACCTCTTAATCAGTGCGGCATTAAGTACTTGGCCAAGGCCATGAATAGGATCCCCAGTAAAAAGGCGATCAGGGCACGCGAAGAGCGCGTCTGATTTGCCTGTTTGTGTATCTCGGGGATCAGGTCAGAGGCCCCGATATAAATGAACCCGCCGGCAGTAAGCGGCAGGATGAATACGCTTGAGCCTTTGGCCAGGTCAGTCAGGAAAAACCCCGCCGTCGCTCCTACGATCGCAAAGAGCGCCGAGATAAAATTATATGTCAGGGCCTTCTTCTTGGAAAACCCGCCGTAGACCAGGACCCCGAAATCACCCAGTTCCTGGGGTATCTCATGCAGGATGATCGCCAGAGTCGTGACGATCCCCACCTCCACAGAAGCCACGAAACTCACGGCAATGGCTACGCCGTCTACGAAGTTATGGAAGGCGTCCCCAAAAAGGTTCAGGTACGAATAGGCGTGGATGTCGCAGACCGAATCATGGCAGTGGCGCCAGTAGAAGTAGCGCTCCATAAAGAAAAAGAGCAGGATCCCGAAGACCAGGGAATAAAAAACGGGTTCGGCGGGGCTTTCTTCCAGCGCCTCCGGCAACAGATGCAGGAACGCGCCTCCGATAAGGGCGCCTCCCGAAAGGCCGATCAGGCCGGAGAGGAGTTTCTTTAAAAGCTCCTCTTTCACCGCCAGGGTAAAGATGCCGATCAGCGAAATGATGCAGACCAGCAGCGTACTTGAAATGATCCAGACTAAAACCATAAAGGAAGATTAGGGGATGACCTTATAGACCTTGTCGTGCGGATGCACCTTCCCGGCTACCTTTATGCCGATGACGTCTCCGGCTTTAGCGCTTGGCACATCGGCGTGCTCGATCTGAATCGAGTCCACGGTCTGGGTGAAATCATCGGAGTGGCCTTTGACATGGATAGTCTCACCGACGGTGAGTGCATCAGAAAGCTCGATTATCCCAACGCTAAGGTGATTATAATAGTGGGTAATTTTTCCGACCTCTTTCTCCTGCATCTTGACCTCCTTTGCGCTTGATCCGGTTACCGGAACAAAATCGGGCCTATCCTAAGCAGGGCTTCTTGCCTTTATTTGCTCTCTTCGAACGCCAGTTAAGCTTGCCTCTACGTTTACGTTTTCCCACGGATCGCCTCCTATTGCTATCTTAGTATTTATAGTACGTCGCCGGTATGCCCTGTGAAATATAACGTACCGCCTCGATGATGCAGACGCGGATCGCCTTCTCCATCGGGGTGTTGGCATAGGCAGACAGCCCTCCGCCCAGCGCCCAACCGCCGAAGAAGCCGGCCATGATCGCACCCCCCACATCCGAAGCCTCGCCCTGCACGCGCGTCGAAGCCAGGACTTCGGAAGTGGAAGAGTCGATGATGCGGATGTCCAGGGCCATGTGCGACTTATTGAGGCTTGCGCCCAGAAGCCCTCCTAAAATACCGCTGCCCACCCCTGCGCCTCCGCCAATACCTGCTCTTCCGCCTGAAGCCTGCGGCTCAAACTCGGTGACTGCCGCTGAGATAATCAGGTCCGCAGTCTTGATTTTTCCTCTCTGCGGGCCGCCCGCTCCCTGCTGCGCAGCGCCGGAGCTGGCCAACTCCTGCTCCTGCATCACCGCGCTCAATGCCTGGCGTTCCAGCACGGAAAAACGGTTGCTGTTCACCAGAGCCGTAACCAGCATCTCGCGCAGGCCCGAACCGATCTCGCCCGTAGCCTGGGCAGCCTTCACGTCAAAATCCGCAATAGCCACGCGCGCCTTTGGCCCGGAATAAGGCGGAAGGGCCTCTGTCCCGGCGCTATTATCCACCCGGGCTGTCGGCTGCGGTGCGCAGAGGCCGGCGCCGGCTATCGATAACGCATAAACTAAAGTCAGGATCAGCCTTTTCATCCTAATTTCCTCCTTTGGAGACAGCGGCAATGATCTTTGCGGCAAGGTCCTCTGCGGCGTTATTCAGGGCTTCGCGGCCGCCGGTGATGACATCCAGGTGCGCTGAGCTGCCGGATGCATCGAGATAAGCAACGACTTTGCCGTCTTTGACGCGGATAAGCTTGGCAGTGATATTGGCAAAACAGGAACGCATATTTGACTGCGGGACATTGCCTCCGGCAGAGGCCACGGCCTTGCCTAAGACCACGTAATCCGCCTGAGAGAGATTCCCCAGCTTTACGGACTTTTCCTCAGACAGGTTAAGCAGGCGAAAGGCCTTATCCTGGCGGATAGACTTGGTCAGGTCCGAAGGCTCAAGCACCGTAAAGCCCGAATCGATAAGCTTCTGGGCCACTTTAGCTTCAGTAGTAGAAAGGTCCACTTCGCTCGCCCACCAGGCCCGCTGCGGGCCTTCGATATTCTGTTCGGAAATAAGCAGGATCAGTTTTGGCTGGGCTCCCGGCCCGATCTTGCCGGGAACTTGAGCCATGGCATAAATACCCGTAAAGCATAATGACAGGATCAAAGATAAAAAGAGTACCTTCTTCATAAATCCTCCTGTAATAAGCCCTTTCGGGCCTGCAAAAACCGCCTGTTCTGGCAGCGGCGGTTCAATTTAATATATTACCAAAATATGCGCCTGTCAAGCCAAAACCCGGCGCTTACGCCTGTGAAAGCAGCTTAAGCAGCCGGCTGATACGATCAATGACCTTAAAGGGCCTCTCTTTCCTTATTTCCCCCAGATGGCTTGAGCCGGTAGTGACGATAACAGTCCTGACCCCCGCGCGGCTTCCGGCCCGGGCGTCGATTGCCATATCGCCTACATAAAGGGTCTCTTGAGGCTTACAGGAGAGCCGGCGCATGATCCTCTGCAGGATCTCAGGATGGGGCTTTCCTTTTTTTAATTTATCCGCGCATAAAAAAGAGGCGAAATACTTTTCGAGTTTCAGGTGGCGCATGAGGATGCGGGAAAAACGCGTAGGCCGGTTGCTGGCTACGGCCATAAGATAACCTTTATTTTTAAGGGAATCCGGGACTCTTCTTGCCCCGGGCAGGAGGCGAGCGCCCCTGAGCAGGGCTTTCTTATGGTGCCGGCGGTACAGGGCAAGGGCCCGGGATAGGTCTTCGGGCTTAAGAAAGGGCTCAAGGAGCGCCTGATCTCCCCAGCCGACAGCGCGCCGGATAGTCAAGCGGTCACGCCCGGGGTAATTCAGCTTCTGCATGGTGAAATTAAAACTCTCAATAATCGCAGGATAGGCGTTTACCAGCGTCCCGTCCAGATCGAAAATGACTAATCTAATGTCTTTCATCGCGAAAAGCAAGCCCCGTCAGGGATTGCCTGACGGGGCAGGTCTCCTTATGCTAATAAAACCGGGGCGCTTACTCCTGAGGGGGTACCTCTGTTTCCGGAGGAAATTCCGGAAGCACTTCACCCAGCTCAGGCGGCAGGACCTCAAGGTCAGGCTTCTCAAGGCTGATATTCATGGCCAGGTTCCTGCCTTCGGCAGTGACCACAAAATCTACACCTACGGCATCAAGGGGTTTCAGCTCTGAGAGGGAAGACATGTTCTCGTAGCCGGTCTTATCGTCGCAGAAAATGGTGATCTCCTTCTCCTGTTCGGTCTCAAAATCGATATACTTTCCTACAAAGGATTTGCCTGCGGGGTCAACCGATACGATCTCTACATATTGCCACTGCATCTGCGGCTCAGCGGGCTGAGATAGTTCCGCCTCTTCGCTAAAACTTAAACCTGTGCCTGAAAACAAGAATGCCAGGGTTACTAAAAATACTTTTGCCTTCATAACACACCTCCCGCGAACAAATACCGATTTATAACAAACTGAACCGACTGCTCCAGTGAATACCCTAACGGTAGACCGGCAGAGTGACCAGCGCGACCCAGACGATTACCGTCGAAACGATCCCTACGGTAAGCCCGACCCAAAACCAACGGAAAAAGGTCATCCGGAAGTTCCTCTCTTTTTCCAGGAGCCCGATGGCCACGATATTGGCAGTCGAGCCGACCAGGGTGATATTGCCTCCGAAGCAGCCGCCAAAAAGGAGCGCCCACCACAAAGGCTGCAGGTTCACCTGCAGGGAGCCAAAGCCCTGGACGATCGGCACAAATGCCGCTACCATCACCACGTTATCAAGAATGCTTGAACCGATAGCGCTCACCCAGAGGACGACCGACACCAGAAGGCCCTCGTTATTTCCGGTAAAACCGGCGATGTTTCTGGCCAGGACTTCAGTTGCTCCGGTGTATTTCAGGGTCCCGGCCTGGACAAAGAGCATCAGGAAGAATAAAAGCGTCCACCATTCCACATCCTTCTCAATAAAATGCCTTGCCTGGCTGTGTTTCCAGATCATGATCAACGCTGCGCTGACCAGAGGAATGACCAGAAGGACCGTGTTGTTCTCAAGGCCCCAGAGAAGATCGAGCCGGTGAGAAAAGGCTAACAGAAAAAGGGTCGCTCCGAATAGCGAAAGCGCAGCCTTAGTCTTCCTGTCCGGAGGCACTGCGATCAGATGATAAAGTATCTCGTCAGACCCTAACCTGGCGATCTGTTCGTCAAGCTTCTTTAATTCCTTACGGTACCAGTAAAGCACAAGGAATATCATGCTTAAAAGCGCAAGCATAGCTAAAGGAAAGGCCTTGACGATAAAATCTTCGAAGGTAAGCCCCGACTTGGTGGCGATCAGTATTCCGATAGGGTTACCGAGCACTGTCCCGGCTGAGCCGATGTTGGTAGCCAGGACCGAAATGATGATGAAGGGGACGGCATCTACCTCGAAATAGTCGCAGATCTCAAGTACCGCTGCCACAATGAAGATTATGGAGGTCACCTCATCCACCGCGCAGGCAAGGAGCGCTGAGGCTATCGCTACGGAGAAGACAAACTTCCTGGCGCTTAAGTTGCGGATACGCAGGATGAGGCTGACGATCCAGGCAAAGAAACCCTCCTGCCTGAGCAGCCCGATGATCACCATCATCCCGACGAGAAAGAGGATCACTTCCAGCGAAGAGAACTTGATGACATGCTCCAGGTCAGTGGTTTTAGTAGCTAAAAGTATCGCGGTGCCGATAAAGGCAAAACTGAGCCGGAAATCCCAGAAAAAAAGTGTGCCGATAATGGAGGCGGAAAAGATGGAGACCGAGAGAGCCTGATGAAAACTTAAGCCTCCCAGCCGGCCCAGAAAGCCTAAAGAAACGGCGGTCAGGATAAGCAGGGATAACTTTGAGACGATCTTATTCATAGGCTACTTGCAATCCCCCAGAAGCGCCTTAAGCACGTCTTCCCTGGCGATTATGCCCAGGACGCTTTTGTTCTTATCTAAAACCAGGATGCGCCTTGCCTTTTGCGTAAGCATCAGGTGCGCGGCTTCGCAAAGCGAGGTATCTTCCTCTACCGTGGCTACGTGCTGGCGCATGATATCTTTGACCTTTAGTCCCGAGAGATGCTGCGCCTTTTGCATGACGGCCTTGGGATCGACCTCATAGACAAACCTTCCCACCTGCTCCAGATAAGAGGGCAGGATGTAGGAGATGATCTCCTTTTCGGTGAACATGCCCAGGAGCCTGCCTTTCTCGTCGATGACCGGCAGGCCGCTGATGCGGCGCTGGAACAGGTACTTGAGCGCCTCCAGGGCATTCTCATCGGGCTTGAGGCTAGTGACGGGCTTCTTCATGATCTCTTTTACTTTCATCTTTGACCTTCCTCTTTATAGGACTTTTTCTAAGCGCGGCTTGAGTCTCAGGTAAATATGCGCCGCTGCCAGCGCCTTTAAAATATCTCCCGGTATAAAAGGCAGCAATCCCAGAAGGATGGCTTTTGCCAAAGAAAGACCGAAGGCTGCCTTAAGCCAGAGCACTCCGCAGGCCAACAGGATCAGGTCAGCGGCAAATAAGACAGCGAAAACGTATAACAAACCGCCCCGCTCCGAATCGAGGCATTTTCCTCCGAAATAAGCAGCCAGGACAAAACCCAGCAGATAACCGCCGGTGGGGCCTAATAAATAGGCGAAGCCGTAACCTGCGCCGGTGAATATGGAGAGGCCGGCAATACCAAAGGTAAGATACGCTGCCTGCGTAATCACCCCCAGGCCTCTGCCTAATAATGCCGCACCCAGCAGCACAAAAAAGGTCTGCAGCGTGATCGGCACAGGCGTAAAAGGCAAGGGTATGCGCACATACGCGCCCAAGGCAGTCAGGATGACGAAGGTGAATGCCGCAAATATCCGGCAGATCGTTTTGTTAGTGACTATCTCCCTCTTCAGGATCGCTTCCATATACATGCTCCTTTATTATTTAAAGTGCCCTGCGAAATTGGAATTATTATACCAGAAATAAGGCCCAAGTAAAGGCTAAGCCTGGCTGCCGGGCTTACTCTTCCAGCGGCGGTGGATCCATCCCCACTCCGCCGGATATTCACGGATATACCTTTCGATGATACCGGTCAGCATCTGGATGTTGGCGACCACAGTTTCCTGGGGATCGCCGGATCCTATTAATTCTATCGCCGGCTCAAAAATTATCTTATGCGTATCGTCAGGCTGCCTGACGATAAAACAGGGGATGAGGCTGGCCCTTGTCCTCTGCGCCAGGACCACCGGGCCAGTCGCTGTTGCCGCCTTCTGGCCGAAAAACTCCACATAGACCCCGCCTGAACCGAAGTTCTGGTCTATGGGAATAAAGACTACCGAGTTGTCGCGCAGCGCCTCGATCGTCTCGTTTACGCAGGCGATGCGCGGCTGGCTGTAGATCGTCCTTACGCCTAACTTATTGCGTTTGGCCAGGAATGTCTTCTCAACCCGCTCATCATGCATCGGGCGCATGATGCCGGCGATCTTGTACCCGCAGAGGGCGAGCCGCGCCATAAGCAGGGGGAAGTTCCCGAAATGGGCGCTGACCAGGATCGCGCCGTTTCCCTTAGCCAGGGCATTATCGAGGTTATCTTTGCCGTCGAAATCCACCCGTTTCTTAAGCAGCTCAGGCCTATCCATCAAAAAGAGGAGTTCTAAGGCAGACTTGGCCATAAAGGTAAAACAGTCTTTGGCGATCCTTTCCAGCTCCTCCGGCGTCTTCTCTTTGCCAAAAGCAATAGAAAGACTCTCCAGGGCGATCTTTCTTTGTTTGGCAGCAATACGAAAACCCAGCCAGCTCATCTTACGGGCAAAGGCGTAGAGAAGACTGCTGGGGATAAACTTTACCGCCAGGGCGCTAGAAGACAACCCCAGCCACCCCATGAAACGGCCGAAATGCTTTGAAATCTTTTTAAGTTCCATTATTTAGCTAAAGTTTATAGCCGATCCTGCGCAAGAGGTCTTTTCTCCAGGCGATATCTTCGGGCCCCTCTATGCCCTTGGGCGCCTGGCCGTCGATCACGCCGAGGATCCCCCTGGCCCCGGAAGTATTCTCAGCCAGGAGCACCTCTACGGGATTTGCCGTGGCGCAATAAATGGTACAGACCTCAGGGATATTCTTGACGGCATTCAGGACATTGATGGGATAGGCCTGGCGCAGGAATATAAGAAAGCTGTGGCCTGCGCCGATTTCAAGGGCGTTCTTTGCCGCAAGCTCTTTTAATTCCGGATCATTACCCTCTGCCCTTATCTTACAGGCGCCGGAAGATTCGGCAAATGCCAGGCCGAACTTTATCCCCGGCACATTGTTCACCAGGGCCTCATAGATGTCCTCCGCGGTCTTGATAAAATGGCTCTGGCCGAGTATCAGATTCACGTCGTCGGGTTTGTTGACCTTCACGGATTTAAACTCTGGCATATCTGCCTCCTGGTATAATCCTTAGGTAAAATCGTGATTATACCTGATTACATTGATTATTTTAGATTACACAGATTAGAAGCTTTAATCTGTGTGATCTGGTTTAAAATCTGCGTAATCAGACATCTCCTTTGCTTGTTTTTCTTTATAAGATGTCTTACCTGATCCTGATCTTCCTGAATGAAGTGGCATCTACAGATAACGTTGCTCCGTAAGACCGGATGGAAGAAAGAATAAACTCTGGATTCCCCATGACTGCCAGCGGAATCGCAAGCATCAGGACATCTGATTCCGGCACCGATTTTATGCATATCCCTGCGGGAGATATTTCTTTACCTTTATCAAAGGCTCTCACCCGGTCATGCTTGGCCAAAAGCCTCAGCTTTGGCATCCGGGCAAAAGGCTTATCCCTGCTATAACCGAACAGATAAACCACGAAGTTGAGCCTGTTTTTCAGGCCTTGCGGTTTATCGATCCGGACATAGAGGGTGCTGCCTGAAAGCGCATAGGCGACATTACCCTTCTCTCCTTTTTCCCTTGCCCCTGATTCTTGCGGCTCTGCCGAGACCTCGGCAGGCGCATCTACATACATCTCCGAAAAATCCGAAAAAGTAACCTTGCCCTTCGCCGGATCCTGCCTTTCCAAAATGATCTCCGGATAATCCCCGAAGAGCTCATTTTTCCTGGCAAAGGCCAGAAGATAAAAAGCACTGGATTCGGTCTGGCTTTTGTAACATAGTATGGCCTGGTGCTTTTTTTCCAGCTGCTCAGGCGTAAGCGCAAGGCTGAACCAGCGGGCGGCGGAACCAATAAACTCTTTCGGCGGTTCAAGGGCCAGCTGCGGATGGTAGTGCCGCGGCAGAGGCCAGCCGACGCGGTGGATGAGATACGGATATATTTTAGGGTAAGAGATCCTGCCCCTCAGGTCAGCAAGGGCCACCTGCAGAAAAAGGTAGAATGACTTATGATCCACATTCACATCCGCAGGATGCGTGACAAAGACCTTATTCGGTTTATAATCAAGGAGGACCCTCTTTATATCGGCGAGGATGCTCTCTCCGGTGTAAGGCGCGCCGAAGGAAAGATCCTCTTTATAGGGCACCCGGGAGATGCGCGTCAGGAGGCTGCGGAAGGGCTTCTTAGTCTCCCAGTATCTGCTAAAAATGGTAAAGGTACCGAAATCCGGGTAACCCAGAAAAATGAGGTCCTTTTCGGAAAGACCCAGGAGCTGCATGGCCTTTATGGATTCGCGGCGGCGCACTTCGCCCAGATGTATGAACTCAGCCTTCCTTATGGGCAGCCTTTTTGCGTAGACGATAAAGGCGAACTGGTTGTGGTCGCCGTTAGTCAGGTAGAGCACCTTGACCTTTGCGCCGCAGGAGAGCGCCTGCTGGATCACCCCGCAGGCACCCAGCGCTTCGTCGTCGGGGTGCGGGGCAAGGATGAGGATGCGGTCCTGCTTTCTAAAGGGTTCAAGCGGGCCGGCAGGATAACCGTAAGGCGCAAACGAAACAAGGAGCGCCAGGATGAAAAAAGCCTTCTTAGACATGGGGTTTATTATAGCATCGGGGCATTTTCTTGTAAACTTCTCTTTAACTGGCCCCTGAATTGAGTTATAATATTTCTTATGGAGCCTATTGAACAGCATTGCCGGCGCATCAGGCGCATCCTCATCGCAATCCTTATCCTTAACTGGTCAGTGGCCGCAGCCAAGGTCATTTACGGCCTGGTCAGCCGTTCAGCGAGCATGACCGCAGACGGCTTCCACTCCTTCTCTGACGGCACCTCCAATATCATCGGCCTGATCGGCATCAGCCTCGCCTGCCGGCCCCGCGACAAAGAGCATCCTTACGGCCACAAAAAATACGAGACTCTCTTTTCCATGGTCATCGCGGCATTCCTCTTCTTCGTCGCCTTCAACCTGATCAGGGAAGGGATCATGCGCTTCATCCGGCCGGTGAGTCCGGATATCGGCCCGGCCAGTTTCATAGTCATGCTCTCGACCCTGGCGGTAAACTTATGGGTAATGCGCTACGAACTAAAAAAAGGAAGGCAGCTACAGAGCGACATCCTGATTTCCGACTCCATGCACACCCGGGCCGATATCTTTACTTCGCTCTCGGTAATATTGTCCCTGGCAGTCGTAAAGATGGGGTATCCGGTCATCGACCCCGTAGTCACTATCTTTATTTCCCTCTTTATCGCCTATGCAGGGGCAAATATCGTGAAAGAAGGCTCGGCTGTCCTTTGCGACGCCATCGTGATCGTGGATGTGAAAAAAATCGAGGATATTGTCCTGGGGATAAAGGGGGTCAAGACCTGCCATAAGATCCGCACCCGCGGCCGTCCCGACGATATATGCCTCGACCTGCATGTGCAGGTGCATCCTGACATGCACGTCGATAACGCCCACAGGATAAGTTATGCGATCGAGGATGCGATAAAGAAGAGTGTTCCCGGGGTGACGGACGTAGTGGTGCACATCGAACCGCTGGGCGGAGCGCGCACGCCCGATTCCGACGAGGCTAAAGGTCCTTCAGGATAAACCATAAGCCGATACTTGCGGTTATCCCCATGAATCCGGCGAAATAAAACGGAGCGCTCGCTCCGGCGTATTTCCAGAGCAGTCCCGCCAAAAGAGAAGCCGGAAACAATCCGATCCCCACCAGGGCAGCATGCAGGCCTATGGCAGTAGCGCGCAGGCCCTGAGGCGCAATATCCACTACCAGCGCCTTTTCTACTCCCTCGGTAAAACCGATATAAAATCCGTAAAGGCCGAAGAGCAGCCAGAGATTGGCGGCGGAATTATTCAGGGCAAATCCCAGATACACCAGGCCGTAGATAAAGTAGCCGGCAACCAGAAGCTTCTTCCTGCCGATCCTGTCTGAAAGCCGGGCCGCCGGATACGCCATCAGGCAGTAGGTAATATTGTAAAAGAGATAAAGCAGGATGACTATTCCGAGGGGATTTCCCAGGCTTTTTGCGCGCAGGAGCAGAAACTGGTTTGAAGAGTTCCCCAGGGTAAAGATGAAAGTGAAGATAAGGAACATTTTCAGGCGCCTGTCGAGCGCATGCCACCTGAACTCTACCTTCGCCGCCCGAACTTTCTGCTCTCTCTTCTTCTCCCTTACTAAAAATAAAACGATGATCCCCAGCGCCGCCGGGATAAGCGAAATAAAGAATACATTCTTAAAATCGCCTTTATAGCGGGTGATGATAAGATAGGCCAGCAGTACTCCCGAAACAGCTCCGAGAGTATCCATGGTCCGGTGGAGGCCGTAGGCCTGCCCCCTCTTTTCTGCCTGCGCTGAGTCGGCGATCAGGGCGTCGCGGGGCGCGGTGCGCACTCCCTTGCCGATACGGTCGATGAGCCGGCCGAAAAAGACCAGCCCCCAGCCGCCTGATATATAAAGAAAGAGTTTTCCCGCAGCCGAAGCGGCATAGCCCAGGATCGTAAAGGGCTTGCGCAGTTTTAACCTATCGGAAAAATAGCCCGAGAAGACTTTCAGGAGGCTGGCCGAACTTTCGGCGATCCCCTCGATAAACCCGAGGATCGCGGGGCTTGCGCCCAGCTGGTTCACCAGATAAATCGGCAGGAGCGGATAGACCATCTCGGATGAGATGTCCGTCAACAGACTGGTAATGCCAAGCAGGATGATATTAAACATTCTTATTCCAGATATTCCAAAGGATCCTGGGGGGTCCCATATTTTCTCACTTCGAAATGCAGATGCGGCAGGATATCGCGGTAATTGGCGTTGCCGGTCTTGCCTACGGCGCCTATACAATCGCCCTGCCGCACGATCTCACCCTCCCGGACATAAATCTGGGAAAGGTGGCCGTAGGTAGTAGTGACGCCTCCAAAGTGTTTCAGGATCACAAACTTACCCATGCCGTTAGTCTGCCTTGCCTGGGCTACTATGCCTAAACGGCTCGCCAGGACCGGCGTGCCTAAAGGCGCAAGCAGGTCGATGCCGTTATGCAGTCGGCTTCCGCTCCTGTCAGCCGCAAAATGGCCTTCTCCGCGATTGTCATTACGGATCAGAAAATCGCGCTGGTAGAAAATCGGACTCAAGAACGCAGCCTTGTCTACATAGTAGAAAGCGCCTGTGACGGACAATAAAAAAAGCACGAACGGAATCAATAATTTATTTTTCATTTTTTCTTCGAGCGCGTATTATACCATAGAAAATAGAAAGAAGGCAGGCCGGGATAAAAAAATCTCCCAGCCGGCAATAGATGCTTTGGCTGTCTTCTTTGGCCGGCACCGCCAGAGTAGAACAACCTTCCACAAAAATATCCCTCCCCGCATTATCGCGCACCCGGGAAACGATAATGCCGGAAGGCGAAATGAATCCCGAGATGCCGGTGTTGGCAGAGCGGGCAAGATAGATGCGGTTCTCTACCGCCCTGAATACCGAGGCCTGCAGGTGCTGGTAAGAAGCGCTTGTCTTCTTATACCAGGCGTCATTGGTGATGTTCACCAGGAATTGCGCCCCCTTTTTGACGAACTGCCTGGATAATTCCGGAAAGAGGTCCTCAAAACAGTTAAGCACCGCAAAGCTGACCGGTGTGCGGGACCGGGGATCAACGGCCTTGAATATCGTGTACTCTTCTCCCCGGGCAATATCGCCTATGGGCACGACCGCCTCCAAGAAGGGAAGGAACTTTTTTAGCGGGACATATTCTCCGAAAGGCACAAGATGCAGTTTGTCATAACGGCCGGTGATCCTTCCCTCTTCGATAAGGAGCGCGCTATTATAATAGATGTCTTTTTCGCGTACCACCGCGCCGATAAGCATCGGGATCCTTATTCTTTTATTCAAAGCAAAAAACTCCTCAAAGACCCAGTCATCCTCGCCCAGCACTCCGGGACTGGCTGCCTCGGGCCAGATGATCAGGTCGGGCTTTTTAAGGCTCGCCTCCCGGCTTAACTCAGAGTATCTATCCAGGATGAAACCTACGGCATTTTTATCCCACTTTTTCTCCTGCGGGATGTTTGCCTGAATGACGCAGACCTTAAGCCGGAGGCGGGAAGGAACGGCGGCCAGATGATACATCTGATAATATCCGTAGGTTATGACTGCCAGTATACAGAATAAGG
The DNA here is from genome assembly GCA_016867115.1 of Candidatus Omnitrophota bacterium. Classification (GTDB taxonomy): domain Bacteria; phylum Omnitrophota; class Gorgyraeia; order Gygaellales; family Profunditerraquicolaceae; genus VGKG01. Next base: position 47,852 of record VGKG01000003.1, on the reverse strand, counting down.
ATATGGCCGTGCCCCTGGCCCTTAACCCATAAACCCTGATTCTGTAAAGAGAGACATTCGCCATCATCAGCAGAAACGATACCCCCCAGGCGCCGAAAATATCGGATATCTGAATGACCGGAAGATTCAGATATTGCGAATGTCCCAAGAGCGCCCAGGGAAAACCGGTGAATAAGTGGGCTCGAATATACTCGAGTAAAACCCAAGTCGCAGGGATCGATAGTAGACAGTAGTTAGTAGGTAGCAGGTAGGGAAAAACAAAGGCAAAAATTCCAAAATACAAAGCTAAATACAAAACCAGAAGAACGGTTCCGGGAAGGGTGACGTGGATAAGCCAGTAGACCGTGCCTAGCCAGAAAATAATCCCGGTAATAAATCCGAGTAAAAATGCCCTGCCTCCGGATTTATTTTCCAGCGCAAAAAATAAGGGCACAAAACCGAACCAGGCGGAGATCCAGAAACTCGCGCGCGGAAAAGAGAGGGCTAATAGTATTGCGGAAAGAAAACACAGGATAAGGCTTTTGCCTTTTAACTGAAGAACTGAAGAACTGAAGAACTGAAGAACTGAACTTAACGTCCGCAGCATTTCTTATACTTTTTACCGGAACCGCAGGGGCAGGGGTCATTGCGGCCGACTTTGGGGTGGGCGGAGTGGACGGGTTTTGATTTTTCTTCGACCGGAACAGCTTCTTCTTCCTGCACCGCAAGCTCTTTTGCCTCTTCAAACTGCGCCAACTCTGTCTGATGGATGAGCTCCTGCGGCAGGCTGCTAAAGACTCCCCGGATCCTCTCCGGCCGCACCGGTGCAAGCCTGAAGATCGCCTCAAGGGCGTCGTCTTCGATGCTTGCGACCATGGCGCCAAACATTTCAAAGGCCTCGCGCTTGTATTCGATCAGGGGGTCGCGCTGGCCGACAGAACGGAAACCTATCCCCTCCCGCAGATGATCCATGGCCAGGAGATGCTCTTTCCATTTGCTGTCCACGATCTGCAGGAAGATGATGCGTTCCATCTGGCGCATCACCTCCGGCCCAAGATTCTTCTCTTTTTCCTGATAAAAATCTTCCAGCCGCTGAAACAGGTAGCTCTTGATCTCGTCATCGCGCCTGCCGGCTATAACCTGGGGGTCAATCTCAAGGCCGTACTTCAACTTCAGGGTCTGGGCAAGCGCATTTGCATCCAGTACGCTTTCTGAAATATGGGAGGTATAAAGATCATCCAGGACCCGCTCGGCGATATCCAGGATATTCTCCTTTAATGAGGCTCCTTCCAGCACCTTGCGGCGCTGGCCGTAGATGATCTCCCTTTGCTTGTTCATCACATTATCGTATTCAAGAAGGCGCTTCCTGATCTCGAAGTTCTGCTGTTCCACACGTTTCTGCGCGATCTCGATGGAACCGGAGACCCAGGGATGCTCGATCACCTGGCCTTCTTCAAGCCCTAATTTTTCCATCAGTCCGGCGATCCGGTCAGAACCGAAGAGCCGCATTAAATCATCTCCCAATGAAACATAGAACCTTGAGGAGCCCGGATCTCCCTGGCGGCCGCTCCTTCCGCGCAGCTGATTATCGATGCGGCGCGCCTCATGGCGTTCAGTACCCAGGACGTGCAGGCCGCCGAGCTTGACTACTTTATCGTGTTCTTCCTGGGCCTCTTTCCTGAATCTCCCTAAAACCCTGAGGTACTCTTCTTTCAGGTTTGGGTCATCCGGTTTAAACTTCTGCTGGATGAGGCTCTTTGCCATATATTCCGGATTTCCGCCAAGCAGGATGTCTGTTCCGCGGCCGGCCATATTCGTGGCAATGGTCACTGCCTTGTACCTGCCGGCCTGAGCCACAATCTGGGCCTCCAGCTCATGATACTTGGCATTCAATACCTGATGGGCGATGCCGCGCACCTTCAACGTCTCCGAGAGGCGCTCGGATTTATCGATGGAGATGGTGCCCACCAGGACCGGCCTTCCGGCATTGTAGTGTTCGGCGATCTCATCCGCCACCGCATTAAACTTCTCCTTCTCAGTCTTATAGACGCGGTCCGGGAAGTTCGTGCGGATGAGTGGCCGGTTAGTCGGGACGACCTCGACGTTTAACTGGTAAATATTCTCAAACTCGGCGGCTTCGGTAAAGGCGGTACCGGTCATGCCGGAGAGCTTCTCATACATGCGGAAATAATTCTGGAAGGTGATGGTCGCCAGCGTCTGGTTCTCGCGCTCAATCTTTATCCCCTCCTTTGCCTCTACTGCCTGATGCAGTCCGTCTGACCAGCGCCTTCCCGGCATAAGCCGTCCGGTAAACTCATCCACGATCACTACCTGGCCGTCTTTAACCACATACTCCACATCGCGTTCGTAAAACTCTTTTGCGCGAAGTGCGGCGATAGTGTGGCCCCTGAGCTCATTGGTCTCGATACTGTGCAGGTCCTCTACCCCCCAGAGGCGAGCCGCCTTCATCTCTCCCTCTTCGGTGAGGGCGATGGTCTGGGCCTTTTCGTCGGCGACGTAATCAAAGCCTTTGGAGAGGTCTATGCCTTTATATTTTGCGTCTATCTCTTCGCTTTCGGTGACGCGCTTTCCCTTAAGCTGGTCGGCAATAGTTTTTGCGGTGTAATATTTGCCGGTCGATTCCTCTGCCGGCCCCGAGATGATCAGGGGGGTGCGCGCCTCGTCAATAAGGATGGAGTCGACCTCGTCGACAATAGCGTAAAAGAAGGGCCGCTGCACCAGGTCATCCAGGCTGTACTTCATATTGTCGCGCAGGTAATCAAATCCGAACTCGTTATTCGTTCCGTAAGTGATATCGCAGGAGTAAGCGGCTTTTCTTTGCTCGTCAGACATCTCATGCTGAATGGCGCCCACGGATAACCCCAGGAACTCATAGACCGGCCCCATCCATTCGCGGTCCCTGCGCGCCAGGTAATCGTTGACCGTGACGATATGCACGCCAAGGCCAAGGAGCGCATTCAGATACGCAGGAAGCGTAGCAACCAGGGTCTTGCCCTCGCCGGTGGCCATCTCGGCGATCCTTCCTTCATGCAGGATCATGCCTCCGGCGATCTGGGTATCAAAATGACGCAGACCTATGGTGCGCCGGGATGCCTCTCTGACTACGGCAAAGGCTTCGGGCAGTATTTCTTCGAAGACTTTATTGCGGGTATCGCGTATCTTCTTCTTGATCTTTGCTTTTTCCTCGGGGATAGCCACTTCCTGGAGGGAGGCGGACAGCTCCTTTAAATCCGCTTCATAAGCTTTGGATCCTTCTCTCAGGTGCGCCTTGAAATCATCGGTCTTGCGGCGTAGCTGCTCGTCGCTTAAGGAACCAAGCTTCTCTTCGAAGGCATTCACCTGGGCCACTGTCCGCGCCACCTCGACGATCTTGCCGATCGAGGGTTGCGGCATATCCGGATGCAGGGCGATATTGACATTCGGGTATCTGTGCCGGATCTGGTTTTGCTTACTGTTTAGAATAGATTGCTTGATGAATTTAAGCATCCTTATGATTCTCGCTTTTTCCTTTTAACTTTTGCTTTTTCAGATACTCCTCGATAAACTCATCAATCCCGCCGTCCATCACCTTATTGACGTCGCCGGTCTGGCAGTCGGTGCGGTGGTCCTTGACCAGATTATAGGGGTGCATCACGTAAGAGCGGATCTGGGAGCCGAACTCGATCCTCTTCTTCTGCGCATCATAGGTCTTCAAAAGCTGCTCTTCCTTCTTCTCCCTCTCCAGCTCATAGATCCTGGCCTTCAGGATCTTCAGCGCCGTCTGTTTATTCTGATGCTGCGAGCGCTCATTCTGCGACTGCACAGTGATGCCGGAAGGCAGGTGTGTAATCCTGACCGCGGAATCGGTCTTCTGCATGTGCTGGCCTCCCGGGCCCGAAGCGCGGAAGGTCTCGATCGCCAGATCCTTATCTTCGATCTTCACCTCCACATCATCCTCTATCTCGGGGATCACGTCCACCGAAGCGAAAGAAGTGTGGCGGCGCTTATTGGCGTCAAACGGCGAGATGCGCACGAGGCGGTGCACCCCGCGCTCTGCCTTGAGATACCCGTAGGCGTATCCGCCTTCGACCAGAATAGTCACGTTTTTTATGCCGGCCTCTTCTCCCGCCAGGATATCTATGGTGCTTGTGCTGTATCCGTGGCGCTCGGAAAAACGGCTGTACATACGCAATAACATCGATACCCAGTCGCAGGATTCAGTGCCTCCGGCGCCGGCGTTGATGCTCAGGATTGCGCTATTACGGTCGAACTCCCCGCTAAAGAGCGTATTGAACTCTAATTTCTCAAGCTCTGCGGAGACATTTTCAAGGTCCCGCATGAGATTTGCGGCCAGCTGGGTATCTTCGGGTTTAAGGAGTTCGGCGAACTCAAGAAATTCCTGGTATTTTTTAAAGGCGAGTTCCCACGGCTCAACTGAGGACTTTAATTCTTTCAGCTGTTTTACTACCCGGGTGCTGTTCTGGGTATCCTCCCAAAAGCCGGGGCCGGACATTAATCTGTTCAATTCCTCGATCTGTTCTTTTTTATGATCTATGTCAAAGATAACCTCTTAGTTGCCGGAGCCGGTGATCCAGAATGGAAAGTTTTTCTTTTATTTCTTCTAGCATTTGTGACTCCTACTTCTTGATGCCCCTTAACTGCAGGATGAACTCATCGCGGTTATCCGAAAAATCCCCAGCCACTTCCTCGGTGACCTTGCCCTCCCTGACTAACCGGGCCAGCGACTGGCTGAATGACTGCAGCCCAAAGACCTCTCCCTCTTCGATGTACTTGGGTATCTCCCAGAACTTTCCCTCCCGGATGAGGCGGCTGATAGTGGGGGTGAGCAGCATGACTTCATAGGCAGGCACGCGTCCGGAACCGTCCTTTAGCGGCACCAGACGCAGGGAGATGATGCCTTTAAGCAACCCTGAGAGCTGATTCCTGATCTCCTGATGCTGGTGCGGCGAGAAAAAATTGACCACGCGTTCGACGCTCTGCGCGGCATTCACCGTATGCAGAGTGCTTAAGACCAGAACCCCGGTTTCGGCGGCGGTGATGGCACTGGACATGGTGTCATAATCCCGGATGTTTCCGATAAAGATCACGTCCGGGCTTTGCAGGGTAAAGGCGCGCAACGCCACCGGATAAGATGCCACGTCTATCCCCAGCTCCCTCTGGTTAATCAGGCAGTTCTTATCCTTAAAGGTGTATTCGATGGGTTCCTCGACCGTAAGGATGTGCTTTTTACAGCTGGAGTTGATGTACTCGATCATGCTGGCGATGGTGGTGGATTTGCCGCTGCCCATGCTTCCGGTAAGGAGCACTAAGCCGCGCGTCTCCATAGAGAGCTTTTTTAATATTTCCGCCGGCAGGCGCAGCTCCTCAAAGGTCTGTATCTTGCTGTTGACATTACGCACTACGATGGAGGGCCAGTTGCGCTGCATGAAGATACTCACCCTGAACCTGCGCTCAAACTCATCCAGATAGACCGCAAAGTCCACGTCCAGGTTGTTCTTGAAGGCGTCGCGCTGCTTAGGGGTAGTCAGCTGCTCGGTCGCCCGCATCACGTCATCGACGCTGAGGACCCTATCCTCTATGGTGACGATCTTGCCGTCGATCCTCAGGCGCGGGGTGCCTCCGGCCCGGTAAAAGAGATCCGAACCGTTCTTCTCCACCAGCTGTTTGATCAATATTTTTATATCCATCTTGGCCTCCGATAGGCTGATTAATAAAAACTATTATAGCACTGATTCCCGGATTTGTCTCTCTAGATTCAAGAGCTTTTCTTTGGCCTTCCTGCCCCAGATAAAAGAGCCGGGCGCGCCGCCCGAGCGGATGACGCGGTGGCAGGGAATGAACAAGGGAAAGGGATTGTTTTTCAGGATAGTCCCGACTGCGCGGCCGGCCTTTGGCCTGCCTGCCTTTTTCGCCACCCATTTGTAGCTGCGTGTTTCGCCGATCGGGATCGCGCAAACCGCTTTATAGACTCTCCTGGCAAACGGCGAAATCATACTATTCCCCTATTACTTTCTTACGGCGAAGCAGATGGTGATACGAAACTGCGAAGCGATGCGCCTCATCGCGGATGCGGCGGATCAGGTTCAGGGCCGGAGTGCCTTCTCCCAGCTTTATCGGCGCCTTCCTTTCCGGGGTATAGATGTGCTCTCTCTCCTTGGCAATGCTGGCAAACGGAACTTTTGCCCCCACCTCCTCCAGGGCTTTTTTGGCGGTAAAGAGGTGTCCGCGGCCGCCGTCGATGAGGATGAGGTCGGGAAACTTAAGGCCCTCTTCTTTGAGGCGTGCGTACCTGCGCCTGACCACCTCTGCCAGCATGGAATAATCATCGATCCCGGAGACAGTCTTGATCCGGAAGCGGCGGTAGTTATCCTTATCTGGAACGCCTTTATAGAAACTGACCATCGAGCCGGTCGCCTCTTTACCGAAGATATTTGAGATATCAAAGGCTTCTATACGCTCAGGCAGTTTATCTAATCCCAGGCGCGCCTTCAGGTCATGAAGTTCGTCGCTACGGCTTAAACCCGGACGGGAACCGCTCAAAGAACTTAAGGCATTGATCTGGTCGCGCCTCTTGGCTGCGGCCTCGTAATCCTTTTGCCTGGCCAAGGTAAGCATCTCTCTGGATAGCCGGGCGACCAGCTCGTCAGTCTTTCCTTCCAGGATCATAGCGATCTTTTCGATAGTCGCGGCGTAATCTCTCTTACTGATCTTACCCGCGCAGGGCGCAGGCGAAAGTCCGATGCGGTAATACAGGCAGGCCTCTTCGGGCATCTTATGGCAGGAGCGGTAGGGGAAGTTGCGGCGGATGACTTTCAGCGCCTCGCGCAGAAGACTAGCGCTAGTGTAAGGGCCGAAATAGCGCGCTCTGTCAGGTTCTCTTTTACGGGTGATGCAGATGGCCGGAAATTCCTCATTAGTGATCTTCACCAGAGGATAGCCCTTGCTGTCGCGTAGCGACACATTGTATTTAGGCTGGTGCTGCTTGATCAGGCTGTTTTCAATTAAAAGCGCCAGGCCTTCGGTAGGAGTGAGCCGGTATTCTATCGTCTCAACCGAAGCCATCTGGATGCGCGTCTTATCAGAGAGGCCGCCCCGGAAATAACTCATCAGGCGCTTCTTCAGGGACTTGGCCTTCCCCACATAGATGATCCTGCCCGAGCTATCCTTCATGAGATAGACTCCCGGCGCATCCGGAAATTTTCTGATCTTTTCTTTAAGACTGCTCATTAGTGATTCTCAAAGAGTTTTGCTGGAGGGTTTGTGAGCGTGCATTAGAAAATTTTTGGCCCCTCTATAGCTTCAGTCTGCAAGGAATTACGGCGAACGGGAGGCGGGAAGCTAACGTTAGCATCCAGCCTGAAAGTGAGCCGTAAACCGCCGCAGACGGCAAAAATTTTCGCACGCGAACAAAGCCCGGAAGCAAAACTAATGAAACTCTTCTCTGACCTTGCGGCGTAAGAAGTACCAGAACATCAAAAAGCCGAAGATGATCGTAAAGCCCACCTCAATGATCCCGGTGATCAGGTGGGCAACGAATACAGCCGTCTTGAGCATGGAGTCCACATAGGCCTCCTTAGACATCGCCAGCTTCCGGCGGTAATCCTGCGGCAGCTTATCATACTGCTCATTCAGGGTCTCGATCAGTTTCTGATCGGCCGAAACATTCTGTATGGACCTGTGGGTCAGGGGCACAAAGATGATATTATCCACGATGCCCAGGAGAGCCATAACCAGCATTAATCTCCTGGCCCACTCCTTTAACCGCAGCACATTCACCGCGGCAATAATACCGCAGGCAAAAAAGGCGATGGCATAAAGCAGGACCGCGATCAAGGCGCTGCGGGGCAGGAAAGAATAAGTAATATAGTAGCCGCGGATATTCAATAGCCCGAATGCGTTCACCGCGATAAAAGCCCAGGCAAAAATAGCGATCCCACGCGATCTTGTCTGCGTCATATTGACCTCCTTACTTTTTATGGCTTACCCACTGCCAGAGCTCGCGCATCTCTCTGACCCCCAAAAGCAGGCAGAAAACCGCATATGAAAACAGGCTGAGAAACACCGTAAGCCCCAGATTCAGGTAATTATTCAACTTTAAGGAATGGCCCTTGTAAAAACAAAGATAAGCCACCAGACCCATGCAAAGGCTGGCCAGGGCTATGCGTACGAAAGAAAATACGACCTCTGCCACCCGGAAATCACCGATCTTGCGCCGGAGGATATTAAAAAGTACCAAGAATGATACTACCCCGGAAATAGAGGTGGCCAGGGCTATGCCTGCGATCTTGAGGGGAAACATAAGCAGGCAGTTCAACGCGATGTTCATCCCGAGGGCCAAACCTGAGATCTTTGCCGGCGTGAGGGTGTCCTTCAGGCCAAAGAAACAGGACTGTAAGATTTTATTTGCCCCATAGGCAGACAGACCGATACTGTAAAAGATGAGGCATGAGGCAGTAAGATCTACGGCGGTTGAATCGAATCTGCCGCCGCCGAAAAGCACCAGGACCACCGGTTTCGCCAGAAAGATAAAGGCGGCCTGCGCGGGCACGATGACGAAGGAGACTGCGCGCAGGGCCCAGGCCAGCGTGCTCTTCAGGCCCTCTCTGTCCGGCTCCAGGGATTGGGTGGAAAATGTAGGCAGGAGCGCCTGGGAAAGGGCGTTACTGAAGATCCCGAGGGGAAATTGGATCAGTCGGTAGGCGAAATAAAGGACCGCCACACCCCCCTCTCCCACAAACCAGACCAGAGACCCGAAGATGGAATCCACAAAATTATTCAGCTGGTAAATGCTGGAGCTGGCGATGCGCGGCAGCATCAGCCTACCGATAGTCTTTACTTCGGGATGACGGAAACCTGCGGCAGGGTTTAGCCGGAACCCTTTTTTGTAAAGTACGGGGATCTGTATCGCAAGCTGCAGGATCCCGCCGATCAGGACTCCCGAGGCCAGGCCTACGATCCCCTCGCCAAAGGCGAGGGCGCAGATAATAATGGAAATATTCAAAAGACAGGGCGCAAACGCCGGGATACTGAAATGCTTCAGGGAATTCAGGATCCCCGTGGAATAGGCAGCCAGGCAGATCAATAAAAGATAAGGGAAAATAATCCGGTTTAACTTAACCGTGGCCAGGAACTTCTCCGGAGAAGCGATGAACCCGGGGGCGATCAGGCGGATGATCAGGGGAGAAAAAATTATGCCCAATAATACGATTGCGGAAAGGACGACCAGCAGCAGGTTCAACACCACATTAGCCAGGCGCCAGAACTCCTCTTTGTCCTGTTTTAGGCTATATTCGCTAAAGACAGGCACCAGGCTGGCGTTGGCGGCGCCTTCTCCGACAAAATCCCGGAAGAGGTTCGGGATCCTGAAGGCGACGACAAAGGCCTGGGCGATCTCCCGGATGCCGAAAAGCCGGGCGATGACGATATCGCGCACAAAACCCAGCAGCCGGGAACAAAAGGTGGCGAAGGCGATGGTGCTTGCCCAGCGGGCGACGGATTTGTTTGTTGACATAGCCGGCTAATTATGCTATCTTTAGCTACTGTTATTCACTATTAAAGGCCGGATCCGGCCTCACGAAAGGAACAAAAATGCCGAGAAGAAAAACCTCATTGAAGAAAAACCGCGCGGACAGAAAAAAACACCTGCGTAACCTCAAAATTAAACAACAGCTGAAAAAAACGATCAAGAAGTTCCTCTCGCTTGTCTCGGCGAAGAATGCCGCCGAAGCCAAGGCCATGCTGGCTAAGGTATTCTCCCAGCTGGACAAGGCAGCCAAGAAGAATATCATCCATCCCGCCACCGCAAACCGCAGAAAATCGCGCTTAATGAAGCGCCTTTCTAAGGCCGCATAAAGCGACGATCAGTTTTTCCAGGGCAAACGAGGCTTTAAGTTTGCCCGTTTTTATTTCCAGGTCGCAGGCCAAAAGGAGCTTGAGCCTCCTTCTTAACTCAAGCGGTTCTGCGACCTCCCTCTCGAAGTTAGCCCTCAGGACCCCCAGGATCAGAGGCGCCAGCTTTCTTTCGTCATTGAATCTCGTCAGCTCACGCAGGATCTTTAAGGCCGCGTCAGGCCGCCTCAGGTTTATCTGCCTGCCGAGGCTGAAAGTATCGGGCCTTGGGTCTTCCTGGAAACGGATAGTCTTGGCGTATCCGGATATCCGGCGGATAAAAGACTCCAGTCTGTCGTTTTTCCCGAACGCGCCTTTCTGCTGACGGGTATCGATATCCAGCACCAAAATAGTCTGTTTAGGGGGAGTTTTTACGTATTGCGCAAGGTATTCCCTCGATTCTTCCTTCAGGTCCTCTGCGCCCCTTACCACCACTACGCGCTTCAGGCTTTTTACCGGAAGATAAAACAGCTTCTCCTGCAGCTCTTTAAGAGAGGTGTCCCTTGCGTACAATACATCCAGATTGAACTGCTCGGTGTGCTGATCCAGGGCCTGCAGCCTGATCTTTTTCAGCTGGGCGTCTTTGGCGGGTGGGTCGCTTCCGACAAACAGATAGACCATATGCCTACCACTGTTCGACTGCGCGCTCGACGATCCTGCGCGCCAGGTCGTCCAGGGCATTATTTACCGCGACTTCTTCGGGGACGGCTAAGTTGCCGGTGGTGAAATAACTGTAGTCTCCGGTGAAACCGTTCTCCTCCCAAAGCAGTTTATCGTTTTTGCGGTCGTAGAGGGAAATATTGACCACAAGATTTATGCGGTATTCGGTGACATTATCGTTATCGTCGTATCTTAATGGGTCGCGGCGGTATTCCGTCAGTTCCCCCTTAAGGATGAGGTCCGCGGAATCCTCTCTCAGTGGCTTGAGGTTGCCGTCAACGAGGAACCTGTCAATCACCACCTTGGTAATGTCCGACTCTATCGTCGGCCGGTAGATCCGGTATTTATTCTGGGAATAGGATTCCTGGGTGATATCCACCTTGTTCACAAAAGGCGTGATGTAAATAGTGCTGTATTCCTTGCTGATCGCCGAACGCGTAGTATAGCCGCAGCCGCCGGCCTGGAACAAAGAGCCCGCCAAAAGCAGGCTAAGAACCAAAGAAAAGCTTTTTCTTCTTCCCCTTAGGCACAACATTTTTCTTCTCCGTTAACTTCTCGATTATCTCAAGCCTATCCGAGGCCTTCTTTGCCCAATCGCTGTCCGGAAGGCTGTTGAGCACTTCATCGTAATAGATCTTTGCCGCCTCATAAGCCTTCTGCTTCTCGTAAAAACGGCCGATATTATAATTGCTGGCCGCCTCTTTCACCCGCAGCTGCTGGATATTCTTCTGTGCCTCGCGGGAGAGTGCTGCGTCCGGGTGGCTCTTGATGAAGTCCTCAAATTTCTGCTTCGCCTCCGTGGTCGCGCCCTGGTCATACTCGGGCCCGCGGCTCTCCGCCGCGCGGCTCTCCGCCAGCTGGAACTTCGCCGCCTCCGCCCATTCGCTGTCCGGATAATTGGCAAGCAGCTTATTGAAGGCCTCTTCTGCCTCGTAATAACGCATCAGGCTCTTTAAGAGGAGCCCCAGTTTATACTGCGCTTTCGGCGCCAGCGGCCCGTAGGTGGAGTTCTCCACCACCCTGGTAAAGATCTCTATCGCCGGGTTTTCTACCGGAAGGGCAACGCCCATGGCCTTGCGTTTTTCGCCGGCCATAAAGCGCTCGGCGATCTTGTATTCGCGCTCATTGACTTCCTGGATCCGCTCGGAAAAAGGGTACTTATCGATGAGCATCTGGTAGGCAAGGTAGGCTTCATAGATATTGCCCTGCTCTTCCTCAACCCGGCCCAGGTAATACTGGCTTTCGGAGGCCTCAAAGGATTTAGGGTAGGCCTTCAGGAGCTTCTTAAACTCGATCCGCGCCTCTTTAAACTTCTTGATATTATAGAAGCTCATCGCGTATTCAAACTGCTCTTTAGGCGTGGGCTTGGGCAGGGTCTTAGGGTTTACCCACTTTCCGGTCTTGGGCGTCCAGATCCAGTAGGCATGAAGCGGCCCTGCGGCCAGGCCAAAAAGGATTACGCTGATCAGGATTAAACGCTTAAACATAATAGGTTAATTTAACACAGATATACGGGTTTGTCAATCCTGCCCTTAGCCCTAAAACTTCAGGCAGGCGCCGGGCAGATCCGCCAGAGAGGCGTTAATGCGTAACAGAATGAAAACCAGGGCTTCGGCTGAGGAGCCGAAGGCAAAACCTAGGGCAGGGCATATCAGGCTTATAAGGACCAGGCTGAAACCGCACAAAGTGATCAGAGTAGCCAGCGGCACGACAAAGAGGTTAGCCAGCACCGTAACCGGGGAAAAAATCCTGAAGTAATAGGCAATAAAGGCGCAGGTGCCCAGCCACGCAGAGAGAGAAATCAGGAGGCTGTCTATAAGGAACTTCACCCAGCCCTTTTTAAAAAAATACTTAGCGATAAGTTTAGAAAGGGCTGGGTAGAGGCAGACTATGGCCAGGACACTGACAAAAGAAAGCTGAAAACCGATATCAAACAACTGGCCCGGATTAAATACAAGGATAAATAACGCCGCCATACTTAAGGAATTATAGATATCCGGCTCTCTCCTGATCAGGTATCCAGAAAGAAAAAATACGGCCATTATCGTGGCCCGTACCACCGGGGTGGAGGCTCCGGTAAGCAGGCAATAAAAGATGAGGCAGCTGATCGTAATAATAAAGCGCGTATCCCTGCGGACCCTGAGCAACTTCAAAATCAGGAGCACGGTAAAGCTTACGATCCCCACATTAAAACCGCTCACCACCAGAATATGTACCGTCCCGGTCCTGACCATCAGGTTGTTCACGAACCAGGGGATGTTTCTTTTTTCGCCGAGCACCATCGCCGAAAGGACCGCCGAAGTGAGGCTCGAAGTATACCGTTGCATTCTAATGCCGCTCTCTCTCCTGGCCCAAAGCGCAACCCTCTTCAGAAAGAATCCTTTATTTCTGCTGACTCTCGTAACATCGCTCAGAGAGCGCACGCGCATGACCGCGGCCTTTTCTAACCTTCCTTTCAGGATAAGCTCATCACCGTAGGAAAAATCCGGCCTGCCATTCAGGAAAATGCGCAGCGTCCCGCAGGATCGGCGGGCGGTATTTCCTGCCTCGATTGCTTCTACTTTCAGGGGAAAGATCGTACGGTTACCCCTTATCTGCGGAATATCTTCAACTATGCCCTTTACTACAAGATGCGACTTGAGCTTTGACCTTAATACATGGGATTCAGCCAGATTATAGGCATTCACCCGGAAGATTGCCCCCAGGCCAAAGGCGAGGATGATTAAGAGGGCTCTCATTGTCTTGCGGCTGATTAAAATCAGGGCAAGGATAAAGGCATTGGGCAAAAAAATGGCCCAAAAAGGAACTTGGCATAAACGGCTAAAGATTATGCCGCTGCAAAAAGCGATAGTTAAAACTACCAACGGCCGCGTCATTTTATGCAAAGCGAATCCTTGATCTTCTCAAAACGATAAACAGTGATCCCCTTGACCTGCTTTAACTCTTCTACGGAATCGAACCCGCCCGACTGATCGCGATATTCGATGATCCTTGAGGCGAGCTTCTGGCCTATGCCGGGTAGCTCTTCAAGCAGTTCGGGGCCGGCAGTGTTCAGGTTGATCCTTCCGATGTTCTGGCCAAAAGAGGGGATCCTTCTCTCCGGCGAGTAACGCTTCACCAGAAAATCTATCCCTGTGCCGAATAAGGCCGTGGCCATCAGAAACAGGATCACCTGCCTCTCCTGCCGGGTCAGGCTGAACATAAAAATGCCTCCTTCTAATACAACTGATACAGAAGGAGGCAGAATCTAACCGGATTTTTTAGATGACGATGTTGACGAGTTTTTTGGGGACGATGATGAAGCTCTTCGGCGGGGAATCTTTAAGCCAGGCCCTGGTCTTTTCGTCGGCCAGCACCAGCTCTTTAAGCTTATCTTCGCTGATGTCAGCAGGCACCTCGATCTTTGAGCGCACCTTGCCGTTCACCTGGATGACCACGGCGACCGTCTCTTCGATCAGGAAGCGCTCTTCATGCTCGAGCCACCTGGTCATGAAAATACTCTCCTTATTTCCCAGGATCTGCCAGAGCTCTTCGCAAAAATGCGGTGCGATCGGGCTAAGCAGGATGATGAGTTTCGCAAATACCTCTTTATCCGCTCCCGATTGATAGATCGCGTTGGTCAGTTCCATGAGGCTGGCGATAGCAGTATTGAACTTAAAGTCCTGGAAATCTTCAGTCACTTTTTTAATCGTCTTATGCAGAACGCGCACAACCTCCGGGCTGGCCGCAGGCATGAGGTTCTCCTGTATCCGCCAGACGCGGTTTAAGAACTTAAATGCGCCCTCTATGCCGCGGTCATCCCACTCCAGCTCCGTTTCCGGGGGCGCGGCAAAGAGAATGAATAGACGCAGGGTATCTGCGCCGTATTTCTTGATGATCGAATCAGGGTCGACGATATTGCCCCTGGATTTAGACATCACTTCCCCGTCTTTAAGGACCATGCCCTGCGTGAGCAGGCGCTTAAACGGCTCTTTGAATGCCACCATCCCCAAGTCCTGAAAAAACTTGGTAAAGAAGCGCGAATATAAAAGGTGCAGGATCGCATGCTCAATACCGCCGATGTACTGGTCCACCGGCATCCAGTAGCCTGCCTCCTCCTTATCAAAGGGAAGCTTATCGGACTTAGGCGAGCAGAACCTTAAGAAATACCATGACGAGTCAAAGAAGGTGGCCATAGTATCTGTCTCGCGCCTGGCACGGCTGCCGCACCTGGGGCATTTTACTTCTACAAACTCCTTTACTTTACCCAGAGGGCTGCCGCCTGCGCCGGTAAAAGGCGCATCCTTGGGCAACTCTACGGGTAGATCCGCTTCCGGCACAGGAACCACGCCGCAGGCCTTACAATAAATCATCGGGATGGGCGTACCCCAGAAACGCTGGCGCGAAATTAGCCAGTCGCGCAAGCGCCAGTGCGTCTTGATCTTGCCGATTTTGGTCGCCTCCATCCATTCGGCGATCTTTACCTTGGCTTCCTGATTATTTAATCCGTCAAACTGCGCGGAATTGACCTGTATGCCGGGTCCTTCATATGCCTCACTAAGGTTCTCCGGTGACGTTGTGACCTGGTGACCTGGTGACCTTATAACAATCCTCATCGGCAGGCCATGCTCTCCGGCAAAAAGGAAATCCCTTTGGTCATGAGTAGGCACAGCCATGATCGCACCGGTCCCGTATTCCATCAAGACATAATCCGCGACCCAAATAGGCACCTCTTCGTTGTTTACCGGATTTACGGCATAAGCGCCGGTAAAATACCCCTCTTTTTTTACGTCTGAGGCAGTGCGGATGACTTTACTCTCCTTGGTCACCTTGTCGATAAAGTCAAGGATCTGTTTTTCCTGAGGCTTACCCTTGATGAGCTCTTTTACTAAAGGAAGCTCCGGAGCAAGCACGATGTAAGTCGCGCCGAATATCGTATCCGCTCTCGTAGTAAAGACCGGGATAATCGCATTATTGTCTTTGCGCCGGAAATAGATCTCAACCCCAGAGCTTTTGCCGATCCAGTTCGCCTGCATGGCCAGCACGCGCTCCGGCCAATGCCCTAGTCCCTCCAGGTCTTCCAGGAGCCTCTCTTTATAATCGGTAATCTTCAGATACCACTGCTCAAGGTCGCGCAGCTTCACCTTGGTTGAGCAGCGCCAGCAGCCGCCATCGACTACCTCCTCATTAGCCAGCGTGGTCTCGCAAGACGGGCACCAGTTAACGCTCGATTCCTTTTTATAGGCAAGCCCGCGCTCAAACATCTTTAAAAAGATCCACTGGTTCCATCTATAATAAGAGCTGTCGCAGGTGGAGACCTCCCTTTCCCAGTCGTAGGAGAAGCCCATCTTCCTTAATTCCTCGCGCATCCAGTCAATGCACTTGTAGGTCCAGATGTCAGGTTTGGTCTTGTTCTTAATGGCGGCGTTCTCTGCCGGCTGGCCGAAGGCGTCAAAGCCCATGGGGTGCAGGATTTCAAAGCCCTGCATCATCTTAAAGCGCGCCGCTACATCGCCGATCGTGTAATTACGCACATGGCCCATATGGATCTTTCCCGACGGATAAGGGAACATCTCAAGGAGATAATACTTCTTCCGTTTGGGATCGGCTTTTACGTTAAAAAGCCTTGAGGCCTGCCAGGACTTCTGCCATTTTTCCTCTATTTCTTTAAAGGCATAGATCATTCTTGCGTTTCCTCATCTTTACGCATCGGCATAAGCGAGATCATCGTCCTTATCCCGCGCAAAATATGCTCTAATTCGCAGGGCTTGGTCAGATAGTGGTCCGCGTCCAGGCGGTAAGTCTGCATCACCGATTCCAGCTCGTCTTTTGCGCTGATGACGATCACCGGCCGCCACTTGTCTTTATGAACTTTACGGATGGCGCTTAAGACCTCATGGCCGCTCACTTTCGGCAGCATCAGGTCAAGCAGCACGATATCCGGATCCGAATCTTTCAGCTTGGCCAGGGCCTCCTCGCCGTCAAAAGCCGGTATTACCTCATAGCCTTCGCGCACCAGCGACTTTTGCAGGGTCTGGACTATCTCCTTATCGTCATCGACTAATAATATTCTGTAGGCCATATGGGGCAACTCTCCTAATTGACTCTTAATCTCCTGACTATCTCAAGGTTCATCCGGTCGTCAGTATCGCTTTTTTTCGGCGTCTCCAGGATAAAAGGAAGGTCGCGCAGCTTGGGATGATTGATGATGCGCCTCATCCCCTCTAAGCCGATATTCCCCTTACCGATGTGGTCGTGCCGGTCCACATTTGAACCGAGCTTGCCCTTGGCGTCATTCAGGTGGATGGCTTTGATCAGATTCATTCCAACCAGGTCATCTATTTCCGCCAGAGTCTTCTCCAGTCCTTCTTTAGTCGCCAGGTCATATCCTGCCAGATATGCGTGTGCCGTGTCAAAACAGAGCCCGAAACGCTTCTTCTGTTTCAATCCCTCGAGGATCTTCTTCTGGTGGATGAACTTATAACCGAGCCAGGAGCCGCTGCCAGCGGTATTCTCAAGCAAAATCCCGACGTGGGTGCTTGTTGTCTTATCCGCGATGCGGTTTAAGGCGTCGATCAGCCTCTCTATCCCGGCCTCCTCCGTCGTCTCCTTATGGCTGCCCATGTGGGTGACGATGTAATCTGCCTCCAGGGCTTCTGCTTCCACCATATCTTCGATGTAGGCTTCAATGGAAGCTTCATAAAGCCGCGGATTAGGGGAAGCCAGATTAATCAGATACGGGATATGAATAAATACCGGCTTTATGCCGCAGTCAGCCTTTTGCCGGATGAACTCCCGGATATCCTGCGGATCCAGAAAGTCCTTGCGCCACTGCTGGGGGTTGCGGCCGAAGATCTGCATGGTATTGCAGCCAAGCAGTTTCGCGCGCTCCGGCGCCTCGTATATTTTTCCTTCGGTAGAGACCTGTAAACCCAGCAGCATATTGGTTAAATTATACTCCTCTTTATCAGGCGCGTCAATCCTGCCCCTTATTTAAAAAGGGCGGTGATGAACCGCCCTTATATTTTAGGGGAGTGGCGCCAGATTTTGTATTTGGTGGAGCCGGAGGGATTCGAACCCTCGACCCCTTGCATGCCATGCAAGTGCTCTCCCAATTGAGCTACGGCCCCAAAAAGTTCCTTCGTTTAATTTATCTGAGAACTTACCCTGAGCATGGCAATTATTTATTGGCTTGCCGCGTCGAAAAGCGTATTTCCTGCTTGACCTTTGCTATTTTAGAATATAAAATGAAACCCGTCAACTAATAAAAATCGCCGGAGTGGCGAAATGGCAGACGCGGTAGCCTCAAAAGCTACTGAGGGCAACCTCATGGGGGTTCAAGTCCCTTCTCCGGCACCAATCGCGGACCTTTGGGTCCGCTTATTTTTTGGGGCTCTTTGAGCGGGCCTGCTTTTCCAGGTAAGGCGAGATAGCGCGGTGGATGCGCTCTGCGATCAGCTTGTAGCCTTCGCCGTTTGGATGGATGAAGTCGCTCTTCATGGTGGGATCGGTGATGATCCCGCTTAATACCGCCGGTACAAATATGGCCTGGTCCTGGCGGGCGATGCGCGAAAGCAGTATCCGGTAATCCCTTAAGAATAGCCCGGCGCTGATGTCGACAACCGCTACCATTGCCCCGGCTTTCTGGATCTCCCTCACCATCTGCCTGACATTGTCTACTGTGACTTCTTTAGGCACCTTCCTTAAGAAATCGTTCCCTCCGAACTCCAAAATCACCAAAAGCGGTTTGCGGTTCAGGACATCGGAGCCTATGCGCTTCAGGGCCTCTGTAGAGGTATCTCCGTCGATGCCGGCGTTGATCACCGGAATATCCAGCATCTTGGCTAATGCCGACGGATAGTCTTCGCCACCGCCTACTCCGTAGCCAAAGGTAAGGCTGTCGCCGAAACAGATGATGTTAGTCCCCTTGGAATCAATATTCTTGATCTCTCTCTTAACGCATCCATTTAACAGTAGAACTATAGAACTATAGAACAATAGGACCCAAAGCCTATTTCTTCTCATATCTTAACCTCAACTGTCCGCAGGCAGCCTCGATATCCCGGCCGCGCGGCATCCTTAAAGTCGTGTTTATCCCTTTCTTCAGCAGATAATCCCGGAAAAACAGGATCTCTAATTTTCCCGGCGGCTCGATTCCCAGCTCTTCGATCGGATTGGCCGGGAGCAGGTTCACCTTACAAAGCTTAAGCGGCTTTAATATTTTACTTAAACTTACGGCACTTTGCAAATCCGCATTCAGCCCCCGGATCAGGACGTATTCAAAGGTGACCTGGCGGTCAGTCTCCGAGATGTACTCGCGCAGGCATGCCATCAGCTCTTTTAAAGGATATTTTTTGTTCACCGGCATAAGCTCAGAGCGCGTCTTATCTTCGGCTGCGTGCAGAGAAATGGAAAGCTCAACCTGCAGGTTCTCCTTTGCCAGCTTCCTGATCCCCGGGATGATGCCGCAGCTTGAAATGGTGATCCGGCGGCTTGCGATATTAAAACTATAATCGGAATTAATGATCCGGATCGCCTTTAAAACGTTGTCGTAATTATCCAGCGGCTCGCCGATACCCATAAATACAATGTGGGTAAGTTTACCGGGCAAGATATATGTATTCATCTGCAGGACTTCTTCCAGGATCTCTCCTGCGCTAAGATTTCTTTTAAAGCCAAGCATGCCGCTTGCGCAGAATCGGCAGCCGGACTTGCAGCCTACCTGCGTTGAGACGCAGCCCGTGGTCCTCTCCTTTGCCGGGATGATCACCGATTCAATAAGATTGCCATCCTTAAGTTCGAAGAGAAGCTTTTCTGTATCATCTTCTGACTTCCGGGTAGAAACAGGCTTTAAACCCAGAATATAAAAGCCCTCTTTCAGCTTCTCTCTTAAGGAGAGGGATAAGTCGCTCATCCGGGAGAAATCCGCGGCCCCCTTTTTATAGATCCAGGAAAGGATCTGCCCGGCATGGTACACCGGCTCTTGCCATTTTTTAAGAAGGGCGGATAGTTCCTCCTTATTCAGGTCTTTGATATCCTGCATGGTTAGAGCTATTTCCTTAACTGTTCTTTGTCGATTTTTCCCGTGCGGTTCTTGGGAAGCGCTGAGACAAACTCAAAATAATGCGGGATCTTGAAGCCGGCCAGATGCTGGCGCAGAAATGAGCGCAGTTCATCTTCGCCGAGCTTGCTTCCTTCTTTCAAGGCTATGAATGCCTTGGGCACCTCTCCCCTTAATTTATCCGCTACACCGATGACCGCCGCTTCGGCAATATCCGGATGGCGAAAAAGCACTGCCTCAACCTCCGGCTCAAAGAGGATCTGGCCGCCCACCTTGATCATCTCCTTTTTCCTGCCCACGATATAGAGGTTCCCTTCCGTATCATATTTTCCCAGGTCACCGGTGAAAAAGTAGCCGTTACGCATAGTCTCTGCGGTAAGCTCGGCGTCCTTATAATACCCGTCGCTGACCACCCAGCTCTTCACCGCCACCTCGCCCACATTACCAGGAGCAAGCTCGCGGTCGTTGTCGTCAAAGATCTTTACTTCGATCCAGGGAGCGGGTTTACCTACGCTTTCTATTTTACCTGAACCTATCGGCAGGACTGTCGTCGGTGCATTGGTCTCGGTAAGGCCCCAGCCGTTCAGGAGGTGGGCATTGGGGCAATACTTATGGAACCTGCGCAGCGCGTCGGGAGAACTGGAGGCTCCGAAGGTCACCATCCAGCGCAAGCTAGACAGGTCAAAGACCTCAAACTCTTTAAGCTGCAGTATCGCATAATACATGGAAGGCACGATCCAGAAACAGGTGGCCCGGTATTTCTGGATGCTCCTTAAGAACTCAAGCGGCAGGAAACGCTCTAATAATACTACGGTAATGCCGTAGGAGATGCAGTTCTGGATATAGATCAGGCCGCCTAAATGAGAAAAGGGGAGGGCGCAGACAGCGATATCGTCCTCCCGCAGATCGGCAAAAAAGTCCATGGACATGGGCGGCGCACCCAGGTGAGGATAATTGATAAGGACGCCTTTAGGCTTTCCGGTTGTGCCGGAGGTGTAAAAGATGATCGCCAGGTCCTTATCTTCTATGTAGTCGCGTTCGGGATTATCCCTGCCCTTTGTCACCAGGTCTTCAAACCAAAGGGTCAGGTCTGTTTTTTCCTGGCAGCTAATGATCTCATTTAAGACCACACACCTTTCTTTGATCTGCGAAAAGGAAATATTGGGCTTATTCCTGGCGATCAGGCACTTTGCCTCGGAGTGAGAGAGGCAGGAGACCAGCTCTTCGGTAGTGAGCATATAATCCAGGGGCACGGCAGTTGCGCCCAGATACCAGATAGCTAAATAACTGCAGATGTATTCCGGGCAATTCGGCAGATATATCCCTACCTTGTCGCCCTTTTTTATCCCCAGGGTCCTTAGGCTGTCTGCCAGGCGGAAACTCGTCTCCCTTAACCGGCCGAAGGTGATCGGCTGGTCCCGGAAAATGACTGCCGGCTTATCCTTTAGTCTATACGCGTCTTCTGCCAAGAGTTTGATCAGGTCCATGCTCTCTCCTCACTTAAAATCCGTACCAGTAATTGACGATTGGCCTGGCCTCGCCCGAGGCATCTTCTAAAACATTCTTCAGGCGCGTGTATTCCAGGAACCCCTCCCTGCCCAGCTCCTTGCCAAAACCGCTCTGCTTAAAGCCGCCGTAGGGAAGTTCGTTAAAAAACATGCCGTAAGTATTCACCCAGACCGTACCGGCGTTGAGGCGGCCAGCTAGATCCTTCGCCTTAACCGGGTCCTTTGTCCAGATGCAGGCAGCCAGGCCAAACTCCGTGCTGTTAGCAAGCTCGACCGCTTCCTCGAAGCCGAAAAACTTATTGATGATCGCTACCGGACCGAAGATCTCCTCCCTGAAAATAACTGCCTGTGGTTTGATCTCCGTAAAAACAGCGGGCTCAAAGAAGAATCCCTTTTTAAGGCCTGCCTCATCCGGGACCTTTCCGCCGCAGAGCAGTTTTGCGCCGTCTTTCTTAGCCTTCTCCACATAGGATAAAACGCGTTTACGCTGTGCCTCAGAGATCAACGGGCCCATCTGGGTCTGAAAGTCCGAACCCTCGCCGAGCTTAAGGCGCTTGGCTTTATCAGTAAAATCAGCGACAAACTTATCGAAGATCCCCTCTTGCACAAAGATGCGCGACATGGCAGTGCACATCTGACCCTGGTTTAAGAATATGGAACAGAGCGAGCCGTTCACCGCTGATTCCAGGTCCGCATCCTCCAAAACGATCCCGGCGGATTTTCCCCCCAGTTCCATGACCAGTTTTTTGGCGGAAGCGGCGCAGTAGCTGATGATCTTCTTTCCCACTTCGTTACTTCCGGTAAAGGAGACCATATCCACTCGGGAGTCTGTACAGAGTTTTTCACCCAGGACTTCTCCGCTTCCGTTAAGGATATTTACTACTCCCGCGGGTATTCCGGCATCCAGTATGATCTTTCCTAATTCCAGGGCCGTCAAAGGAGTGAGGCTGGAAGGCTTCAGGATCACCGTATTCCCCGCAGCCAGGGCTTGAGCCATCTTCCAGGAAGCGATCAATAAAGGATAATTCCAGGGCACGATCAGGACTACTACACCCCTTGGCTCGCGCACGAGCCGGCTCTTGGCAGTTGAGACCTGAGACTGGATATTGAGCGTCTCTTCTTCAAGGTATTCTTCCAGATGTCCGGCAAAATGTTTGAAAGTCTCTGCGCTTGAAGGAATATCCATAAAGGTGGATTCCTTGATCGGCTTTCCGGTATTCAGGGTCTCTAAATCTGCGAGTTCTCCGGCTTTCTCTAAGATCCCCTGAGCGATCTTTAAAAGGCAGGTTTTGCGCTCTTTGAGGCTAAGTCCCGGCCAGGGGCCTTTGTCAAAAGCTTGCCGCGCTGAAGCTAAAGCCATCTCTATCTCTCTGGCCTGAGCAACACAGACCTCAGTGATCGGTCCGCCCGTAGAGGGATTGATCACTGCCTGCTTTAGGCCCGTCTCAACCAGATCTCCGTTAATCAGAATCCTGGCGGTCATTTGAATTTCACCTGTTTAAAATGTTCGAATACCCGGGTAAAAGGCACATACCATTTGGAGAGTTGTCCGAGTTGACCCACTAACTTCATCTTTCCCTGAGTAACCGCGACAAATGAGTCAACTTTACCCAGGAATACCTGCTCCCAGACATCCCGGGGCCCTGAGACAATAAAAGGCGCATCAACTCCGGAATCAAGCCTGGTGATCCTGCCCTTTTCAAAGTTAAAGGTGAAGCCTTCGTCTGTGCCGTCGAGCTTTATCGCAAGGCGCAGAGTCAGATCCAGCTCTTTGCCCTTTTGCCCTACAAAATCATCCTTGTTTACCCGCTCCACGATCGCTTGGATGTGCTCGCGCGAAAACATAGGATATGCAGTATCATTCCTGGTCAAAGTCTCTTTTAAGGCCGAGTCCAGCGTATCTTTTGGTTCCTTTTTAAAAAGCCTGGCTACTGCTGCGGTCCTGACTGCCTCTTCCAGGGCCTCGATCAGGGCCAACCCGTCTTCAAATTTATCGCTGATCGCCACTATGCCGTGGTTTTTCAGCACAACAAGGTTGTTCGTCTTGAGGGCTGCGATCACTGCTTCCGGATCAGTCACTGTCGGAGTATCCTGCGCCACTACCGGAATATCGCCCAGGTAGAACTTGGTCTCAAAGGTAAGCGCTTCTAAGCTATTATTCACCGCAAAATAGGCATTGACCAGCGGCGGATGAGCGTGGATCACGTTTTTTGCAGGAAAGTTTTTATAGACCAGGCTGTGCAGAGGAAGCTCTGAACTGGGGCTTTTGCTTCCCTCAGGCTTAGAAGTGGATAAATTAAATCTGACAATATCATCTTCCTTTAGGTCGCCTAAGAAAGTGCCGGTAGTGGTGATCAGGATAATCTCTTTATCCAGGCGGCAGCTGATATTTCCGGATTTAGCCACTGCCAGGCCCGCATCATAAAGCCTTCTGCCTACTCCGATGATCTGCTCTCTTAATTCCTGCTCATTCATCGCACAATATTGAGGTTAATATGCCTGGTGATCAATTCATGAGGCGTAATATCAAATGCCGGATAATATGCCTTTGCCCCTGTTGGCGCAAGGCTCCTGCCGCGAAACTCCAGTAATTCTTTCGGAGGCCTGACCTCGATCTCTATATCATAGCCTGTCTCTGCGCCGGACGGCGGAGGGCATAATACAAAAAACGGGATGTTAAAATCCCTGGCCAGCAGGGCGATCTGATAGGTGCCGATCTTATTAGCGATATCGCCGTTCTGCGCCAGATTATCCGCTCCGACAATGACCTTCTTGATTTTTCTCTCAAACATGACCTGCGCCACCATGTTATCCGCGATGATAGTGTTATTTATCTTTGCCCGGTTAAGCTCCCACGCAGTCAGCCGCGTTCCCTGCAAATACGGCCGGGTTTCGGTCACAAAGAAGCTGATGCGCTTTTTATCGCGTCTGCAGAACTCTGCGATCAGGGGCAGAAGGCCGCTCACATTGCAGTGCGTCAGGACCGCATCGCCGTCTTCCAGCAGATGGCTTGCCTCTTTCGCCTGACGGATGCGCGCCTCTTTAAGCGCACCTAAAAATCCTTTGATAGAATCTTCAAGCGGCGCACCGCTCTTCCCCCATCCCAGGACCATATCAGTCAGGAATTTGAAAGAGAGGGTCGGCCGGGTAGCGTTAATCGCCTCAGCCACCTTGCTTAAAGGAGTATTTCTCTTGCGGCTCTCCAAAAGGAAGGTGTACATTACCAATAAGACCTGGCCTACGGCGCGCGTCTTCATCTCTTTAATCGCCTTACAGGCCTGCCGGTAATTAATCGCCTTTATATAGGTAAGACTCTGCGGCAATTTGGTCTCATCCAGGATGCAAATAGCGTTACCCTTTAACTCAATGGGCCAGAATAGGGGCGAGTATTTCATTTTCCTTCCAGTTTCTTCACTGTCTCAAGGGCAATATTGATCAGGTTAGTCTCTGCCATGTAATAGAGCGGGTTCATAAAACCCATCTCTCCGGTGATGACATTGTCGCTTACCGCCAGGATCGATCCAGCCTTGACCTGATAAAGCTGAGCCAGGGTCAGCAGGGTTGAGGAGACCATATCCACGGCAATGGCGCCTTCTTTTCTCTTTGCCTCGACGATCTCGCGCGTCTCGCGTAAAAGCGCATCCGTAGTCCAGACTGTGCCCCGCAAGACAGAGAGTCCCATGGCCTTGGAAACCTCGCATAAAGTATCCGTGATCTGCTTATCCGCAGTCGTCACGAAATCCTTATCTACGTAATAGGGAGTCACGCCGTCGCCGCGGAGGACCTTATCCACTACTACGAGGTCTCCGACCTTCATCTTTTCATCCAAGGCCCCGCAGGTGCCGATACGGATGATATTCTTGATCCCGGCATTGCACATCACTTCGGTAGTAATGGAGGTGTCGGTAGAGAATCTTCCGCCGTTCATTCCGGTGACCTTTATTCCCTGGAAAGTCCCGGTATACATGGTGTATTCCATAAAAGAAAAGTTCTTTACCGGGCTCTCGATTCTTTTAATCAAGACATCCAGCCGGTCGCGCGGCCCGGGCACGATCGCATAAGCTCCCACATCCTGGGGCCTCAACTGCACCATCTGGGTCAGGTCCTTTCCCGTCAAATGTACATCCTTCTGCATCTGCATTTCTTCTCTCCTTTTTATTATGCATCAAACTATCGTTTTAGCGTTTTGCTTCCGCGTGCTGAAAATTTTTGCCGTCTGCTGCGGTTTACGGCTCACTTTCGGGCTGGATGCTAACGTGAGCTTACCGCCTTTCGTTCACCGTAATTCCTTGCAGACTGAAGTCATAGAGTGGCCAAAAATTTTCTAATGCACGCTCCAGCAAAACTCTAAAACTTGTTAAATATCATAAATGCACCTGGCGGATTTTCGAGCGAATGTCGATTTTAGCCAATGGAGCTTGAGCATTGAGGGAATGCCTGTGGAGCGAAGCGACAAAACAGGCACGGCTGAAGCTGCCTGAGGAGCATTTGCTAGAGCAAATGCGACGAGTTCTTCAGCCGCCGAAATGCGAAAGATCATTGGCGTGCCCTGTATAAAAGCAGTTGTGGGCAAAATCGACCTGAGCGAGAAAACCGACAGGGGCATTAAAGAACGGTAAACAACCTCTCTATATTCCCACCTAAAATATTCTCTTTATCCTGCTCGCTTAATCCTAGTTCCTCTACCACTTTGATGCCCGATGCAACATCCTTCTTTGCCGGCCAGTCGCTGCCCCATAAAATATGCTGCGGCCCGAGGAGTTCAAGGGCAAGCGTAAAATTAGCCTTAATCCTGTCGCCTCCGGTATCCACATAAATATTCTTTAAGAACTGCGTGGGCTGGCCCTTTAAGTCTTTGACAAAGTTTATGCCCCTGAGCATATTGTAAGTAGCGTCAAAACGGTGCTGCAAGAATGCAGTAGCCCCGCCGAAATTGGCAAAGATGAATTTCAGCTGAGGATAATCCCGAAAAATATCTGCCATTAAGAGCTTGCCGATACACATGGTCATGTCAAAGATGTATTCGACTACCGGAGTAAGTAGGGGGTCATTGACCCGTTCAAAACCGATGGGGTTGACGATCTGCGAATGCACAAAGACCGGGATATTCTTTGCTTGCGCCTCTTTATAGAGAGGCATAAATATCGCATCATCCGGGTATTTGCCGTTGTAGCTTGAGGCTAAAGAGAGCGCCTTAAATCCCAGCTCTTCCGTGGCGCGGCGCAATTCATCCACCATGCCCGTAACGTTATCCACCGGGATAATAGCCGCACCGATAAACTTATCCGGATAGCGCTTAAGGATCTTAGCGACATTATCATTATAGATCCTGGCTACCAGGCTGATACTGCCTAATTTTAAGTGCGCATCCGAGGTAGGATAAGTCAGGACTGCCCGGTCAATGCCTGCCTCCTGCATTGCCTTGACCTGCGCCTCAATATCTGCCCAGCCCTTATGAAAAAAATGGGCGTTATTGATGATCTCATCCGGCAGCCAATGGCTGTGGGCGTCGATTATCTTCATTATTTAAGCCCTTTTAGAAAAGCGCTGACTTTTTCTTTTAACACATCCTCTGATTCAAAAAAGCAACTGTTGTGCCCTCCGTGGATCTGCAGGAATTCCTTAGGCAGGGGCGCGGATTCAAAAAGCTTCTTCCCTAATTTAAAAGGCACGATCTCATCATTTACGCTATGGATAAAAAGCTTAGGGTAGTGGATCGCTTTCACCTTGCTCAAAGAGTCCATGCGCACAGAAAACACCCAGTAAGGCAGAAAGGGATAAATGATCCTGACCATGTCCTTTGCGGAGCTGGGCGTGCTGTCAGAGATCAGGGCTGTCAGTTTATTCCTTGAGCCAAGATCAATGATCACCGCACCTCCGATAGACTCTCCGTAGCCGATGATCTCATCCGGCTTAATGCCGCGCGATAAAAGATATTCATAGGAAGCCTGGGCATCTTTATATAAACCCTTTTCAGAAGGCGAACCCCTGCTCTTGCCATATCCCCGGTAATCAAAGATCAGGACATTCAAACCTAACTCATGGAAAAAATCGATCTTTTCCACGCGGTGGCTGATATTTCCGGCATTGCCGTGAGCAAAGAGCACGGTAAACTTAGCATCCCTGGCCGGAACAAACCAGGCATTGATCTCTACATTATCTTTGGTCTTAAAACTTACTTCTTCGTATTCCAGCTTAAGGGCTGCCGGCGTATAATCAAACTCCTTGGCCGGGAAAAAGAGGGTGCGGCGCTCAATGAATCTAAAATACATGATGATGCCAGCGATAAGCGCAAGAAGAATAAAGATTTGATAGGCTGCTTTAGTTGTCGCCATTAACGTTTTTCTTCGCGCTCAGTCATGATCCTTTTAAGCATCTCCTGCTGGTAAAGCTCCTTTATCTCATCCAGGGCTTTACTCCCCAGCTCGCTCTGAATCGCCTTCTCTACGGCCCTCAGTTTCATATCCAGGAAAAGGAACTCGGGATTGATCTTCTTATCCTGATATTTGAGCTCAAGGCAGGATTTTTCTTTTTCTTCGATGTAATTGCGGAAGTCTTCGATAAACTTAGCCACTCCTTCAAGCTCGGCAGGCATGAAGGAGCTTTCTACCTCCTTCTCCATCTCCGCGAGCATAAACTTATCAATATCTAACTGGGTGAACTTACGCTCATACCGGTCAAAGGCCTCTTTGGTGTTCTTATAGAGCCAGACCAGGTACCTCTTTTTTAAGTTCTTCAGGTCGCGCTTATCCATCGTTATTTCTCCGGGTGAGCTTGTTTATAGGGGATTACAGGCGCAGTCCAGGGCGTCTGCTGGTTGATCACCGCAATCTCTAACGGACAGACATTTGCCGGGACAGTCAGGGCAAACCTCACCGCATTCTCGATCGCCTCGGTAGTCATCAGGCGCCCGGCATCGGCAGTGATCTCGCTTAATTTTCCGGTCAGGTCCGTATCCGTTACCCCGGGCAGGATCGAGGTGACCTTGATCCCGTGGTCGCGCAGCTCCCAGAAGAGGCCTTTAGAAAAAGCTCGCAGCCCCACCTTTAAGGAACTATAGACGATAAAGTTCCTGGGCAGGGGATCGCAAAGGGTCGAGCCTGAGACCATATTGATGATGGCCCCGGATTTTCTTTCGACCATCTCGTTGATCACCAGGCGGATGAGCCGCACATAGCCTAAGTAATTCGTGTGCGCCAGCTTCTCAAAGTCCTCTAACGGCTGCTTGTCAAAGGGGTACTGGCTGGAGACTCCGGCATTATTGATCAGGATATCTATTTTGCCGAATCTTTCCCTGGTCTTATTGACCAGGTTCTCAAGATCACCCAGCTTCGTCACGTCGCAGGGTACAGCCAGGACCTCGACCTTATATTTTTTGGCGATCTCATCCGCGGTCTCTTTTAACGGCCCTTCCTGGCGCGCGGCAATGGCTAGATTAATCCCTAAACTTGCGGCGGTAGAGGCAAGCGCCTTACCTATCCCGCGGCTGGCACCGGTGACTATGGCTACTTTACCTTTTAAATCCTCCATGACTACCTCCCGCTTTCCAATGTTTTGCTTAAAAATAACAATGCGGCCAGGCTCACGCCGAAAACCACAAACCCGACGCTAAAACCCCTCTGCATCAGCACTCCGCCGAGCGCAGCACCCACGCCGCCTGAAATAAAACGCACGCTGCTGTTTAAACTCGCTGCCTCATTCAAGAACTCCCGAGGCAGGTCTGTCAACACCGTAGATATCCCGGCATGATTAAAGGTCCAGCCTAAACCCCAGACGATCATTAACAGCGCCAGAAGAACAAAAGGGAGCTTCAAGATCAAAAGCAATGCGCTGATAACCATCAAAAGAACGCCTAGATTCGCAGTGCGTATCCTGCCGAACCTATCTGCCAGCACTCCGCCAAAGGCCTCTCCGAAAATACCGCTTAAGCTGGTCAGAGTAATGAGTGCGCTGATCAAAAACTGGCTAAAGCCGAACCTGTCTGAGAAATAAACTCCCAGCCACTGCTGGATGCCGTGATAAAGAAGGCTGATAACAAATATATAGGCAAAGATAAAAAGCATTCTTTTATCACCCAGGGCAGCAAAATAATTTATCTTAAAGCCCGTAACATCTCCTTTGAAACTGGGCAGATAAAGATAAATGATACCGGTAAGAAAAAGGCCGGCAATTGCAGGGATAAGATAAATCAGTCGCCAGGAAATGATACCACTTAAAAATAAGCCTAAGAGCGAAGCCACAAAGGTTGCACTAAAAAAAATCCCCACATACTTACCGCGCCTCTGCTGCTCAATATGATTTGCAATTAATACTAGTCCAAGCGGTATGACTGAAGCGCCAAAAAGTCCCATAAAAAACCGGGCAATGAAACAAGTATAAATGTTTCCGGATAGGGCGGCTAGAAGATTTGATAGAGAAAAGAAAAATATGCAAACCAGTTCTATCTTCTTTGCATCAATCGCCCTTACCAGGGGACCATAAATTAAAGCAGCTATGCCGTACGGAAACATGTACAGCCAGATCATTTTGCCTACCACGAACTGAGAAAGAGCAAAATCCCTGGCGATCGAAGGAACTAAGGCAGCGGCTGCGGCGACATTGAAGGAGAGGATCGCGCCTTCAAGACAAAGGATGAGAAATGTGCTTTTTTTCACCAGATCCGCTTAACTCTTAACTTTAGCCGTAGCTGCTTCCCGCTCGATGATCTCTTTAAAGATCTTCAGGTTGTGGCGGGAGCCTTCATTAATAAAACCCTCGATCTGCTGGTCATTGAACTTAGCCTTCTCATCCATCTCAAAGTGCTGGATCCAGGCCATCTCAACAGGACAGGGGTCCGTGGTTTGGCCTCCTTCACCCGGCCTTATCGGACCGGCCGGTACGCGCTTCTGCGCAGTAGCCAAAGCCACACCCTCGGGCTTAGGGGTATAGAGCCAAACAATCTTCATGTATTTAAAAGGGAATAACGGTTCATGGCGCTGGGCATAGGCGAAGTATTTGTCTTTAAAAAGGAGGCGCCAGGAGACCCAGGACTTATCGTCCTCATCAGTGAGGCGGAAGGTGATCTTATTGTCTTTTTTCTCCAGTACCTCTGCCTTTTTGTATTCTGTGCCGAATAATTCTGTCCAGCGCGGGATGTCATTTGAGATATCAAAGACTAAGTCGTAAGGGGCGTTGATGATAATAGAATTGCAGGTATGTCCCATCTCAAACCTCCTTTTGGCTCATTTCGCGTTCAGGGCTTATCTCGCTTAGTACTGCCACTACCCTGGACCAGGCAGCGCCGGTATATTTTATCTTCACCGGAAAACAGATGACTTTAAAGCCGGCTGCCGGCAGCTTATCCAGATTGCTTAGGCGCTCGATATGGATAAACTCTCTCTTCCTTCCGTAAAAGTGCGCCGGATAAAGCGGCTTTTTCTCCTCCAGGAACTCCTTAAGCATGAACTTGTAAGGCCGGTCAATGCCCATGGTGTCCACGCCGAAAATCTTGACCCCGCGGTCTAAGAGATAATCTATCGCGGAAATGTCTATTCCGGGGTATTCAGAGAAGTATCTCGCAGAACCAAAGAGTTTATCCGCACCTGTATGCAGGAGCACAATGTCATTATGCTTAAGCGTATAATTGATCATTTTTAAGGCCTGCTCCAGGTCCGGGGCTTTGACCACTTCGTTTGGCTTCTTATGCGTCAGGTCCAGTTTCACGCCGTCAGCATAACACCACTCAAGCGGGATCTCCTCCGCGGTCTTGGCGGGGCGGCCCTCTGACTTTGAGCCGTAGTGGAAAGAATAATCCAGGTGTGTGCCGATGTGCACCGGAGAATGGATTACTTCGAGAGAAAGGAACTCCTCATCCGGAAGGTCTTCTTTCTTCAGGATGCGCTTACCTAAAAGATACTGAAGCCTGCCCTTCAGGGTCTTGCCCATGATTACCCGATTGAACTTTTCTACTCCCGCCGAATGTGAGACCCGCTCAATATCCACACGGTGGACCTCAAAGGCCTTGTCGTCGATTGGCAGGCTTAAGTCGATTATCTTCAATGAGTACCTCCTCGCGGTCGGGACAGGTCCCTTAGTACCGCAGGTATTAACTCTGGCGGGATCTGTCCCGCGACATGTCTCATATGGTCCTAAGCTTTAGATTGAATTACTTTTTCGATATCGCTTATCGAAGAGAACTTGGTGATCTCCTTGGTGCTTAACTTCTTCCCGAAGGCCTTCTCCAGCGCAATCACTGTCTCAACCATTTCGGTCGAGTCTACGCCGATAGAATCCTGTAAAGAAACATCGTCCTTAAGCTCTTCGGGTTTTACTTTCAAGAGATTACTTAAGACTTCTCTGATCCTCTCTTTCATCTTTACCTCCTCGCGGTCGGGACAGGTCCCTTAGCAGCGCAAGTAATAGGTCTGGCGGGATCTGTCCCGTGACCGGTCTAGATCTGTACTTCGCCTTTGGTGGCGGCTGCTTCCCACTTGCCTACTCCGGCCATGACATCCTGAAAACAGAGCTTGGCCAGGGGGTCAAAATTGCTCTCCATGATCCGGTTGATCCTTCCCGGCTTTGAGAAGAACTCGCGCATGCACCAGGCGCCAAGCCTTCCCAGCTCCTCGGTAGTGAGATGATCCGTGGGGATCACCGGATGCAGGAAATCCCAGGTGCTGAAGTCCACCTTCTTGGGATCGATCCAGTTTTTCTTTAGCGAAATGCGCCACATCGGCGAGTTGGGTGCCGGAGTCACATAGCCGATCCACAAGACGTCCGGGTCCACAGCATCAGCAAACTCAAAGCGCTGCTTGATGATCGCCTCGGTATCGTAGTCAAACCCGATCATGATATCGGCGACAATAGCGATATCGTTACGGCGCAGGATCTCGATAGTCTTCTTGATCTGCTCGATGGTGGTTCCTTTAGCAATCCTCTTCAGCTCATCCTGTGTGGTGACTTCTATCCCGAATACTCCCATAAACAAGCCCGTTTCTTTCATTAGGGGCAGGATCGACTCGCAATTCACCCAGTCCACTGCCCTGCCTAAGGAGACCCATTTAGTCGGGATGTTCTTCTGCTTCTTCAGCTCACAGAACCTCTTCACCCTAGCAGGATCAACGTTAAAATTATCGTCCTGGATCACCACGACCTTTACCCCGTATTTCTTATGCAGCACTTCCAGCTCTTCGATGACCCTCTCCGGTGATTTTGCGCGCCATTTCAGGAAGTCTGACGGCGAGCGCGGGTCAAACTGGTCCCATTCATAGCAGAAGGTGCAGGCAGAAGGGCAGCCGCGCGAGGTGATCATATCTACAAAGGGCTTCCAGTAGGTGTGCCCCACATACTTATCCATGGGGAATAAGTCGTATGCCGGTAAAGGCAGTTTATCCAGGTCAGTCATCAGCGGCTTATGCGGCCCCATGACGATTGAGCCGTCGATGCGCGAGGTGACTCCACCCACATCTTTAAGAGGCTTATTCTTATCTATCGCCTCGATCAGGTCGCCGAAAGACTCTTCTTCGCCCATGACCACAAAATCCACCGCGGGGATCTCTTCCAGGGTCGGCACAGGCATCGCCGAATACCATAGCCCGCCCAGGATTATCTTTGTTCTAGGTAATACTTTTTTGATCCCGATAGCCGCGTCCCGGAAATGGCGTAAGACCCCGTAGCCGCCGTAACCATGGATCTGCTCGCCCATGACCACGATATCCGGATTCTTGGCTTTGACCTGTTCGATCAACTGGTCCATGGGGATCTCAAGCGCCCTTCCGTCGATGACCGAGACGTCCGTATAACCTTTTTCGCGCGCATAAGCTGCCCAGTGCGCATACAACTGGTTCGGTGAACGGTGGATTCCGTGCGTTGCCCAGGCGCCTACTTTAGGCATGACGAATAAAATCTTCATTCTTATGCTCCTTTCTCAACCACTAAAGCCGAATTGATCCCGCCTCTGCCGCGGGAGATGATCAGGGCTTTATTTATTTTATGGGGTCTGGCTTCCTTACCTATATAATTCAGGCCGGTTTCTGCCGGCTCATCCAAATTGATAGTCGGAGGAATAAGGCTGTTTTCCATAGCCGAAATAGTGATGATCATATCCAGGGCACCGGAGGCGCCCAGGAGATTGCCGAACATGGATTTCGGGCAGCTTACCGGTATCTCTTTAGCGCGGCTGCCGAAGACACTCTTGATCGCCTTTACTTCGGTGCTATCCCAGAGACCAACGGCAATACCGTCCAGGCTGATATAATCGATTCCCTCAGGGCCTATGCCCGCATCACTAAGCGCTATCTGGATTGCCCGGGCTAATTCTTTCCCGTCAGAAGCAGGATTGATCCTGTCTATTCCGTCGCAGGTTGCGCCGTAACCGGTGATCAGGGCCTGAATATTTGCCCCTCTTGCCCTCACCCGCTCTAATCCTTCCATGACGACGATCCCCGCGCCCTCGCCAATGACAAAGCCGCTACGTTTTTTATCAAAGGGCCGGTAAGCGGCTTGTGGATGAGCATTATCCGTAGAAAGAGAGCCATAGGTGTTGCAGCATAAAAGCGCGTAGGGGGTGACCGGAGCTTCCATGCCGCCGGCTAAGATCATGTTCAATTTATCCTTGCTTAGGACCTTTCTGGCATATCCGATGGCCATAAGGGAGCTTGCCCTGTCTGCGACTACGGTCTTGCTGAATCCCTTTATCCCGTAGTAAATAGAAACCTGGCCCTGTGGCGCAGCCGGAAACCAGGCAGAGGCCATGTAAGGCGAGACCCCTTCGCGGCCTTCAATATACATATCGCGTAGCTCTGTCTCGGCATAAAGCCAGCCGCCTAAGGCATTGCCTAAAAATATGCCGACCAGGTTCGGGTCCTCTTTCTTAATATCAATGCCGGCATCTTGCAGGGCAAGCTCCGAAGCGATTAGGGCCATGTGCGAGAAGGCGTCGATCTTTTTGAGCAGCCGCTCTGAAATGTTGCTATATTTTTCCAGTTCATCTATTTGCCCTGCGATGTGACTGGGGTATTTGGAAGCGTCGAAACGA
The DNA here is from genome assembly GCA_016867115.1 of Candidatus Omnitrophota bacterium. Lineage (GTDB taxonomy): Bacteria > Omnitrophota > Gorgyraeia > Gygaellales > Profunditerraquicolaceae > VGKG01. The sequence goes on along the minus strand of VGKG01000003.1, from coordinate 13,741 downwards.
GTAATCTCCTTGATAAAAGGGCGTCCGGATTTAATATTCGCCCAGAGCTGCCTCTTGCCTATGCCCGAAGGACTGACTACGCCTATACCGGTGACTGCGATCTGCTTACCCATTGTATCTCCTTAATATAAGTGAGGAATGTATCCCCGAAAATCCGCTTGAGGTCTTAAGTATTGTGTTTACCTTCTGTTTCCGGGCTGAGTTTGGGATATAATCCAGATCGCATAAAGGGTCTTTCTCCTCCTGGTTTATCGTCGGAGGAAGGATATCCTTCTGGAAGATCATCGCACAGACAGTCATCTCCACGGCGTTAGCCGCGGCCAGGGGATGTCCGATCATGGACTTAAGAGAACTGATCGGCAGCTTATAGGCATACTCGCCGAAGATCGTCTTGTAGGCATTGGTCTCAAAGATGTCGTTCATCCTGGTGGATGAGCCGTGGGCGCTGATATAATCGACCTCATCCGGCTTAACCCCTGCGTCTTTCAAGCCGAGGCTGATGCAACTTACCATCGCCCCTCCGTCAGAAGGAAGGTCAGTCATGTGGAAGGCGTTGCAGCTGGTGCCAAAGCCGAGGACCTCGCAATAAATGCGGGCATTGCGTTTCAGGGCATGATCCAGTTCTTCAAGGACCAGGATCCCCGCGCCTTCGGAGAGGACAAAACCGTCGCGCCGGTTATCAAATGGTCGTGATGCCGCTTCCGGAGTATCGTTACGCACTGAAAGAACACTTACCACGTCAAAGGCGCCAAAAGTGATCGGAGTGATCGGCGCTTCGGCAGCGCCGCAGATCATGACATCTTGCTCGCCGTCCTGGATCGTCTCAAGGCCAAACCCCAGAGAATCCGTTCCGGCAGTGCAACCCGTGGAGAGAGTATCGCAGATACCCTTAAAACCGTAACGCGCGCTGATCTCAATTGAGGGCGTATTGAACATCGCCGCATCGTAAAGATCAGGCCGCACCTTTGAGGGGTCGATCGGTTTCTTGCCGTCGTCAGTAACCAGGGCGAACTCCTCTTCCATGTATTTGGTGCCGCAGATGGCGTTAGCCAGGCAGACGCCGATGCGCTCGGGGTCTTCTTTTGAAAAATCCAGGCCGCTATCCTTTATGGCCATATCGCCAGCCACCACGCCGAACTGCACGTAGCGGTCCATACGCATCACTTCTTCGTGGGTGAGGCCCAGCTTAAAGGGGTCAAAATCGCGCGCCTCGGCAGCAATCTTGGTATTAAATATGGAGACATCAAAACCGTCCACCCGCTTCACCCCGGACACACCGGAGATCATCGCCTGATAGACGGCGGGCTTGCCGATACCGTTAGGCGAGATTACGCCTATCCCAGTGATCACTACTCTACGTTTTTGCATTGACTATTTCTCCTTGGCCTCTTCTTTTGCCCGCGTTACCTTAAATATGATATTCCCTCCGTCGGGGCAGGTGACTGTATCGATAGAATCCGGATCCTGCATAAAGAAAAACTTCGCCCCGAAATTCAGGGCAAAGAGCGCAGGGAACGCGGTGTGAAACGCCGCTCCGCAAAATCCGGGGATGCATTTTAATCCTTGCGTCTCCCACTTATCGCCGACTTTATAGCCGAAGGTGCATTTTCCTTTTGCCTTGACCACCTCAATGATCATCTTCTTGGGGTTCGGGCCCCTGTGTTCAGGGTCCTTAGGCACGTTTTCGACATCCCTCTCCTTATCCAGGACCTCGGCTTTAAACTCAAGCTTGCCTCCGTCAGGACAGGTGACCAGTAACGAACGCTGGTTGTCCCGGAAAGGGAACTTTGCCCCGAAACTTAAGGCATAGGCTACGGGAAAGAGCGCATGCGCCAGGCCCAGACAAAAATATTTAGGGCCGTGGGTAAAATCATCCAGGATCAGTTCATCGCCCACCTTGTAGCCGTGATAACAGGGCCCGTAAACATTCATGACAGTCAATTTTAACTTGGGAAAAGGTGATTTGATCATCTTTACTCCTTAATTTATCAGCTCGCGGGTTGAGCTGACCAGCTCATCCGGCGTGAAAAACTTCTTATTCTGCTCGACGCTGTGCACCATCTCCACTAATTTTTTATTTAAAGGCGCTGCTAAATTCTGCGTCTCGGCCAGCCGGCTGAACTCGCCGTTAATGTAATCTATTTCTGAAGTCCTGCCTCTCTTGATGCTCTGGAGGATAGAGCCATAAAGCGGCTCTTTGCTTAAATTGCTCATGATGCCGGAAAAGATCTTAGCCGCCTCATCCAGTGGCAGCGCGGCCAGGGCGGTCAGGCGTTCCAGGGGAAAATCCGGCAAAGAGGTCAGGCTGATCCCGGATCTGCCTACGATATCCAGGCCTTCCTTCCAGATAGCGATACTGATCCGGCTGATCCGGGGGTTGCTAAAGGCCTCCTGCATGCTGGTGCCTAATATCGCCGGGATGCAGTTATTGGCGTTCACAAAGATCTTCAGGTATTTCATCCCCCGGATATCTTCGGCGACGATTGTCGGAAAGGCGCGGTTAAGTACCTCGCTTATCCTGACGACTTCGGCGTCGTTTTGGCCAAAAGCGCTCCCCATGATCCAGCTCCCCTCAAAATTATGCACGATCCTTACCGGCTCAAGGAGCGTGGCGCCGAACATGACAATACTAGAAATGATTTTTTCTTCCGGAAGGTATCTGGCGACTATGCCGTCTGCAGCTACGCCGTTTTGTGTAGTCAAGATTGTGGCATCCTTAAGGAAATTTAAATTCTGCTTCAGGGCGTTCTCTAGGTCCTGGGTCTTGGTAGCTAAAATTACCAGTTCCGGCTGGTAACTTAAGGCCTGCTCAGCGCTGATCTTGACCTTTAAGTCTCCTCTTACCCCGGAGACCGCAAGCCCCTGATCCTTAATTACGGCTAAAGAATCCGGCCGCGCCACCAAAGATACATCCGCATCTTTTGCTTTAAGATACCCTGCAACCAAGGCGCCGATTGCGCCTGCTCCGATAACCGCGATCTTCATCGTAGATTATTTGTTATTCCTGGGAAAGCCGTACTTCTTGTAGTCAAAACCGTTTTGCTCCAATAGCCTGACCATCATGCTGTAAAAGGGCGAGGGGACATCCGAAAAGAAGGCGGCGATGACATCCTCTTCTTCAATCTGGCTGGCCTTACGCTTTGCGGCGATCTCCTGGGCCCGGCGCACTACTGCCTGTTCGGTGATGTGGCGGTGAAAAACCGGGATCTTGGCGATCATCGTCTGAAATCTTTGTGCGGTATTATTCTCCCACTGCATCAGCTGGAACCTCCGTATAGTAAAATTTTACTAATTAAATTTTAATATATTATACCTATTTAAGCGGTGCTGTCAAGGGATTTTTCGCAAAATTTTTGAGGCGTGAACAAAAGATCAGGTGAGCTCTTCTAATGGTAAAATGAAAGCCTTAACCCCTTCTCTGCCAAGCTGTTTCCTTAATTCTCGCACTGCAGAGAGGAGCTCCTTTGCCTCTTTTTCCTGGCAGGCGACAAAAAGCAGGTTATTCTTACCCGGCCAGATATCATTACCAAGGTGTATTCCGGAAGTATTGCCGCTACCAAAGGTAGCGCAGACCTTGGTATAATTTTTTAGGCCACTCCCTCCCAAAAGCTCCATCACCTCAATATCAATAGCCTCATTGTAACAGACCATGACCATCTTCATCTCCTTTTTCCTCCTGCTTCTGCCTCGGCTGCTTTTCTGTGGAAGAGCGCATAAAGCGTAGGCACAAAAAGCATGGTGATCAGGGTAGAGACTAAAAGCCCGCCGAACATGGTCACTCCCAACGGCTGCCAGGATTCCGAGCCTTCGCCCCGGAATAAAGCCAGAGGCAGGAGTCCAACCAACGTGGTGATCGTGGTCATTAGAACCGGCCGCAGCCTGTCTCTTCCGGCATTAGTCACCGCCTCATACATAGTCTGGCCGCGGTGGCGCAAGATGATAATGTAGCTGATGAGGACAATGGCGTTATTGACCACAATGCCCATAAGCATGATCACGCCCAAGTAACTGATCACGTTTAGCGTTATCCCGGTAACCAGAAAACTTAAGATCACGCCGATAAAGGTGAAAGGTATGGAGAACATGATAATAAAGGGGTCAAAAAGCGACTCAAACTGAGCGGCCATGATCATATAGACAAGGATAATGCCTAAGATCAATAATAGGCCCAGGTCCCGGAAGGCCTTTTTCTGCTCCTCTGCCTCGCCGCCGAAATTAATCATGATGTCCTTGGGGACGGCAATGCTGGAGAGCGCCTTTTGGATATCCTCGACCACTTTCCCCGATGAACGCTTATAGGTATTGCATTCTACCCTGACTACCCTCTCGCGGTTCTGGCGTTCGATACTTACCGGTGCCTTGACCTCGTAGATCTTGGCGACATTGGAGAGCCGGATGATCTTAAGCGTAGTCAGGGAGACCGGCGGGGCAGTCTCGATTTGCGGCGCCAGGGCGCTCACCGGCGCCTGGGCGCTGACAAACTGGGTGGTCTCGGCGATCAAAGGCAGGTTTTCGATGTCTTCTATTTTTTTACGGTTCTCTTCTTCCAGGCGCAGATTGATATCATAGGTCTCTCCCTTTTCGCGGTATTTGCTGGCAACCGAGCCGGCAATATAAGCCTGCAGGCTGTTGGCGATGGTATCCATGGTCAGGCCAAGGCTGCCGATCTTCTCGCGGTCTATTTCGATCCTTAATTCCGGGCGGTTGAACTCTCGCGAAATTGCCACATCTACAGCGCCGGGGATCTTCTCCATCAGGCCCTTGATCTGATTGGCTACGCGGTCCGTCTCTTCAAAAGAGTGGCCGATGACCTCAAGCCGGACCGCCTTCCCGCCCATGCCGGTGATCATGCGGCCGAGGGGGTTACCCACCTGCATATCGATCTTCAGGACCCCGGGGATCTCTTTGATCTTCTGCCGCAGGGCCTGCGCTACGTCGTTGGCGCTGCGGGTGCGCTTAGTCTTCGAGACTAACTTTGCGCCGGCAGTAATGATGTGCGTTCCGGAAGTCTGGCCCGCAGCCCTGCTCCTTCCCGCCGTCTCTCCGGTGCGGGAAAAATAAAAGCGCGCCTCCGGGACATCCTCCCGGATCATCTCCTCGATCCTGGAGGCCACCTTGTCCGCTTCTTCGATCCGGGTCCCTAAAGGCAGGTGCGCAGTCAGGCGCAGGTCTCCGGTGTCTTCCTCGGGAATAAACTCATGGCCGACAAAGGGAAGCAGGGTCAGGGAAAAAATAAAAGCCCCGGAAAAAGCGAAGATCACTAATTTTTTATGGTGCAGGCAAAACCCGAGGTTCCGGGCGTAAAACTCCTCCCACGAGCGGAAGATCCTTTCGGAAAAATTGTAGAACTTGTCAAACCATCCGCCGTCTGCTTTTTGCGCGTACGGCTTTTTCATCCACTGCGAACAGAGCATGGGGCTGAATGTCGAGGCGGTAAAAAGAGAACCCAGGAGTGTGGCGGAAATGATCACTGCCATTTCAGCAAACATCACTCCGATCACCCCGGGGATGAAAAGCATGGGCAGGAAGACTACGATAGTGGTAAAGGTCGAGGCGGCGATCGCAAAGAACATCTCCTGCGTGCCGAAGATTGCAGCCTCCTGGGCCCGGTTACCCCTCTCTAATTTTCTATAGATGTTATCCACGACTACAATCGCGTTATCCACGACCATCCCGGCTGCGATCGCCAGCGACGAAAGGCTGATGACATTTACCGTGCGGCCGCTTAAGAACAGATAAACAAAGGCGATGAGCAGGGAAAAAGGAATGGTCAGGGCAACGATAAGGCTGGGCAGGGCCATCCGCAGAAAGAACCAGACTACGAGGACCACCAGAATGATCCCCACCCAGACTGTAGACTTCAGGGAGTTCAGGGAATCAATGATGTCTTTAGAAGTATCAAAGATGGTGTAGATCTTGACGTCCGCAGGCAGGACCTTCTCCAGTTCATCGAGTTTATCCCTGATGCGCCGGGCGACCTCCACGGTATTTGTGCCGCTCTGTTTTTGCACCATGAGCAGCAATCCGGGCTGCCTGCTGATACGCACGTTCAGGGTCACCTCTTTGAAGCTGTCCTCGACCCTGGCTACGTCTTTTAGATAGACCAGATTCCCGTTGCGCCTTCCCAGGATCACCTGATTGATCTCATCCGGAGCAGCGAACTCACCCGGCAGCCGGATAAGATAATCGGTAAGCCCGCTCTTTAACCTGCCCAGAGGCTGCTGGACATTCTCTTTTCTTAGAGAGGCCTCTATATCCAGGATCGAGAAGCCGTATCCTTCCAGGCGCTGGCGGTCGATCCAGATGTTCACCTGCCGTTCCAACCCTCCGATCAGCTCGACGGTGCCTACGCCGGGCAGCTGGCGCAGGGCATCAGCCACTCTTTTATCCACCAGGTCAAAGAGGTCGGTATAGGATTGTTTTGCGGTGATCCCGAAAAAGAGGATGGGGATATTGGAGGTATTGAACTTGTAGATAAAGGGGTTATCCATCTCATCGGGGATATCCGGAAGGAAACGCTTGGCCAGGTCAATGCGGTCGCGCACGTCATTGGAGGCGGCGTCAAGGTTTGTCCCCCAGATGAACTTCAGGGTGATCAAAGACACCCCGTCTAATGAATCCGAGGTCATCTTCTCAAGGCCGGGAGTAGTGGCCAGCTGGTTTTCCAGCGGCTCGGTCACCTTGACTTCCACGTCTTCAGGGCTGGCTCCCGGGTAAGCGGAGATCACCGTGATCACCGGCGGCTCGATCTCAGGCATCATGTCAATCCCCAGGCGCGTGAAACTGTACATGGCCAGGACAAAAATAGAGAAGAAGATCATGAGGTTGGTGACCGGCCTTTTTACGCCGAACTCCGCAAACTTCATTATTTATTCTCCTCTATCTTGACGGGACTGCCCTCGGTAAGCCGCTGCTGGCCCATCACTACCACTAAATCCCCTTCTTTTAACCCCTGCCTTACCTCAAAATACGGCCCCTGACGGATACCCAGGCTTATCTTCTTTAAAAGCGCCTTGTTATCTTCGATCACAAAGACACACTGGTCAGGCTCTTTGCCGATCACCGCCTCTTTCATGATCACCGGCACCTCTTTTTTCTCGCGTACGATGAGGCTGACCTTGGCAAACATGCCGGATTTCAGCCGGTGCCCGGGATTAGCCACGGTGATCTCAATGGGGGAGCTGCGGGTATTCATATCCACTACCGGGCTGATCTTGGTCACCTTCCCCATAAACTCTTCTGCGGGATAGGCATCCACGCTGATCCTGGCCGTCTGTCCAAGCGAGACCTTGGCCAGGTACTTTTCCGGGATATCAAGGTCAGTCTTTACCTCGTGCATATCCACGACCAGGGCGACTGCGGTCTGCGGGTCCACATTCTCTCCGATATCCACGTAGACCCTGCCTATGGTCCCGGTAAGCGTACTCTCAACCGGGGCCCGCTCGAACTTCAGCCCCACCTCGTCGCGGTCGATATAAAGGATCACCTCGCCCTTATTCACGGGCGCGCCGTCCTCCTTGACCTTTTCGATGATCTTACCGCTCACCTTGGGATAGATCAGGGCTTCGTCTTTAGCCCTGATATTACCCACGTAGTCGATGGTCTCGGCCAATTCCTGCAGGCCTACCTTGATCACCCTTACCGGAATGCTCTCCTCTGCCTTCTGTTTCTCCGCTTTAGGCTGACAGCCGAAAGTAAAAAGACTTAAAAGTATAAGAAAAACAAGTTTATAGTTTTTCATCAGAGCCCTCCGGTTGCCTTTTCGAAAGTGGCCTTGGCGACGATGTAATCATAGACCGCCTGCTGCTGATTGAACTGTGAGACGTTATATTTCAGGCGCGCATCGTCCAGGTCCAGGTAGCTGGCAATGCCTGCCTTATTCTTCTCTTTCACTACCGAGAGGTTATCCTGAAAACGCAGGATGTCTGCCTCGGATGCCCGGATGCCTGATATCGCATCCTTCATGCCCAGGTACGCCTCTTTCAGTTCTGTGGCGATATCCTTGACCGTCTTTTCTTTTAAAAGCTGGGCCTCCTTTAAGTCTACGATCGCCTGCTCCACCTTGGCTTTGGTCGCCCAGCCGTCAAAGATGGGCCAGGAAAAAGTCACTCCGATTATATTGTAATCCTGCCAGGCGCGCGACGGCGAAAAGGTAAGAACAGTTGTTGATGAGCTATAATAGTCCCAAGAGGCGTAGATACTGGGCCTTCCGTCAGCCTTAGCTATTTCAATCGCGTATTTCGACTGCTTTTCCTGGGCTTCAAACTGCCTGATCTCCGGCCTTGACTTCATCGCCTTTAACAGGCCTTCGTCATAAGCGACCTCTTCGGGCGTATATTCGAACCGGGCCGCAGGAATTATCTTTACTTTTTCGTCGAGAAAAAGCAGACTTTTAAGGAGCGCCTCGCTTGCATCCGCCTGGTTCAAAGAGGTCTCATAAGCGTCTTCTATCGCGGCCAGGGACTGCTTGATCTGTAAAATATCCGATTCCGAAGCTTCTCCGGACTTATAGCGCTCTTCTAGATACCTAAGATGCCCTTTGGTGTTTTTCAGGATCTCGCTGTTTAGGCGGCTGAACTCCACAGCCAATAAAAGAGTATAAAACGACCTTCTGACGTTTAAGGCCGTCTCGATTTTTGTCTTATCCAGAAGCGCCCGTGCGACCTCTATCCCCTGCTGGCTGTACCTGATGGTATTGATCACCCTTCCGCCCTGATAAAAATACTGTTTTGCGCCGATGTGGCTCTCCTTCTCCGGAAGGTCCTTATCATAAAGCCCGCGCACATCCTGCCAGGTGAAGCTGGCGGTGACGCTGGGAAAGAGGCCGGCATTTGCCTCGGCAAGTTTTGCCTTGGCCTTCTTGATATCCTCGGCCCTTAAGAGCACGTCGCGGTTCTCCCGCAGGCACAGCGCAACCGCCTCATCGGGAGTAAGCAGGATCTCCTCTGCCCGTAAGGCTACCGGCAGGAACGATATAAAGATGCTGAATAATAAAATTATCTTCTTCATTCGCCTTTTAAGCCTCTTCAGCCAGGATCTCTTTTATGTGCGTGAGGATCTTCAGATAATCATGGCGCTCCCTTTCCGAGATCTTGCCGAAGATCTTTATGACCATCGTGCGCCGCTGGTGATTGATCTTATGCACAAGGCCGGCTCCCTTGGGGGTAAGCCTTATCCTGATGACGCGTCTGTCGTCCGGGTCTGATTGCCTGAGGGCGTAGCCGTCCCGAACCAGCCTCTCGATAAAACCGGTCATCGCCGCGGTAGTCACATGCATCGCGCGGGCCAGGGCGGACATCCGGGATTCACCCTCGCGCTGCAGGAACTCCAGGATCAAAAACTGCGCCAGGCTGATGTGGCCCCTATACAGTTCATTTGTCTGGCGCCGGGAAAACTCCTTGATGATCACCGGCAGTACGGCGTTAAGCCTGTCGGCAAAAACCTCGATCTTTGACTGAAACATATTTACCTCCATAATATTTAAGTAAGTTAAATATTAATATCATTAAAAATATGCCATATTTATTATGCGCTGTCAAGGTAATTTCGGGTCTGGTCTACGGGTTAGGCTTTCAGAAATGCGAGGATGAAGATGAGTATCGAAATGCCGGTGAGAAACAGTCCCATGAGGCGGGTATTACGCAGCTCTTTTTCCATAGAGACCGGCTCGATCTTCCAGTTAATATGCAGGTAAAACCTTCTCTGCGCTTCTATTGCCCGGGCAGGTTTGAGGGCGAGGAAGACGCCGATAATAATTCCTGTTGCGGCAATAAAAGGAAGCATTTAAAAGTTTCTCACCAGATTCTCTAAGAACTTAAGCTCAGTTTCAACCATCTGCAGGTCATGTTCCAGGATATAGGTCAGGGTAAGGGGTTTCTCCTTACGGGAGGCATTTACTGCCTGATGCAGGCTGCGCAAAAGCCGCTTCAGGAGGAGCATCCTGGCGCGCAGCCTCCTCTTTGCGGTCTGAGGTCTTACGTAATTCAGGAAATAAAGGCTCAGGTCCAGGCTGAATTGCGGCCGCTTGAAATTAAGGAAGCTTTCGCTTAATAGTTCTTCAAAACGGGCGCTTCCCTCAGGCGTGAGGCAATAGACTATGCGTTCCGGCCGGCGGCCGGATTTGATTTTGCGCTTGGTGACCAGGCCTCTTTTCTCTAATATCCTTAAGGGGTAATATACTGATTTCAGGTCAATGCCGGCGAATATGGAGAGGATCTCGCGGATCTTTATTTTGATGTCGTAGCCGTGCTTGGGGCCTTCTCTGAGGAGCCCTAAGAATAGGAGTTCATGTTCTATCATGCGATTGCGCCGATGCTGCGAAACTTCTTGTATCTTGCCTTAAGCAGGCCTTCTTTATCCAGCTGCTTCAGCTCACGCAGGTTCCTTAAGATCGCATCTTTTACGTTGTCCGCGGTCTTCTGGGGATCGCGGTGCGCGCCGCCCATCGGCTCGGGGATGATCTCTTCGATGATCCCCATCTTTAAAAGGTCCTGCGCGGTAAGCTTCAGGACCTCTGCCGCCTCCGGAGCCTTTGAGCCGTCCTTCCAGAGGATCGCAGCGCAACCTTCGGGAGAAATGACCGAATAATAAGCGTTCTCCAGAACACAGACCCTGTCGGCGATACCTATGCCTAAGGCGCCGCCGGAGCCGCCTTCGCCGATGATAATAGCGACTATAGGGGTGGAGACCTGAGCCATGTCCCTTAGGTTTTCGGCAATCGCCTGCGACTGGCCGCGCTCTTCGGCGCCGATACCCGGGTATGCGCCCGGCGTATCGATAAAAGCCACAATAGGCAGAGAAAACCTATCCGCCAGCTCCATTACCCGCATGGCCTTGCGGTAGCCTTCAGGATGCGCGCAGCCGAAGTTACGCTTCAGGTTCTCTTTGGTATCGCGGCCCTTCTGGTGGCCGATGACGACCGCTTTCTGTTTATCCAGTTTTGCCAGGCCGCAAATAAGAGCCTTATCATCGGCAAAGGCGCGGTCGCCGTGCAACTCGATAAAATCAGTCATGAGCATGCTGATGTAGTCTAAGGTGTAGGGCCTCTGGGGGTGGCGGGCAAGCTGGATCTTCTGCCAGGCGCTTAAATTGGTGTAGGTGTCTTTTTTGAGGTGCTCTAATTTTTCCTCCAGGCGCCTGACTTCCGCGGTAAGGTCGATATTCTTATCCGAGACGAAGTTCTTCAGCTCCTGGATCTTCTTCTCAAGCTCGATGATCGGTTTTTCGAAATCTAATCCGGCCATTTAATGAGCAGACACTTTACGGAACGAACAAAGTGAGTGAACGTAAAGTGTAACTGCCTCGTTTAATTATATTCAGCGTCTGCGAATTAACCCCGAGCGTGCGCAGTAAATTTCAAGGAAATTTACAAGCGCTTACGCGAGGGGCAAATTGCCTAAATCAAACAACGCGTATTCACGCTCAGTCAACAATGGTGACTTCGGTGCCGACGGGGACGATGATATAGAGTTCTTCCACCTCAGGATTAGCCATGCGCACGCAACCCTGGGTGACCTGTTTACCCAGGCTCTGGGGGTCGATAGTGCCGTGAATTCCGTAGTCAGTAAGACGGTCAAAGCCCATCCAGCGCGTCCCCAGTATATTTTCGGGGCTGCCGGCAGGGATGGGGCTTGAGGAACCTTTCTTGAACCAGGGGGGATTCATCAGCTTGTTGGCTATCTTAAAGGTGCCGGTAGGAGTAGAGTTATTCTTGCCCGTGGAGACGATGTAAGTCTTCATGATCTCATCGTCGCATTTCAGGATCAGCGTATTCTGGGATTTATCCACCAGTATGCTAAAAGGCGCGTTCCAGACCTTGATCTTCCTTCCCGGAACGATCCGATCGCCGGAGAGGTTGTTGCTCTTCATGATCAATTCCGGGGTGGTCTTAAACTCCCGCGCGATCCTGGCCAGGGTATCTCCCGGCTTTATCTCATAAGAGACGCTTTTGGGCGTGACCGTAGCGGAGAATAATAATTCCATGTTCAGCTCTTCTGCTTTTTTCTGCCATTCCGAAACCTGCGCAGAATTAAGGTATTCGCCGATCAGCTTCTGGTAGGCCTCCTTGGCCGCAAGGAGCTCCCCCTTCTCCTCTAATTGTTTAGCCTGATTGATCAGGGCTGCCGCTTCGCCTACCGCAGGAAGCCTGCTGCCCAGGGTAATATTTGCCTTCTTTAAGCCGATGACCAGCACCACAGCCAGTACTATACCGATCGCTGCCAGCAGGATCACGAATTTCTTGTTCACCTCTCCACCTCTTTTTATTAACGCGCAACCAGCGCTATCACCACTCCCAGAATGAACCCTACGATCACCTCTACCGGAGTATGCCCGATAAACTCGCGCAGTTTCTCCTCGTCAAACTTGCCCTTCCAGTATATGTCCTCGCTGATCTTATTCAGGATGCGCGCCTGCCGTCCGGCTGCGCGCCTGACGCCCTGGGCATCGAACATGATTACCAGGGCAAAAGACGCAGCCAAGGCAAAGTAGGCGCTGTCAAAACCATAAGCCTGGCCTACGGCAGTCGCCAGGCACGATGCGCCGGTAACATGGCTTGAGGGCATGCCTCCTGTACCTACAAACCAGCGGAAATCGAACCTTTTATAGCGGATCACCCCAACTACCACTTTGAGCGCCTGAGCAATGATCCAGGCAAAAATAGTGGTGATCAGGACTTTATTCCTGAGGAATTGAAGAAAAGCCTCTTGCATGGCCTTTTAGATTAGCATAAAATCAGACTTGCGGCAAGCATTTTTCTTAGTTAGATTTTCCGGTCTCCGGTATCTATTATGGTAGAGGAGGTGGCCATATGTTAGCGAAGGTATCCAGTTTTGGCGTTTTTGGTTTAGAGGCGTATCCTGTTGAAATAGAAGTAGATGTGTCAGGGGGACTGCCGGCGGTAATCCTGGTCGGCCTGCCGGACTCAGCTATCCGGGAGAGCAGGGCCAGAGTGAAATCCGCCATCAGGAATTCCGGCTTCTCCTGGCCGGGAGAGAGGGTAACTATCAGCCTGGCTCCCTCAGACATCAAAAAAGAGGGCGCAAGTTTTGACCTGGCGATCGCTCTGGGGATACTCGCTGCTACCGGGCAATTGGATGCCGGGCGCCTCTGCGGTTATTATATCCTTGGCGAGCTGGGGCTTGACGGCTCTATCCGCTCTACGCGCGGGATCCTGCCTATCAGCATGGCGGTAGCAAAAGCAGAAAACAAAAATATTATTGTGCCTTATGTGAACGGCCAGGAGGCGGCTATAGCCAAAGACGCCCAGGTGTTTGCCTTACGTACCTTGAGAGAAACAGTAGAATTCCTGCATCGGCCCGAAACAGTAAAACCTCTCCAATCAGATGCGGATGCGCTCTTTAGGCAGAATGCGCAATATCCGATAGATTTTTCTGAAGTCAAGGGCCAGTTCTTCGCAAAAAGGGCGATCGAGGTCGCAGTCAGCGGCGGCCATAACATCCTGATGTTGGGGCCCGCGGGCTGCGGAAAGACCATGCTGGCAAAAAGAATCCCGACGATAATGCCGGACCTGAACGTAGACGAGGCGCTGGAGATCACCAAGATCCACTCGGTCGCCGGGACTCTTGGCGCAAAAAACAGCATCCTTAGCCGCCGGCCGTTCCGCTCGCCGCATCATTCCCTTTCAGATGCGGCCCTGGTCGGCGGAGGCTCTTATCCGCAACCGGGAGAGATTAGCCTGTCGCATCAGGGCGTATTATTCCTGGATGAGCTGCCGGAGTTT
>VGKG01000002.1 GCA_016867115.1 Candidatus Omnitrophota bacterium | reverse complement strand
AATCTCCCGCCAAGCTAATCAAGCCTAGGGCGGGATCCCGTCCTCCTATCAGTTGCCGGACGGGAGAACCTGACCGAGGCGATTCCTGCCTTGCGAATATGGTGCCCCTGGCAGGAATCGAACCTGCCACACGCAGTTTAGGAAACTGCTGCTCTATCCTTATGAGCTACAGGGGCCTAATTTTAGTTCAGTCCCCGTGTCCTATGCGATAGATTTGCCATGAGCATCCCAAATCGGCAAATCTCCGAGGAGGGCAGGGGCAATAATCTTCCTTCGGGCCCCGTGCCTTCTCTAATACTTTATCAAAGAATATACAGGGTAGCCTTTGAGTTTATCTAAGCCTTTTAGATCCTTTAGCTCTATCAGGAAGGCGATTCCGACGATTTTTCCCCCGGAACCCTTTACCAGGTCCACTACCGCACCTACCGTCCCCCCCGTAGCCAGCAAATCATCGACTATAAGGACTCTCTCTCCGGGAATAACGGCGTCTTCATGCATGTGCAATTCATCTATGCCGTATTCCAGCTCGTAACTGACACATTTAGTCTTCCAGGGAAGCTTTCCGCGCTTACGCACCGGAATGAATCCAGCGCCCAGTTTATGCGCGATAGCGCCTCCGAAAATGAAACCCCTCGCTTCGACCGCGACCACGGCGTCGATCTTCTTGCCTTTATAATTTTGCGCTATCGTGTCCACCGCCTGTTTAAAAGCGGATTTATCCTTCAGGAGAGTGGTGATATCGCGGAAAAGTATCCCCGGCTTGGGGAAATCCGGGATATTGCGGATGCAGGATTTCAGGTCGATCCTTTTCATGATTTAGAGCTCATTCTCCTGTTGTTCGACGAACTTACGCAGCTTGCGCAAGGCTGCTTCTTCGATCTGGCGGATCCTTTCCCGCGAGACGCCTAATTTCTGTGCCACCTGGGCAAGGGTATACGATTTTGCGCCTGTCAGGCCGAAACGCAGGCCCAGGATCTCTTTTTCCCTATCGTTCATCGTCCCTAAAAGGCTTGAGACCCTCTCCTTGTCAAAGAGATGTTCGATCTCTGCATCCGGAGGCGCGATCGTCTCATCTTCGATAAGATCGGAGACCTGGCTCTCTTCTTCTGCGCCGATCGGCGCATCCAGGGAAGATGTCTTGGTGGACATCCAGAAACTTATCTGGTCCGTTTTATCCTTAGGGAGCTTCATAGTCCTGGCGATCTCTTCATCCGTCGGTGAGCGCTTCAGTTTCTGGGTCAGGTGCTCCCTCTTCTTCTTCCACTTAGTGATCAATTCGTTCATATAGACGGGTACGCGGATCATTTTACCCTGCTCGGAAATGGAGCGGGTGATGCTCTGCTTGATCCACCAGGCGGCGTAAGTGGAAAAACGGTAACCCTTTTTAGGGTTGAACTTTTCCACCGCCTTCATGAGGCCGAGGTTTCCCTCTTCGATAAGGTCCAGGAGCGGGATGCCCAGGTGCATGTATCTTTTGGCGATGTTGATCACCAAACGCAGGTTTGACTGGATCATGCGCTTACGCGCAAGCTCCCCCTGCTTGCCGCCCCTTTTTATCTGCTTGCTTAACGAGATCTCCTCCGCTGCGGTCAGAAGCGGGATATTGCGTATCTCCTTAAGGTAAGTTTTGAGTGCTTCCATATTATTTTATTTTTTCTTCCCCTTAAGCACAGCCTGGGCTGCGGCAAGTTTTGCGATAGGGACGCGAAACGGCGAACAACTGACATAATCCATGCCTGCCCGATGGCAGAACTCCACTGATTTGGGCTCGCCCCCGTGCTCTCCGCAGATACCTATCTCAAGCTCCTTGCTGGTCTTGCGGCCGCGTTCGATGCCTATCCGGATCAACTCTCCGATCCCCTCCTGGTCGATGCTCTGAAAAGGATCTTCGGGCAGGATGCCTTTCTTGATATAGTCCGGAAGGAACCCGCCGATATCGTCACGCGAGAATCCGAACCCCATCTGGGTCAGGTCATTCGTGCCATAAGAGAAGAACTGCGCTACCTGCGCCAGTTTATCCGCCACCAGCGCCGCGCGCGGGATCTCGATCATCGTGCCGTACATATGCTTGATTGTTTTAAGGCCGTATTTTGCCAGCACCTCTTTATATATGCGGTCAAAGATCGCCTTCTGGTCAATAAGCTCCTTGACGGAACAGACGACCGGCACCATGATCTCCGGATATGGCTTCTTTCCCTCCTTGATCAGCTCTGCCGCTGCTTCAAGGATAGCGCGGATCTGCATCGCGCTTACCTCGGGATAAGTCACTCCGAGGCGCACTCCGCGGTGGCCCATCATCGGGTTTGACTCATGCAGGCCTTCTGCGCGCCGGGCAAGGTCCTCTATGCTGATGTTCAGGTCGGACGCCAGCTCTTCAAGCTTACCTTTCTCGCGGGGCACAAACTCATGCAGCGGCGGATCAAGAAGCCTGACCACCACCGGCAAGCCGTCCATCGCAGCAAGGGTTCCCTTGATATCTTTCTTTACGTACGGAAAGAGCTCATTCAGGGCTTTTTCTCTCTCTTCCAGCGTCTTTGAAAGGATCATTTTGCGCAGGATAAAGAGCGGCTCGTCAGAGCCTTTGCCGTAGAACATATGCTCGGTCCTGAAAAGCCCGATTCCTTCAGCGCCGAACTGCCGCGCTTTAGCTGCGTCATCAGGCGTATCGGCGTTGGTACGGATGCCTAATTTTTTTACCGCGCCGCAGAGTTTCAGGAAATCCATCAAAATCCTGTTCTCTTCGGAAGCGTCCATCATCGGCAGCCTGCCTTCATAGACATTTCCCTTGGTTCCGTTTAGGGTGATCCAGTCGCCCTCCCTCAGGTCTTTACCGTCCACGTGCAGCTCTTTTTTATGGTAATCGATATGCAGGGCGCCGCAGCCGACGACGCAGCACTTGCCCCAGCCGCGGGCAACAAGGGCTGCGTGCGAAGTCATGCCGCCCCTTGCGGTGAGGATCGCCTGGGCCGCGCGCATGCCTTCCACGTCTTCCGGATTCGTCTCTTCGCGCACCAGGATCACCTTCTTGCCGGTCTTTGCCCATTCCACGGCGCTCGCTGCAGAGAAGACCACCTGTCCAGCAGCGCCGCCCGGGCCCGCAGGCAGGCCCTTAGCCAACGGCCTCTGGCTGGCTTCCGCCTTCGGGTCGATGACCGGATGCAGCAATTCATCCAGCTGCGAGGGGGTAACGCGCATCAGCGCCATATCCCTGCTGATCAATTTTTCCTTATACATATCCATGGCCATGCGCACTGCTGCCGGGCCGTTGCGCTTTCCCACGCGGCACTGCAGCATAAAGAGCCTTCCTTTTTCAATGGTGAACTCGATATCCTGCATATCGTGGTAATGTTTTTCCAGGCGCTTCTGAATTCCGTAAAGCTCCTGATAGATCCTGGGCATGGCTTTTTCAAGCGTGAGCATTTCTTCATTGTGCTCGGATTTGGAATACTCGTTGATAGGCGCCGGAGTACGGATGCCTGCGACCACGTCTTCGCCCTGGGCGTTGATCAGGTATTCGCCGTAAAACTTGTTCTCTCCGTTGCCCGGATTACGCGTAAAGGCGACACCTGTTCCGGAATCATTGCCCATATTCCCGAAAACCATGGTCTGCACATTCACCGCCGTCCCCCACTCGTCGGGGATACTCTCGATGCGGCGATAGCTTACCGCGCGCTTTCCCTGCCAGGAGGAAAAGACAGCGCCTATCCCGCCCCACAACTGCTCGTAAGGGTCATCCGGGAACTCCTTCTTCAGCACCTCTTTTATCTTCTGTTTGAACAGAGTGCAGAGTTTCTTGAGATCGATAGTGGTGAGGTCTGTATCGCTGAGGTAGCCCTCTTCTTTTTTCATCTGGGCCATGACTCTTTCCAGCTGCTTACGTATGCCCGATTCTTCATCCTTAGGCTCTATCCCTGCCGACTTTTCCATCACCACGTCTGAATACATCATGATCAGCCTGCGGTAGGCGTCATAAACAAAACGCTCATTACCGCCGCTCTGTTTGACAAGGCCGGGGATAGTCTTCTCGGTCAGCCCGATATTCAGGACCGTCTCCATCATCCCGGGCATAGAGCGGCGCGCTCCGGAGCGGACAGAGACCAAAAGCGGATTATCGGGATCGCCGAACTCCCTTCCCATCAAAGCCTCTACTCTTAGCAGAGCCTTATTCACCTGCTCTTTTAATCCCGAAGGATAACTTCTCTTGTTTTTATAGTAATGGGAGCAGACTTCGGTAGTGATAGTGAACCCCGGCGGCACAGGCAGTCTCAGCTCCTTATTCCCGGCCATCTCGGCCAGGTTTGCGCCTTTTCCGCCGAGCAGGTTTTTCATGGTTTCGTTACCGTCAGCCTTGCCGCCGCCGAAGGAGTAAACGTATTTCTTTGCCATCAGTTTGCCCCCGTTAAATTATTGGAGAACTACTCCGAGCAGCCGCTTTAATCAGCGGGAAGCGAGGAGCTTCTTCCTAATACAACTTGTTAAACAGATACTCCCTGATCCTCTCCAGCGAAACTCTCTCCTGAAGCATCGAATCCCGGTCGCGTACCGTCACCTGCTTATCCTCAAGCGACTGCACATCGACGGTCAGGCAAAAAAGCGTGCCTACTTCATCCTGCCTGCGGTAAAGTTTACCGATGGCGCCCGTATCGTCGTAAACCGCGACAAAGGATTTTTTCAGGTCCTGCGCCAGCTTCCTTGCCAGCTCGACCAGCTCCGGCCGGTTCCTTAACAAGGGCAGCACTGCAACTTTTACCGGAGCCAGGTCCCTGTGCAGTTTCAATACCACCCGGATGTCATCCTTGACCTTTTCCTCATGATAGGCATCCACCAGGAAAGCCAGCACGCTCCTGTCCACCCCCCCTGAAGGCTCGATGATATAAGGAAAATATTTCTCTTTTGCCGCGTCGTCAAAGTATTTCAGGTCCGCACCGCTGAATTGGGCATGCTGCTTAAGGTCAAAATCCGTACGGTTGGCTATACCCTCCAGCTCCGACCATCCGAAAGGGAAATTATATTCGATATCCGTGCAGGCCCTGGCGTAGTGCGCCAGCTCATCTTTCTCATGCTTGCGCTTGCGCAGGTTAGCGCCTGTAATGCCGAGGTTCAGGTACCAGTCAAAACGCTCCTCGACCCAGGAGTCGTAATACTTGTCGGCCTCGGCAGGCTTAACGAAATATTCGATCTCCATCTGTTCAAACTCACGGGTGCGGAAAGTAAAATTACCCGGGGTGATCTCGTTACGGAAGGCCTTGCCGATCTGCGCCAGGCCGAAGGGGAGCTTCGGATGCTTTGAATCCAGGATATTCAGAAAGTTCACGAACATCCCCTGGGCGGTCTCGGGCCGCATATAAATCTCGTTGCCTTTTTCTTCAAGGGGGCCCTGGTAAGTCTTGAACATCAGGTTAAAGGGCCTTGCTTCGGTAAGTTCTCCCGCGCACTCGGGGCAGGTCTTCTGACTTTTAAGGTCCGCTTCCTTGAAGCGTTTCTTGCAATTCCTGCAATCGCTCTTTAAATCGAAAAAGTTCTGCACATGGCCCGACGCCTCCCAGACCTTCGGGTGCATGAGGATCGCCGCGTCCATCCCGAAGATATCGTCCCTGGCATAGACGCAGGAACGCCACCAGGCGCGCTTGACGTTATTCTTCAGTTCGACGCCGTAAGGCCCGTAATCCCAGGTATTGCTTAAGCCGCCGTAGATCTCAGAAGACTGAAAGATGAAGCCCCGGCGCTTGGAAAGCGAAACGATCTTATCCATCAAGTCATTTGCCATAGAAGGATACTTTTATCACAAACAGGGTTAAAAATCAAGGGTTTACTTAATAGGCGTAAGCGTGGAAAGGATCGCAAAAACTTCCTCCAGATCAAGCTTAGCGCTTCTGTCGCGGATGTAAACCTTTAAAAACTCTCCGTTTTCCCGCACGATATTGCAGTCGAAATAGTTCCCGGAGGCGTCCAGGTTGTAGTTGATAAATCCCCTGTCCCTCTCGGTCCTGAAGCGGACCATCTTCAGGTTCTTCTGATCCCCCAGGTCAGGGATAAAGATACCTTTCATAATCACAAAGAATGCGCCGGTCAGGTCCTGTATCTCGTTTAATCTCGCCTCCATGGTCCGTTCCAGGAATATATAATTGCTGGTCACGCCCTCTTTTTTCAGCTCCGGATAGAGGTCCACCAGAAAATCCGGTTCTTTTCGCAGGACATAGACGATGTTGCCTTTAAAGAGGTGCTTGTTTTTCTTATAATACACCCTGGTCACCTCTTCCTGGATAGCGTCAAAACCCTTAGGTACACTGATGCGCATATCGACCAAGTTCACGGTGACCAGCAGGCTTAAGAAACCCCTGTTGATTTCCGGATTATTTATCTCATCCAGCGGGGTTTCACAGAATATCGGGTTCTTTTCACAGGTTCCCATACCGCTTGAGATGTACATCCTCAGAATATTCGGCCCTGCGATGAAGCCGACGAAAAAGAGACCCAGGATCAGTAGTACCGCAGAAAGGATATATTTGGTGAGTTTCATTTTTTCAGCTTCTTCAGCTCTTCTTCCTTGATAGTGAAGGTGTGCTCCCGGGACGGGAACTTCGACTGGATTACCTCGTTCTTATACTCTTCTATCGCCTTCCGGATCAGGGCAGTCAGATCGACGTACTTCTTCACGAACTTCGGGGTGTAGCGTTCAAAAAGCCCGAGCATATCGTGGATCACCAGCACCTGTCCGTCGCAATGAGGGCCGGCGCCGATACCGATCGTGGGGATCTTAAGGCTCACGGTGATCATCTCTGCGATCTTATCCGGTATGCATTCAAGGACGATGGCAAAACAGCCCCTTGCTTCCAGTTCCTTCGCCTGTTCGATCAGGCGCCTGGCTGTTTCGGCATCTTTGCCCTGCACCTTAAAACCGCCCAGCTTATCCGCTGTCTGGGGGGTCAGGCCGATGTGCCCCATCACCGGAATGCCTGCTGCGGCTATTTTTGCCACCGCCTCCGGGCAATGCTCGAACCACTCCAGCTTCACCGCGTCGCACTTCGCCTCTTCGATGAAACGCCGGGCATTCTTCAATGATTCTTCGGGATTAAGCTGATAAGACTCAAAAGGCATATCCCCCACTACCAGGGAATGTTTCACTGCCCGGGTGACCGCCTTGGCGTGGTGAAGCATCTCGGTCATCCCCACTTTCGTGGTCGAATCAAGTCCCAATACCACATTGGCCAGGGAATCTCCGACCAGTATCATATCTATGCCTGAGCAGTCGACCGCCGCAGCCAGCGGATAATCATAAGCCGTAAGCATGGTGAGTTTGCGGGTGTTTTTTAAAGAAACGACATCTTTTACGGTGAGCTTTTCCATGCCTATATCCTGAGGGCGGGTATGAAAAACTGCGCGATCTTGAAATACATAATCAGCCCCGCCACATCGACTATACTGGTGGTGATGGGTCCGGCCAGGACCGCCGGGTCAAGCCCGATGCGTTTTGAAAAAAGCGGCAGGAAGATGCCGGTGGCAATAGCCAGTATCCCGATAAAAAACATGCTTGAACCCACGACGATACTTAAGGCAAAGTCCTTCTGCAGTATGAATGCCCTGCCAAAGGCGACCGCCCCTATGATTACGGCCATGACAAACGCGGCCCTGAACTCAAGCCTGATCACCTTGAATACGTTCTTAAAGGTGACATCTCCCGTAGCCAGCCCCCTGATGATGGTGATCGAGGTCTGGGCCCCGGCATTACCTCCGGTATCAAGGAGCATCGGGATAAAAAACGCCAGCGCCACTACCGTGCTTAAGGCATGTTCAAAGTTCTTTAACACCGTCCCGGTAAGGAAATCAAAGATAAGCAGCAGTATCAGCCAGCCCGCCCTTCTTTTTACCAGGTCCCAGGCAGTAGCCCGGGCGTAACTAATGATCTCGCCGCCTTCGGGGCTCATCTTACCGATCTCATACAGCTCCTTGGTAGTCTCTTTTTCCATGGTGGCTACGATATCGTCGACGGTGATTATCCCAAGGAGGGTATTGGAGCTGTCTACAACAGGAGCGTCTAAAAGGTCGTATTTCTTAAACCCCACGCTGACTTCCTCGGTAGGGGCCTGGGGGTCGATTTTGATCAGGTCTACGCTGCTCATGATATCCCTGATAGTCATGTCAGGCGGGGCCTTCAAAAGCTCCTGCAGGGGAATACGGCCGATCAGCCTGTGCAACTCGTCGGTGACATAGACTGAATAGACGTTCTCCCTGTATTCGGCCCTCAGCGATTCCTGGACGGCAAGAACTGCCTGGCGCGCGGACATATCCTTTTTCACTTCCACGTAGTCGGTGGTCATAAGGCTGCCGGCAGTGCCTTCTTTATATTCCATTAATTTTCTTAAGTCTTTCGCCTCTTCCCGGCTGATCAGAAGAAGGAACTTTTTGGAAAGCCGCTTAGGCAGTTCCCTGAAAAGGTCGGCGCGCACATCCGGGGCCATCTCATTGATGATCTGGGAGACCTCGGCATTATCGAGGTTGTTCATGATGTAGGCCTGCTCGTGAAGTTTGAGGTTTTCAAAAAGTTCAAGCGCTTTTTTGGGGCCGAGGAGCTTGAAGGCGATTATTTTTTCCGTCGGCTCAAGGTGCTTCCAGCCTTCAGCCAGATCCATGGAGTTTATGCTCTTCAAGAAGCCCTTCAGGCCGTTAAAATCTTTTGCCTGCAGGAACTCCTTGATCTCCGGCAGGAACAAAGCAAAGACATCCATTCTTTTCTGTAAGGAATTTTTCATCTTAAGTCCCGGGTCTTTTTATGATTCTAACTTCTGATATGTTAAGCTTTTTGGCTAATTCAAGGCCCTTTTCCTCGCCTAAAATAAAAATAGCGCTGGACAACGCGTCGGCAGTGAGCCCGTCAGGAGAGACCACAGACACAGAGGCGATCCCCTTGTCTGCAGGGTAACCTGTCCGGGGGTCAAAGATGTGGCCGTAAACCTTCCCGCCTTCTTTAAAATACTGCTCGTAATCGGCGCTGGTTGAGACGCACTTATCTTTCAGGTCAAGGTAACCGGCCATACCGCTATTTTCAGGACCCTTTATGCCCACTCTCCAGGGCCGGCCGGACTTCTCTCCGAGGCAATAGACCTGACCTCCGGCACTGATCAGGCAGCTGGTTATATTATTTTCCCTTAGCCTCTTGACGGCGCAATCCAGGGCATAGCCCTTGGCGATCGCCCCAAGGTCGATCTTCATGCCCGGAAGGCTGAATTTTACCACATTCGCGGCAGAATTCAAAACAATCTTATCCGAACCGATGCGTTTAAGCGTTTTTCTGACCTCTGCTTCCTGCGGCAGGCGGTAGTCTTTCTGCGTGAATCCCCAGAGGTCATCCAGCGGCCCCACGGTGATATCAAAAGCTCCGCCAGACTTTTGCCAGAACTCCTTTGCCTTCCCGATCACGAAAAAGGTTTCCGGGCTTACTGCCAGCTCTCCCAGCCGGTTTAATCTGGATACCTCGCTCTCTGCTTTATATTTACTGAGCAGGTTTTCGATACGGCCAAACTCGCTAAAGACAATCTGGCCGGCCCTTCTGTCCTGAGAGGTCACTTCGATAAAAGTGCCCATCATCACGCGCTTGTCAGTGTAAAACTCCCTCTCCTGACAGCCGAAAAGGGCTCTAGACAGTAGGCTGCATGCTGTACACAGGGTAAAAAAATATAAAACGGTCCGTAATTTCATTTCTTTATCGCCTTCAGGAATGCTTCCGGCGGCAGCGTATTCAACACGTCCTGCCTGGTCAGCCAGCCCCTGCGCGCCATGGATACTCCGAGCTTCATATTGGCGAGCTGATCAGTGGTATGGGAGTCAGTGCTGACCGCTAATTTAACCCCCAGCTCTTTAACCCGGCGGCAATTCTGGCCGTTCAAGTCCAACCTGCTGGGAAAGGCGTCTATTTCAAGAGCGGTATTCGTATCGCGGGCAGCCCTTGAGACCTCATCCAGGTCTATATCGTAAGCCTCCCGCGTGCCCCAGAGCTTTCCTGTGGGATGAGCGATGATGTGCACGTATTTGTTTTTACAGGCCTCAACCGTCCTTTTGGTCAATTGAGAGCGTGACTGTTTAAAGCCGGTATGGATCGCAGCCACGACAACATCGAACTCTTTTAAAACCTCATCCCTATAATCTATGTTTCCTCCGGAATCTATTTCCGCTTCCGTGCCAAAAAGGATCCGGATACCCTTTAGTTTTCGGTTCAGAAGCTCGATCTCCTTTTTCTTTCTGGCCAGCTCTTTTACCGTCAGCCCTCCGGCGACCCGCAGGCTCTGAGAGTGATCAGTCACGGCAACGTATGAATAACCGCGGGCCCTACAGGCTCTGGCCACCTCTTCGATAGAGTTTGAGCCGTCTGACCAGGTGGAGTGCACGTGCAGATCACCCTTTATGTCCTTAAGCCCGATCAGGAGAGGGAGCGCATGCTTTTTTGCCAGTTCGACCTCTCCGGAATCCTCCCTCAATTCCGGCTCGATGTACTGCATGCCGAGCAGCTTAAAGACCTCTTCCTCTGTCCTGCCGCAGACGTATCTATCGCCCTTGAATACCCCGTATTCATTGACTTTCAGGCTTTTTTTTATGGCCAGCTGACGGATCTTGATATTAAACCTTTTTGAGCCGGTAAAATAAAGAAGCGCTGCGCCGAAGGACTTATCCTCAACCACCCGGCAGTCGATCTGGACATCCTGTCTTGTGCGCACAGAGGCCTTGGTCTGGCCCTCCGCCAGAATATCGCGCACGGCTGGAAATTTCACGAAAGCCTCTATGACTTTTTTCGGCTTTTTGGAAATCGCCAAGATATCGATGTCGCGCACCGTCTCTTTCTGCCTGCGCAGGCTTCCGGCAACAGAGAGCTTCTTTACCTCGGGCAATTTTTCTAAAGGCTTCAGGAACTCCACAGCTGCCAGCTCTGCCTGGCCGAGGGTCATGCGCTCCCTGCCCTTTTTGAGGATCTCAATGCCCTTGCGGATATTCTCTATGGTCTTTTCTTTAATCCCTGCTAGGGCTGCCAGTTTATTCCTGCGGATGGCCTGCTCCAGACTAGAGATACTTTTTATTTTCAGCTTTTCATAAAGGAGCCTTGCGGTCTTAGGCCCGACGGAAGGAATATTCAAAAGTTCCAGCACTCCCTGCGGGATGCTCTTTTTCAATTCTTCGTAAAACTCAAGCCTTCCGGTAACGGCGACCTCCCGGATCTTGTTTGCGAGGTCCTCCCCTATTCCGGGGATACTTTTCAGCCTGCCTTGCCGGATATATTCTTCGATATCCCCGGCCAGGGCTTCGATATTCTGGGCCGCCCTTTCATAGGCGCGTATCCTGAAAGGATTGTCGCCTTTTACCTCCAGAATAGCGGCGATATCCCTGAAGATGCGCGCGATCTCCTGGTTTTTCATGGCAAGATTAGCGTATCTCTTTCAACGTCTCGTTCTCGGGGTCTAATTCCCTGGCCCGCTCAAGGTAGAGTTCGTATTTTACCAGGTCGCCTTTTACGGCATATGCCTGGGCTAACCTGCCGCAGGCAGTGGCGAAATCCGGGGCAAGCGATAGAGCGGTCTCAAGCTCCTTTATCGCCGCGTCCAGGTCTCCTCCGACAATGGCCGGAGCAAAGAGATAGAAACTGCCGAGGGCAAGATGCACCTCGGGCATCTCAGGAGCAAGGCTGGCTGCCTTCAGGAAATTGCCCTTTATCCTGACCCCGTATTTTATCCTGCTGAAAAAACCTTTTTTCGCTAGCCCGCTGTTGACTGCTCCCCGCACCATATAGGCAAAGGCCTCATCCTGCCTTTTTAACCCCTTTTTCTTCAAGACCTCATCAAGTATCTTTTGCGCGGACTTTGAATCATCCGCCTTATAAAGCACGTAGCTTAAGCCAATAAGGCTCGGTATATGGCCGGGGTCTTTTTCCAGGACCTTCCGGAATAACTCTTCTGACCGCTGATATTCATGGCGGCGCCGCAGGATCTCTGCCTCAGCCCACCGGCAGTCCAGACACGAGGGATCCATCTCCAGGAGCCTGGCAAAGACCTCCTGAGCTTCTTTATCCCTGCGCACCCTGAGATATTCAAAAGCCTGGTTTAAATGCGGCTCCTCTTCCCTGGCCCCCGAAGCCCCTGCCGGTTTAAAAAGCATCCCTTCCCTGAGGCGGCAGGAGCTCTTACTTAAGATAAACAGCAAGATCAAGGCCAGCGAGAAAAGCAGGATTATTAAAACGCGCTTTTTCATCTTTAAAGGTTAAGATACCGCCAGATCGTAGCTGGATTCGATAGTCTTGACCAGGTCGACCAGAAGGGCGTTGGTATGAGCGGGTATTCCCAGCTCCTGAGCGTGGCGCACGATCGCGCCGTTGATAAAATCGATTTCAGTGCGTTTCCTGCGCAGGCAATCCTGGAGCATGGAAGAGATATTTGCCGATGTCGCCTCGCAGACCGCCTCGACTTTTGCCAGGGGGTCGTCATAAATAAGCTTGATCTTTTTGCGTTTGGCGATGCGCGCCGCCTCTGTGACTGCCTCCCGCATGATCCTGCGCGTGCCTTCGAACTCCGCTAATCTTCCGTTATTCAGGCGCGTGACCGCCGTAAGCGCGTTTATCCCCGCATTGATGATGAGCTTGGACCATAAGAGGCCTTTGATATCGCGGCAGATCCTGGTCTCAAGCCCTACTCGATTGAAGAGCTCCCGGATCGAGCGCATCTCAACCGGGATCTTGCCGTCGATGCGGCCGATCACTGTTTCGCCTCTGCCTGCGTGGCGGATCCTGCCTGTATCCAGCAAAGTCGCGCCCTCATTGGTGACCCCGCCGATCACCCGCTCCGCTCCCACCGCTTCGCTGATGATCTCGATATTACCGATGCCGTTTTGCAGTGTAAGCACAGAGGTATGATCGGCCAGGAGCGGCTTTATGCTTAATGCCGCTTCTTTGGTATTGTAACTCTTGACGCAGATGATCGCCAGGTCAGCCGCGCCGATATCCTGCGACCGGGCAGTAGCCCTTACTTTGGCCTGCCAGTTGCCGGACACGCCTTCGACCAGTATCCCCTGCTCATTTAATTCTTTCCCCCGCCCATCGTCCTTGTCCAACAGCCAGACCTCTTCTTTTGATTTCGAAAGGTAGGCAGCTAAGAGGCAACCCATTGCGCCGGGACCGATAATAACAATCTTCATTTACTCCTCCGTTAAACAGCCACCGCGAGTTTATTCAGCACTCTTTGCGATTTTAACTCTTTTTCCAGGTGGAAGTTCATGAAAGCGTTCAGCACCAGGTCCAGCTCCCGCTTGATCTCGGGATTCATCCCCAGGTTCAGGTTATTCTTCAGGTCGTTCTTCTCGATGTGCAGGATCGACGCTACCGTGCCGCGGAATATCGAACGGCTGGAAACATCCTTAGAGGAGCACTTGCCGCACAAAAGCCCGCCGAGGCTGAGGCTGAACCTGGACTGCCCGAGTATTTTGCTGCCGCAGACGACGCAGGAGTCAAGATGGGGCTTAAAACCGGAGAGGCTGAGCATCTTGATCTTAAAGATGGTCATCACCTTCTCCGGATTCAGGGCAGTCTCCATCTCTTTAAGGCATGCGAGCGCAAGGTCAAAGACCTCCTCATTTCTATCCTCCTGCTGCATGACCGCCAGGGTCAGTTCCATCATGAAGGCGGCCATGGTGGCCCTGCCTACGCCCCGGCGTATCCCGTCAAATGAGTAGCGCAGGTCCGCCTGCGAAACCAGGTGCAGCGAAGAGTTCCTCTTCGGGTAAAAGATGATCTCGTTGAGCGAAAACGGCTCTATGGGGCTTGCAAACTTGGGAGGCATGACGCGGAAACCTTTCAGGAGGCCGCTTACTTTTCCGAAGTCGCGCGTGTAAAAATCCGCGATCAGGGAGGTCTCACGGAAATCCCTGCGCCTTAAAACAATGGCGTCAGTCCTTTGGATGGGCATATTCTGATTCCTTCCTGCGCATCAACCGCACCTGGGCCTTTGTGCGGTCGTCATAACCGCAAAGATGCAGTGCGGCGTGCACGGCGTAGAGGTCAAGCTCAAAGGCAACCGAAGTTTTATAAAGGCGCGCATTGGCCTTTGCCCGGTCGGCGGAGATAGCAATATCCGCGGCAGGCCTTCCTTTCCCCGGATATCCGAACGCCAGGACATCCGTCGCCCGGCCTTCTCCGGTGAACCTGCGGTTTAATCTTTTGATTGTCTTATCGTTGATAAAACAGACAGTGACTTCCTGCGGGCTTACGCCTTCTTTTGCGAAGACCTTACGGATTGACTCTTTTATCCTTTTCGGATTGACGGGAATCTTCTTTTGGAGGTTTCTGACTGTTATTTTCACTTTCTGTCTCTTCGGGGTAACTCACGCGCCCCGGGTATATGCCGCTTAAGATCCGCAAAAAGACCGCCGAGATGTTCTCCATGTCCCTGAGGGTAAGGTCGCATTCATCAAGCTGGCGGTCAATAAACTTGTTATTGATCACTTTATAGACGACCTCCTGGATCTTACTCGGCGTGGGGTCCTTTAAGGCGCGTGTCGCTGCTTCGACCGAATCTGCGAGCAGGACTACCGCGGCCTCCTTGGTATCGGGCTTGGGCCCGGGATAACGGAAACCCTCTTCTTGTATCTTCTGGTCTTCCTCCAGCGTCTCCAATGCCCGGCGGTAAAAATAATAGACCAGGGAGTTGCCGTGGTGCTGGCCGATGAAGTCGGCGATCGCAGGGCTGAGGCGGTATCTTTTCGCCAGCTCAAGGCCTTCTTTTACGTGATTCATGATCACCAGCTTGCTCATGGTCGCAGAAAGAGTATCGTGTTTACTGACGCTGATCCCCTGGTTTTCGCTGAAATATTCCGGTTTTGAGAGTTTTCCGATGTCGTGGTAATATCCTCCCACCCTGGCCAGGAGAGAGTTGGCGCCGATGGCATTACAGGCAGCCTCGGAGATATTGCCCACGACGAGGCTGTGCAGGTATGTGCCCGGAGCTTCAAGCACCATGCGCTGCAGGAGGGGATGGTTTGAATCGGCAAGCTCAAGCAGGCTGATGTTAGTGACGCTCCTGAAAAGGTACTCAAAGAGCGGCAGAACCCCCAGGACTATTATCGCCGAGATCAGGCCGTTAAGAAAGAACGCCGCGTATTTGTAGGCAAGGCCCGCCTTCAACTGCTCAAGCAGGACAACGGCTATGACCTGAGCTGCACCGGTAATTAGGCCGGCGCGGATGACGGTCCAGCGCCTGCGCGCGCCCTGGGCAAGCATACCGGCCAGCAGGCCGCTGGCCAGAAACAGGATTATCGTCTCAAGCGGATTGACCGAGATCACCGCGACCGAGACGGCGCATGCTACACCCAGTAGCAGGACTATCTCCATATTTGCAAAAAGGAGGGCTGCCAGCATCGGAGCAAGCGAAAAGGGCAGGTAATATTCGTCAAGATTTTTGCTGAGGAGATAACAGCTCGCCACGAAGACGACCAGATACAGGAAGGCCAGGTTCAGAAGCGTGCAGTTCTTTAAGTTGAACTTGCGGAAGGCAAAATATGCGGCCAGCAGGATAAGGAACGCGGGCACCACCGGACTTAAGCCTACGGCCAGGCTGTAGACGAGGCCAAAGGCCCCAAAAAAGATGAAATATAATCTACTTTTCCCGGCTTGCTTTATCATAAGCCTCGATGATCTTCTGGACCAGGGAGTGCCTGACCGTGTCAGAACCGGCAAGGTAGATGAACTTTATCCCCGCGATCTCCGAAAGGATATCCTGGGCCTGCAGAAGGCCGATAGGTTTTCCGTCGGGAAGGTCGCTTTGCGTCATGTCCCCGGTGATCACGGCCTTGGAGTCAAAACCAAGGCGGGTGAGGAACATCTTCATCTGTTCGGCGGTGCAGTTCTGGGCTTCATCCAGGATGATGAAGGCGGCGTTAAGGGTCCTGCCTCGCATGTAGGCAAGCGGAGCTACTTCGATGATCCCGGTCTCAAGGTACTTTTCAATACGCTCCGCCTCCATCATGTCGTAGAGGGCATCATACAGGGGCCGTAAATACGGAGAGATCTTCTCATATATATCTCCGGGAAGATACCCTAAAGATTCTCCCGCCTCAAGCGCAGGGCGCGTCAGGATGATCCTGCGCACCTCCTGTTTCTTTAATGCCTCGACAGCGCTGGCCATAGCCAGGTACGTCTTGCCGGTGCCCGCAGGCCCGATGCCGAAGACGATGTCGTGTTTCTTCATCGCCTCGACATATTCGCGCTGCCCCTTGGTCTTAGGCCCGATCTCCTTGCCGCTGGAAGTGCGCGTGATCGCCAAGTGCGGCATTTCGATGGCTCCGACTTTCTTAGGCTCCGGTTTCTTGAAATTAGCGATGAGGCAAAAAAGATCCGCCCTGCCCAACTCTTTCTGTCCTGACCGGTAAGCCTCCAATATGTACTCGATCAGCTCGCCCGCCTTCTTTATATTAGAGGCGGTGCCGCTCACCTTCAGGTGCTCCCCGCGCACGATGATCTTAACGCGGAACTCCTTCTCAATGGACTTGCTGAACTCATCGTGCGGCCCCAACAGTACCTGCGCCTCCCGGTGAGACTCAAGCGCGATTATTTTATCCATGTATTATTTTATGCCTTCCGGCTTTGCCGAAACGGGGATATTCAGAGTCATCCCGGGATAGACTTTATCCGGGCTCTTTAGGACGTCCCTGTTCGCTTCGTAGATCTTGGTCCATTTTTTTGTCGTACCGAAGAACTTCTGGGATATCTTCTGAAGAGTATCCCCCTTTTGCACGGTATATCTTTCAAAAGCAGCCTGCGGTTCAGCAACTTCTTCTATGAGAGCCTCGGATTCATAGGTTTCAACTGTTTCCTGCGGCATCTGCCCCGTTTCCTGCCCCTTCTGCCTTTCTTTCAGCTTTACCGGACGGCCTAGTTCCACCTCCACTACCTGGACCGTGCGGGTCGAGGAACGCTCGACTTCCTCTGCCGGCGGCGTTCCCTGCAGGTAACCGCGGTTTCCGCTGGTCAGGTCCTGGTCCACTCTGTCGCGGGTAAGCGAATAGGTCCTTACTGTGCAGCCTGATAAAACCACCACCACTGCCAACCCCAGAAGCAAATACAGACCTTTGTCCTTCATTTTTTCCTCCTCTAATTATTTTTTTTCTTGAGCATTAATCCCAATTCCCTTAACTGTTTCTCGTCTACATCCGAAGGCGCGCTGGTCAGGGGGCAGACGCCTGCGCTCGTCTTGGGGAAAGAGATGACTTCGCGGATACTGGCCTCTCCCGCAAGGATAGCAAGCAGCCTGTCCATGCCAAAAGCAAAGCCGCCGTGCGGAGGCGCGCCGAATTGAAATGCCTCCAAAAGAAAACCGAAACGCTTATGTGCTTCATCCTTGTCTATGCCGATGATCTTAAAGATCCTTTCCTGCAACAGCTGATCATGGATCCTGATCGAACCCGAGCCGATCTCCTGGCCGTTCAAGACCAGGTCATAAGAACGCGAGAGCACCTTCGCCGGGTCCTTTTCCAGGGCCCCGATGTCTTCTTTACGCGCAGAGGTGAAAGGGTGATGTTCGCTCTCCCAGCGCTTCTCTTCTTCGTTGTATTTAAAGAGCGGGAAGTCCACTATCCAGACGAAGGCCAGGTCAGTATTAAGCTCCTTCCTTAAATCCGGTTTATCGGAGTTGTATTTCTTCTGCGCCTCGCTGTAGGCCAGCCTCGGAAAAGGGGTCTTGATCCCGATGCCCTTGACACCCTCAAAGATCGCAGACATCAGCTCCTCCATCAGGACGAAGATGTCCTCCTCATCCACAAAGGACATCTCAAGGTCAAGCTGCGTAAACTCCGGCTGCCGGTCAGCGCGCAGGTCCTCGTCGCGGAAACACTTGGCGATCTGGTAATATTTTTCTATGCCCCCAACCATAAAGATCTGCTTAAACAGCTGCGGAGACTGGGGGAGCGCGTAAAACGCCCCCGGATTAAGGCGCGAAGGGACCAGGTAATCGCGCGCGCCTTCAGGCGTGGATTTGGTAAGGATCGGTGTTTCGCATTCGATAAAACCTTTTTCGTCAAGGGCCTTGCGGATTACCCGGTATACCCTGCTCCTCAAGAGGAAGTTCGCAAATACCTTCGGTCGCCGCAGGTCCAAATAGCGGTATTTAAGCCGCGATTCCTCAGTGATCTCCTGGCTGTCCGCGATCTCAAAGGGCGGGGTGAGGCTGGGATTAAGGATCTCAAGCTCTTTTGCCAGCACCTCGACCTCACCGGTAGGGAGCCTGGGGTTTATGGTATTAGCCGGCCTGCGGTTGACCTGCCCGCTCACCCTTACGACGAACTCAGACCTCAGGTCCTGGGCCAGGCGGTGCGCCTCTCCCGAATCCTTGGGGATGAAGACTACCTGGGTGATCCCTGCCCTGTCCCGGATATCTATAAAGATAAGTTTTCCGTGGTCGCGGCGGCTGGCCACCCAACCGCAAAGGGTCACCAGCTTATCACAATCATTGGCAGTCAGCTCAGCACAAGTATGCGTCCTCAACATTTTAGTTCCTTTTTCAGGTCTTCGGGCCTTATCTCTTTCTGTTCGCCGGAAGACATATTTTTCAGGGTGACGATGCCTTTCTTAAGCTCGTCGTCTCCCAGGATCAAAACAAAGCCCGCCTTCAGGTCGTCGGCGCGGCGCATGGCGCCTTTCAGAGACCTGTTCTCGTAATCCGTATCGCAGGCGATGCCGGATTTCCGCAGATCATCGATCAATCTCATGCCTTCTTTTTCTGCTGCCTGGCCCAGAGTAATAAGGTATGCGAAGCTGCGGCGGATGGCCTGAGGCCGGGGCATTTTACAGGCCAATAATAACCTTTCCACGCCCAGCGCAAATCCGATCGCGCCTACATCAGGGCCGCCCAGCTCTTTGACCAGGTTATCATACCTGCCGCCGGCACCCAGGGCATCCTGAGCTCCGAGATCCGGATGGGTCACCTCAAAGACCGTACGGGTGTAATAGTCCAGGCCGCGCACAAGGTGCGGCACTATTTCGTATCCGATCTTTAAAAGGTCAAGCCCCTCCTTTACCCGGATGAAATGCTGGGCGCAATCCCGGCACAGATACTCGTCATGGATCCTGAGCTTACTGACAATACTCCTGCACTCTTCATTCTTGCAGTCAAGTATCCTTAAGGCGTTGGTCTCATAGCGCCTCTGGCAATCCGGGCACAGATGCGGCAACTGGCCCTTTAAAGCCTTGTGCAGGGCGTCGATGAGGCTCTTCTTATCTTTTGCGCAGCCGAGGTTATTGATCTTGATGGTATAGCCGTTGATATTCAGGCACTTGAGCAGGGAGTCGGCCAGGGAGATAGTCTCTACGTCCAGGTCTGCGCTTAAGGAGCCGATGGCCTCGCAGCCGATATGATGAAACTGACGCAGCCGCCCTTTTTGCGGCCGCTCCATCCTGAACATCGGACCCAGATAAAAAAGTTTTGAGAAGCCCGTTTCTTTGTCCAGGTTGTTTTCGATGAATGCGCGCACGACCGAAGCTGTCCCCTCGGGCCGGAGGCAATAAGTCTGGTCCTGATGCGGGATGAGGAACATCTGTTTCTGGACTATTTCCGAGGTATTTCCCAGGGAGCGGTTAAAGAGCGATTCGTCTTCGATTAATGGGGTGCGGACCTCCTGATAACCGTAGAGGCAGAAGACTTCACGGCTGAGTTCTTCTATATTTTGCCAGAGGCCTGACTCCTCGGGTAGGATATCTCTTGTACCTGGGATTTTCTTGTATGACATGAAATCTTTAGATTGGCTTGTATTTTCCCTAACTACTATCTGCTAACTGCTATCTACTGTATTTTTCGGTGGGTTATAAGTTCGCACTTATAAGTTATGTCGCCATTAGTTAAAACCCGACTCCATAACTTACCCCGCAAGGGGGTAGGCCTTCTCATCCTATAGAGAAGGGTCTTATGCGCTCACTTAACCTGTTGCTTCATCTCAAGGCCTGCCTTAAAGACGACGACTTTCCTCGGTGGGACAGGGATCACCTGATTCGTACGCGGGTTCCTTCCGGTGCGGGACTTACGCTGTTTGATCTTAAAGACTCCGAAATTGCGCAGCTCTATCTTTTCTCCCCTTACCAGCGCCTCCACAATCGTATCAAAAGTCTTCTGCACGACCTTTTTCACATCTATCTGCTTTAAGCCGGTCTCGTCTGAAACTTTCAGGATAATATCTTTTTTAGTCATCTCCTACCTCCGGGGTAAACTCCAGATTTAAAGGCGTCTGGCCTTGTTTCTAAGTATAATAACCCCAAAAAGATACGGTGTCAAGCACTAAATTACCAGCGAAAGGCGCTCTTCGTCTAGGAGGTCTTCTATGTCCTGGATCAATTTTTCCGAAGGCTTTACGTAAAGCCCCTCTCCCACAACGATATGCGTGCGCGTTTTAGTCGGGGTGTCCAGGTGCAGATAGACAGGGATATTTCCGGGCGCGCCAAGAAGAAGCGCCTTGAGGCTGTTAAATATGTTTTCCCTGATGCCGGAGAGGTTTATTTTTAAACCGGTGATGAGTTTATAGATCTCATCCACGGGAAAGAGGTCTTCGGCGAAAATCTTCGGAGTCTCTTCTTTCAGGTTCAGGGCTCCCTTGATCAGGACCACGCTGCCGGGCAGCAAATAGCGGCTCACCTTCTGAAAGGCACGCGGAAAAACGATAACCTCCACCGTCCCTTCCAGGTCCTCCATCAGCATGATCGCCATCTTCTCCTGCTTTGCCCGGGTGACCGTATGCTTGACCTTCAGGATCAGTCCGACGATCTTGATCACCTCTTCGTCGGCGTGCTGGCGCAGGGCGCCGGTAGAGGTGGAGGCAAAACGCTTGAGTTGTCCGGCGTAGCGCGCCAGGGGATGGCCGCTTAAATAAAACCCGATCATCTCTTTCTCAAAAGCCAGGAGCTGCGGCTCAGGCCACTCTTTAACATGAGCCGAATTATTATTAAGGGAGACCTGCCCGAAGCCGTTTGAGGAGAAAGCTTCGTCAAAAAATGAGATCTGGCCCTTGGCCTTGTCTTTCTGCCTGCGCGAGGCGCTTTCCAACACGGACTCAAGGCTTGAAAGCATCTGTGCGCGCGATAAAGCGAATGTATCCAGCGCTCCGCATTTGATCAGACTCTCAAGGACCTTGCGGTTGGCGAGCCTTAAATCAATACGCTGGCACAGGTCTTCCAGAGACGCGGACTTTCCGTTCTTTCTCGCTGCGACTATCGACTCCGCAGCTCCTACTCCCACATTCTTGACCGCGATAAGCCCGAAACGGATCGATCTCTCGTCAACCGCTTCGAACATAA
Organism: Candidatus Omnitrophota bacterium; assembly: GCA_016867115.1. Taxonomy (GTDB): domain Bacteria; phylum Omnitrophota; class Gorgyraeia; order Gygaellales; family Profunditerraquicolaceae; genus VGKG01. The sequence continues at coordinate 114,912 of VGKG01000002.1, read as the reverse complement.
CCCCGCTTTCGTTGATATCGGGGGGCAAGATCGAGAGGCCCATGCGCCCGGACTCATTGACGTATTCTACGATCTTATCAGTGTCATTGCGCTCCGACGTCAGTAACGCGGTCATGAACTCAACGGGGAAGTTCGCTTTCAAGTAGGCGGTACGGTAGGAGATCAGGGCATAGGCGGTAGAATGGCTCTTATTGAAGCCGTAACCCGCGAAATATTCGATCAGGTCGAAAATCTTGCTCGCCAAGAGCTCCTTGATGCCGTTTTTCATGCAGCCGGCCATAAAGTTCTTCCTCTGCTTCTCCATGACCTCTGGGATCTTCTTGCCCATAGCCTTACGCAAGAGGTCTGCCTGGGCAAGCGAGAAGCCGGCCATGATGGATGCGATCTGCATGACCTGCTCCTGATAGAGCATGATCCCGTAAGTCTCTTTCAGGATCGGCTCTAATGTCGGATGCTCGTATTTGATCGGCGTAAGGTTATGCTTGCGTTTGATAAAATCATCGAGCATCCCCGAACCTATGGGGCCGGGACGGTAGAGGGCAAGCAGAGCGATCAGGTCTTCGAAGCGGTCGGGCTGAAGCTTGCGCAGGAGGTCGCGCATGCCCGTACTTTCTACCTGGAACACGCCGATCGTGCGGGCTGCGGAGAGCAACTGATAGGTCTTTGCGTCGTCAAGGGGAAGGTTCTCTATATCAATGTCCTCACCCCGGGTCTTTCGGACCAATTTTACGGTCTCATCGATGACCGTAAGGGTGCGCAGTCCCAGAAAATCCACTTTCAGCAGGCCGATCTTCTCCAGCCACTCCATGCTGTAACCGGTGGCAATCTGTTCGTCAGCAGTCTTGAAAAGAGGTACGTAATTATCCAGCGGTTTATCAGCGATCACCACTCCCGCCGCATGGATTGATGCGTGACGCGTCATACCCTCAAGCGAGAGCCCGGTATTGATGAGCTTGGTGATCTGCGGATCGTTCCTGTAGAGGCTGCTTAACTCGGCCTCGCTTTCCAGGGCGTTCTTCAGGTTGTTTTCCGGCTTGGTCGGGTCAGGTGGCGGGGGGATCATCTTGGCGATCCTGTCCACATCAGCGTAACTCATCCCCATGACCCTTCCCACGTCCCGGACTACGGCGCGCGCCTGCATGGTCCCGAAGGTGATGATCTGAGATACATTGCCTCGGCCGTACTTGTTAGTCACGTAGTCAATGACCTCCGGCCTTCTTTCGTAGCAGAAGTCGATGTCTATATCGGGGAGCCCTAAACGTTCGGGATTAAGGAACCTTTCGAAAAGCAGGCTGTATTTCAGGGGATCGACATCAGTGATCCCCAAAAGGAAGCTTACCAGGCTTCCTGCTGCAGAGCCTCTGCCCGGCCCCACCGGTATACCTTTAGCCCTGGCAAAGTGGATGAAATCCCAGACGATCAGGAAGTAACTGACAAAACCCATATTCTTAATGATCTTCAATTCATGTTCAAGCCGCTGCTGGATCTCCGGCGTCACCCCGGGATAGCGTCTTTTCAGGCCTTCGTCGCAGAGGGCCCTCAGGAAGTCCTCCTTAGATTTTTCTCCCGGCGGGTCGTATTTAGGCAGGTGTATCCGGGTAAAATCAAGCTCCAGGTTGCAGCGCCCGGCGATCTCAACGGTATTGGTTACCGCCTCGGGGATATCTTTAAAGGCGTCTTTCATCTCCTGCGGAGAGCGGAAATAAAACTCCTCGGTCTGAAAACGCATATGATTAGGATCATCCAGTGTCGATTGAGTCTGGATGCAAAGCAGGGCCTCATGGCTTGCCGCATGGGAGGCGCTAAGGTAATGCACGTCATTAGTGGCGACAAGGGGAATACCTAACTCCTTAGAAATTTTGACCAGCCCGTCATTTACGACTTTTTGTTCGGGAATAGAGTTTGGCTGGACCTCCAGGTAGAAATTGCCTTTTCCGAATATGTTCAAATAGGTGTCAGCGCACTTCAAGGCATCGTTAAAGCGCCTCTCCGCCAGCAGCGCGGGGATCTCTCCCTTAAGGCAGGCGGAAAGGCCGATCAGGCCGCGGGAGTATTGCCCCAAGATCTCTTTATCGATCCGGGGCCGGTAATAGAAACCTTCGAGATACCCGGCTGAGACCAGCTTCATCAGATTCTGATATCCTGTCTCGTCGCGCGCCAAAAGGATCAGATGATAGGAGGCCTCATCTATGCCGGATGCGGTCTTATCCAGGCGGCTGTTCGCAGCGACATAAGCTTCGCAGCCGATAATAGGTTTGATGCCGCTTTTCTGCGCTTCAAGGTAAAACTCGATGGCGCCGAACATGTTCCCGTGGTCGGTGATAGCCAGGGAATCCATCTTATATTTTTGCGCCAGGCTAAGGATATCCGGGATGCGGCATGCGCCGTCTAAGAGGCTGTATTGGGTGTGCAGATGCAGGTGGATGAACTCGGAATGGGGCATTCCAGTCAAAAAATTATAATGGAAGTTTTGTTTACCGTTAACCGTGTACCGTTTACCGTATGTTTTACGGTGAACGGTAAACAGTGAGGACCCGCCATCTTTTGTGGCGGAGACGAACGGGTAAGCGGTAAACGCTACTGGTTACTGAATCGCTTAAGTATCACTCCCATTCGATTGTCGCAGGAGGCTTGGAGGAAATATCGTAAACAACGCGGTTTACGCCTTTGACTTCGTTGATTATGCGGTTTGAGATCTTCTCAAGGACGACGTAAGGCAGCTTCACCCAGTCGGCAGTCATGCCGTCCTGGCTTTCGACGCAGCGCAGAGCGACCACATTCTCGTAAGTGCGCTCATCGCCCATCACTCCCACGGTTTTGACCGGAAGAAGTATGGCGAAAGACTGCCAGACCTGCTCATAAAACCCCGCAGCCCGCACCTCTTCGATCACCCGGCGGTCGACTTCGCGCAGGACCTCAAGCCTCTCTTTGGACACTTCGCCGATGATCCTGATGGAAAGCCCGGGCCCGGGAAACGGCTGCCGGTAAATTATCTGCTCGGGAAGGCCCATATCTTTTCCGATCGCGCGGACTTCGTCTTTAAAAAGCTCTCTTAACGGCTCTATAAGCTTTAATTTCATCTGCGCCGGAAGGCCGCCGACATTATGATGGGTCTTGATCCGGCTGGTCGGAGCGCCGGTTGCGGAGACTGATTCGATCACGTCTGGATAGAGCGTGCCCTGGGCAAGGAATTTTACCCCCTTGAACTTCTTAGCTTCTTCCTCAAAGACCTTTACGAACTCGCTGCCGATGATCTTCCGTTTTTCTTCGGGGTCAGTCACGCCTTTGAGCCGCTCAAGGAAACGTTTGCTCCTGTCCACGTAATCAAGGTTAAGGTGATACATCTCCTTAAAGACTTTTTTGATCTGCTGGGGCTCGTCTTTACGCAACAGCCCGTTATCCACAAATATGCTCCTCAGGTTCTTCCCGATCGCCCGGTGGATCAAAAGGGCGGTCACCGAAGAGTCGACCCCGCCGGAAAGGCCAAGGACTACTTTGTCCTTTCCAATAGCCTTCTTAAGATTGGCCACCGTCTCTTTTATAAAAGACTGCATGGTCCAGCGGCCGAGGCAGCCGCAGATCTTAAAGAGAAAATTGCTTAAGATCTGATTACCGCGTTCGGTATGGGTGACTTCGGGATGGAATTGCACCCCGTAGATCTTGCGTTTGCGGTTGGAGATGGCGGCTATGGGCGCATTCATGGTATGAGCGCTCACTGCAAAGCCGGGCGGAAGTTTCTTCAGATGGTCGCCGTGGCTGGCCCAGCAGGTGAAATTCCCCGGAAGATGGCTGAAGAGGTCGCGGTTATCGTCGATGAAGAGTTCGGCCTTCCCGTATTCGCGCTCGCTGGTATGCCTGACTTTGCCGCCGAGCATCTCGCAGGTGACCTGCATGCCGTAACAGATCCCCAGGACCGGGACGCCTAACTTGAATATCCCCTTATCCGGCACCGGGCTCTTTTTCTGGGTCACCGAAGCAGGGCCGCCTGAGAGGATCAATCCCTTAGGGGCCATAGCGGCGATCTCTTTTGCCGGAGTATTGTAGGGAATGATCCGGGAGAAGACCTTGTTCTCCCTTACCCTGCGGGCGATCAGCTGGGTATACTGCGAGCCGAAATCAAGGATCAGCACTGTTTGTCTGACTGTCTTTCCGGCTTCCTTATCCGGCTTAGGCCTGGCAGTTGCTTTCGTCTTTTTTCTTCTGGATTTTTTCATTTATTTACCCATCCCTACTCTCTGGCTCGCCTGGAAAATCTTTCCTTCGGTCTGTATGGAAGGGGCGATAATGATCTCTACATCGTGCATCGCAGTAAGGTTAGCCGCTCCCAGGCTGCCCATAGAGGTCTTCAGGGCGCCCATCAGATTCTGCGATCCGTCATCGACTTTCGCCGGGCCAAAAAGTATGTCTTTAAGCGTACCGGTGGTGCCGACATAGATCCGGGTGCCGCGGGGGAGATTGACATTAGAAGTGGCCATGCCCCAGTGGTAGCCCCTCCCCGGAGCTTCGACGGCGCGGGCAAAACTTGAGCCGATCATCACTGCATCGGCGCCGCTGGCAAAAGCCTTGCAGATGTCCCCGCCGCGGTTCATGCCGCCGTCAGTGATGATGGGGATATATTTTCCGTAACGCTTATGATAGAAATCGCGCGCTGCCGCAGCATCAACGGTAGCGGTGACTTGCGGCACCCCGATGCCGAGCACTCCGCGCGTAGTACAGGCGGCACCCGGCCCGATACCTATCAAAAGCCCCGAGGCTCCGGCCTCCATCAATTCCAGGGTAGTCTCGTATGTAACGCAGTTGCCCAGGATCACCGGCATCTTGGCAGACTTGCAGAACCTGGCCAGGTCAAGGCTTTTATATTCCCTGGCCACATGCTTTGTGGTGGTGACAGTAGACTGGACGACGAATATATCCGCACCGCTCTCCTCGGCGATCCCGGCAAAGCGTTCCGCATGAGCCGGGATACAGCTTACGGCCGCGGTGCCCTTCTTCTTTTTTATCTCGGCGATCCTTTTAGAGATGAGCTTTTCTTTGATGGGTTTGATATACAGGGACTGGATAAGCTCGGTGGCTTTCTGGGGAGTAGCCTTTGCGATCTGCTCTAAGACCGAATCAGGGTTATCGTAACGGGTCTGCACGCCGTCAAGGTTCAGCACGGCGATGCCGCCGATTTTCGACATCTCTACGGCGAACTTTACATCCACCACCCCGTCCATTGCCGCGGCGACAATGGGGACTTTGAACTTTTTCCCGGCGATTTCAAAGGAAGTATCCACTTCGTTCGGGTTAACTGTTTTCTCACCCGGCACCAGCGCCACTTCATCAAAGCCGTAACAACGGCGGCTTCGCTTACCTATACCTATCCATTCTGCCATTGCGACTCCTTATTCTAAACTATTATATTACAATATATTATGGATTTTTACTGCTTCCAGATGAACTCCGACTGAAATGATGTTGGGATTTTACACTATCTTTAAGTTTTTGTCAAGAAATAATATAAAAGGGCGAAAGTTTCCTTTCGCCCTTTTTGCTGCATACAGCATACAGTATACAGTATACTATCTACTGTTTTAATACATTCCTCCCATACCGCCCATTCCGCCGCCTGGCATCGGAGGCATCTTTTCTTCCTTCTCCGGCTTTTCCGTGACCACCGCTTCCGTGGTCAGCAGGAGCCCTGCGATACTTGAAGCATTCTGCAGCGCTGAACGGGTGACCTTGGTCGGGTCAATGATGCCGGCTTCAAGCATGTCTACGTAATTGCCTGAGCCTACGTCCAGGCCGACGCTGGCCTTCTCCTGTTTGATACGCTGCACTACGACTGAACCTTCTAGGCCTGCGTTTGCCGCCAGCTGCCTTGACGGTTCTTCCAGCGACCTCTTGACTATCTCAAGGCCTATTCTTTCATCGCCTTCGAATTTTGCCTTCTCAAGCGCGGGTATGCAACGTAGCAGTCCTACTCCGCCGCCGGGTATGATCCCCTCTTCGACTGCGGCGCGGGTAGCATGCAATGCGTCTTCCACGCGCGCCTTCTTTTCTTTCATTTCAGTCTCTGTGGCAGCGCCGACGTTGATCACGGCAACGCCTCCGGCAAGCTTCGCCAGGCGCTCCTGGAGTTTTTCTTTGTCGTAATCGGAATCCGTATCTTCGATCTGCTTCTTGATCTGGGCGATCCTGCCGTTCACTGCCTGAGTCTTACCTGCGCCTTCGACAATCGTGGTATTCTCTTTGTCCACTTTCACTCTCTTTGCGCGGCCCAGGTCCTCGATGTCGACGCTCTCAAGCTTGATGCCCAGGTCCTCGGTCAGCGCTTTTCCGCCGGTGAGGATGGCGATATCCTCAAGCATGGCCTTACGCCTGTCTCCGTATCCCGGAGCCTTCACTGCGCAGGCGGAAAGAGTGCCGCGGATCTTGTTCAATACCAAAGCTGCCAGGGCCTCGCCCTCGACCTCTTCGGCAATGATCAAAAGGGGCTTTCCCAAACGGGCGATCTTCTCTAAGAGAGGAAGGATATCTTTTAACGCCGAGATCTTCTTCTCGTAGATGAGGACGAAGACCTCCTCTAAAATGCACTCCATCCTTTCGGCATCCGTGACAAAATAGGGCGAAAGATAACCCTGGTCAAACTGCATGCCTTCGACGACTTCCAATGTCGTCGCGGTCGCCTTTGCCTCTTCCACGGTGATGACGCCATCCTTTCCTACTTTATCCATAGCCTCGGCGATCAGGTCGCCTATGGTAGTGTCGCAGTTTGCCGCGATAGAAGCTACCTGGGCCACTTCTTTTTTATCTTTGATCGGAGTGGAGAGTTTTTTCAGCTCTTCAAAGACCTTTTCCACTGCCTTGTCAATACCGCGCTTCAGGGCCATAGGGTTTGCGCCTGCGGTCACGTTCTTTGATCCTTCGCGGTATATCGCTTCGGCAAGGATCGTGGCGGTAGTGGTGCCGTCGCCGGCGACATCAGAGGTCTTCTCCGCAACTTCCTTGACCATCTGCGCGCCCATATTCTCAAAAGGATCCTCAAGGTCTATCTCTTTGGCTACGGTAACGCCGTCTTTGGTGATGGTGGGTGAGCCGAACTTCTTATCCAGGACAACATTGCGCCCCTTTGGGCCCAGGGTCACCTTCACTGCCCTGGCTAACTGTTCCACGCCGCTTAAGATCTTTCTGCGGCCTTCATCCTGATATAATAATTGTTTTGCCATTTCAACACCCTCCTTTATACAAGTTACGTTTACCGTTTACCGTTTAACATATCTACGGTTAACGGTTCACGGTTAACGCAACTTCTATTTTATTATTGCAAGGACATCCTCTTCGCGCATGATCAGGAGCTCTTCGCCTTCGGCAGTAGTGATCTCGTTTCCGGAATATTTCCCGTATAGGACTTTATCCCCGGCTTTGACTTCCGGCGCCTGTACTGTCCCGTTCTCAAGCACTTTGCCCTTGCCTACAGCTACCACCTTACCCTCCTGGGGTTTTTCCTTGGCAGTATCCGGCAAAACGATCCCGCCCTTGGTTTTTGATTCCGCCTCAAGGGGCTTGATCACCACGCGGTCACCCAATGGTTGGATGTTCATCTTTCGCACCTCCCTGAAAAGTTGGTTTAAGTTAGCACTTTATTCCCAAGAGTGCTAATTATAAAAGAATTGGAAATTTTGTCAAGGATTTTCTTAAAATCTTTTTGTCAATAAAGTTATTGACAAAAAGATTCTTACGTGTTAAAGTTATTCATCAAAAGGAGGTGGCTATGAAGTTTATAGCAGCATTGTTAGTAGTTGTAATGGCTTTGGGTTTCATAACTTGCGCGTACGCCTCAAATCCGGGCGAGAAGCTTGGCAGAGGCGCGGCAAACGCCCTTTCAGGAGCATTAGAAGTGCCTATATGTATAGGCGAAGAGTGGAAGGCCAGCAATAATGCCGTCATCGGCATGAGCGTGGGCCTTTTCAAGGGAATTTTCTGGGGGATCGCCAGGACCGCTTCCGGCCTGTACGACCTGGTCACCTTCCCGTTCCCGGTTCCTAAGAATTACGACTCCATCATCAAGCCTGACTATGTCTGGCGCACCGAAGGAGACCGTTTCAGAGTCGATAAGCCGCCTGTAAAATAATAGGCGCTTATTTCAAATAAAAAAGCCCTCGATTTATGAGGGCTTTTTTATTGCCTGAAGTGCGGCTGTTAAGGCTTAAAATTTCCTCCGGTCAAAAGGTTCGCTGTCCAGGGAATCCGGCACTCCGTCACGGTCACTGTCCTTCTCAGCCGGCAATGTCTGCTCCTTTTTCGGCTGCTGATATTCTACCTCTTCGGTCTCAGGTAACCTTCTTGATTTAAGAAAGTTGACCGCGGCTACCAGGACTACCGCAGACAGCACCAGGGCCATGATTATGGTCATCATCTTTTCTGTCATCGCCACCCTCCTGCTCTGATTACTTTTTTATTCCGTAGGCCTTCATAAACCTCTTAGGTTGCCGGCGGCTGTCAAAAAGCCCCCAATGCGACTCGACCGGAAGGTGCCTCTTCCAGGGCTGGTCAAAGGCCTCAAAATAAGTAAATGGCACGACCGTCTGTTCCATCTCAAGAAAAAAACGCGTCTGATTCTTATCAGTTGCCTCAACGGCCCCGGCCGTAGGAAACCCTACCTCCTTGAAAAAGATGATCCGGTCCTGCTCAACATTCTTTTTGAGGCGCATATAATAGCTCTCTATCCAGCGCACCGCTTTTTCCGGGATCTTGACTTCGCTTAAAAAAGGGTGGATATTCGGGAAGACCCAGTCTCCCAGGTTAAGGACTTCGGCATTAGTATAATCAAAGATCTGTTCGGAAGTGGTCACGGGTTTTGCCGTAGTTCCTCTTAGTCCCAGGATCGCTTCATTTAACTCCTTCAGGTCATAGCGTACATTCAAGCCTTCGTTACCCATGCAATAGCCGTCTACATATTCAGCCGCAATAACGGCATTCTGAACCTCCGTGTTGTCAGAGATATCCCAGATACCCATGATCACGCCCTGAAACCCCGTACTGCGGGCGATCTCCGGTATCTTTGCCAGGGGGCCGGAAGCGCCGTAAGTGACAAGGCCGGTAAAGCCGTGCTGGATGAGCGTCTCCAGGTCAAAGCGGATCGAGCCTTCTCCGGGATATTCGCCTGCCTGAGGATCATAATTTGTCGGGCTGTAAGCCACCCACTCCAGGTTCTGTACTTTATCCTCAAAATCAGCGTCCACCTGGGCAAGGGCGGGGACCGCAAAGAGCAATATGGCAAAGAAGGATCTGAGGACCCTTACACGCATTTTTCAAATATGACCTGCAAGCCCTTAAGGGTCAGATCATGGTCTATAAACTTTATCTCTCTGGAATACCTGCCGATTATGCTGATGTCCCCGCCGGTACCTGCTGCCTTAAGGCGGCTGCCGAATCTTTTTCTTAGTTTTAAGATCAGGCTATCGCTTAAAAGGGACATTCCTATAATTATTCCGCTAAGTATACTGTTTTTAGTATCTCTTCCGATAAACTCCCGCGGCCTGGCAAGTTTGATCCTTGGCAGTAAAGCAGTCCGCTCTGCCAGGGCTTCAAGCGAGATCCCAGGCCCCGGCAGGATCATACCGCCCAGGTATTCTTTATTCTTAGAGATCACGTCAAAAGTGACTGCCGTGCCAAAATCTACGACCACCAAAGGCGCGCCAAAAAGCAAACTTGCGGCATAGGCATTCACCAGCCGGTCCTGGCCCACTTGAGAGGGCTTGCGGTAAAGATTCTTTATAGGTACGCGGATATCCTTACCTATTATTAGGGGGCGGCCCGGAAATACGGCCTCAAGAGCTTTTTTAAGCTTTTTCGTAGCGTCAGGCACCACACTGCAGATAACCACATCTTCTATTTTAAATTTAGAGAACAGCGGCTTAAGGATCCTGCCATAGGAAGGCACCTTTGTGGGAACGCTCTTACGCGCTATGAGGCGCCTGCCCTTAAATACCCCCATACTGATGTTAGTATTTCCTATATCGAACGCTAAAAGCATTTTTTGGTTCTTCCTATAAGCTGTGCGCTATGAGCCATGAGGTACTCTCAGCTCCTTTATCCTGTCCCTGATCACCGCTGCCTTTTCAAACTGCAGGTTTCGCGCAGCCAACTCCATCTCGTATTCAAGCTCGGCGATGTAGCCCTTTAATTCAAACTCTTCCCGGCTTATCCCGGTCAGGCCTTCGACGAACTCTTCGGCTTCGGCCAAATCCTCTATGCCCTGTTTTATCGCCTTCACCACCGAACGCGGGGTGATCTTATTCTTAGCGTTAAACTCTACCTGCTTCTCTCTTCTGCGGTTACTCTCGGCGATCGCCTTCTTCATGGAGTTAGTGAGGTTATCCGCATACATGATCACCGCACCGTTAATATTTCGCGCTGCCCTTCCGGCTACCTGGATGAGGCTGGTGGCCGAACGCAGGAACCCCTCTTTATCCGCATCCAGGATCGCTACCAGCGAGACTTCGGGCAGGTCAAGCCCCTCCCTTAAGAGGTTTATGCCGATGAGCGCGTCAAACTCCTTCTGCCTTAGTTCGCGCAGTATTTTAGAGCGCTCTATGGTCTGGATCTCTGAATGCAGGTATTTTACCCTTAAACCCCTCTCTTGTAAATAAGTTGAAAGGTCTTCGGCCATCCTCTTGGTCAGGGTGGTCACCAGGACCCGTTCGTTGCGCTTTGAGCGCATTCTTATCTCTGCGATCAAGTCCTCGATCTGGCCTTCGGTAGGTTTCACGATGATCTCAGGGTCAACCAAGCCGGTAGGCCGGATGATCTGTTCGATAACCCGGCTATCGCTCTTCTTTATCTCGTATTCATCCGGGGTGGCTGAGACATAAACCGTCTGTTTTGCCAGCTCATTAAACTCATCGAATTTCAATGGCCGGTTATCCAGGCACGACGGAAGCCGGAAGCCGTACTCTACCAGGATCTCTTTCCTGGCTTTATCGCCTTCATACATGCCCCTTATCTGGGGGATCGTCACATGCGACTCATCAATCACGGTAAGGAAACCTCCCGGAAAATAATCGATCAGGCAAAAGGGCCGGGAGCCCGGGGGCCTTCCGGAGAGGTGGCGGGAATAGTTCTCGATGCCGTGGCAGTAGCCGGCCTCCTGAAGCATCTCCAGATCATAAGTAGTGCGTGATTCAAGGCGCTGGGCCTCAAGGAGCTTCCCCCGGGAGCGCAGGAACTTCAGCCGGTCCTCAAGCTCCCACCGGATGGATTGCACGGAGTTCTTTATGGCATCCTGCGACACGATGAAGTGCTTCGCAGGATAAACCGCAACCTTTTCTAAGACGTTGATCGTCTCTGCCGAAACCGGATTGATTTCACTGATGCGGCTGATCTCGTCTCCGGAAAGCTCGATACGCAGCGCTGTCTCTTTATAAGAAGGAAATATCTCCAGGGTATCCCCCCTGACGCGCATCCTCCCCCGCACAAACTCATAGTCATTACGCTCATACTGAATCTGGATGAACCTGCGGATGAGGTCATCCCGCGAGATCAACTGCCCTTTCTCGATAAAAACCAGCAGCCCTTTATATTCTTCGGGGCTGCCAAGGTTGTAAATACATGAAACCGAAGCGACAATTAAGACATCCCTGCGGCTCATCAGGCTGGCAGTTGCCGAAAGGCGCAGGCGGTCGAGCCGGTCGTTGATAGAGGCGTCTTTCTCGATATAGGTGTCGGTGGAGGGAATATAGGCTTCGGGCTGGTAATAATCGTAGTAGCTGACAAAGTACTCAACAGCGTTATGCGGGAAGAATTCTTTGAATTCCGAATAGAGCTGCGCAGCCAGGGTCTTATTGTGGGAGATGACTAGCGTCGGAAGGTTTACTTCGCTGACAGCATTTGCCAGGGTGAAGGTTTTGCCCGAACCGGTGACGCCAAGAAGCACGATATTCTTTTTCCCGGAGCGGATACTTTCGGCCAGCTCGCTAATAGCTCTAGGCTGGTCACCGCAAGGCTTGAACTTCGAGACGAGTTTGAACTTTTCCAAGGGCTTTAGAGGATCTCAAGGCTAATATCTACGGCATCCACGGAATGGGTAAGCCCGCCTACCGAGATGAAATCTACGCCGGTTGAAGCGACCTTCTTGACATTCCGAAGGGTTATTCCGCCCGAAGCCTCCAGCTTAGGCAAAGGATTAATTTTGCCTAGGGCAGATTCGTTCCTGATTCTGACCGCTTTACGCATATCGGCAATCCTCATATTATCAAGCATTATAATATCAGGATGAAGCTTAAGCGCGCTCCTTAGTTCTTTCAAGTCCTTCGCCTCTATCTCCGAACGGAAATTCTTTGGAAGCTTTTTTAATTTATCGATACCGCCGATCGCTTTCAGGTGGTTGTCTTTGACCATGACCATTTCATCCAGGCAATAACGGTGATTAAACCCGCCGCCGGTCCTGACTGCGTATTTCTCAAGGAGGCGCAGGCCGGGGATAGTCTTGCGGGTATCCAGGATCCTGACTTTGTAGGGTTTTACCGCACGGGCGAACTTACGCGTCTTCGTAGCTATTCCTGAAAGGAGGCTTAAAAAATTAAGACTGACCCGCTCCGCGCTTAAGATGCTCTGCGCTCTTCCGGTGAGCCTTGCAATCTCTTTTCCCCTTTTCACTGCTGCCCCCTCGCGTACACAGGGCAGGAACCTGACCCCCTTATCCAGCTGACTGATGACCAGCGCTGCCACATGCAGACCGCAGACCACCAGGTCTTCTTTTGCCAGGAATACCGCCTTTACCTTCTTGTTTCGCGGGATAAGGGAAAGTGTGGTAATATCCCGGGTTCCGATATCCTCTTTCAGGGCGATTCTGACTATTTCTTTGAGGGAGAGATTATTAACGTAGTTCATCGTGCATCTTCTGGAGCCGAGATAACTCTTCGTTTAATTTATTTATGCTCTCTTTTTCTCCTTCAACGACCTCTTTGGGCGCTTTTTTTACAAATTCGGCGTTCTTCATCCGCGCCTCTTTTGCCCGAAGCAGTGCGCTTAAAGAAGTTGTCTTTTTTTTGATCTTCTCCTGTTCCGCGGCCAGGTCCAGGAGGCCGCTAAAATGCAGGTAGATATCGGCATCCTTAGATACCGCGCTTACGCAGGCTGCAGGCCTCTTGTTTTCAGAGAGGAATTCCAACGACTCAAGCCTCGCCAGGTCTTTGATCAAACCTGATGATTCGTTAAGTAATTTCGATTTTGCCTTTGCGTGAGGATAAAGGGAGACCTTCACCCTCTGTTCAGGCCTGATCTCTAAAGAAGTGCGCAGGTTACGTATCCCGGTGACTGCCTCAAAGACGGACTCAGCCTCTTTTTCGCACTTCTTATCGATAAGCTGCTCCTGGACATGCGGCCAGGGCCGGACCATGATCGATTCTCCTTCATGCGCAAGCCTCTGCCAGATCTCTTCTGCGATGTAGGGCATGAAGGGCTGAATCAGCCGCAGGGATTTTTCCAGCATCTTATACATCACCACCTGGTTCTCATTTCTCTTGATATCGGATTTGATCAGCTCCAGATACCAGTCGCAAAACTCATGCCAGAAGAAACTATAAAGAGTATTTACCGCCTCGTTAAAGCGGAAGGTTTCCAGATACTGGTCTACCCCTTTAAGGGCCGAATAAAACCTGCTCAATATCCAGCGGTTGACCAGGCTTAATTTTTCTTTCTGGAAGTAGTCACAGAGGTCTACCCTGGCCTGCTCAGGCTCAAGGTTCATCAGGATGAAGCGCGAGGCATTCCAGATCTTATTGGCAAAGTTCCTCCCTTGTTCGAATCTCTCCTTGGAGAGGAATACGTCCTGACCCTGCGCAGTAATAGAGATGAGGCTAAAGCGTAGGGCATCCGCTCCGTATTCATCGATAATGCTTAAGGGATCGATAATGTTGCCCAGTGACTTGGACATCTTTTTTCCTTCGATGTCGCGCACCGTGCCGTGAATATATACATCACGGAAAGGGATATCTCCCATGAACTCAAAACCCGCAATGATCATGCGCGCGACCCAGAAAAAGATGATTTCAGGTGCCGTGACCAGGACAGCAGTAGGATAGAAATATTTTAAGTCTTGGCTAAGCTCAGGCCAGCCAAAGGTCGCAAAAGGCCAGAGCCACGAGGAGAACCAGGTATCCAATACGTCCTCATCCTGGTAAATATCACTTGAGCCGCAATCCGGGCATTTTTCGGGTTTTGATCTGGATACAATTATGCCTTTGTTTTTGACCGGTGACCCGGTGACCCGTTGACCTGGTGACTGGTCTGCCTGCTTCATGCAATTTGAACAGTAGTAAACAGGCAGGCGGTGCCCCCACCAGATCTGGCGCGAGATGCACCAGTCCTGGATATTCTCCATCCAGTTTAGATACACCTTGGTCCAGCGGCCAGGATGAAACCTGATCTTGCCCTTTTTCACCGCATCGATCGCAGGTTTTGCCAGCGGTTTCATCTTCACGAACCACTGCTTCGACAAGTACGGTTCAATAATAGTGTGGCAGCGGTAACAGTGGCCGGCGGATAAAACGTGGGGCACGACCTTCTCCAGGAGCCCCTTTTCTTTCAGGTCTTCCAGGATCACCTCGCGCGCTTCAAAACGGTCCATATTCCGGTAATCGCCGGCTGCGTCGTTCATCGAAGCATCCGGATGCATGACATTTACAAACTCCAGATTATGTTTCTTGGCCAGGCAATAGTCATTAGGATCATGCGCCGGAGTCACCTTTACTGCACCGGTACCGAACTCCATGTCCACCATACTATCCGCGATCACCCTGATCTCGCGGTTAATCAACGGCAAGATCAGGCACTTACCGATAGCTTTTTTATAGCGCCTGTCTTTAGGATTGACTGCTACCGCGGTATCTCCCAGCATAGTCTCAGGCCTGGTAGTCGCTACCACGATATACTCATCCGGATTATCTTTAAAGGGGTATCTGAGATAATAGAGATTCCCCTGTAATTCATGGTGCGGCGCCTCTTCATCCGAAAGCGCAGTCTGGCATCTCGGGCACCAGTTGATGATGTAACTGCCCCGGTAGATCAACCCTTTTTCGTATAAGCGTACGAAAACCTCGATCACTGCGCAGGAATACCCCTCATCCATGGTAAAACGTTCCCGCTGCCAATCGCAGGAGGCGCCCAGCTTCTTCAGCTGCCGGATGATCGTTGAGCCGTATTGCTCCTTCCACTGCCAGACCCGCCGGATAAACTTTTCCCGGCCCAGGTCCTGGCGCTTCAGCCCTTCTTTAGCCAAGGCTTTCTCCACCACGTTCTGGGTGGCGATGCCGGCATGGTCTGTCCCGGGCATCCAGAGCGACTCTTCGCCTTTCATGCGGTGGTAGCGGATAAGGATATCCTGGATGGTATTGTTCAGGGCATGCCCCATATGCAGGATACCGGTGACATTGGGCGGGGGTATCACGATGCAGAAAGGTTTCTTTTCAGGATTGGCGCCAGCCGCAAAGAATCCCTTCTCCTCCCAGAACTTATACCATTTATCCTCGGTCTCCTTGGGGTTATAACGGGTGGGGATTTCGTTCATCGAATTTATTGCTTCTTTATCCTGGTTTTAGGGGCCTCTTTCACGGTCTCGTAATATTCGCTGCTTAAGACCTTTTCTTTGATCTCGCCGTCGCCGGCAAGCTTCTCTAAAACATCCACGCAGGAAGGCCCCTTGATCCCGCGGATGTGCACCTTCAATTCTCCGTCGTCAGAGATGAATATCTCTACTTCCTGTTTTCCGGCCATATCTGTCTCCTCTGCTGGATATTTTTAGGACCATTTCCTGGCCACTAATCTAATCGTGTTCTTCTCGACCTTTTCTTCCTCGGCAATGGTATAGCCCTGCTTCCTTAATTCCTCCACCACCTTATTATAAGCATATCGCTGGCGGATCTTTTTTACGAACTCCTGCTGCTTCCTGATCTGGTTCTGATTAAGACCGCTGCTATCCGAGACGATCCGGTAATTACCCTGCTCGGTCTTTTCGAACCCGATCTCTTTGCCGAACTCATCCTTGATCACCAGGTCGACTTTATGGACTTTTCCGTCGGCAGTACGCATAGAGGCAAGTTCCTTATACTGGATCCCCAGATCCACGATAGATTTTATCAGGCACACCAGCGCCCTGATCTCTAAAGCAATTACGCTTCCTCCTGAAGACATGATTACCTCCTCTTCTAATTCTGCGTGCCGTAACGGAAGCACATTACCAGCTGTGCCATTATGAACAGCAGAAAAATAAACAGGCCTATAGTGCGCATGACCAGGTTAAGCTGGATCTGCTGCATGCGGTCGCGCCGCTCACTCTCGCGCCCTTCCAGTTTCCGGTTGCGCTCGTCAATCCAGGCATCGATCAGCTCTTTTTTATACCCTTCCCTGCGGATCCTCTCCATGAGCGCGCGGATATCCAGAGGAAGATTAGTATCAGTAGACTTGTATTCTTTGCCGTTTATATTTAAGATGATTACATTTTCCGCGTCTACCCGCGGTTTTTTCTGCTTTTCCAGGAAGAAGTCTTTGCCGCAGATCCAGCAATTCCGGCGTTCCTTCTGGTTGATCGCCCCGCAGCTGCATTTTTTTAAGAGGGCCAGCTCCCGCCTCTTCCCGGAAAAAGCGTCTATCTCCAGAGAACGCTTGCAAAGGACGCAAACACTGTTCTTAAAGTGGTTCTCCGCCCCGCACATCGGACAGAGCACGTGATACTCGATCTCGCCGGGCGCGCTCTCTTCGGTCAGGACCGTATCGGCGATGGTCAGCTCTATCTTTTTATCTCCGATCTCAAGGCGCTCAAAGCGCTTGGAGATCTTAAGGCCGGCTTTAAGCAGGCTCTCTTGCGGGATATTTTCCAGTCTCTCAAAGCGCTTGAGGAACCTTTTTAACGTCACAGCTCGATTTTTCTCTCTCTCTTGCAGGCGCCCTCTCTCTGCGCGCTGCTTGCCGGCCTTGCCCTCTGCCTTGCCCAATTACGCGTCTCTTCGATGCTCTCGCGCATGGTCACTGATAACGGGACGCTCTGTTTTAAACTGTTTAATACGTCCCGGTTATTTATATCGCGCTCTTCAAGGAATGCGTCATAAAGCGAGGAGATGACGGCCTGCTCGATCTCGGCACCGCTATAGCCGTCGCTTTCTCCGGAGAGAGATGCCAGGTCAAACTTGGCGGGATCGCGCTTGCGTTTTTTTATGTGTATGCCGAAGATCTCTTTTCTCTCATCGGCAGCGGGAAGGTCAACAAAGAATATCTCATCAAACCTGCCCTTGCGCAGCAATTCCGGAGGCAGGAGCTGGATATTATTGGCGGTGGCGATGACAAAGACAGGTGAGGTCTTTTCCTGCAGCCAGGTAAGGAAGGTGCTAAAGACCCTGGCAGAAGTCCCGGCATCGGAAAAAGTAGAGCTCTGCACTCCGGAGAGGCCCTTTTCTATCTCATCTATCCAGAGGATGATCGGGGAAAGCGTCTCCGCAGCGCGGATTGCCCGGCGCATATTCTCTTCGGAGGAACCGACAATCCCGCTAAAAACCGCGCCGATATCCAAGCGTAAAAGCGGCAGTTTCCAGAGGCTCGCCACTGCCTTTGCCGTAAGGCTCTTTCCGCAACCCTGCACCCCTAAAAGCAGTATCCCCTTTGGCTGGGGCAGGCCGAACTCATGGGCCTTCTGGGTAAAAGCAGCCCCTCGTTTTTTAAGCCAGTCTTTAAGGCAATCCAGTCCTCCGACGCTAGCGAACTCTTCCTTTGATTCGTAATATTCCAGGAGCCGGCTTTTGCGGATCGCCTGTTTTTTCTCTTCCAGGATCTTATCTATGTCATTTATGTCCAACCGCTTATCCAGGACTATCACGCGGGCAAAAGCATTCTCCGCTTCCTGGTGCGTCAAGCCTAAGGCTGCCTTGACCAGTTTCTCTTTAGTCTCGTCATTCAGCTCAATTTTTACTTCCTGATTTTTCGAGACGACTTCGATGATCCCGGAAAGGAGGTCTTTGATCTCCTCGTATGTCGGAAGGTCGTAATCCACGACGACAAACTCTTTTTCCAGCTCCACCGGCACAGTCAGGACCGGCGACAGTATCATCAGGGTCTCATAAGTATTCTTAAGATTGCTGACCAGGTCCCTGAGCTTGCGGATGATGGTCTGGTCATTAAGGTAGGAGTGGAAGTCCAGGAAGACAAAAATAGCCGGGTCCGGGCACCTCTCCACATAACTTAAGGCGTTAAGCGGATCGCGCGTCCCCTCATCCGCCTTTGATGGCTCGTCGTCGATCTTATGGATCCCGCGGGTGATCGACCAGAGAAAAAGTTTTTTCTGGCGCCGGTCAGCTAAGCTTTTAAGCCTCTCTAAAATACGCGGCTCTTCCCAGCTGACTACGTAAATAAGGGGGTAGCGGGCGCGGATCAGGACATCGATCTCGGTGTCGCATCTGTTCTCAGGCATACAGGCTCCTTTTTAATCAACCGCAAAAAAATCCGGGAAGAGCCTTCTTCTGTCTTCCGGAAAACCTCTTAAAAACGTGCACAGTACGGCTGGTCAAAGGCGTAACTATGAGGCCTGCATCCGGCAGAATGTATACCTCAAGATACGACTTCCCATTCTTTCCGGAGGCCTTTCGGTGCTTACGCTTTTGCATCTTTTAAGAGCTTATACTCGACACTATCCACCAGGGCCTGCCAGCTGGCTTCGATAATATTCTCAGAAACACCGATGGTGCTCCAGGTGTCTTTTTCATCCTGCGACTGAATGAGGACGCGCACCTTCGCCGCAGTGCCGGCCTTTTCATCTAATACGCGCACCTTAAAGTCAGAAAGGTGCATCCGGGATAGGGTGGGATAAAAATCTTTCAGGGCCTTGCGCAGGGCGTTGTCCAGGGCATTTACCGGGCCGTCGCCTTCAGCAGCGGTATGCTCCTTGCTACCCTTGACTTTAAGCTTGATGATCGCTTCGGAGGTAATCTTCTTATCCGAGGCCTTTTCCACAACAACGCGGAACCCCTCAAGATCAAAGAACTTTTTGTATTTCTTAAGAGCCTTTTTCATCAGGAGCTCAAAAGAGGCCTCTGCGGCTTCAAAGTGATATCCCTGATGCTCAAGGTCCTGAATCAGCTTAAGGATGCGCTTGGTCTTGGGATCCTCTTTGCTCAGGTCCAATTCCAGCTCTTTTGCCCGGATCATGACCCCGGTCTTTCCGGCTAATTCCGAGACCAGGATCCTCCTCCTGTTGCCGACGAGGTCCGGCGTAATGTGCTCGTAGGTCTTGGGATTCTTCATCACCGCATTGATGTGCACCCCGCCTTTATGTGCAAAGGCTGATGCGCCTACGTAGGGCTGGTCACTTCTCTGTTTCATATTGCTTACTTCGCTGACAAAGTGCGACACCCGGGTAAGTTCCTTTAATTTCTGTTGCTCAAGGCAATTAAAGCCCATCTTTATCTGCAGGTTTGCAATGATAGGAATAAGGTCGGCATTACCGCAGCGCTCGCCATAGCCGTTGATCGTGCCCTGGACCATATCCGCGCCTGCCTCGACTGCGGCAAGCGAATTAGCCACTGCCAGGTCTGCGTCATTATGGCAATGGATGCCCAGCCACACATTTATCTTAGGCCTGATCTCAGCAACAATGCGCTTTACTTCCGAGGTAAGGGTGCCTCCGTTGGTATCGCATAAAACTACCGCCCTTGCTCCTGCCTCTTGGGCAGCAAGCAGGCATTTCAGGCTATAATCTTTATTTGCGTAGTAGGCATCGAAAAAATGCTCGGCATCGTAAAAGACCTCCGCACCTTTAGAAACCAGAAAAGCTACCGAATCCCGGATCATGGCCAGGTTTTCTTCCAGAGTGGTCTTCAGGACATCACGGATATGCAAATCCCAGGTCTTACCAAAGACAGTTGCCACCCTGGCCTGTGACTTCACCAGGGCCCGCAGGTTCTTGTCTTCCTGCGCCTTTATGCCGGCGCGCCGGGTTGAACCAAAAGCGACGAGCTTAGAGCCTTTCAGCCGCTTCTTGCTCATTTTAAGGTAAAACTCCATATCTTTAGGGTTAGAGCCCGGCCATCCGCCCTCGATATAATGGATCCCGAGGCGGTCCAGCTCAAGCGCGATCTGCACCTTATCCATTACCGAATAAGAGATCCCTTCACCCTGCGCCCCGTCCCGTAAAGTCGTATCGTATAATTTCACCTGCTTTGCCATTTTTTCCTCATTATTTAGCCAGGCCAAACTTGCTGTGCAATGTCTTGACTGCGGCCTCGGCGAACTTTTTCTGGATAATACAGGAAATACTGATATCGGAGGTAGAGATCATCTCGATATTGATCTTATCCTTAGCCAGCGCATCGAACATCTTTGCCGCAACTCCGGAATGAGTCTTCATTCCGACCCCAACCACGGAAACCCGGGCAATATCCTGGTCATCTAAGACATCGCCTGCACCGATTGCTTTTGCCGCCTTCCTGGTAATACGCAGGGCCTTGGGGAACTCTGCCTTGCTGACGGTAAATGAGATGTCGGTTGAGCGCAGGTGGCTGACATTCTGCACGATCATATCCACATTAATGCCGCTTGAAGAGAGCCCCTTGAATAACTTAGCCGCGATCCCCGGACGGTCAGGGACATTACAGATAGTGATCTTTGCTTCGTTCTTATTTAAGGTTACGCCGCTGACAACTACGTCTTCCATTCTCTTAACCTCCTTAATGATCATTGTCCCGCAATTAGGGGAAAAAGATGAACGCACATGTATCGGTACATCGAACTTTTTTGCCACCTCGATCGAACGCGCCTGCATCACCTGCGCGCCTAAGGATGCCATCTCAAGCATTTCATCGTAAGTTATGGCGTCGATCTTTTTTGCCTTTGGTTCGATGCGCGGGTCGGTGGTATAAATGCCTTCGACGTCAGTATAGATCTCGCATTCATCCGCCTTCAGCTCTTTGGCCAGGGCGACCGCAGTAAGGTCAGACCCGCCTCTTCCCAAAGTCGTGATATCCTGCGTCAAAGTCACGCCCTGAAAACCCGCCACAATGACGACCCTGCCCTTTTTTAACTCATCGCGGATGCGGTCGGCGTTGATCTTGATGATGCGCGCGCGGGTGTGGCTTGAATCGGTAACGATGCCCACCTGTGCTCCGGTGAAGGAGATCGCTTCGATCCCGAGTTTATGCAGGGCCATGGCCAGAAGGGCGACTGAGATCTGCTCGCCTGTTGATAAGAGCATGTCCATCTCGCGCTCCGAAGGCTCGGTATTGATCTTACTCGCAAGCTCAATTAATTCATCGGTAGTATCTCCGAGTGCCGAGACTACCACTACCAGATTATGGCTATTCTTCTTATAGCCGGCTACTCTTTTGGCGACGTTCTGTATGCGCTCGACATTTGCCACAGAAGAGCCGCCGTATTTCTGGATGATCAGCTTTCTACTCATGATTCTTTCTCCTGGTTGTGATTATGGGCAATACCTCATAAACCATATAGGCGGATAAAGCCGTAAGGATCACCACTACGGCCATCAATACATAATCCCTGCTACGCAGGTATTTCGCCAATTGGAAGAGCAGGGCGCCGATGCTGGTAGCCAGCATAAACAGGGCGGGCCAGAGCGTAAGCTTTGCGGACTTTCCCTTGCTGATCAGCCAGCAACTGATCACCAGCAAAGCCAGCGCTGCCACCAGCTGATTGGAAGCACCGAAAGCCGGCCAGATCTTCTGCCATTTTCCGGAAAACGCCAATAAGGCGCTTAAGGTCACGCTGATCAGCGTAGAAAAATAGCGGTTCTTCAGGCCGAACAATTCTTCGGACAGGTAGCGCGAAATACGGGTCGCCGTATCCAGCGTAGTCAGTATAAAAGCGTTCAGGATCGTCACGGCGATAAAAGGGCCGTAATTGCCGAAGATCTTGCGGGTAATCTCCCCGAACCCCTGACTGAATATGCCGATAGGGCTGGTTGATTTCAGCGCCGCCGAAAAGCCGGTCTTTGCGCTAAAAAGGATGGCTACCGAGATCACTGCCAGTACCGCGACCATGCTCTCCGCGATCATGCCGCCGAAACCGATACGTTTGGCGTACCGCTCATTTGCCAACTGCTTAGAGGTCGTGCCGCTTGCGATCAGGGCATGAAACCCGGAAACCGCGCCGCAGGCAACAGTCACAAAGAGCATCGGCCAGAGCGGCCCGTCCTTTGCATTATAACTTAAAAACGGCGGCATGCTGATCTTCGGGTTGCTTAGGGTGAGCCCGATATAGCCTGCGCCCATCCCGAAAAAGAGCAGGAAACTGCAAAGATAATCCCGCGGCTGCAAAAGTATATTCACCGGCAGGATAGAAGCGAAGTAACAATAAACGAATAGGATTACGATCCAGGCATTGATACTTGCCTTGACCGCAAAATTGTCCGCCAGCAGGAGCAGGCCGGCCAGGCAGACAAGCCCGAAGGCCGTAGCCAGGAACGAGTTCATGCGCGCATGATACAAAAGATATCCTACGACCGCCGCTACCGGGATCAATCCCAGCGACGGCATCACTATCTTGGGTTCTTTTACGAACGTATCCGCGCACAGATACGCAAAGACCGCGATCACCAGGATCAGGGCCAGCCACACAAAAAGCGACAAAAGGATCTTTGCCCTGCGGCTGATCACATGCTGGGCAGTGTCGGCTATGGAAGAACCCCTTTCCCTCACCGAAGTGATCAAAGAGCCGAAATCATGTATGCCGCCGATAAAGATCGTGCCTAATACAGCCCAAATGGCTGCCGGAAGCCACCCCCAGAGCATCACCGCGATCACCGGCCCGATAATGGGGCCTGCGCCGGCAATGGAAGAAAAATGATGCCCGAACAGGACAAGCCAGTTCCTGGCCGGAATGAAATCCACGCTGTCAAACTTAGTATATGCGGGAGTAGCTCTTTTGGGGTCTACATGCCACAGGGATTCGATCCGGCGGCCCAGGACTTTATAAGCCCAGAGGAATAAAGCGAGCGAAATAAATACGATGATTAGAGAACTCATCTAGATCTGCTCTGACTTAAGGAAATAACCCATCAGTTCGTGGCCTTTCTCAAAGAATAATCCGGATCTCTGGGCCTCCTTTTCGCTGTAATTGAGGAATCCCTCCGCGGCGATGTCTCTGCCAAAGACGGCAAAAGGCACGGGCTCAGACGTATGCGTCTTTACCGCAACCGGAGTGGGATGATCCGGCAGCACGAGGATGCGGAAGTTCTTCTTATTTTTAAATGCGTTCAGGATCGTACCTACCACCAGTTGATCGAATCTTTCGATAGCGATGATCTTCTGCTGCAGGTCGCCGTTGTGCCCTGCTTCATCCGGGGCCTCCACATGCAGGAAGACAAAATCACGCTCCTGCAGCGACCGCAAGGCGGCATTTGCCTTACCCTGATAATCCGTATCATAATAACCGGTCGCACCGGGGACGTTGATTACTTCCAGGCCCAGTATCCTGCCCAGGCCTTTGATCAGGTCTACTGCCGAAATTACGCTTCCGGTAAGGCCGAACTTTTCCTTAAAAGCGGGCATTGCCGGCTTCTTCCCCTGGCCCCAGAGCCAGATCATATTTGCCGGATTTTCTTTAAGGTCGAGCCTCACCTGGTTCACCTCATGTCTCTCCAGGATCTTCCGGCTCTCCTGCATCAGTTTAGTCAGGGTCTCTGCGCCATCTCCCCTGGGCAGGTTCTTCGAGATGCTCTGCCCCGCGATATCGTGGGGGGGAACGCACCTGGCGTTCTCGAGGTGCTCTTCTGCCCCGCGCTTTGCCAGCATCAGATGCCGGTAGCTCACTCCCGGGTAAAAACGGAAGCGGTTCGTCCCCAGCTTCTGATCGACGCACTTTATTATAT
This sequence comes from Candidatus Omnitrophota bacterium, assembly GCA_016867115.1. Lineage (GTDB taxonomy): Bacteria > Omnitrophota > Gorgyraeia > Gygaellales > Profunditerraquicolaceae > VGKG01. The sequence continues at coordinate 91,064 of VGKG01000002.1, read as the reverse complement.
CGGCCGCCTCTTGAGAGCTGATGTGGCCGGCGCTGTAATCGACAAGGGTGTCATTCACCGCGGTGACCAGATTACAGCGAAAAGCTACGTCATCAGGCTCAAGTTCTATGCCCAGGTTCGCCGCCTCAAGCGGCCCTCTGCCGGTATAAAACTTCTGCGGGTCGTACCCCATGATGGAAATATTAGCCACATCCGAAGCGGGTTTCATATTCGCAGGGATAGTCTTTACCCTGCCTAATTTCCCGTGACGGGCAATATGATCCATATTCGGGGTCTTTGCCGCCTCAAGCGGAGTGCGCTCTCCAAGCTCTTTCAGCGGATAATCCGCCATTCCGTCGCCGACCAAAACAATATATTTCATTTTTAGTAACTAGTAGACTGGTAACTCGTAACTAGTAATTAAAACTTGACCTGAGGGACAGTCTTAGCTGCTTCCGCTGCCTTGAAGTATTCGGTTGCCGGTTTAAAGCCGAACATACCGGCAATGACGTTACCCGGGAAGGTGCGCACGGTAACATTGTAATCCCTGACTGCCTCGTTGTAGCGCATCCTTTCAACGGCAATACGATTCTCTGTGCCGGAGAGCTCATCCATGAGCTTAAGGAATGTATCGCTTGCCTTCAGGTTAGGATAATTCTCGACCACAAGAAGAAGCCTTGCCAGCGCAGAATCCATGGCGCCTGCCGCCTTTACCTCTGTTTCTAACTTTTCCGGTAGGGTCAATCCCGACAAAGCGCAGCTCCGATCTGCCTGATCAGCGATTCCGCCATTATGTCTTTTCCTGTCCATGGCCCGCTGACCTTATCTTTTGATACCAGGTATGCGCAGTAACGCCTGCCGCGGGCCGTATTTGCGACTATCATGTCCGCTTCCGTGCGTTTAATAAGTTTTTTTGCCTCTTTTAGCAGCCTGGTTCTATCCACGCCGGGCTCATATTTAAAACCTGCCAGCACCAAAGAGCGGTCTGCCCTTTTCACCCCGTCGATGATCTTTTCGTTCGGGACCAGGTCCAGGCGCCAATTTTTTTTATCGGAACATACTTTCGAAACAAGCGGCCTTTTTAGGCGATAATCGCTGACTGCAGCGGAGAGGATCAGGCAATCGTATTTACCGGTCTTTACTTCGCAGATCAGCCTTTTCTTAAGTTCGTCAAAGAACCTGAACCTTATCAACCTGATCTTCTTGCTTATGCAACAGGCGCTTACCGGACCAAGCAGCAGAGTGACTTTCGCGCCGAGGCGGATGAGTTTTTCCGCTAACAAGATGCCTGTCTGGCCTGTGGCAATATTACTGATGACCCGGACGTGGTCTACGGGGACCCAGGTGGGGCCTGCGGTTATCAGAATTCGCTTATTTTTCAGACTTGTGACCTTGTGACTTTCTGACTTTGTGGCTTTAATAACCGATCTCCTTCAATATTACCTTGAGATCCGGCTTTACGATCTTGGGCTCTCTTACGCTTTTAATCGCTCTATCCGGATCCTTCAGGCCATGGCCAGTCAGAATACAGACTATTCTGGCGGGCTTTTTTCCCGTCTTTGACGGGATCCCGCCCACATTTGATCCGGCTTGGCGGGAAAAATACCTGCTCTTCTTAAGTTTCAGCAGCCCGGCAACCGAAGCAGCAGAAGCAGGCTCGGCAAAGACTCCCTCTTTAGCTGCCAGCAGCTTGTATGCATCCAGGATCTCCCTATCCGAAACCATATCGATCAGGCCGCCGGATTCCTCGCGTGCTGCCTCCGCCTGCTTCCAGCTGGCGGGATTTCCGATGCGGATAGCCGTAGCAATGGTCTTAGGATTTTTTACCGGCCGGCCCAGCACTATCGGGGCAGAACCTGCTGCCTGAAAACCGAGCATCCTGGGAAGGGTCTTGATTATACCTGCCTGCCGGTACTCTTTATACCCTTTCCAATAAGCAGTGATATTTCCCGCATTACCCACCGGCATCACCTGAAAATCAGGGGATGCGCCGAGCGAATCGCAGATCTCAAAGGCCGCGCTCTTCTGGCCTTCGATGCGGTAAGGGTTAAGCGAGTTTACCAGGGTGATCGGATACCTTGCGGTGATCTCCCTGACTAATTCAAGCGCAGCGTCGAAGTTTCCGTCGACCGCAAGGACAACCGCTCCGTGGATCAGGGCCTGGCTCAGTTTTCCGAGTGCGATCGCTCCGCTTGGAATGAGCACTATGCATTTGATCCCGGCGCAGGCGGCGTAGGCTGCGGCAGAAGCGGAAGTATTGCCTGTCGAAGCGCACATCACCGCAGCCGAGCCTTCCTCGCGGGCCTTGGATATCGCCATAGTCATGCCACGGTCTTTGAAGGAACCCGTGGGGTTTGAGCCTTCGAATTTCAAGTAGACTTCGAAGCCTCTCCCCATCAGGCTGCTTAAATAACCTGCGCGGATCAGGGGGGTATTGCCTTCGTTAAGGCTGATGACCGGGGTCTTCTCCGTCACCGGGAGGTATTTTCTATACTTATGGATTATCCCCTCATACATCATATCTCCTCGATCCTGATAGCCACCGGTTTTTCCTTGATCACATCCAGCCGGTCGATCTGCATAAGTGCATGGCGCAGATACTTCTCGTTAGACTCATGAACAATCATCACTATCGGAACGATATGCGCCTTATGCCTCTCTTTTTGAGTGACCGAAGCGATGCTGATACCGTATTTAGCCAGGATCCCGGAGATCTTCGCCAGCACCCCCGGCTTATCCAGGGCCATAAAACGGATATAATAGCGGCTCCTGAACTCTTCGATGCTGCTGAGCCTCTGGACGGATTTGTCTTCGATGATGCTCATGGCAGGCCTGAAAAGCCCGGCCTTGATATCCTGCGCCAGGTCCACGATATCCGAGACTACCGCCGAAGCAGCGGACATCTGGCCGGCCCCGGGACCGTAAAACAGCAGGTCGCCCGCCAGGTCGCTTGTCACGTGGATCGCGTTAAAGACGCCGTTCACCGATGCTAAAAGATTATCCTCGGGGATGAGCGTAGGATGCACCCTTACCTCAAGCTCCTTGCCTTCTTTTTTGGCGATCGCCAGCAACTTTATCTCAAGCCCCAGCTCCTTTGCATAGATTACATCCGAAAGGGAAATCTGGGAGATCCCCTCGATGAAGATATCCTCCATCTTTACGAACTTGCCGAAACAGAGGTAGGTCAGAAGGATGAGCTTGTGCGCCGAATCAATCCCCTCTATATCCAGCGTCGGATCCTTCTCCGCAAATCCCTTTTTCTGCGCCTCCTTCAGCGCGGACTGGAAATCGCAGTTGTTCGAAGACATCGAGGAAAGGATGTAATTTGATGTGCCGTTTAAAATGCCGAAGATGCTGTTGAAGCGGTTGGCGATCAGGCCTTCGCGCAAAGCCTTGATTATCGGTATACCTGCGCCTACCGAAGCCTCGAAATAAATATTCTTTCCCCGCAGGGCAGCCTCGGCAAAAAGGCTCCTGCCCTCCTGGGCAAGCAGCGCTTTATTTGCCGTAACGATATCCTTGCCTTTTTTGAGCGATGCGCTGATATAATCTTTTGCCGGATGAACCCCGCCGATCAGTTCCACGACGATGTCTATCTGCGGGTCATCGATGACCTCCTGCGCAGAACGCGCCAGGAGCGACTTGTCAACGTTGACGCCTCTTTTAACGGAGAAATCCTTGTCGCAGATCTTCTTTATGTTAATCTGCAGACCGGACTTCTCGGCAAGAAAAACCCTTCTGTCGCGCAGAATCCTTACCACGCCGGAGCCGACATTACCGAATCCGATGAGCCCTAAGTTTATGCCTTTCATAAGTTAGCCTCGTTTCATGTAAAAATCTACCGTTGCAGAAATAACCTTCCTGTGCTTCTCGTCAACCGCCAGGAACGCGATCCGGGTATCGTAAATAAGGTTCTTGGTGATCTCTTTTGATTCGACCACTTTTCCGATTAGCATCAGGGGATTCGGGTCAAAGGGGAGCCTTATCTGCAGGGCAAGGTTGGTTCCCGCTTCGAACCGGCGGTTAGTAGTCAGGAGCATTCCCCCCAGGCTGACATTCTTCGTCTGGGAGATATCGGTCTTTTCGTTCTCTTCAAGAACGCGGTATGAGACGATAAAACGCCCCGGCACACGAGGATGTTTGCGTTTTTCCGCTCCGGTATAATTCATCTCTGGCCTCCTTTTGCACTATTTATGTACCAAGCGACGTATTCTTGGATCAATTTTTTATATTCGGATTTGAGTCCTTCAAACTCTATATGTACGATATAGGAGCCGGCAACCGAATCCTCCTTTGCCGTAAGTAAATGCAGCGCCTTCCTGACCCTGCCTGAGAACTCCAGCCACTCAAACGGCCGGAAAGGGATCTTCAACATCAGATACAGCGTCTCATTTTCGGCGATCTCTTCTTTAACGGTGATTTGCAGGCCCTTCTCGCTGATGTCCCTTAAGAGCGTGGTGTCCCAGGCCTTATTATCCCGGCTGTACATCACTACCATGGCTTTCTTGATGCGCACAGCTTCTCTTTTTTCTTCCGACATATTGCGCCTCTTTTAGAAGTGGTCGGGGAGGTGGGACTTGTCCCGCCAAGCCAATTGAATCTTGGGCGGGATCCCGCCCTCATTTTAATCGCTTGGCGGGAAACTGTCGACCTCTTTTTATATTTTATCGGGGCGGACAGACTTGAACTGTCGACCTCTTGAACCCCATTCAAGCGCTCTAGCCAAACTGAGCCACGCCCCGAAACTTATATCCCTATTCCTCTTTCCCCTCCCTGGTCATCAGGTCCTTTACCGCCTTGAGGGGGGGCTTATTCTTATAAAGAACTTGGTAGACTTCCCGGGTGATCGGCATATCAACTTTATATTTCAGGCTTAAAGAATAGGCGGATTTTGTGGTGGGGATACCTTCTGCCACCATCTGCATATGCAGCTGAACCTCTTTCAAAGCCTTGCCGCGGCCGACCTGCTCTCCGACAAACCTGTTCCTGCTGTAAGGGCTGATACAGGTAGTCACCAGATCCCCCAACCCGCTTATTCCGTAAAAGGTGCTCACCTTAGCGCCCATGGCATGGCCAAGACGGGAGATCTCAACCAGGCCGCGCGAAAGGATGGCAGCCTTGGCATTAGTGCCGAACTTCAGCCCGTCTGAGATGCCGCAGGCGATGGCGATCACGTTCTTAAGGCTGCCGCCCAGCTCCACCCCCACGACGTCCTCATTGGTATAGACCCTGAATCTTTCGGCCATGAAGACCCCCTGAAGGTGCCTTCTTAAACACGGATCAGCCGCAGCGATCACCGCTGTAGTGGGGATACCCAGGGCGACCTCGTGGGCGATCGTAGGCCCGGACAAGACAGCCAGCCGCACATTGCCCAGTTCCTCATGGACTATCTGGGAGACGCGCCTCAGGGTGCCCACCTCGATCCCCTTGCTTACGCTCAAAAATGAGGCATCCCGCAGGTGATCTCCGGGCTTGATTCTCTTCAGGACTGAACGGATGTACTGCGCAGGCACAGCCAGGACAATCAGATCCTTGCCTGAGACCGCTGCCTGAAGGTCGTCGGTAATGCTGATGCCGCGGGGGATCTTTATCCCCGGCAAAAACTTTTTATTTACTCTTGCCCTGTCAAGATAACGGGAGTAATCTTTGAACGCGCTCCAGAGAGTCAGGCTGAATTTTTTTTTATGCAGCAGCAGGGCCAGCGTTGTGCCCCAGCCGCCGTCCCCGAGTATAGCGATACCGGATCTAGACATTTTTAGGCCTTACCGTAAACTTCACCCGCGGATAAATATGCGAGAGGTTCTTCTCTTCCCGCGTAATAAAATGCAACCCCACGTCCGAACTGCCGTCCGGCTTTTTTACGCTTCTGATCACCTTTGCAATAATGCCGTTTTGATAAATCAACGCCTTCTTCTCAAGGCCTCCGCAGAACTCCAGAGTGGCACGGTCAAAAGAAAGCCAGAGGATATCGTCTTTGCGCACCCTATCCCTGATGTTGCAAAGCAACCCTGACTGGCTGATATTCGAGGTATAGCCCCTCAAGATCCTGGAGACGGTCTTTCTCTTGCAGACCTTAAAAGCCAGCGGCCTGACATGCTCCAGCCTCTCGAACCGCCTGCGCTCTTTACCCTTAAAGGACAGGCTTCTCATTGAATCTTGAGGTGCATCTTATTAGTGCGCAGTTTCGCCAGTTCCCAGGAATAATCATAGAGGTGCAAGCCCTTGCTGACGGCGACGATCTCGCCGTCCTCCACGCCGATCTCATCCGCCATGTATTGCTTTACCAACTGCAATCCGCCAAGGTTTGAGGGAAATCCGCCCCACAGGTCCCAAGAACGGAAATAAAGAATAAAATGCAACTTTCCGTAACGCACGCGGGTATCGATGATGCGCAGACACGGAGGATCTACCAGCTTAATATCCGAAGGCATCCCGATCTCCATCGTCGCCTGATTAGTGCCGTGCCCCTTCTCTTTATAAAGCCTGATCACCTCTTCGACCTGATTCACCTGAAGCGGCATCTCCCTGACCAGGTCTTTGCCGTCCTCCGCCTGCTTTATCCTGACCTTGGGGTCGACCAGCCTTTCTCCGTAAGTATAGTCTTCTGTCTCGGTCTTGGCCCCGGTCAACAGATACCCTAGGTAGCCCTGGATGTAATCCATGTCCGTCGGCGCCGGGATGCTCATCCCTTCCGGGATTATGGGTATGATCTGATGCGACGGCTTTTTCACGCGCACCGCTACGAAATCGAATTCCAGGCGTTTCTGGCCTTCATAGCTGCCTTTGGTGATAGTGTAGACATGCCCTTTTTCCAGGATCGCCGATAGGCACTGAAACCAGGCATCGTCCAGGTCAAAGGCATCGATGAAAACGGGCTCTAAGAATTCGCGATTTTTCATAATTACTTAGTCCATCGCCTCTAGTAAGCTATGGCGATGTAAATTCGCAGACGCCAACAGTGAATAATCGACTTGGCTACACTTTACGTTCGCTCCTTTTTCTCGCTCCGTAAAGTGTCTGCTCATTTAAGCGGGTGATCGGAATCGAACCGACATATATAGCTTGGAAGGCTATTGTTCTGCCATTGAACTACACCCGCGCGGCACTACTCTATTTTCTGAAGAACTTCCTGACCAACACCACGACCGCCACGATGATGCCCAGCCACAAGAAGACCGGGATAAGGGCAAAAATGACTACGATCGCGGCATTGAAAACGTTGATAAAAACCTCAATAGAGAGGCGGACGGTCTTCTTGAACCGCTCAAAAACATTCAAAGGTTCCGGCGCTATAGCCTTCGGTTCGTAGTAGTTAACGGTAATGGTAGCCAGATCCACCTGGCGGTCAAGGAACTTCATCCTGCCCTCGATCCGCTCTATTTCCTCGCCTACCCGGTATAATTCCCGCTCGACTTCCAGGATGTCCTTGACCGTGCGCGCCTTATCCTGCAGGATCGCCATAAGCCTGTCTTTAACCGCCTTGGCATTCTTGAGCCTTGCCTCCAGGTCTACGTATTCTTCGGTGACGTCTTCTGCGGTGACCCTCTCTGAGTTCACCTTTCCCAACTCCTTTAATTTCAACAGCACCGTATCAAAATCCTTGGGCAGGACCTTCAGGATAGTCTGGCCCCTCTTTGCTTCATTGGGCGCTTTCTGGATCTGGGCATCAATAATGATCCCGGAATAACTGTTGACCAGATCAGTTATCTTCTTTGCTGTCTCATCGCAGTATTTTACTTCAAGATCCAATTCTGCCCTGCGGATAAGCTTTCTTACCGAGGGCGCTGCCTGAGCCTGCTTGGCCATCGCCTTTGCCGGCGCCATGTACTGCGCCCCTCCGACAGCAGACTCGGGAGCAAGTGAATACTGTTCGCCATAATAATCCGCGTCAGCTTTATATCTTGCGGCAGACCCCATCCTTAAGCTCGGCGCAAAAGCGGCGACCAGGATAGACAATCCCAGGACAACTAAAACTATTGCTACGATGACCCAGATAATGACCTTCTTTTTTGACATAGGAACCTCCTATTTGATGTACGCACGCCGTTCGCTAAGCCCCTTGTCGGGGCTTTTAACGCTCACTTTGTGCATTTTGAAAATCCCTTGTCGGGATTATATTTGATGTACGCACGCCGTTCGCTAAGCCCCTTGTCGGGCCGTTTAACGCTCACTCTGTGCATTTTGAAAATCCCTTGTCGGGATTATATTTGATGTACGCACGCCGTTCGCTAAGCCCCTTGTCGGGGCTTTTAACGCTCACTTTGTGCATTTTGAAAATCCCTTGTCGGGATTATATTTGATGTACGCACGCCGTTCGCTAAGCCCCTTGTCGGGGCTTTTAACGCTCACTTTGTGCATTTTGAAAATCCCTTGTCGGGATTTTCAAAATGGGCAGGAGAGGATTCGAACCTCTGAAGCACAAGTGCAGCAGATTTCAAGTGCCCTTAAGTTACCTTAAGGCTTGGACTATCTCATCGCCTTGGCTTTTAGCTTTAGGCGGTAGGCGCTTAGTCTCTGCACGTTTTCCTCGTTTTGCTCGGAACTTCGCTCAGGATTACCCCGGCAGCGCCGGGGCTTCCCTGAATTCACCTACTTTTCCATTCTACCTTTCGATAGAACGCTGCCCTTTGACAGTCTGCCCCCTTTGGCCACTTGGGTACCTGCCCATTGAACGTATTCTTCAATCCAAATTTTCAAAATTTCCAACAGGCGCTTATCGTTATAACGAATATGCACTAAACCTTGCGGTAATTTTCTTTTAGTAAGATTCTGAACAGGCCTTCTTATATAAGGTTTTGTAAATTGCCTACCCGGTATCCCCGTAATCTTTTGCCAATATCGTTTAATTGCCTCGAGATTCTCTGCGCTATAAGCATATAAATAAACCCTTAACCTCTCTTCTTTTACACCGCAGATTTCCCTTAAAAAACACAAAAACAATTTTATCATCTCGGGATTGCTATTCGTAAAATCGACAAAATTAGTACTAAACGAACCTTCGGCCCAATAAAGCATGCATCCGGCGATTTTTAATCTTTCGTCTACGTAATCAAGATCCATCCTGATCTCAAATGCCGGCTTATTCTTATTTGCCAAATAACCGGCCTCAGAATGCAGACGGCGGGGAATATTATTCTTTTGCATTAAGCCATATAAAGACCATGCGGAGATGCCTAGTTTCTTGGCGGTCTCTTCCACACTAAGCTTTCGCCCCCAATAAAGATGTTTTATTCTATTCAGATCCAATTTTCTCCTGTTCATAGCTTTTATGGAGCCGGCGAAGGGAATCGAACCCCCGACCCGCGGTTTACAAAACCGCTGCTCTGCCTGCTGAGCTACGCCGGCGTCGCTACCTATCCGCACCTCTTGATCGCCTCAGGGATTTTACCAATAATATCCGAGGCAATCAAGGAAATTTGCGTCTTTTCCTGAGCAGCCAAATCGCCGGCCAGGCCGTGCAGATAAACGCCAAACTTAGCCGCATCAAACGCATCCAGGCCCTGGCCTGCAAATGCCGCGATCATGCCGGTGAGCACATCTCCGCTTCCCGCAGTGCTCATCCCGGGGTTACCGGTCTTATTTAGGTAGGCTCTGCCCCGGTAGTCCGCAACCACGGTTTGAAACCCCTTTAAAACCAGAGTTACTTTGTATGCTTTGGCAAACCCTGAGGCTATCTCTTTCCTTGCAGCCTGCACCTTCCTTACGGTCGCACCCAGGAGCCTGGCCATTTCTCCGGGATGAGGGGTCAATATACGTATTGCTCTTGGCTCACGGCTCTTGGCTCTTAGTAAATCCAGGCGGCCGGCTAATGCATTCAGGCCATCCGCGTCAATGACCATAGGCTTATCTAAGCCGGATACAATCTTACGCACCAGGGCCTGAGTAGATTTATCGCGGCCAAGCCCGGGCCCCAGCGCCACGATGTCAGCATTTTCCGCAAAATCCTTAAGATCCTTGAAGGCTGAGAGGCTCACCCCGCCTTCTTTTGTCTCCGGCAGAGGCAGAGTCATTACCTCTTTGGACTTTATCCTGATCATCGCGCTATTAAGGCTGCCGGGGAGCGCAAGGGTCACCAGGCCGCTGCCGGAACGCAGCGCCGCCTCGGCGCAAAGGGCAGCAGCCCCGGAAAATCTCGCCGAACCCGCCAGGATCAGGATGTGGCCGAAATCGCCTTTTGACGCGTTAGGCCTTCTGGATAATAACCGCGTTGGCAACCGCATAATTTTTTACATGCGAGATGGAGATGTGCACCTCTAACTTAGCGGATCCGGGTTTTTTTATCCGGCAAAGAGGCCGGCCCTCTTTATCATTGAGGACCTGGACATCCTGCCAGGTAAGTTTCGGGTCACCCAGGGCCTTGAAGACCGCTTCCTTAGCCGCGAACCTTCCGGCCAGGTGCTGATAGAGGCTGCCGCGCGACTTGGCGTTTTCCAGCTCTTCCCGGGTGAAGACGCGATCTAAAAACGACCTGCCCCATTTCTCTACCGCCTGCCGGAGCCTGCGCACCTCGGTTATATCCACGCCCGTGCCCAAAATCATCCTAATCCCCGATCAGTTCCCTCATCTCCCGCACCGCCCTGCCTAAACCCGCAAAGAGAGCACGACAGATAATAGAATAGCCTATGTTCAGTTCCTCGATCTCCCTAATGCCTGCGATCCTGGCGACATTATCATAATTCAGGCCATGGCCGGCAAAGACTTTAAAGCCCTCGGCCTTTGCAAAGCGCGCGGCTTCCCGGATTTGGCGGAAAAACCCGTCCTGCAGTTTCATGGTCTTTGCCTCGGCGAACCTGCCGGTGTGCAATTCAAGCATCTTCGCGCCAAGCTCTTTTGCCGCCCTTATCTGCCTTTTATCCGGATCAATAAAAAGGCTGACTCCGATGCCGTTTTTTTCCAGACTCTCCATAGCCCTTTGTATCCTTTTGAAATTCCCGGTCACGTCAAGCCCGCCTTCGGTAGTCAGCTCCTGCCTCTTCTCCGGCACCAGGGTCGCCTGACCGGGCCTTGCCTCACAGGCGATACCGACTATCTCCTTTGACACAGACATCTCAAGATTCAGCCTAGTCCTAATTGCCTTCTTTAAGAGAAAGAGATCCTGCTCCCTGATATGGCGGCGGTCCTCCCGCAGGTGTACCACGATCGAATCCGCGCCGGCTGCTTCGCAGACCAATGCTGCCAGTACCGGCTCCGGTTCGACCCCGCGGCGCGCCTGCCGCAGAGTCGCTACGTGGTCTATGTTTACGCCGAGTTTCATCTTTAATAATTGAAGCGTCCGATCTCATAACGCACGTAAAACCACACGATAACCGCCAGAAATAAGGCGATTGCTTTAAGCCAGGGGTGATAAGTGAACCAGTGCGTTATGACTGCGGCGAGGCTTACTTTTTTCCTAGGCATTTTCTTTTCTGACCAGTTCTTTGATCTTCAGGAAGAGTTCCTCTCGGCTCAAGTCCTTATAAAGCTTTGCGCGGTAGACCAGGGAGATGTCCTGGCGTTCTTCCGAGATCACGATCACCAGCGCATCTGTCTCTTCGCTTAAACCGAGCGCTGCGCGGTGCCGGGTGCCGAAGATACGGCTTAAGTCCTTGTTCTGGGTCAACGGGAAAAGGCAGCCTGCTGCAGATAACCTTGCCCTCCGGATGACCGCGGCGCCGTCATGAAGAGGGTTATTCGGAGTGAATATCGCCTCGATCAGGTCAGAGGAAACAGCCGCGTCGATATTCACTCCGCTTTCAATATAGGCGCTAAGGGGTAAGTTCTTCTCTATCGCGATGATCGCGCCCAGCTTCTTTCTGCAGAGATTCTCCGCCGCCACCCCGATCTCGCGTAACATCCGGTCGATCTCCTCCTCGCGGGGCGCCGTGCTTAAGAAGTGCCGCTCGCCCAGCCGCGCCAGGCCCTGGCGGATCTCGGGATGGAAGATAATGAGGATGGCGATCACTGAAATGCCGAACATCTTAGTCAGGAGCCACTCCAGCACCTGCAGGTTCAACTTCTCGACCAGGAAAAAAACCAGGAGCAGCACGATTATCCCGCGTAAGACCTGTAAGGCGCGGGTCCCCTCGAAAAAGAGCATGATATGGTAGATAGTGGCCCAGAGGGCTAATATCTCAAAAACCGGCTTCCAATACTGTATTATGACCGGCGTATTCATGCCTGATTCACCGCCTCAAAGATCTTAAGCGCATCCTTCACCGGCTTGACATCATGCACCCTCAGGACCCTTGCCCCGGAAGAAGCTGCCAGGATGCAACTTGAAAGCGTGCCGGAAAGGCGTTCCTGCGCGGGAGCATTTAAGACTTTTCCGATGAAAGACTTCCGGGAAGTGCCGGCCAATATCGGCCTGCCCAGGACCTTGAACTCTCCAAGGCGTTTTAAGATCTCAAGGTTATGCCCCGTGGTCTTGCCGAATCCGATACCAGGGTCTATGATAGTCATTTCCCTTTTCACCCCTGCGTCTTCAAGCCGCCTCAAAGCCCTGTCGAGGTATTCCAGGACCTCATCCATCAAAGAATCATACCCAGGATCCTTCTGCATAGTAGCGGGTGAGCCTTTCATGTGCATCACCACTGCCCCCGCATTATATCTGGCCGCGGTCCTTACCATAGCCGGATCCCTGAATCCCGAGATATCATTAAGGATCAGCGCTCCGTTCTCAAGCGCCTGCTTCGCCACTTCGGGTTTACGGGTATCGACTGAAATCGGCACGCGCAGGACTTTCGCAAGTTTCTTTACTGCCGGGATGACTCTAGCCAGCTCTTCCTTTAGGGGAACCGGCTTTGCCCCGGGACGGCTTGATTCTCCGCCCAGATCAATGATATCTGCCCCGTCTTCGGCCAATTTGCAGGCGTATTCGACTACGTCCTCAATCTGACATTTATAAAGCCCGTCTCCGCTAAAAGAGTCCGGCGTGACATTGACTATCCCCATAATATGCACTCCTGCGGAAAGGTCCAGTTTGAATCTTTTCAGGTCCAGGGTGAACTTATCCTGCTGAAACTTCTTCAGGGTACAGGAAAGATCCCTGCCCATACTGCTGAGGCCAAACGGCTGCTTCTGTAATTTCTGGATGAGCCGCATAAATTGGGATAATGTGCCCATTAAAAGGCAGCCTGTGTACATCGCCTTTCCGGTGAGCGAACCCCTGGCGAGTGCCGCGTCTGCGCCCAGGGACAACATTTCTTGTTTCAGGATATTCGCGGTTACATTCGGAAGCGAATCCATTCTGACCAGATAGTGGCTTGCTTTCGACTGCATGATCCTGATACCGTAAGGATCCACTCCGATATCCTGCATAATAGCCCTGATTTCTTTTATGGTGGGGGACTGCAATACGCGGATCATTTCTTTTTCAGGAAAACTTTATACTACATCCGGTTTTTCGAGGCTGAGCAGCTTCTTTACTTCCTCTCCGTCCATCACTTCTTTCTCAAGGAGCGCCTGAGAAAGGACTTTCAGTTTCTCCAGATTCTGCTCGAGGAGTTTTTTAGACTTGGTATAGGCCTCATCCACTATCCTTTTGACCTCCTCGTCGATCGTACGTGCGGTCTCTTCGCTGTAATTCTTTTCTTCCATGATATCGCGCCCGAGGAAAACCAGGCCTTCGCGCCTGCCCAGGGTAATATGGCCCAGCTTCTCGGACATGCCGAACTGCGTGACCATGCGCCTGGCCATCTGTGTGGCCATCTCCAGGTCGTTCTGGGCGCCGGTGGTGACCTCGCTTAAGTTCAGCTCTTCGGAGGCACGCCCGCCGAGCATCATGCTGATCTCCGAGATCAGTTCTTTTCTGGTCCAGTAGTGGCGGTCTTCAAGCGGCGGAGTAAAGGTGTACCCTCCGGCAAGCCCGCGCGGTATGATCGAAACCTTCTTTAAGGGATTGACTTCCGGCAGCAACAAAGACATCAGGGCATGGCCGGACTCATGCAGGGCGGTGATTTCTTTTTCCTTCTTGGATATAATGTGGCTCTTTTTCTCGGGCCCCATCAGGACGCGCTCCACTGATTTGTCAAAATCAACCATCTCCACCGCTTCCTTATTATTGCGCGCAGCCAGCAGCGCGGCTTCATTGCACAGGTTTGCCAGGTCTGCGCCGGAGAAACCAGGAGTCGAGGCAGCGACGCTCTTCAGGTCAACCGCCGGCGCAAGCTTTATTTTACGGGTATGCACCTTTAGGATCTCTTCCCTTCCTTTTATATCCGGCAGGTTCATGATGACGTGCCGGTCGAATCTTCCCGGCCGAAGGAGCGCCGGGTCAAGAGTGTCGGGCCTGTTGGTTGCTGCGATCAGGATTATCCCCTGAGTAGCGTCAAAACCGTCCATCTCAACCAGCAGGGCATTCAGGGTTTGCTCGCGTTCGTCATGGCCGCCGCCGATCCCGGCGAAACGCAGGCGGCCTACAGCATCGATTTCATCGATAAAGATGATCGCGCCCCTGCCGGATATCTTTGCCGCGCGCCTGCCCTGCTCGAAAAGATCGCGCACGCGGCTGGCACCCACGCCCACAAACATCTCCACAAAATCCGAGCCGGAAATACTGAAAAAAGGCACCCCCGCCTCTCCGGCGACGGCACGGGCGATCAGGGTCTTTCCGCAACCCGGAGGCCCCACCAGCAGCACGCCCTTAGGGATCTTGCCGCCGAGCCGCTGGAACTTCTTCGGGTCTTTTAAGAACTCGATGACCTCTTTCAGCTCTTCCTTGGCCTCCTCCACGCCGGCCACATCTCCGAAGGTGACCTTCTCCATCTCGCTTTGGATCTTCGGCCGTACCTTGCCGAAAGCCATGATCCTTCCTCCTAACTGCTCTCCGCGCATGGACATCCACCAGAAAAATAAAATCAACAAAATTACTCCGCTAAGCTGCACAAAAAGGTTCCCCCAGATCGACGGCGGCTGCACGGAAAACTGCTTCAGGTTCTGGCGCAGGAGATTAAGTAGCTCGGGGTCGTTTTCGGGGATATAGACGTAGAATCTCGATCCGTCGGTAAGCTCTCCGTCTAATTTAAGGCCGCCCTCGGTCTTAGTCACCCACTTGATTTTTTCCGGATCATCCTTCAGGACTTTATAGAACTCGCTATAGGTCAGGGGGCGGCTGACTCCGGTGAAGATCACGCTCACAGCATTCCAGATGATCATAAATAAGATCACCCACATGACCCAGCCCATAGGGCCTTTTAAAAACTCGTCTTTTTTTGCTTTCGGCCTTGCCTGTTTATTATTTGCCATATTTTCTCCTCAATAATTAGAAAATATTATATCTATAAATACCTGTAGAATCAAGCATTTATTGCGCTTTTTCAGGGATTATCTGCGGTAAAATAAAAGGGACCTCTTCTTGACCACCGATACCCCGGCAGGCAGGTCAACTACCGCGCCTTGCGGCCGGTTCAGGATCAGGTCTTCGATCTCCCGGATGTGGCTGAAGCTGAGCCTGCGGGTATCCCCCTTTACTGCGGCAAAGGCGCGGCGCAAAATCAGCCTCTGCATGGCAGGATGGAGCCTGAGGAAACTTCTTAAATCGATCCTGGGCGAGCCGGCCTTCTGCCTGCGCAATGCCATGCGGTTAAGAAAATCGTAATCTGAGCCTGCGCTTTGCGCAGTATTTGCCAGCACTTCCCTGATGTTGCTGTTGTATTTTTTTTCAAGAAGCGGCAGGAGTCTGTTCCTGATCCTGTTGCGCAGATAGATATCCCGGGAATTGGAAATATCCCTGCGGGGTTTTATCTTTTTCTTTTTCAGATAAGTTTCGATGTCTCTCCTCCTTATTTCGACCAGCGGCCTGACGACGGTAAAACCGGCTATATTCCTTTTAGGCAGGATGCCGGATAAACCGAAGAGCCCTGTTCCCCGCAGGAGGCGCATCAGCACGGTTTCTGCCTGGTCATCCAGGTTGTGGCCGAGGGCTATTTTCTTAGCCCCGGCTTCTTTTGCCACCCTGAACAAAAACCCCAGGCGCGCATTGCGCGCGATCTCTTCAAGCGAACCCTTCCTGCTGATAGCCCTGATATCGATCTGCGCGGAATAAAAAGGAAGCTTCAGCCTCTCTGAAACCCTGCGCACAAACTCGCAATCCCGGGCCGAATCTTTTCGCAGCATATGGTCAAGGTGAGCCACGTACAACTCAAGCCCCATCTCCTGCCTTAAGGCGTTCAGCAGCAATAACAGGGCCAGGGAATCCGGGCCGCCTGAGACTCCGACGACGATCCTGTCTCCTTTTGTCAAAAGGCCGTAGTTTTTTATGGTCTTTTTAGCTTTTTCGATGATCATGGGCAAGTTTTTTGCGGCTCTGATAAGGCGGGGATCCAGCCGGACCGGCTGACGATTAGGCCTGCCGGATGATCTCTTCCAGCTTCATACGGATGAGATGTTCTTCTTTCACGTGTCCGACGAACTCGATATCGCCGTTTATCTTGACAACGGGCAATTGCGTCACGTTGTAACCATACTTCTCTGCCTCGTGGATATTCTTATTAAGCTTGAGCTCGTATTTGAGCTTAAGGCCCGATTGATTCTGGATGCAATGCAATATGTAGCTTATCCTTTGGATCATCAGGTCGCACTTATGGCAGGGCTTACAGATGATTTCAATGGTTTGGATCATTATCCTCCTTATTTTCATTATGGTGGCGGCGACTGGATTTTCCCGCAGTAATTATGTTGGTGGCGGCGACTGGATTTAAACCAGTGACCTATCGGGTATGAGCCGACTGCTCTATCAGACTGAGCTACGCCGCCGCAAAAAATTATTCTACCATAAAATCAACGTAACACAAGCCGGACTCATGGCTTAACAAGGATCAACGCGATCCCGAGGACTGCGCGGATGACCCTCACTATCTGGAAGGTCCACTTCTTATCCGAGCATTTTGCCATCGAGACCAGTCCGTCGAGAAAAAGCCATAGGCCGACCAGTTTAAGCGGAAGGATCATTTCTTGTCTTTGACGCGGCAGACCGGGCAGCCGAAAGCGATGCGCAGGCCCGCAAGGACAAGTATGCCGCAGATGACAAAAGCAACGACTGACTTCGGCCCGGTGACGTCATTCATGGGCTTACCCATGAGCAGATCAAAAAAATACACGTACAGAGCGCCTATGACCCCCAGAATAACCAGCAAAAGCCCTTTCCTTTTCATACCCCCTCCTCTTTATATCGCAGCCTTAAGACGCCCCAGAAACAGGATGCCTCCTACGATGACCGCATTTATCGACGAAATTAGCACCACCGCCGCGGCGATATCCTTCACCAGCTTTATCCTCAGGCGGTACCTGGCGCTAAGCATATTCATCATCATCTCGATGGCGGTATTAAAGATCTCTGCCATGAAGACAAGCGTGACGGTGATGAAGAGCGCCACCAGCTCGATGCCCCTCAGTTGAAGATAGACACCCGCAAGCAATGCTGCGGCCCCCAGCAGAAAGATAATGCGCATGTTGCGGTGGTACAAAAAAAGGTAGTATACCCCGTCGGCTGCCAGCCTGAAGCTCTCCATAAAACCGTGTAATCTGAAGACGTGGCGGACTATCTTCCTTCTCATCTTATTTCCTGCGGTATGCGTCTAAATACGAATCGCAGTAGATATTCTTATTTAAGATCAACTCTGCGGTGATGAGGGAATCCATCAGGTCTTTGTCCAGCGGATCCAGGATCGCCGCATCCAGTCCGTACGCAAGGGCCATGGTCAGAAAAGTACGGTTGAGGAGGCCTCTTGACTTCGTCCCCTGAGAGACATTGCTTAAGCCCACGATGGTCTTGGGGCTGGGCGTAGAGATGACCTTGAACTCGCGGATCGCCTCAAGGATCCCCTGCATCTGCGCCTGCGCCACATTGACCGGAAGCACGATCGGATCGATGTAGAGGTCCTCGACGGGAAAATCCGCCTGCGAGCAAAAGGCAAGGATCTCGGCTGCCAGCTCCAGGCGCTGATCTTTATTTTGCGGGATGCCCTTTGTGCTGATGGTCAGGCCGATCAGCAAAGCGTTGTATTTCTTGGCCAGGGGCACGAGGATATCGAGCTTTTCCGGATCTGCGGTGGTAGAATTAATGATCGCCTTGCCCCTTAAGACCTCAAGGCCCGATTCGATCACCTGCGGCTTGCTGGAATCAAGGCAGAGCGGCTTGTCCGTAACCTCCCGGATCGCCTCTATCAGCCACCGGATGTCAGAACCAGGCTTGGCGGAAGCAGGGCCGCAATTCACATCCAGGGCGTCAGCGCCCGCATCGACCTGTTCAAGAGCGCGCTTCTGGATCACGGACTTGTCTTTATCCTTGATCGCCCTTGCAATATCCTGGAACATTCCGTTGATCAGTTCGCCGATGATCAGCATGTCTTATTCAGCGTTGAAATAACCGCTCTATATATTTATTCACCTTTTCGACGGCAACAGGATGCCGCATCACTAACAGCCCGGCGCCCGCCTGAATTAGGGCGGCGGCGCTGAGCATCTCCCAGATGATACCCTGCCTTTCGTCCTCTGATTTCGCCTCTTTTGCCTTCCACGCCTCCTGGCCGACAAAACAGATAAAGGGGCTCGCCACGGTCTTATCGCCAGATAATGCAGCCAGGCGCGCCCGCTCCATAATGGAGTAAGCGTATTCAAGGCCATAACCCAGCGCGCCTATGGTGGGATTGATCACGATGCGCGAAAGCGCAAAACCCGTATCGGAAATAAGGATATTCAGCTGCTTGGCGATATTGATATCAATGGGCGATTCGGCGATGATATTATGCCCGTCGGCAGAAAGGGCCGCCACCAGGGTCTTGTAATTATCCTGGACCGCGCTTCCGATAAGGCAGCGTTCTCCTTTGGCCGCTTCGCTTACCGCAGGCAGGACCAGGTTATCCTTTGCATCGTCTCCGCAGCCGATGATGACTAAGGGGACATCCACGGCATTAAGCAGGCCGGCGATGAACTTTGCGCAAGCCTCGGGTGGAGTGTCTGCGAAATCCGGATGCGCAGACTGCAGCCTTACGCAAAGGATCTTTGCTTTATATTCTTCCACGCATTTTTTTGCCCAGCTTAAGCTGTCATTGAGGCTCTTTCCGAAAGCCCGCCAGAGGCACTCCGGCCAGTCGGAAGGAGCGGTATCCCAGACCTCAAAAGCCACGCAGACAGGATTCGGGATCTTGCCTTCGTTGAACAGAAACGGCAGCGTATTCTCTCCGCCGATCCTGACTACGCTTTTGCGGCTGCCGCCTTCATCCTTAGTTGCGCCGATTATAACCTCCGAAATCTCTCCGGACCACTTCTCTGTCGCTAATTGCAACGCCACAGTTTTTCTCCTATTTTTTGCAAGGCCAAAACGCTCGCTGCGCCTTTATCCAGCCCCATCAGCGAGGCTCCGTTTAAGCTTATCCTGGTGATCGAATCATCGGTCGGGATATTCCCCGCGTACTCAAGGCCCAGCCCCTTTAACGCTTCCGGGTCAGGAGAATCTTCAAACCGGTTAAGGACCAGCAGGCGCCTTGCGATCTTAAGTCCCAATTCGTCGGCGAGAGTATTTATCCTCTTTGCCGATCTCAACCCCACCTTTCCCGCATCAGAGACCACGACTAGGGCTTCGGCAGCGCGGGTGGTGCGCCGGGATAGGTGTTCCAGCCCCGCCTCATTATCGATCACGATATAATCATAGCCTTCGATGAGCTTTGCCATCACGTTCCTTAAGACATTGTTCACGTAACAATAGCAGCCCGGGCCTTCGGGTTTGCCCATGACCAGCAGGTCAAAGCCTTCGCCCTCCTGCAGGATGGTCTGTACGCGGTATTCCAGGAATGCGTCTTTTCCCATCCCGGGCGGAACGCTCTGCGGACGGGCCGCCACGTCATCCAGGAGCCTGCCTATAGTCTCCTTTGCTTCAAGGCCGAGGGCTTCGCCGAGGTTGCTGTTCGGATCGGCATCTACTGCCAGTATCGAACCTGACCCGGCATCCCGCAGCATCCTCACGATGAGCGCTGCGACCGTCGTCTTTCCCGTGCCGCCCTTGCCTGCCATGGCTATAACGCAACCCATAATCGTCGCTGTCGCTCCTTAATTTTCAAATGTCAAATGGCAAATGTCAAAGTTTTTTTTTGAAACAGGATAATTTGACGTTCATTTGAAATTTGATATTTGTAATTTTTAATTAAAATTTAACACCCGGGAACCTGCTCAAGTCAGTATGCGGGAAAAATAACGCCGCCATATACTCGTCCATATACGCCGCGTCGGTAGACAGCTCAAAATAGGTAACCTTCCCGGCGATCTCCTCCGCCTGTTTTCTTGCCGCGGCGGATAAGAGCATCTCCCTGGCCCCGGCTAATGAACTGTTGCCGATAAAGACAAACCTTTCTCTGGACAGATCCGGCAGCAGCCCTATGAAGAGGGCGTTTTCGATATCCAGATAATTGCCGAACCCTCCGGCGATAAAGAACTTCCTGATATCTGCAAGGTCCACGCGCATGTGCCTGGCCAAGACGCTGGTCGCCGAATAAATCGCGGCCTTTGCGCGTTTAAGGTTGTCGATATCCGATTCGTTAATCACGATATCTGCGGCCGTTAAGCTCTCCTCCTTAAAGGCGAGCACGAACTCTTTTCCCAGTTCGCTGTGACGGATGCGCCGTCTTTCGCCTGCACTGATCTTGCCGGCCCGGTCGATCAGGCCGGCCTTCAGCATCTGGGCAAGGATATCGATATACCCTGACCCGCAGATCCCCACGGGAGGCGTGCCTGCAATCACATCGTAATCCACTCTGTCGCCTGCAGGATCAATCCTGACCTTCTGGATCGCGCCGCCGCTTGCGCGCATGCCGCAGGTCAGGCCGCTTCCTTCAAAGGCAGGGCCTGCGGATGCGGCGCAGGAGACGATGAAATCCCTGTTTCCGAGGGCGATCTCGCCGTTAGTGCCGATATCGATGAGGATGCTCAGGGAATCCTCCTTATAAAGGCCGCTTGAAAGGATCCCCGAGGTTATATCCCCTCCCACATAACTGGCTACTCCCGGCGCGCAGGCCAGCAGCCCGCGCGGGTGGATATGGATATCCGCCTCTGTCGCGCGGATCGTCGGTACCGAATTGGCCGTCGGGATATAGGGGACCTTGCGGATATGGGTCGGATCGATACTCAGCAGCAGATGGATCATGGTGGTGTTGCCGGCACAAAGGACACAGGTTACCTCATTCAGGCTTATATTATGCTCTGAGGCAAGCTCCGCGATTATCTCGTTCATGGTATCGGTCAGAGCCTCGTGTAATTCTTCAAGGCCGCTCTCCTTTTGGGCATGGATGATGCGCGCGATCACGTCGCTGCCGAATGTCGCCTGCCTGTTGTAAGCGGTTTTAGTGGCCAGGATCTTTTTCGTCTTCAGATCCACCAGCTCCCCGGATATCGTAGTTGTCCCTATATCAAAGGCAAGGCCGTGATTCTTCCGCGAAAGGTCTCCGGGCTCGATAAAAAGTACCTCAAGGCTGTCGTTCCTGCGGGCCAGGGTCACGGTTATTTTCCAGTCTGCGTCCCGCAACATCTCGCCCAATTGCTTTAGGTTATAGAGGCTGGTCTGTAAAATGGGCGTATTTTTGCATAAACGGACCTGGCGGTAGAGCCTCTCCAGGTCGCTGGCGTTATCTTCTATAGTGGGCCGGGGCAATTCCAGGTATATCTTTTCTGTCAGCGGAGAATATTCGAAAAACTCGTCGCTGACCAGCGCCTCGGCAGGCTCGGATTCTTCGGGCGAGCTGAAGTAGCGCGGCCCGGACCTGGTGAAGTCAAGGCGGGATTCAACGGGGACCTCTACCTCAAGGTCTCCCTGCACAGCAGAGGTGCAGCTGAGGATAAAGCCTTTTTGTTTTTCTATTTCGCTTAACGTGCCGGTAGGCTGGACCAGGGCCTTTCCTTTACGCAGGAGCACCCTGCACTTTCCGCAGACGCCGTCCCCTCCGCAGGCAGAATTGATCTGCAGCCCTGCCTGGATCGCCGCGGATAATATGGTAGTATCCTGGGGCACTTCCACGCTTTTTTTATCCGGATAAAAGGAGACTTTGAAATTTTGCATTATAGATTTTTCAGGAACGAAGGCAATCCGGCCGCTTCCTTCGGCCCCACCACGACCTTGCAGCCGGAGCTCTCCTCCAGCTCCCCGCTCATCACCGCAACGTAACCCGGGATGATAAGGCGGTTATGCCTGACCATCTGCCTGACCCCGTATTTATTGACGGTGGCAGTGATCTTTTCGGGAGTGAACTTTTCCGCTGCCCAGGCGGTCAATACGGACATGCCCTCGGTATCCACGCTCATAATATAGGAAGGGACCTTGCTTGCCTCGACTTCGCCCAGCACCGTGTAATAGGTAAGCGAAAAGTTGGTAGTGACCAGCACCGGCGACTTATCATCCACCTGTCCGATGGAATAAAGCTTCGGCTCGATCTGCAGGGGCTTCTGCGGGTCAGTATAGATGTTCTGCCTCAGGGTCAGCAGCGAAAGGACTTCCCAGCTTTCTATCCCCCTGATCAGGACGATGCCGGCGTATTTGCCTATATAGGTAACTGCCTCTAACGCCTCTTCGTAGGGATCATCCTCTTCGGCTACGGCCAGGACAGGATATCCGAGGCTGCGGTTCGACCTTTTCAAGGGGAGCCTGCGCAGTTGCGTCAGGTCCCAGATCTTATCGGAGAGCTCTTTTTTCCCGGTATCAAGAAGAATATCGCTTAAGCCCTCCTTATTTAACTGTGCCGCCGCTGCCGAGAGGCCTTCAAGATCGGGACAGGTTATTACCAGGATTGCCCCGTACTCCTTTGCCAGAAGCGCAAACTCCTGCAGGTTATCTTTCACAGCAGGGTAAATGACCGGCCTTCTGGCCTTAAGCAACTCAAGGGCAGGCTTTAGCGCAGCCGGGTCGCGGCTCATCAGCACTAGCGCCAGGTCCGTATTCTCCGCTACGAGCTTCACAGCGTCACAGAATCTCTGGCCGGACTTATTCTGGCGGACCGCTACCAGATTCACCTCAAGCATCTGGCCTACGCGCTCAAATCTCGATTTATTGATCTTCCGAAGCCTCTCTTTAATTTGCGCGTCGCTAAGGCCGTCATCGAGAATAAACCCGATGCCGCAAGGGCGGTGAAACTTCTCCTCGTGCCTGAACATTACCGACTCATTTCCGATCTCAAAACTCTTTTCTCCCCCGCCAATACACAGCAGCTTAATGGGCGGCTGAGCCGAGGCCTCAAGCATCCGCTTTGCCTCCTCGTTTATATAGGGGCACTTCTCTATGCCTGCCGCCTTCTTGGCCAGCGCCATGGCAAAAGCCAGGCACGTAGCAAATCCGCATTCCCGACAATTTGTTTTAGCCAGCAGTTTGTAAATATCCAACCCTGAGAGTGCCATTTTTACCCGCCTGTTGTGAAGTTGAAGATCTTTTGAGGTTTGGCCCTATAGAGTGCGCCTGCAAACGCTTCGCTGTCGCGGTGGCCTTTCAGGCCTTCGAGTTTCCGGGCCAGCTCCTCCTTAAGGCTGATCTTGAGGCGTTTGTTATTATCCCTGTTCCTAAAGGCGATGCTTATCTTTTTGCCGTCTAACTTTTCGATGTTGCCTTTACCGTATGTCGCTCCCGTAGATAATTGCAGGCCGTCGACCAGACAAGACCTGGGCTTTTCGCCTGCGCCCCGCACCTTGACTTCCAGACCGAAAAACTTCCTGCAATTAAGCCTTTTTAAGGCGGCCTCGCCGGCCAGCAATCCGAGGACCAGATAAGGCCCCAGATGCCCATGAAACCTCACCGCCTCTTTCAGCGTTATTTTTTCCTTCATCCTGCATCCTGCATACAGCCTACTGCCTACTATTATTAATGATCGCCGCCAGGTATCCAGCCCCGAAACCGTTGTCAATATTCACAACGCCTACTCCCGGCGAACAGCCGTTGAGCATGGTCAATAACGCAGCCAGGCCTTCGAAGTTTGCGCCATAGCCGCAACTGGTGGGGACTGAGATCACCGGCGCTTTCACCAGGCCGCTCACAAGGCTGGCCAGCGCGCCTTCCATTCCGGCAACCACAATGATCACCTTTGCTTTTCTTAAAAGAGGCAGGTTCTGCATCAGGCGGTGCACCCCGGCTACCCCCACATCATAGAGCCTTTTCACCCGGCTCCCCATGGCCTCAAGGGTCAGGCTTGCTTCTTCGGCTACGGGAATATCCGAAGTCCCGGCGCTGACCACCAGGACCATGCCTTTTTTCGTCTTGGCCTTGTCCTTCAGGATAAATCCTAATCTCGCGCGCGGGTCGTAACCGAGCAGAGGAAACTTCCCCTTAAGGCAGGCGTAAACCTCTTTATCCAGTTTCGTAAGCAGCAGGTCCTGCCGGTGTTTGATGAATTGTCCGGCGATGCGCTCAAGGTAGTCCAAATCCTTGCCCGGACAATAGACCGCTTCAGGATACCCCCTGCGCTTCTTTCTGTCCGTATCAAGCTTGGCAAAGCCTAAGTCGCAATATCCGGATTTTGGAGACATAAGCGGGTTAATAACCTCTGAAAATAACCACCAAAAGGAGGGCGATGATCAGGATAGCCAGTATGTAAAAGTCGTTAAAATAAAAGAAGTCGCTTAACCTTACGCCCGGGGACTCTTTTTCCTCTTCGGGCTTTGCCGCATAAGGCGTAACCGACTTCTGATATTCCAGGATATGGTCCTTTTTAAAACGCAGGAATACGCCGCCTACTTTATAGGCGGGGATCTTGCCGGTCTCAGCCAGGTCGACCACTTCCTTCTCAGAAACTCCCAACAGGATGGAAACGTCCCTTACCGTCAAAAGCTTTTCTTCTGCCATGGGTCTTTCTTAAAGCCCGGGGGCTTACCTTTCTATCTTGCCTGCGGCCAGCCAGGCATCGATTGATTTACGCTCGAACTTCCAGTCGCTTCCTTCCCTGTGCCCGGGCATCTTGCCGGAATTGGCCCATTCCATTACTGAGTTAAGGTCGATCTCCAGGTACTTCGCCACTTCCGCGGCGTTGAGAAAATCCTGCAGCATCACGCATTTACCCTCAAGGATCGCGCCTTCCGTGACATTGAGCCTTGCCGGATAGATGTCTCCCTCTACTACCGCCGAAGGAAGAAGCGTCAGCCTCTCCCTTGCGGTAATCTTCCCCTTGACCCTTCCCCCGATGATAATATTGTCGCCGACGATATCCGCAAGCACGATGGCTGCCGGACCGATGGTAAGGTTTCCCTTGGTATTGAGGTTACCTTCAAACTTTCCGTTGATGCGCAGGTTAACCGGGTCTTTGAAACTCAGGGTCCCGGTCATGGAAGCATCTACATCCAGGATCTTTTCCTCCATCTTCTTCTTAAAGGCCATCTGTCACCTCCCCCGTTTAATTACTTCTTTCCCTCTTCCGGTATAAATCCCTCTATATAGCGCATAAAAAAAAGAGCAATCACTGTCAGGACCGTAGTATAGATCCCGGCATTAAAAAAACCGCAACCGACGGCTAAGCCTATGCCTGCGACCACCCAAAGGCTGGCTGCCGTGGTCAGGCCCCTGACCCCTTCCGGCTCGCGGATAATCGTACCGGCCCCTAAAAATCCGATGCCGGTGATGACGCCTGCGGCAATACGTGCCGGATCAGGTGCCGCCTTATCCTTATATATATCAAAAACATAAAGCGATGTCAACATGATAAGGCAGCTGCCCATGGAGACCAGCATATGGGTACGCAGCCCCGCAGCGCGGCGGTGTAACTGGCGTTCAAGCCCGATCAGCCCGCTTAAGACCATAGTCAGCGTCAGGCGCATGATGATATCCAAGTCTGTAAGCATATTTATGCCTCCATTCTGATTCGATTAACCGGCTCCCGCGGTCAGATAAAGGCCGGACCGTTGGCCTCTTTTGAACAAGGCGTGCCCGAATCCGGCGACCATAGCCGCATTGTCCGTGCAAAGGTCAGATGCGGGAAAATAACAATCTATGCCCGCCTTCTTAGATTCTGCGTAAAACCTTTCCCTTAATCTGCTGTTTGCGACCACTCCTCCGCCGATGACCAGGCGCGGCGTCCTCTTAAGCCTGCAGGCTAAATGAGCTTTCCTGATCAGGGCCCCGATCGCAGACTCCTGGAAGGAGGCGGCGATATCCCTCTTCTCCTGCAATGTCAATCGCCTCCCCCTTACCGCGTAAAGCACCGCGGTCTTTATCCCGCTAAAACTGAAATCAAGCTCCCGGCCGGTTTCAGAACACCGGAATCTTATCTTTTTAGGATTCCCTGACCTCGCCAGCTTCTCGATCAGAGGGCCGCCCGGGTAACCGAGGCCCAAAATCTTTGCCACCTTATCAAACGCCTCGCCGCAGGCGTCATCCTGAGTCTCTCCCAGGGTCCGGATCCTGCCAAAATCTTCCACAAAAAAGAGGCTGGTATGGCCGCCTGAGACGACCAGGGCGATAAAGGGCAGTTTTATCGGCCTGCCGTTCAGGAAGTTTGCATAAACGTGGCTCTGGATATGGTCAACGCCCAATAGCGGCACGCCTAAGGCAAGGTAGAGCGATTTGGCAAAAGATACGCCGACCAGTAACGAACCCAGTAGCCCGGGGCCGCTGGTCACGCTGACTAGGCCTATATCCTTAAGACTTACCCCTGCCTGGCCGAGCGCGTCATCCGTGACAAAAGAGATCGTCTCAAGGCATAGGCGCGATGCGATCTCGGGAACGACGCCTCCGTACTTCTTATGGAACTTCAGGCTCGAGCTGACGACATTAGAAAGGATCTTGCGGCCGTCTTTGACCACGGCTGCAGATGTCTCATCGCAAGATGTCTCGATCCCTAAAACGTACATTTATTCCACCAGCTCCGAAACGAATACGAACCGGTATCCTTCCTTGGCAAGCTGCGGCATCATTTCTTTCAGGACTTCAAGCGTAGCCCTGCGGTCATGGCCTATGCCGATCGCCTCGCCGCGCATCTTTGCCTTCATTTTCAGCTGCTGGACCTGTCTGCGGATATACGAGGCTTCAAGCCGGTTATCCAGGAACACGTCCCGGCGGGCGTACCTCAGATTCACCTTTCTGGCGGCTTCAAGCCCGGTGTTGCCTGAAGAGACGTAGCTGTCCAGAAAATAAAGGCGCCTCTTCTTCAGCTCCCTGAACAGCGCCTCCATGGTCGCGTTATCCCTCGTAGCCAGAGAACCCATGTGATTTGAGACCCCCCGCGCAAAAGGTACGGCAGCCAGGTCATCGTCGAGGATATCGCCGAGCTTCTCCCGGCTCATCGAAACCATCACCGTATTCTTCTCAAGGCGCTTCTTTTCCCGCGGCTCCATAGGCAGGTGCAGAATGACCTCGAAACCCCTGGCATTAAGTTCTTTGGCGATCCTCTCCGAAAAAGCCAGGTTCGGCAATACCGCCAGGGTGACCGGATATCTGATCTCTTCGATAAGCCCTAGATTGTTCAGGTTGTAACCCCAGTCATCCAGGACAATGGCGATCCTCCCCTTTACCGCCTGCGTCACCGGAGGCTTTGGTTCAGGCCTTATCGCTTCCTTCGACGGTTTTTCCGGCCGGTGGGTGCGGGCAATATAGATCCATTGCAGGATGATCACTACCAGCAGTGCCGAGATGACAAGGCTGTATTTCGGGCTACTTTGCGGCTGTCTTTTCACTTTTATAGAACTTTATCGCCTTCAGGACGTCAATGGCGCGCATCAGCTGGTTATCGGATTTATAGTCGAATTGCCTTTCTTTTTCTTCTTTGGGTTTTTCTTTCTTTTCCAGCTCTTCAAAGATGTCTTCCGGCTTCTTTTCTTTTTCGGATTCCGGCAGGGCCACCACCCTTACCTCATCGACCACGATATCCGGCTCTACCCCCTTGCTGTGGATGACCTTACCCAGGGGAGTAAAGTACTTGCTCGTGGTCAGCCGCAGCGCCGAGCCGTCCGAAAGCGGGATGACTGTCTGCACCGAGCCTTTGCCGAAAGACTTCTTGCCCACGATGATCGCGCGCCTGTAATCCTGCAGGCATCCGGCGACGATCTCGCTCCCCGAGGCAGAACCCTCATTGATCAATACCGCCATCGGCAAATCCGTAACCGGGTTTGCCCCCTTTGAAATAAACTCCAGGTTCTGATTGGGCTTGCGGCCCTTGGTGTAAACAATGAGCTTGCCCTTGGGGATAAACTTCTCCGCCACCCGCACAGCCACATCCAGAAGCCCTCCCGGATTATTGCGCAGGTCCAGGATCAGCGCATTCATCTTCTCCCTGGTCAGCTTATCCAGCGCCGCGTTAATATCCTGCGCCGTGTTCTCGCGGAACTCGATCAGGCGGATGTAGGCGACGCCGTCCTCAAGCACCCTCGCCTCCTTGATATCCCGGATCTTAATCACGTCGCGCACGATCTTCAATTCCAGGATCCTCTTCTCTGATTCCCTTAAAATCGTCAGGTTCACCGCTTCTCCCACCTTGCCGCGCATGCGCTTTACCGCGTCAGTCAGGGTCATATCGCGGGTCAATTCGTCGTTGATCTTCACGATCCGGTCACCTGACCTGATCCCCGCTTTCCAGGCGGGTGTATCTTCTATGGGCGTCACTACGGTAAGCAGGCCGTCTTTGATGGTGATCTCGATGCCCAGCCCCCCGAACTTCCCCTCGGTCTCGACCCTGAGCTCGTTGTAGGTATCGGGGTCCATAAACTGGCTATGGGGATCAAGGCTTGAGAGCATGCCCTTAAGCGAACCGTAGATCAGGTCCTTGGCGCTGGCCTCATCCACGTATTCGGATTGCACTATTGCCAGAGAATCGGAAAAGAGCTCAACCTGCCGGTAGAGGTCCTCTTTTTTCTTTTTCTTCTTCTCTTCGCCGTGGACAGTAAGGGCGCAGAATAAAAAGGCCCCCAAGATAAAAATAGAGATCAAGATCTTCCTGTTACGCATCAGCCAACCTCCGTTTTAATACTTCCTGGATGACTTTAGGATTTGCCTTTCCTCTGCTTTTTTTCATCGCCTGGCCCACCAGAAACATCAGGGCGCTCTCTTTGCCCTGTTTAAAATCCGCGACGGACTTTACGTTTTCCCTGATCACCTCATCCGCCACCGACTCCAGGCTTGCGGAATCCGAGACCTGGCTTAAACCCTTCTCTTTGATGATCTCTCCTGCCTCCCTGCCGGAATCGATCATCTCGGTCAAAACCGTTTTTGCCGAGAGGCCGGAGATCTCCTGCCTCTCCACCAGGCTGATCAGGCCCAGGAGCCTCTTCGCCGTGATCCTTAATCCGGGTAATGCGCAATTACGGTTGTTTGCCTCCGACAACAGCGGCCCGATGAGCCAGTTAGTGACTGTCTTTTTATCTTTTTCCGGGTATTCCTTAATGCACTCTTCGGCAAATAGCGCGTCTTCCTTTCTTGAGGTAAGGATGGTGGCGTCGTATTCCGAGATCCCGAAATCAGACATGAAGCGGCTGATCTTTTCCCTGGGCATTTCCGGTATGCCCTTCCTTACCTCTTCTATTGCCTCGGCCCTGATGATAAAGGGCGGCAGGTCCGGTTCGGGAAAATAGCGGTAATCCTTTGCTTCTTCCTTAGCGCGCATGGGAAGAGTCTTCTGCTTGCCTGCATCCCATAGCCGTGTCTCCTGGACGACAGCGTTCCCGGAAGCGACCTCCTCTGACTGGCGCAGGATCTCATAATCCAGCGCATCCCGCACCGCCTTGAAGGAGTTCATGTTTTTGAGCTCTGCCTTTGTCCCGAGGGTTTTTTCTCCGGCCTTGCGCACCGAGATATTGGCGTCGCAGCGTAAAGAGCCCTTCTCCATGTCGCAGTCAGAGACCTCCAGGTATTCCAGGATGCTTTTCAGCGCAGTCAGGTATGCGTAAGCCTCCTGGGGCGAATTAATATCCGGTTCGCTGACGATCTCTAATAAAGGTATGCCGGAGCGGTTAAAATCGACCAGGCTGACAGACTCCTGATGGATGAGTTTGCCCGCGTCCTCCTCAAGGTGCACGCGGGTGATCCCGATGCGCTTACGGGTCTTACCCGTGAAAATATCCAGGAAACCGTTCCTCGACAAGGGCAGGTCGTACTGGGAGATCTGGTAATTCTTCGGCAGGTCAGGGTAGAAATAATTCTTACGGTCTAATTTGGTGAACTCCTGGACCGTGCAATTTAAAGCAAGGGCCACCTTAACGGCAAAATCCAGCGCCGCTTTATTCAAGACCGGAAGGCTGCCCGGAAAACCGAGGCACACCGGGCAGACCTGAGAGTTGGCGGGCGCGCCGAACTCCGTAGGGCAGCCGCAGAAGGCCTTGGTCCTAGTCTTCAAATGCGCATGTACTTCTAATCCGATGACTGCTTGGTAATCCATCGTCAGACTTTCGGCTTCATTTTATGCCATACTGTCGCCTGCTCATACGCAAATGCCGCCTTAAGAAGCGTCCCTTCGTCAAAAGGCCTGGCCAAGATCTGCAGGCCTACGGGCAGATTATCTCCGGTAAAGCCGCAGGGGACGGATATCGCCGGGATCCCGGCGAGGTTCGCCGAGATAGTGTAGATGTCAGAGAGGTACATCTTCAAAGGGTCCTCGACCTTCTCGCCGATCTTAAACGCCGCGCTCGGAGAAGTCGGGGTGACTATGCAATCGAACTCTTTGAAGGCCCCGTCAAAGTCCCGCTTGATGAGGGTGCGCACCTTCAGGGCGTTAAGGTAATAAGCCTCGTAATAACCGTGAGAGAGGGCAAAGGTGCCCAGGATGACCCTTCGCTTCGCCTCCTGGCCAAAGCCTTCACCGCGCGTTTTTTTGTACATCTCGATGAGGTTCTCCGACTTTATGCGTAATCCGTACTGCACCCCGTCAAACCTGGCCAGGTTTGAACTTGCCTCGGCCGTGGCCACGATGTAATAAACGGGAACTGCGTATTTTGTATGGGGCAGCGATATCTCCTTAACGGTTGCGCCCAGTTTCTTTAATTCGCTTACCGCTTCTTCCAGCGCCTCCTTCACCTGCGCCTCCATGCCTTCGACAAAATACTCTTTGGGTATGGCGATCTTTAGGCCTTTTATATCCCTGTCTAAAGATTTTCCGTAATCCGGCACCGGCGCATCTACGGAGGTGGAATCAAGCGGATCGTGCCCGGAAATAACCCCAAGCAGCAACGAGCAATCCTCTACATCCTTGGTGATCGGGCCGATCTGGTCAAGGCTTGAGGCAAAAGCGATCAGGCCGTAACGCGAAACCCTTCCGTAGGTTGGCTTCATGCCCACTACCCCGCAGAACGCCGCAGGCTGACGGATAGAACCCCCGGTATCCGAGCCCAGGGCAAAAACCGCCTCATCCGCAGCCACTGCTGCAGCCGAACCTCCGGAAGAGCCTCCGGGCACGCAGTCTAATCTCCAGGGATTATGCGTCGGGCCGAAATAGGAGTTCTCGGTGGATGAACCAAAGGCGAACTCATCCATATTCGCCTTTAGCCCCAGGATAGTCGCTCCTGCGCTTTTAAGTTTACGGATGACCGTTGCATCATAAGGCGGCCGGAAACCTTCGAGGATATGCGAGCAGCATTCAGTATTGAGCCCTTCGGTGCAGATATTATCCTTGACCGTAACCGGGATGCCTTTTAACGGACCTGCGGCTGCGGGGTTTACGGCAGCTTGAGGCTCATTCCGCCTGACATAAGCCTTTACCTGCGGGTCAATTTTATTTATCCTTTCCCGCAAGCCGGATAATACCTCTTCAAGCGTTATTTCCCTGCCGTCTAACTTCTCGATTAATTCATGTGCAGTTAATGTGCTTGTATTTAGATTCATTTCCCGTATGTCGCATGCTATATACAGTATACTGCATATAGCATGCGATTGTTTACTTACTCAATGACTTTGGGCACGGCAAAAAAATTACCTTCTTTCTGCGGAGCGCACTGCAGCGCCTTTTCTGCGCAAAGGCCCGGCCGCGGGGCGTCTTCCCTTAACACGTTATGTATAGGTAAAATATGGCTGGCCGCAGAGACCCCTTTAAGGTCCAACTCCTTAAAGCGGTCGATGAAGATGACGATCTCTTCCAGCTGGCGAGAAAGTTTCTCTAACTCTTTGGCCTGCAAGTCAATGCGCGCCAAATGCGCCACGTATTCAACTGTATCCTTGGTGATCGGCATCCGGTCCTCCCATATAAATGAGTTATATTAACATCCTTTATTTTAAAAGTCAAACACAACTATTATTTGACAAACCCGCGAAATACTGTAGAATACCTTCTAATTATGAAGCCGAAATACTACCTGAATGAATCGGGCGAGTTCGTAATCGAGAATTACAATTACACCAAGCCCTTCGCGAACTTCTTCCCCGGAATCGCCGGAAAATACGGCATCCCGATGTGGGTCTTCTACGTCAACCGGGGCCAGGCGATCTCAAGCTTCGGCACAAAAGGCAAGGGCCACTCCATCCTTGAGTTCTTCCCTGCCAACAAAAGCTGGCAGCTGGTCACATCGCATGGCTTTCGTACCTTTATCAAAATCACAGGCGCAAAAGGCGTCACTTATTATGAACCCTTCCACAACGGTCTGGCAAGCCGGGACTTTTCCCTTTCAAACCGGATGCTCATAGCCCCCGGGAGCCTCACCATCGAGGAGGAGAACCGCACCCTCGGATTGAAGGTCAGGGTGGATTACTTTAATATCCCCAATGATTCCTACGCCGGGCTAGTCAGGCAGGTCAGCATAGAAAACTTAAGCTCTAAGGCAATAAAGATCCAGCTCCTGGACGGCCTGCCCCAGATCATCCCCTTCGGCACCACCAACCTTTTCCTGAAACATCTCGGACGCACCATCGAAGCCTGGATGCGAGTGGAGAACCTCAGCAAGGGCGTGCCTTTCTATAAACTCGACGTAGACCCCACTGACCGCCCGGAAATTATCCATATAAACGAAGGCCACTTTTATCTGGGATTCCGGGAAAAAGCCGGCAAGGCCCAACTTCTTAAGCCGATCATTGACCCTGACTGCATATTCGGCCCGGTCTCCGATTTCTCTTACCCGCGGGAGTTCTTAGAGGCGAAAAACTTCTCTTATCCCAAAAGGCAGATCAATAACAGCAAGACCCCCTGCGCCGTGCTCCTTGTGGACCTTGACCTGCCCGCAAAAGGGAAAAAAGATTTTTCCGTCATTACCGGTTATATGCGCGGCCTCAAGAGCCTTAATACCTCGATCAAACGCATAGCCAGCAGGAAGTACCTTGCCGCAAAAGCGAAGGAAAACCGAGAGATCATCGACGGCCTCACCCAGGACATATTTACGGCAAGCAGCTCCCGCGAATTGAACCTCTACGCGCGCCAGACTTACCTGGATAATATCATGCGCGGCGGCTACCCCATGATCTTCAAGTTCGGCAAGTCCTCTTCCGTATTCTATCTTTACTCCCGCAAGCACGGGGACCTGGAAAGAGACTATAACCGCTACTCAATACAGCCTACCTACTTTTCGCAGGGTAACGGCAATTTCCGCGACATCAACCAGAACCGCAGGTGCGACATCTGGTTCAACCCTGAGATCGGGGAAGAAAACCTGGTCTATTTCTTCAACCTTATGCAGGCGGACGGATTCAACCCATTAGTGGTCAAGGGCGCCGGATTCCTCATCAAAGATAGGACCTATTTGGAAATGGCGCTTAAGGACCTGGTTGCGGAAAAAGACGTAGCCAGGCTCAACGCCTACCTGCTGCAGAAACAGTTTACTCCCGGAGAGCTGCTGGTATTCCTGGAGGAGAACAAGATCGGGCTGCGTACGTCGCTGGATGATTTTCTCAGCGCCATCCTCTCCCATTGCATCAAGGTGCAGGATGCGGAATACCAGGAAGGTTTCTGGACTGACCACTGGACCTACAGCCTCGATCTTTTAGACGCCTATTTAGAGGTCTACCCGGAAAAACTCAAAGAGATCGTCTTTGACAAAAAGATATTCACCTACCATGACTCTGCGGAAACCGTGAAACCGCGTAAAGAAAAATATACGCTCTACCGCGGCCTGCCGCGGCAATTGAAATCAGTGGCCACGGACCCTGAAAAACTTAAGCTCATCCTCAAAAGGACAGCTCAGCCCTATGTCGTACGCACCTGCTACGGCGAGGGCCAGATTTACGCCACCAACCTCTTCAATAAACTCCTCTGCCTCCTGGCGAATAAGGCCGCCTCGCTTGACCCTTCAGGGATAGGCATAGAAATGGAGGCGAATAAGCCCAACTGGTATGATGCGCTTAACGGCCTGCCTGCGCTCTTCGGCTCCTCGCTCTGCGAGACCATTGAACTGAAAAGGCTGGTCCTCTTCATAAAGGAGGCCCTGAAGAAGACCGGAATAAAGAAAGTCGAAGTCGCCGAAGAAGTGCTGGATTTTCTGGCCGGGTTGAATGCCCTGCTTGAAGAAAACCTGAAGGGCAATGGCCAGGACCGGGATTTCCGCTATTGGGATAAGAGCTACAGCCTTAAAGAAGCCTACCGCAAAAGGATACATCTAGGGCTAAGCGGTAACGAAATGCCTCTGGAAACGGCTCTCCTTGGCAGGTTCCTGGATAATGCCCTGTCAAAAGCGGATTCCGCGATAAAAAAGGCGAAGGCCAAAAAGAACGAGCTCTTCTCTTCCTATTTCCTGCATGAGGTAACGGAGTATGATACTGCCGGAGACGAAAAGATCCTCCCGGTGAAGTTCCGGCGCAAGGACCTTCCCCTATTCCTGGAGGGCCAGATGCACGCTCTGCGGATCGCAGGCTCCTACGCCGAGGCAAAAAAACTCTATGACGCCACAAAAAAGAGCCCTCTCTTTGACCGGAAGCTGAAGATGTATAAGGTCACTGCCTCCTTAAAGGATATGCCCTTTGAGATCGGCAGGTGCCGGGTATTCACTCCCGGGTGGCTGGAGAACGAATCCATCTGGCTGCACATGGAATATAAATACCTTCTGGAGGCTTTAAAGCAGGGTTTATATGGGGAGTTTTACGCGGATTTTAAAAATGTCCTGATACCCTTCCTGGATCCGGAAACCTACGGCCGCAGCATCCTGGAAAACTCCTCTTTCCTGGTCTCCAGCGCCTTCCCGGATGAGCATCTGCACGGCAACGGCTTTGTCGCCCGGCTCTCCGGCTCAACCGCAGAGTTCATCCAGTTATGGCTGATCATGAATTGCGGGCTTAAGCCCTTTTTCCTGAACAAAGAGGGTAAATTAAACCTGAGGTTCTCCCCCGCCTTGGCCGGATGGCTCTTTACCAAAGACGGCACATACAACTTCCATTTCTTAAGCAAGGTCTCCGTGACCTACCATAACCCCAAAAGAAAAGATACCTTCGGAAAATCCGCTGCAAAAGTAAAGCGCATCTCCTTCATGGATAAAGACGGAAAGGTAATCGACCTTGCCTGCGGCACCATAGGCGCGCCTTACGCAGAACAGATACGTTCCCGCCAGGTCAAAAAAATCGATATTTATTTAGGGTAGTTTTTAAAACTTCCGGCGATAGTAGAGGCGGTAGATGTGCTGCGTATCGATGGTCCTTAGGGAGCCGCCGTAAGGGTCCCAGGTGATATCCAGCACATCCCCTCCGTAGGGGTTGCGGCTGGCCTCGCCGAACTGCAGGGTCAGGTCCTCATCCTCCGATTTACGGTAGATGATCTCGGCAAAGGCATTGTGGTGGCCGTAGACCTTATTGATGTTCTGCACCAGCTTATCCAGGTCCTGCCAGCGCGAATAGGTGTATTTCAGGAAAAAGGATAACTTGCGCATCGGCGTGTAAGAGAGCTGAAATCCGATATGGTTCATATTATCGTCGACCTGTCCCGCCTTTTCAAAGGGGTTACGCGTATAATCCAGGTAGATCTCCATATTTTCGATCGGGTCGAATCTTAAACCCGCCTTAAAGATGTTGTAAAAAGGATACGGCGGCCGGGCAAAATGCTCCTGGCCGTAAAGCCAGTTGAGCCTGTCGCGGTATCTCAGGGCTTCATCATAAAATATGTATGCCTGGTTCCCGTCATTTAAGATCCCCCGCGGGAAATTATCATAGGCGAGTGAGATGTCGTTGGTGTATTCCCAGATCCCGTTTAAAGCAAGCCAATCATAAAACTCGTATTCAAGGCCGAGCGACCCGGTAGCTATAGAGGGGTCTTTGCCGTCTTCGATATAATCATTGATAAAGAATCTTCCGGTGACCGGCTCAAAGACAAAAGGATCAACCCCCTTATGCGTCTTAGGCAGGCGGTTGTAGAGCCCAAGCACCTTGGAAGTAAGCCTGTCGGTCATCTGCCAGGTAAGCTCTTCCCTAAAAGTCTGTTCAATGAACTTTCCATCCCGGGCATGGACATTACGCGCATCAAAAAGGTTATCCACTTTCTTATCCCAAAGCAGCGACTCAACGCGCAGGCCAAAGACATCCCGGCCGATGTCTATGCCGTTTCCGACTTTGAAGTTCTTAATGTCATCCCAGCTTAATAGCTGACCTTCACCCTGGAAATTGTATTTATAGGGTTTCTTAAAGTGGATGTGCCTTCCCCACCATTCGTCGTCGCGCGTCTCCCGGTATGATGAGAGCGGCTCGTCAAAAGAATCGTCCATACGGTTGGCAAAGAAGCGAAACTTGGTAAAGAACCGCTCCTGCTCTCCCGGCTGGATCCCGAAATAACCATACTCTGTATTCATGATGCTCTCTGCGGGAAATCTGCCTAAAATAGAGAAATTATAAGCCCAGCCGTTGAATTGACTCTCATAAATAGGGCTGGTGATGTCGTATTTAGACTGTGAGTGCGCGACTTCAAAGAGGGTTTTTATGCCGTTTGTTATTTCATAACCCACATCCGCGGCAGTGACGTAATTACGCGCATCCAGCTTGTTATGGTTGTCCACATTATAACCAAAACGGGTAGTGGCAGTCACCCCCAGGTCGATACTGTCGGTGAGCGCGTGCTTCAGCCGCGTGGCAGAGACAAAATTATCCACGTCCGAATACTCCTGCCAGGGGTCTTTTGGTGTAGCCACGCTGGTCTGCAGCGTCGTGCCTTCGGCAGGCATATATTCAAAGGAAAAACCACGCAGCGCCGTCAGGCGCCGGGCTTCGCTGTCACGGGCAAAAAAGGAGAGGGAATTATCCCAATTGCCCCTGGTAAAATCCACCGGGCTTGCCCCGCTATTAAAATTACCGTGCCTCCAGCGCCTTATCCAGGGGCTCTCCTCCCACCAGATGCGGTTGCCGCAGAGGCGTAAGGGGTCATCAAAAGTAAGAGTCTGATTCTCATAAGCGATCGGGTACACCCGCAGTTTCAGGTCGTCCTGTTTATAGTCGAACCAGAACTCCCTTACCGGCTGAAAATAGCGGTGGATCTTCACCTGCGGGATAGTATAGGTATTGCCGAAAGCCGAAGTGACTGTCACCGGCGTGCTGATACGGCCTTCCTGCACTTTGATCTCCGGAAGATTAAAGGAATCTCCGTTTCTAAGGGTATAGACTCTTTCATTCACTGTATAACCGGTATTTGACCAGTATTTGAGCTCTATCTCCGCAGGGTCTCCGCCCCCGCCCGGACCGGTAAGAGTGATCTTCTCGCTTTTACCGATAAAACTCCAGGGGTCAACCATGATATTGCTGTGAAAATCGAATCCCTCTCCGTTGTCAGTATTCAGGTCGAGCCTGAGCCGGTCGTAAATCCTCGGATCATAGGTATTCTCGCGCTGATCAAGAGCATTTACCGAAAGCATGCGCCAGTTCTTTTCGTTCAAATCCCAGTTTGCGCGCTTCCAATAAGCGTCATGACGGGTAAATCCGCCCCTTAGCTGCACTTCGCCGCTGATCTTGATCGGGCCTATCTTGAACCGCTCGTCGCTCTTAGCGGATTCTCCAGCTACAGGAGCAGGTTTCATCCATGCTCCGGCCTGGGCAAAGGCATTATTGATCATCTCATCGCGGGAAGGCAGGCTAGATCCGGCAGCCGCAACCGGAGCTTCTTTGACAGCTGGCGCAGGGCTTGCCGGCTGGATTTCCGGCACAGGCTTTGCCTGAAGCTCTTTGACTATTGCAATAGCCGGCTTAACTTCCTTCTTTATCCTGCTTTCAGGCATCCCGGCCTCGGGTTCCGATTTAGCTACCTGGCTGCTTTCTGCTTTAAAAATCTCTTCAATATATTTCTTAGCCACCGGATTGCCCGGATCAGCGGCTAATGCCTTATTAAACTCGGATAGCGCATCTTCATATTTACCGAGTTTGTAAAAAGTTTCGCCCAGCTGGCACAAATAATCCACTGCTTGCGTGCCGGCAAATACGGAGCCTACCGGCAAGACGGAAACAAGGAGGATGAAAATTAGCGATAGAATCGATATGTTTTTCGTCATATTCTTACTTATTCTTACTTACTTCATTATTATATACAAAATTTTGTAATTGTCAATAAAAATTTTTATTCGATTTTGTAACATGCTCCCCGCCAAAAAGTTATAAAAATAAAAAAAGCGGACTTTTTATAAAATCCGCTTTAAGATGCTAAAAAAATGCCGGGTCCCCCCTAATTTATTTATTCCTCCTATTTATCTGGGCAACCCGGCTCTTCCCCTATCCTCTTCGTGGCTGGCGGGGAGCTTCTTAAATCTTAACTAAAGTATGTAGCCGGCATCTGCCCATTTCAAGGGTATTTTAGCTATTTTTGAAAGCGCTACCAAAAGCGGCCTAAAACTACTTTGATTTTTTAAAATCGAGGCGGGGCTCTTTTCCTTGCAAGAATCTGATGAGGTTAAGACGGTGGCGTAAGATGATCAATAGAGAAAGCAGTGTCCCGAAAAGAACCAGGAACTTAGAGCGGGTGAATAAAAACATGTAGAAAGGCAGGGCTATGCCCATTATTACCGAGGCGACGGAGACGATCTTTATGACGGTAAAAAAGATGCCCCAGGTCAGGACCATCGTCAGAAAAACCGCCCATAATCCGGGCAGGCGCAAAGCCAGGCCCAGTAATACTCCCAGGGTAGTTGCAATCCCCTTTCCTCCCTTAAACCTGAGGAATAAGGTCCAGTTGTGCCCGCAGATGGCGCCGACGCCCAACAAGACCCTTAAAGCCTCTTCGGAAAGGATCCGGCTTTGGATCAACGCCTGGTCAGCAAGGAAGACAGTCACGATAAAGCCCTTTAACATATCCAGGATAAGTATGGTGATGCCTGCGCCCTTTCCCATGACCCGCAGGGCATTGGTTGCGCCGACATTGCCTGAGCCGCACTGCCGGATATCGATGCCTTTAAGAAGGCGGCCAAAGATATAAGCCGTAGGGATAGAGCCGACCAGGTAACTAATGACTGCCGCGCTGATTATCCAGAGCATAAAGGATCTTAAACCCCTTTCTGACGTAATCAATGCCGGAGATGAGGGTAAGCAGGACCGCGATCCACCAGAGGGCCACAGCGGTCAGCCTTAACTGGACCAGGACCGCGATCACCGAGAACATCTGGAAAGTCGTAGTAACCTTGCCCCAGCGGCTGGGATGCACCTCCACGTTCTGTTTGACCAGGTATATCACCAGCATCCCCAGGAGGATGATACAATCGCGGCTCACAATAATATAGGTCACCCAGAGCGGAAAGGTGAACTCCATCTGGCTCATGGGAGAAAGCAGTATAAAGGCGCTCATCAGGATGAGCTTATCTCCCAGCGGGTCAAGCACAAGCCCCGCTTTAGACTGTAATTTAGCTTTACGGGCGATATAACCGTCAACGGCATCGGAAATTACCGCCAGGACAAAGATGCCCAGAGCCAGAAACCTGAGATAATCCCTTTCCGGAGTATAGTAGATCAGGCAGGCGATGAAAAAGGGGACAGTGAGGATGCGAAAGGTTGAGATTTTGTTGGCAATATTCATAAATGAGCAGACACTTTATGGAGCGAACTTTTGTGAGCGAACATAAAGTGTAGCTGCCTCGTTTAATTAAGTCCGGCGTCTGCGAATTTAGGCCGCCCTAGGCTACTTGAGGCGATGTTACTTTAATCTTATCCTTGTCCTCACTGCTGATTTGCTCACAAAGAACCGTTCCCAAATCAATACGCAGTGAGTAAGTTCGCACACATAAGTTATGTCGCTAAATATTATGGTCGGTTGCTCCATAACTTATGTGCTCACTTAATAATCCTTATCCTCTGGGGCGGGAAATAGATGATCATGGCCTTACCGATGATGTTCTTGCGCGGCACAAAACCCCAGTAGCGGCTGTCTTTGCTGGAAGCGGAATTATCCCCCAGCACAAAATAACTGTCTCCGGGGACATTGATTTTAAAACCGCTCTTCTCAAAATCGCCCATGTTGTAATAGAAGATACGGCCGAAGACAGAATCAGTAAGTGGGTAGCCGTTGATATAGATCGTTCCGTTTTTGATTTCTACGGTTTCACCCGGCAGACCTACCAGGCGCTTGATAAAATCCTTCTTGGGGTCTTCAGGATAGATAAAGACGATGACATCTCCACGCTGTAAATCCCCTACCGGAGGCAGCCTCATATTCTTGGTAAAGGGGATCTTGGCGCCGTAAATGAACTTATTCACCAGGATCAGGTCGCCCTCTAAAAGCGTCGGACGCATGGAGCCGGTGGGTATCTTAAAGGCCTGCACAAAGAAGGTGCGGATGAACATCGCCAGCACAAAAGCGAAGACCAGGGAATCTATCCAGTCAAATATATGCACCTTGCGGATGGCGCCTTTTACGGCGCCGGAAAGCGGCTCTATTTCGCTAAGCAGCGCTTCCGCCTTTTTTATCTGCTCTGCCGCCTTCCTCTTTTTAAACTGTGCCAACAGCCGGGTCAGGGACTCCTGAATACCATCCAGGCAGTGCCAGGCAGCAAGAAAACCCTCAATCTTGTTCAGATCAAGCCTCTTTACCGGAACGCAGGAATCGCGCAGTTTCAACGAGAGAAAGGGGTCGGTGGAGGCTACTGATTCCGCAAAATCAGCGGCCCTTCCGGCAAAGGAAGCCAGATCCGCCATAAATCGCGCAATATTGCCCTGTTCTTTCCGGAGTATTCTGGCAAGTATCTTCTTCCTGTATTTCATCATATTTTGAGCACCTCCAGGAATGCCTCCTGCGGGATCTCGACTTTCCCGAATTGCTTCAGCCTCTTCTTTCCCTGCTTCTGCTGCTCCCAGAGCTTACGCTTACGGGTGATGTCTCCGCCGTAGCATTTGGCAGTGACGTGCTTACCTACGGAGCGCACCTTTGCCGAGGCCAGGATCTGGCCTGCCACCGTTGCCTGGATCGCCACCTCAAAAAGCTGCCGGGGGATCAACTCTTTAAGCTTATTCACCAGCGCATGCGCGCGGGCATATGCCTTTTCCCTGGCCATAAGCGATGAAAAGGCATCGCAGATGTTGCCGTTGATCATTACATCCAGCTTCACCAGCTTTATCGGTTGATATCCGCTGAACTCGTAATCCAGAGATCCATAGCCCTTGGTCTGGGATTTCAGGTTATCGTAAAAATCCACGATGATCTCTGAAAGCGGGATCTCAAAATTTAACTTAACCCTGTCCTCTCCCAGATATTCGCTGGATTTAAAGGTACCCCGGCGCGACTTAGTGAAGTCGCAGACCGGGTCGATAGCGTCAATAGGAATGATCATCATCAGTTTGACGCAAGGCTCAAAGGCCTCGGCGATCTCTGTAGCTTCAGGCAGTTTGGCCGGAGTGTCCACGTCTATAGCCGTGCCGTCCCTTAGAGTCAGGCGATAGACTACATTAGGAACGGTAAGTATCAGGTTCAGGTTGTATTCGCGCTCAAGGCGCTCCTGGACAATCTCCATGTGCAGGAGCCCGAGGAATCCGCAGCGGAACCCCGTGCCGAATGACTGGGAGTTCTCCGGTTCAAAGACAAATGAGGCATCCGAAAGCTTCAGTTTATCCATGGCATCGCGTAGTTCCGGAAAATCTCCCGGGTTCACCGGATAGATGCCGCAGAAGACCAGAGGTTTGAGTTTTCTAAAGCCTGGTAGACTTTCGCCGCAGGGGTTCTTTACGTCGGTGATCGTGTCTCCGATGAGGATCTCTCTCGGATCGCGGATGTTGGCGGTAAAATATCCGGCCTCGCCGCAGGTTAGGCTATCGACTTTGG
Organism: Candidatus Omnitrophota bacterium; assembly: GCA_016867115.1. GTDB lineage: Bacteria > Omnitrophota > Gorgyraeia > Gygaellales > Profunditerraquicolaceae > VGKG01. Next base: position 49,056 of record VGKG01000002.1, on the reverse strand, counting down.
AGTATTGCAGGTTCTTAAAAACTCCCAGCTCCTCTATTCTGTAGGTCTTTCCCGAGTGCATCATCTCTAACTGCGTCTTAGGGTCAATACTTCCGTCCACTACCTTGGCAAAAATGACCACGCCCTTATAAGGGTCATAGCGGCAGTCAAAAATAAGCGCCTTAAGCGGATGCCCTGGTTCGCCTGCGGGAGCAGGGATCACGCTGACCACCCGCTCCAGGATCTCATCAATTCCTTGACCCATCTTCGCCGAAGCCAGGATTATATCCGACTCCTTAAACCCGAGGACATTCTCCACCTGATGCTTAACCTTAGGCAGGTCAATGCTGGTCAGGTCGATCTTATTGATCACCGGGATGATCTCAAGGTTATTCTCAAGCGCAAGATAGTAATTGGCAATGGTCTGGGCTTCTATTCCCTGGCCGGCATCGATCACCAGGACCGCGCCCTCGCATGCGGAGAGGGATTTTGAGACTTCGTAAGTAAAATCAACGTGGCCGGGTGTATCAATAAGGTTAAGCACGTAATCTTTGCCGTCCTTTGCGCGGTAAGAGAGCCTGACCATCGAGGCCTTGATAGTAATACCCCGCTCCTTCTCAAGGTCCATGTCATCAAGGAGCTGGTCGCCTTTATGCCGCCTGTCCACCGCTCCGGTCAGTTCCAGGATCCGGTCTGCGAGAGTAGACTTGCCGTGGTCAATATGGGCGATGATGCTGAAATTACGGATTAATGATTTATCCATCTATTTAATATAGCTTAAAACTTTGGCCACTACCTCATCGATGGTCAGGTCCGTGGTATCGACATAAACGGCGTCGTCTGCTTTTTTAAGCGGCCCTACCGCGCGCGTTGAGTCGATCGTATCGCGGTTTTTCAGGTCCTGCTCTACGTCCTGAAAGCCGATCTTCTGCCCCAGGCCCAAAAGCTCCTTATGCCTGCGGCTGACCCGCTCGGAAAAGGCGGCATCGATATAAAACTTCTTATCCGCGTCGGGAAAGACTACGGTGCCGATATCGCGGCCATCAAGCACGCAGTCGCCCTTCCTGCCGAACTTTCTCTGCAGCGTAACCATGCACTCGCGCACCTCTTTTATCTTAGCGATATCAGAGACAAAGCGGGTAATGCGCGGTTCGCGGATCGCAAGGCTCACGTCCTTGCCGTCAAGCTTCACTTTAAGGGTCCCGTTATGATTATTGATCAGCTCGATGTCGCTTGCTCGGGCAGCGCCGATGATGCGCGCGGAATCTCCGATATCAATACCTTCATCGAGCGCCTTCAGGGTGAGCGCCCTGTACATCGCTCCGGTATCGATATAAAGAAAGCCCAGTTTCTGGGCTATCAGTTTGGCGACTGTGGACTTGCCTGCTCCCGCAGGCCCGTCAATGGCGATGATCATAGAAGCCTGGTTCTTTTTTCTTTTGCCCGCGCAAGGATCCGGGTCAGCGCCCTTTTGTCCCTGCTTTTAAGCGCACTTCTGGTACGGCGTAAGTTTTTAATGTAGCCGTCAATGGCCCTGATGAGCGCTCCGGCGTTACTCAAAAAGATCTCGCTCCAGAGCTCGCTGTCAGAAGCCGCGATCCGGGTGGTATCTCTTAATCCGGTCGATGAAAGCTTCGCGAAGCCTGACGGAACGGTATCGATCAGGGAAAAGGCCGCCACATGCGGCAGGTGGCTGGTAAAGGAAAGGGCCTTATCGTGAGCCGCCGGATCGATGACGCTGGTCTTTGCGCCAAGCGCCTGCCAGAATAGTTCCATCTTTCTCAATACCCGCTTCGGGGTCTTTCCGGTAGGGGTCAAAATACAGAGCGAATCTTTGAAAAGCCCGGCGCCGGCATTGGCTATTCCTCTTTTTTCAGAGCCCGCCAAAGGATGGCTTCCCAGGTAATTTTTAAAACACTTTTCAAGCCGCGCGACGATAGCAGCTTTTGTGCTGCCTACATCCGTGACCAGGCAATCCTTCTTTATGATCCGGGCGATTTTCGGGGAGAGCTCCATGATCGCGCCAACCGGCATGGAGAGTACGACCAGGTCGGCGTCTTTGATGATATCCAGCTCCTGCGAACCGCGGTCAATGGCGCCTCTTTTTTTCGCCAGCCAAATACTTCTTCTATGCCGGCTGACTCCGACCACTTCACCGGCAAGCCTCTTCTTTTTTATCGCCAGGGCCAGCGAACCGCCGACCAGGCCTGTTCCTACGATCGCGACCTGCTTGAATAGCTTCATCCGGTTACAACTCCCTGCCTAAGACCCCGGCCAGGACTTTCAGCTCCTGCATCAACTGGGCGAAATTAGCCGGCTTAAGCGACTGCGCGCCGTCAGAAAGGGCATCTTCGGGATGGCTATGCACCTCGATGATCAGGCCGTCTGCCCCGCAGGCGACCGCCGCCTTAGAAAGAGGACTGACCATGCCCCATTTACCGGCGGCGTGAGAAGGATCGACGATGATCGGCAGATGCGAAAGCTGCTCCACTGCCGGCACTACGCTGATATCAAGGGTATTACGGGTGAAATCCTCGAATGTCCTGATCCCGCGCTCGCAGAGGATGACGTTGAAGTTCCCTCCGGAGAGGATATATTCCGCGGACATCAGGAGCTCCTTTACCGTCGAAGACATCCCGCGCTTCAGGAGCACCGGCTTCTTCGTCATGCCTACTTCTTTGAGCAGGTTAAAGTTCTGCATATTACGCGCGCCGATCTGCAAAACATCCGCGTAACGGGCCACTAAATCCACGTCCCTGGGATCCATGACCTCGGTGACGGTGACCAGGTCCAATCTATCCCCGACTTCTTTTAAAAATCTCAATCCCTCTTCTCCGAGCCCCTGAAAGCTGTAAGGAGAAGTACGCGGCTTAAACGCGCCTCCGCGTAAGACCGTGGCTCCCGCCTTTTTCACTTCCTGCGCTACGCCGTAAAGCGTATCCAGGTTTTCAATAGCGCAGGGGCCGGCCATGACGATAATGCGCTTTCCCCCGATCTTTACGCCCTTGCCCAGGTCAATGACCGAATCTTCGCGCTTAAACTCCCGCGAGACGAGCTTATACGGGGCAAGGACCGGCATGACTTTCTCGACGCCGGGAAAGACCTCTAAAGGCGTGACCCTTAAGATGTCCTCCGGGCCTATCAATCCGATAATGGTACGCTCAACGCCTTTTGAGACGTGCGGTTTCAAGCCCAGTTTCTGGGCTTTTTCGATAATATGGTTAATCTGTTCTTCGGTTGCGTCCGGCCTTAAGACAATGATCATCTCCTGTCCCCCCTAAGCACTTTTTTTAATACCCGGATAAAGCGTTCGTTCTCTTTAGCCAGCCCGATAGTGACACGGATATAATTTTTCAGGTCGTACTGGCGCATATCGCGCACGATCACCCCGAACTTGAGCATTTCACGAAACACGGCTGCGCCGTCCCTGCCCACATCGATTAAAATAAAGTTGGCCACTGAAGGCACGTAGGCCAGGCCTAGCTTTTTGAGCTGGTCGTAAAGAAAGCCCTTGCCTTCAAGGACTATTTTTCTGGTCTTTTTGAGGAACTCGCGGTCATCCAGCGCTGCGATCGCCGCTTCCTGCGCCAGGCTATTCGTGTTAAAGGGCTGGCGTGCAATCTCCATATAAGATGCCAGCTCCGGCCTCACTACGCAATAACCGATCCTAAGGCCCGCCAAGCCGTAGGCCTTGGAAAAGGTCTTAAGCACCGCAACGTTCTTATTGCGGATGTAACCGAGGCTGTTAGGAAAATCGTTGACATCGATAAAAGTATCATAGGCCTCATCCAGAACCAGGAGCACATCCTGCGGAAGTTCGCGGATAAACTCATCCACCTCCTGCCTGGTCACATATGTGCCGGTCGGGTTATTGGGATTGGCAATAAAGACGGCCTTTGTCTTCTTATCTATCTTCCTTCTGATCGCATCCAGGTCGTATTTGAAATATTTAAGCGGCACGGTGATGACGCTGCGGCCGTTTACGGAGGCAATGATCTTATATTCGAGGAATGTAGCCTCCGAGGTGACGATAGATTCGTCCTCTTCCACGAAGGCCTTGATCAGGATATCGATCAGTTCATCCGAGCCGTTTCCCAAAACGAGGTTGCCCGGCTCAAGATTCAGGTGCCTGGCAAGCTTCCTTTTCAGGTAGAACCCGGAGCTGTCAGGATAACGGTTAAGGCCTTTTAAACCCTTGCTGATAGCCTTAAGCGCTCTTCCCGACGATCCCAGGGGATTCTCATTAGAAGCCAGCTTTATCACTTCCCTTAAGCCCAATTGCCTCTTAGTCTCTTCGATGGGCTTGCCTGCCTCGTACGGCGCGATCTTCAGGATATTCTTTCTCACTAAACTCATTTTAGTATCCGAATATAGGACATTATGTCTGATTACGCAGATTATAAAAGCAGGTTACACAGATAAAAGCTTTAATCTGTGTAATCTTAATTAAAAATCCGTGTAATCATAAATATGATTTTCCTCGTTGACTATACTAATCGCTTATCGGATAACTTCCCAGAACCTTCAGGAACTTGCACTTGGACTCAAGCTCATCTAACGCTTTTTTTACGCTTGGATCAAGCCGGTGCCCCTTAAGGTCCATGAAGAAATAATAATCCCAGGCCTTTCTTTTTGAAGGCCGGGATTCGATCTTAGTCAGGTTGATCTTATGCCTCTTGAAAGGCAGCAGCATATCATGTAATGCCCCGACCCTGTCCTTGATGGAAAAAAGGATCGAGGTCTTGTCATGACCGGTCTGGCGGACATCGGTCTTGCCGATGACCAGGAAGCGCGTGACATTGTGCGGCGAATCTTCGATATCGGAAGCCACTACCTTTAATTTATACACCTCTGCCGCCAGGAGCGAGGCGATACAGGCGCTATTTTTCTCTTTAGCCGCGATCTGGGCAGCGCGGGTGGTGCTTGAGACTTCGATTCTTTCCGCCTGCGGCAGGTTCTCCTGCAGCCAGATACGGCACTGGCCAAAGACCTGGGGATTTGAATACACCCGCCTGATCTTATTCATCGGGCAATTAGCCAAAAGATTATGCGAAATATCCAGGATTACCTGGGCGCAGATCTTCAGGTCCGAATCCACCAGGATATCCAGGGTATGCGTCACCGCGCCCTCGATAGAATTCTCGATGGGGACAACACCGTAATCGGCATTCTCCCTTTCCACCTCCAGGAAGACATCAGAGATACTCTCACAGGCGATATAACCTACCTGCGAACCGAACTTCTTTAATGCCGCCAGGTTAGTGAAGGATGCTTCGGGGCCAAGGTAAGCGATCTTTAAAGGTTTTTCCAGAGAGAGGCTGCTGGACATGATCTCGCGGTAGATCGCTTCAAGTGCAGGCTGGGTAAGCGGGCCACGGTTAGTCTGGGCCAGGCGCCTTAATACCTCTCTTTCGCGGTCAGGCGAATAGATGCTCTCACCACTCTTCTGTTTGACTCTGGCGATATCCAGGATGACCCTGGCGCGCAGGTTCAGGAGCGCGGTTATCTTTTTATCCAGGTCATCGATCTTACGGCGCAGGTTCGCTAGATTCTTTGGTTTCATTTAATTCCTCCGCAGGCGCGTTTTGCAAATCTACCGCAGCGCCTTCTTCAATCGGCTCGATCTGGGCCTCTTCGACCTTCTCGGCGAATTTGGAAAAATCCTCCATCTTCGGAAGTTCATCTAATGATTTTAAACCGAAATGCTCTAAAAATATCCGGGTAGTACCGTAGACAATGGGCCTGCCCGGGACTTTCTTCCTTCCGGTGATGCGGATAAGGTCCTTGTCCAGTAGCGTCTTCATCACTCCGTCGACATTTACGTTCCTCAACAACTCTATTTCGCTGCGCGTCAGGGGCTGTTTATACGCGATGATCGCCAGGGTCTCAAGCGCAGGCTTTGAAAGCCTCTCTTTCAGGCGGTCCTTAAAGAGCTTCTTTAAAAACGGGGCAAAACCCGAGGCGGTGATCATCCTGTATCCGCCGGCGACCTCTACGATGCGCAATCCCCGGCTTGTCGCCTCGTAATCAGACTTCAGCTCTTCGATCTTTGCGCGCACTTCATTTGCGTTCAGGTTATCCAATGCATCCCTGAGCTGCTCAAGGGTCAGGGGTTTTTCGCTGGCAAAAAGCAGGGCTTCGATAGCGGACTTGATATTATCCTGTGGCATATTTACCTTATCTTCCTTTGCTTGTAAACGACGTTTAACAACTCTTCCGTGGTCTGGATATCAGGTGAGTCGCTAAGCGCCTTTTTCACCATGCCGGTGGCTTCCTGTTTTTTATACTCTAGCTGCATCAGGACCGCGATCGCTTCCTGCGCGATATCCTTGGCAGCGATCTCGCGCTCTTCCTTACCCGTATCCTGGATCAGGCCGAACCTACCGATCTTATTCTGCAGTTTAGCCACGATCTCTTTTGCCCTCTGCTCGCCGATACCGGGAAGGGACCTTAAAAACTTGACATCGGATTCGTCTATGGCGCGGGCGATCTGCGAAATGGGCTTATTCAGGGCCTTGAGTGCTGCCCTGGGCCCGATTCCGGAGACGGTAATAAAGACTTCAAAAAAGTCCTTTTCTACCTGATTCAGGAAACCGATCAAGACGGGGATGCTTTTTGCCGGATCTACCTGATGGTAATGGTAGGTGATCAGGTTCACTTTTCCGTCAGTAGCGGTATTCTCCTCCATGCGCTGCATCACGCAACCCGGAAGCAATACCTCATAGCAGATGCCGCCGGTATCCACGACCAGGTAATTCGCACCCCTCTCTACGATTTTTCCGGAAATCCTTGAGATCATATTCTTGCTTTCGCAATGTAACTGTGCGCGATGGCTAAACCTAAGGCATCAGTCACATCCGTATACTTAGGCACGCTTTCAAGGCCGAGAATACTTGAGACCATTCTCTGTACCTGCGATTTAGAAGCCAGGCCCCTGCCCACGATCGCCTTTTTCACCCGCGTTGCCGCATATTCTTCCAGTTTAACTTTCTGGATGGCGCAGGCTAGGCAGATCACCCCGCGCGCCTGGCCTAACAGGTACGCGGTAGTCGGATGGCGGTAATGCGCGTAAAGTTTTTCCAGCACCAGGCAATCCGGCTTAACATCAGAGATCAATTTCACCAGCGCATTATAGATCTTACCTAGGCGTTCGGGCAATTCCTGGCGGCTGGAGGTCGAGATTATTCCCGCTTCTATCAAAGAGAGTTGGCCCCGCTCTGCCCGGATCACTCCGTAACCCGTGACGCTTAGTGCCGGATCGACTCCTAGGATGATCATTCCTCGGAAGCCACCTCTTCAAGGATCTCATCGGGAATATCGAAGTTGGCGTAGACCTGCTGTACGTCGTCGTGCTCTTCGAGCGCATCGATCAGCCCCAGGACCTGCTTGGCATCGCCGCCGGTGACTTTTACCGTCGAAGAGGGCACCATGGTCAGTTCAGCGTCCTGCCATTTGATCCCTTTTTCCGTCAGCGCCTGCTTTACGTTCTCAAAACTGGCTACCGGAGTATAGATCTCGAAATTCTTATCGTCTGACTTCATATCCTCTGCTCCGGCTTCGATGACGGTGTTAAAAAGATCCTCCTCCTTGGCCTGCGACTTTTCGATCAGAAAATAACCCTTCTTGGTGAACATCCAGGCTACCGAACCTGCGCCCGCCATATTCCCGCCTTTTTTGGACATGATGTTGCGCAGTTCCGCGGTGGTGCGGTTCTTATTGTCGGTGAGGCATTCGATCATGATAGCGACACCTCCCGACGCATAACCTTCATACATGACCGTCTCATAGACTACCCCCGGCAGCTCTCCTGTACCGCGCTTGATCGCCATCTTGACGTTGTCCGAAGGCATGTTCAGTTCTCTTGCGCGGGCAATCGCCGTGCGCAGTCGCGGGTTAGTATCGGGATTGCCGCCGTCGCGCGCGGCGACGGTAATCTCCTTGATGATCTTGGTGTAGGCAGCGCCTTTCTTTGCGTCCGCTGCGGACTTTTTCGCCTTATTCGTCTTCCATTTCGAATGACCTGACATATTATTACCTCCTCTTTAAATACATCTTAATTTCAAATGTCAAATAAATTTTCAAATGACAAATGTCAAATTTTTAGTTTTAATTTGAAATTGAATTATCGGTTAACGGCAATTTTAAAGAGCGGGTAGAATAAGCCGGGTTCTGTGTCAATGCGATTTTTCGCATCCTTATCGGCCATTCCTCTCGATCCAGGGGTCGCCCCCGGGACTCAAGCAGCTTACCCGAGACTAATGACGCGCCGGATCAGCGCCTGTCCGCCATCTATAATGGCGGGCTCGTCTCCTATTCTGCCTTTCTCCGCGTAGAGATTGCCCCGTTTCACCCCGGCCTTTTCAGGCCGGACTCGTCTCTGTGGCTCTCATCCTCCCCAATCCCAGTTTACCTGGGCTGAGTGATGGGTATTACCCACTACGCTATCCTCCGGAGCCCGGACTTTCCTCTCCGGCTTTGGGCCAGAGCAGCCGCATCCTACCCGCCCGGTTTTCAAAGAGACATTTTTCTTTGCTTCTTCCCTGATGGCATTAGTAGCCAGTCTATCCGCGCCCTTATTCTTCTCGCGCGGGATATGCGCAAAAATTACCTCTTTAAAAGCAGGCAACAAATGTGAAACCTGATTGTAAAGCCCGACGATGTTGGGATGCCTTGTCTTGTAGACCATCTTCAGCTGCCGGTAAAGAAGCTGGCTGTCCGTATTGATCTTTAATACCTCTGCCTTTAGCTTAAGCGCTTCCTGTAAAGCGTAGATCAACGCCGTATATTCCGCTACATTATTAGTGGTATTGCCGATGAATACCGAGATATTCCTGACGGCCTCTTTGCCTTCGCAGATCACCACCCCTACTCCGCTTGGCCCGGGATTGCCTTTTGAGGCTCCGTCGATGTAGATCTCAAAGCGCTTCATTCTTCGATATACAATATACGGTTGCAGATCTCACAGGTAATTATGCGTTCGTACATCTTGATCAGATTGATCACCTGGGGAGGGACAAACATATTGCAGCCGCCGCAGGAATTATTTTTGACGTCCACGATCGCCAGCCCATCACGGTTTGAGAGTATCCTCTCGTACTGACTGAGGATCTTGGGGTCGATATCGGCCAGGGCCTGTTTTCTTTGGGCGTCCAATACGCTTAAACGGTCATCGATATCCTTTATCCTGGCTTCGACCGTATTCTTCTGCTGTAAAAATACTTTTTCTTCCTCTTTAAGCCTCAGTTTTTCCTGCTCGGTCTCGGTCTTGACCTTATCCGCCTCGTCGAATAAGACCAGGATCTGGTCCTCGAACACCGAGCCGTCGGCTTTTTTATTCTGGATCTCCTGCAGCATCGCCTGGTATTCTTTGTTCGTCTTCAGCGAATAAAGCTGGTTCTGCAGCTTCTTCGCTTCCTCTTCTTTTGCGGCTAATTCCAATTCTTTGTCTTTTCTCTGCTTCTGCAGGTCAAGCAGCTTCTTTTCCAGGGTGGCGAGGTTTTGTTTCTTCTCTTCGAATGCAGCCTCAAAGGCCCTGATCTCCGCAGGCTTCGCCTCTTTTTCCGCCTTGAGTTTGAAGATCTCGCTGTCAATAACCTGCAACTTGACTAAACTGATGATTTGTGATTTTAAATCCACCGCCGGCAAAACAGCTCCCTTTTTTATTTAAATTATGGTGGGCGCAATAGGATTCGAACCTATGATCTCCACAATGTGAGTGTGGCGCTCTAACCGGCTGAGCCATGCGCCCGGCGATTTTTAACTAATCGTCTTTATCCTTGTCAGCCCTGTTATCGTTTAGCCGCTCTCCTGTCAACTTACCCTTTTCAAAGGTGAGGAGTAGTTCTTTTTCGTAGACCGAATCATACCCCATATGCACATACTCTAAAAGTTCGCCTTGGGGGATCCTTATGACGCCGCTGTACCAGACCGCCTTAACCGGAGCTTCCCGGTCCGGAAAGATGCTCTTTATGGGGATCTCGGGAGCGCCTGCATCGCAGGTCCCCTCTATGACTTTGACCAGATAGAGGAATCCGTCTTCGACCTTCCATGTGGCGACATAACCTCTCCAGCAGGCGGTGCAGCTGAACTCAAATAAATCCCGGGGACGCGGATGGTTTTCATCAAAGTACGACTCGAGCGGCTCGCTGCTGATAGAAAACTGCCCGCCCTTATATATTAAAGTATCGCCAATCTGGGCGGTGGCAAAGGCTGTTCTCGCGCCCATTACAAAAAATAAGCAAATAAAAAGGAACGTTTTTCTGATCATGATTAATTTCTCAAGTTGCACTCCGCTCGCTAAACCGCTTGTCGAAGTTTGCCTTTCAGGCCGCTCGCTTGAGTGCAGATGTAATTTTCCTAGTCGGAAAATTACATCTGGGCCCGGAAGGGTTCGAACCTCCGACCAGTCGCTCCTCGCCCTGCTCGTCGCTCCCCAAAGGGGCTCTGCCCCTATGGCGCTTGCGGCACGAAAACTATCCGGACGCTGTTACCCCGAAAGCGTGGGGAAAATTTTTCCCCACACCCCTTTTTGGTCGTCGGTTCTCGCCGCCTGAACCGTCAGCTTACAAAGATCTCTCTGGGCCCGGAAGGGTTCGAACCTCCGACCAAGTGATTATGAGTCACCTGCTCTTCCACTGAGCTACGGGCCCCGATATTACCTGAGTTTTCTCGGCAGATCTGCTTGTTTTTGTGCGAAATACAGGCCCTTGCGCTTGCAGATTAACAATATATAATACTATCTTAAGGATTATTTTGCAAGATAAAATTTAGCTAAAAAAGGAGGGGGTTATACTATAACTGGCTGGACTTTGTAGGGTTATGCAAAATAAAAGGGGCATTTCCGTTTAACCGAGGAAACGCCCCTTTCTGCACAGCAAACTCCACCAGCTCAGGCTTATATTTTCACCCGTAAAGGTGATAGTAGCTTTGCTCTCCCCTGTTTACGGCTTCACCGTTACGTAATAGACTACTTCTCTTTCCGCAGCGGCTTTCTTTTCCCATGGCCTGCGGTATTTAAAGGTAATGCGGACCGTTCCCGCTGCGAGCGCCCTGAAACTCCAGATCTCTTCCCCTCCCTGGCCTATCATCCTGGGATATTTAAGGCGGTATTCATATTTGACCATGCGCGCTATGCCACTGGGGGGGTCCATCTCGAACTGCCATTCAAAACCGGTGGACTTATTTGATTCAAGGGATACCTCAAACCTCCGGCCGGCTTTTGATTCGATATATTTCCTTTCTTCGGCAGAAGAAAAGCTGACGATAGAAATAAATACGCAGGCGATAAGTAAAACGGGTATGGTCTTACGCATTTTTCCTCCTCTTTTATTTTTAATCCCGGGCGGAAAAATCCGCGGAAGGTTCATCGAAGGCGTCAGCAGGTTCGTCAAATATTCCGTCGCTGCTTTTAAAATCGCCCGAAGACTCATCAAAGATCCCGGTTGGGCTGCTAAAAGTTGCGGTCGGCTCGTCAAAACCCGCGCCCGTATCCGAGAAATCCCCTTTAAAATCAAAAGGCGCTGCCTTTGCCGCGGGGCTTGCTTTCACGGAAGCGTTTCCTGCCGGAGCGTTCTGAAACGGAAGCGCAACCGGACGGTTAGAAACGGTTTGTTTAGGCTTCGGTTGAACCGGCTTCATGGCCTCATTCCTGGTCTTTGGCGCTAAAACCACTCTTGCCGCGCTGGACTCAGGAGAAACCCGGGGTACCCCGCTTTTTACCTCTTCCAGGGGAGTGAGCGCGCCCCCCTGATAGGTCCATTGCCCGACGCTCCTGTCGTATTCCAGGGAATCCCGCCAGCAGAACCCCGGAACCGCCCAGATCAGCGAAAATACTAACGTAAGAACGGCCTTCATCAGCTCTTCTCCTTCCCTAAGATATTCAGGAATATATCCGCAATGCGCGGATCAAACTGCGAGCCGGAACCATCTTTGATGATCTTAAGCGCCTCGCGCTTTGAAAAGGCCTTGCGGTACGGCCGGTCACTGGTCAGGGCCTGATATACGTCAGCGATGGCGATGATCCTGGCCCCGACGGGTATCTCCTCTCCCCTTATGCCGCTTGGGTATCCTTTTCCGTCCCAGCGCTCATGGTGATAAAGGATATAAGGGATCAGGTCGTGCAGGAACTGGATCGGCCGGATAATATCCGCGCCTATCTGGGGGTGCTTTTTGATCTCCTCGAACTCCTGCCTGGTGAGCCTGGATCTCTTGAGCAGGATCTTTTCGCTGATGCCGATCTTCCCCAGGTCATGCAGGATCGCAGCCTCCCTCACCAGTTCGATCTCATCTTTCGGCAGCTCAAGCTCTTTGGCGATCTCGGCTGCGAATCGCATGGTATTCTCGACGTGGTTTCCCGTATAATGGTCTTTAAGCTCGATGGTCTTGGCAAAAGCAAAGATCGCCTCCATCAGGCTTTCGTTTGCTTTTTTGGTGAGCTTTTCTATCCGAGACCTGAGGACTTTGACGTCTTTCAATTGGCCGGGTTTTGCGGCTGTCTTCTTCTTTGTCTTGATATCCAGGCTTGAGAAGACGCGGTTTCCTCCTGATTCCTTGACCTTATTCAGGATCTTATCCGTAAGGCTGATCAGGTCAATACCCTTGGCGACTTTATCTTCGGGGTAGGAAGCTAACGCGAGGCTCAACTTCAGCTTGACCGCATGTTTCTTATCCCCGAAATTGTACAGGTTTAACGCCTGCAGGATCCTCTGCGCCTGAGCCAGGGCCTCCTGACGGTCAATATCGGGCGAGATCACCACAAACTCTTCGCCGCCGAAACGCACGACGATATCATACCTGCGCACCATGCGTTTCAGCTGCCTGGAAAACTGCTTCAGGATCAGGTCGCCGAATTGATGCCCGTAGACGTCGTTTATAGATTTAAAATAATCTATATCCACCATGATCACCGACAATGAATGCGCGTGGCGACGGGCGCGGTGAAGCTCGGCCTCAATGATCTCCTGTAAATAACTGTGGCTGTAGAGTTCGGTAAGAGGGTCTTTGAGCGACAATTGTTTCAGCTTTTCGTTGGACCTTAAAAGCTCCTTATTCAGCACCTCAAGGGCCTCCTGGGTCGATTTTCTTTCCGTAATGTCGCGGAATATCCCCAGGAGCAGGTCCCTTCCGCCGATCTGCACGCGGCTGGCGCTGATCTCGACCTGGATCTTGAGGCCGTCGCGGGTAATCAGGCGCGCCTCTTCTAAAAAAGCCCCGCCTGCCTTAACATGTTTCTGGAACAACCTGCGGTGAAACTCTGCTTCATCCGGAGGGTGGAGCTGGCTCTGGTGCATGCCGATGATCTCATTTTGGGGGATGCCGATCAACTCGGAGGCCCTTTTGTTGGCATCGACAATAATAGCGGTCTCCGGATCCGCAATAAAGATGGCGTCGTTTGCCGTGTCAAAGAGCCGGCGGTATTTATCTTCGGATTCCCTCAATGCCTCCTCGATTATTTTGCGCTCGGTAATATCCCTGCCTACCGCCTGGTATTCAACGACCTTTCCCTCGTTATTGACGATCGCGCGGTTAGTCCACTGCTGCCAGCGAATGGAGCCGTCCGCCGCGATTACCCGCTCCTCGTGGCTGACCACGGGATTCTGGGGGCCAAGCAGCGAGAGGTTCTTTTCTACAGCCTCGCGGTCGTCTTCGGAGATCAGGGGCATGAAACTCTTTCCGATCAATTCTTCAGGCCCCTTATTGAAATAACGGCAGTAAGCGCCGTTGATAAAGGTAAGGATTCCGCCGGGGAGGAAACGGCAGATCAGTTCCGTCTGATCCTCGACGATCGCGCGGTAGCGCTTTTCGCTCTGGGTAAGCATCTCTTCGGCGCGCTTACGCTCGATGATCTCCCTGCGCAGTTCTTCATTAGCCTTGGTAAGTTCTGCGGTCCTGACCTTTACCCTTATCTCCAGCTCCGCGGATGCCTCTTTGAGCCGCCCTTCGGCAAGCTTAAACTCCGCCTCCCGGGTCTGCAGCTCTTTCAGGCGGGCCTCCAGCGCCTGCAGCTCTTTATTCAGGCGTTCTATATTATTGCTATCTTCGTTCATCCGCTTAACATTCCCTCTGATGCGCCAGCGTCATGTCTAAAAATGACCTCAAGCGCCTTGAGCGCGTCGGATGGCGCAACTTCTTCAGGGCTTTAGCCTCTATCTGGCGCACCCTTTCCCGGGTGACCTTGAAAATATTGCCCACCTCTTCCAGTGTCCGGGAACAGCCGTCCTGGATACCGAAACGCAGGACCAGTATTTTCTTTTCGCGTTCGGTAAGGGTGCTCAGGGCGGAGTTCATCTCTTCCTTGAGCATTGAACGCACCGTCTCATTCGCGGGCGAGACCGCTTTTTTATCCTGGATAAAATCCCCGAAGTGCGTATCCCCTTCATCGCCGATAGGCATCTGCAGGGAGATCGGCTCCTGGGCGATCTTCAGGATCGCCTTTACCTTATCCTGAGGGAGGCGCATCTTGGCAGCGATCTCTTCAGGCATGGGTTCCCGACCGTTCTCCTGCACAAAGATGCGCGAGAAGCGAATGATCTTATTGATCGTCTCGGTCATATGCACCGGGATCCTGATAGTACGGGCCTGGTCCGCGATAGAACGGGTGATTGCCTGCCTTATCCACCAGGTGGCATAGGTGGAGAACTTATATCCTCTCTTATACTCGAACTTCTCCACGGCGCGCATCAGGCCGATATTGCCCTCCTGAATAAGGTCCAGGAAGGAGAGGCCGCGGTTGGTGTATTTTTTGGCGATGCTCACTACCAGGCGCAGATTCGCCTCAACCAGCTTCTTTTTCGTGCGGTTGAACTTAAGGTGCGTGGACTTGATCAGTTTCATCCGCTCTTTGATGCCTAAGTACGGTTCTGCCAGCTGCCGCAGGATTTTGCGCTTACGGGCCATGCTGCCCTTGCCCTTGGCCTTCTCCAGCTCCTTGACCAGGCGGGTGAGCCTGCGCACCGCGGTCTCTATGACTGAAGTGGTGAAATTGTATTGCAGGATGAGATTGATCGCGCCGGTATTGCTGCGGGTGGTCTTGAGGCGGTTGGTTATCCTGCGGATCCGGTTGAGACAATTGCCCTTCTTTACCTTGATATCCTCCTTGACCACCTCTTCAAGATTAACCTTTCCATCTATGATATCGCCGGCAACCGCAATGGCTTCGCTGCGCACAAACCGGGCGGAAAGGCTTGCCCGCTTAAACCTCTCCTCCGCCTCTTCGATCTTTTTAGCCAGCTCTATCTCATGTTCCCGGGAGAGGAGCGATATCGAACCCATCTGCTTCAGGTACATCTTTACCGGGTCATCCAGAGGAAGGAATCTCTCTTCGTTCCTGGACTGCTCGGCCAGGATGTCTTCCTTAGACAAAGCCTGGGGCTTCTCCACGACCCTTTCTTCCTCCGTCTCCACTATCTGGATATCCTCATTGCCCAGCATCTCAAAGAGCTTGTCGATATCCTCGGAGTTAGATACATCCTGAGGCAGGAGGTCATTCACTTCATCATAAGTGAGAAAACCCTTCTGTTTCCCGAGGGCGATGATCTTTTCCATATCCTTGGTCAGGTATTCTTTCTTCTTCATCCTTTTATCCTTTCTTCCTCAGTAAATAGTGGAATTCCTCCATCAACTCTTTGAGCCTCGGCTCATCGCCTAGATGCTGGGCGCGCCTGATCTCCTCCGCCAGCTTCTGCTTTTTTATTTTAAGCCTCTCCGATTTCAGGCGCTGGATGCAGTCCGCGACCACCTTTTCCTTGTGCCCTGCGCTGAAGTCCTCCTGCATGACCGCAGATTCACAGACCAGCTCCGAGAAGTCTTCGTCGGTAATATGGTTGACCAGAAAACGCGGCTCGACGGCCCTGCCCTGCGAATCCAGGTCGAAAAGGACCGAGGCGATCCGGGTCATGCGCTCATCCTGGAAATCCGCAGGCTCAAGGTGCTCTCTGATGCGTCCGATCAGGCCTGATTCCTGCAGCATTAATCTGATCAGTAATTTTTCCGTAGGGTTTATCGCGGCCGCCTTCTTGCCGGCCGGCTCTTTTAGCTCCTGATAAGGCCTGACTGCCTTGACCTTCTTTATCTCGGAAAGCAGCGACTCTTCCCTCACGTCTACTTCCTGAGCCAGCTTCTTGATATACTCTGATTTCAGGACTGCGTTCTTGAACTTTCCCAGTGTCTCAAGCATATCCTGGCATATCCGGGCCTTGCCCTGAACAGAGGCGGGATCATGCCTTGACTTGAGTATTGCCAGCTTATAATCGAAAAGGTCTTTTGCGTTATCGACGGTATCTTTGAACTTGCGGATACCGAATTGCCGCACAAAGGTATCCGGATCAAAGCCGGCAGGCAGCCCCGCCACCCGCACATGCATCTCTTCTTCGATAAACAGGTCCAGGCTCCTTAAGGTGGCCAACTCCCCGGCCGCGTCTCCGTCATAGACCATTACCACATTGTGGGTGTATCTTTTCAGTAACCTGATCTGTTCCGCGGTGAGAGCGGTGCCCTGCGAAGCCACGATATTTTTCAACCCATGCTGATAAGGAATCATAAAATCCAGATACCCTTCCACTACTACGCAAAGGTCCGTATCCCGGATATGGTCTCTAGACAGGTACAGGCCGTAAAGGTTGTTGCCTTTGGTATAAATGGGGGTCTCCGGAGAGTTCATGTACTTAGGCAGCGCGTTATCCAGGACCCTGGCCCCGAAACCGAGGACCCGCGAGCGGATATCGGATATCGGAAAGATGATGCGGTTGCGGAAACGGTCATAGAAACCGCCGCCATCCCTGGGAAGGATCAGGCCCGCCTTCTCGATCACGCCTAAGCTCATCGCAGATTGCCTCAGGTGATTTATCAGGCCGTCCCATTTTTCTAGCGCAAGGCCGAGCCTAAAAGTCCTGATCGAGTCCTCGGTGAGGCCGCGCTTTACAAGATAGTTCCTCGCCTCATGGCCGGCAGCGTGGCTTAAATTATTAGCGTAGAAAAGCGCTGCAGCTTCATTCGCCCTGTAAATCTGGGCGATGAGATTCGCTGCCTGGCTGTCTTGAGGGCTTGCCCTGGGCAGGATTACTCCTGCTTTGCTTGCCAGCGTCTCCACCGCTTCCGGAAACTCCATGCGCTCATAGCGCATCAGGAACTTGAAGGCATTCCCGGACTCGCCGCAGCCGAAACAGTGGTAGATCTGGCGATCAGGCGAGACCATGAAAGACGCTGTCTTCTCGTGATGGAACGGGCAGCAGGCCTTGAAGTTCCTTCCTGCGCGCTTTAGGGGCAGATATCCGGAGATGACCTCAACGATATCAATGCGGCTTAAAATATCTTCCAATAGATTTTCCGGGATACGTCCTGCCATGCTTAAACCCTCTTGTCTAATTCCTGATTATTCTCTTAAAGCCCGAGCAGGGGATGAACTGGAGCTCTTCTTCTTGCGAGATCCGGTCAAAAAGGAGATTAAGGCCTAATGTATCGCTTGAGATGTGTCCGGCAATGACCACATTGAGGTTGGCGTCTTTTACTCTCTTGAGGTGTTCGTCGCTTAAGTGCATTGAGACTAACGTCCTTACCCCGGCTGAGCTCAGTTTTTCAAAGATATCTTTCGACCCTTCTGTGCCGCCGGTCATCTCGACGAGTATCTTTCCTGCCGGCCTTCTAGGGCTGCCCAAAATGATGCGCGGTCCGAGGCAGTCTTTTGCGGCCTGCCGGTACTCCGGGACATCCTCCAGTATCGAGACGATATCCTGGACGGTCTTAGGCTTCTTTTCTTTCATCAATTTGCTGATAAACCAGAAGGCATGGTTATCCGCGGGCGTATGGCAGCACATGAATGCCAGATCCAGGAGCCTGGCCGCATCCACCGGCCGGGTATGGTTCTGCGGCAGGAGCCTTCGTTCTACCTCCTGCATCCTCTCCTCCAGGAACTCCTTGGCGGCCTTGCGCTTGAAACCGGCCCTGGCTAAGATATCCGCCTGCACGGCCATAACCTCGGATAAACGCGCAAGCGCCCTGCCTTCGGGATGATGAGCCAGCACCAGGTCCAGCCCTGATTCCTGACGCAACCTATCCGCTAAGAGTATCTCCGGGGCCTCGATATCTATGCCTACCAGGATCTTTTTGACCTCAAGGTCGGGCTCTCCGCAGAGTATGGCCGAATCCGCATAACCCTTCTTAAAACGCGGACGCGGGTCGCGTTCTCTTCCGTATTTTATCGCCAGTTCATAAAATCGGGATAATTTCATAAGGTTTAACGATCCAGGTTCCCTTCCGCTTCCCGAATATGCCTGTTAAAAGCGGACGCCGGGAATATTTTAGATGCAGCATGGTTCCAGATGAAGCTATAGGTATTCGGAGCGACATTAAAAAGCCCTCTTCCGGAAAAAGAACTTTTGATGCTCTCTTTTAAATAAGGAACGTTCCAGAGCCCGAGGGCAAAAATTAAAAGACCGGCCAGCAGAAAAGCGCGGAAAGCGCCCACTACCGGCGAGCCCCATCTGTCTAAACCGGTCAACTCATGGTCCTTTGCGAAACGCAGGATCAAAAGCCGCAGGCCCACGATAAGCATGTATCCCAGGGCCGCCAGGAAACAGAAAGAAATAAAATACAGGGATTCGCTGGGAAAATTAGTCGCCCCGTGCAGAAAATCCGCAAAAGCAGCATAGTAATGCAGGGACAAATAGATAGCGCAGACAGTCGAGGCGAACTTGAGGATTTCGACGAGGATCCGGCTTTTAGTAGAAATGTAACAGACTCTAAATAATAGAATTACAACAAAGATATCCAGCCAGTTGATATGCCTGAAAAAATCTATGATCATAGGAAATTAAAGGGTTGTGTCAGCTGCGGTTAGGAAAATTGTTCAAAGTATAACATATAGAGGCGGGGTTGTCAAGGAAAGCGCTTTCAAATTTCTCAACGGCAGGCTGCCTTCAAGAAGTCCCTGATTTAGGGCGTATTCCGGCTAAACCAGTCAATAGCCTCTTTCAGGCCCTCTTCTAACTCTACCTTTGGCTGCCAGTCAAGAGACTTCCTGGCAAGCGTAATATCCGGACGGCGCTGACGGGGGTCATCTTGGGGGAGCGGCTTAAAGGTGAGTTTTGACTTAGCTCCGGTAAGCCTAAGCACGATCTTCGCTAATTGCAGGATGGTAAACTCATGCGGGTTGCCCAGGTTCATCGGGCCCGGGCAATCGTTTTGCATCAACCGGAAGATCCCCTCGATCAGATCATCAATATAGCAGAAACTCCTGGTCTGGGTGCCTCTGCCGTAAACAGTCAGCGGCTTGCCCGAGAGGGACTGTGAAATGAAATTAGGGACCACGCGGCCGTCATTAAGCCTCATGCGCGGGCCGTAGGTATTAAAGATGCGCAGGATGCAGGTATCCATCTTATGCGCTCGGCGATAAGCCATGGTGAGCGCCTCGGCAAAGCGCTTTGACTCATCGTAACATCCGCGCAGCCCCACAGGATTGACATTACCCCAGTAACTCTCAGGCTGCGGATGCACCAGCGGGTCGCCGTAGACTTCGGAGGTCGAGGCGAGAATAAACCTTGCCCGCTTTGCCTTGGCCAGGCCCAGCGCATTGTGCGTGCCTAAAGATCCGACCTTCAGGGTCTGGATGGGATATTTCAGGTAATCCTCGGGCGAGGCGGGCGAGGCGAAATGCAGGACATATCCGACCTTCTCTTTTATCTTGATGAACTTCGTGACATCATGCCGGATAAACTTAAAATCTTTTGCGCCTGAGAGATGCCCTATATTCCTACGGCTGCCGGTGATCAGGTTATCCAGGCAGATCACCTTGAAGCCCTCCCCTATAAGGCGGTCACACAGATGCGACCCGATGAACCCGGCGCCGCCGGTGACTACTGCTGTCTTTTTCATGGCATTATCCTGTCGATCTTTCAAAATACTCTACGGTCATTCTGAGTCCGGCGATAAAATCGACCTTCGGCCGGAAACCGAGCTTTCTCTGGGCCTGCGCCAGTGACGCATGCGTCTTAAATACGTCTCCCGCGCGCTTAGGCAGGAATACCGGCTTGATGTTTTTTCCCATAATCTTCTGCAGGAACTTTAGCAGGTCTATAATAGTATAGGGCCTGCCGGATGCGATATTAAAGACCTCACCCCTGCCCCCTTTTTTTGCGGCGAGAAGATTGGCCTCCGCGACATTATCAATATAGGTAAAATCGCGTGACTGCTTACCCGTCCCGTAAATGGGAGCATGCTCATCATTAAGGAGGCAGTGGATAAACTTAGGGATGACTACGGCATATTCATCATCGAGGGCCTGGCGCGGTCCAAAGACATTGAAATACCTCAAGCACACAGTCGAGAGGCCGTAACGCGAGCTAAAGAACCGGCAATAGTGCTCTCCGGTAAGCTTTGTCAGGGCATAGGGCGAAATCGGCCGGGGCGTAAAATCCTCTTTTTGCGGAAAGCTCTTTACGTCTCCGTAGACCGAGCTTGAAGAAGCAAAAACAAACCCTTTTACCTTATTCTTTAAAGCCGCCTCCAGCATATTCAGGGTACCGCCGATATTGACCTCATTGTATTCTGCGGGGTTTTCCATGGAGCGGGGCACGCTTCTTAAGGCCGCCTGATGCAGGACAAAGTCCATGCCTTCACAGGCCTTCAGGCAGACCTCGGGAGAGCGGATATCCCCACGCAGCAGGTCGATTCTTTTGCCGCAGGCCTCCAGGTTCTTCGTTTTGCCGCTGGAAAAATTATCCAGGACGCGCACAAAGTGGCCCTTGCTGACCAGTGCCGCAGTGATGTGCGAACCGATGAACCCGGCGCCGCCGGTGACCAGATATCTCATTATAAAAAGTCCACCTTTCCGCCGCCCCTCCCTTTATAGACATTGCGCGAATCAAAAATAAAGGGGGAATGGCGCAGTAATAAACCATAATCGATTTCAGAGTGATCCGTCGCGATCAAAACACAATCCGTCTGCCTCAGGAGCTCTTTTTTTAATCCGACAGACCTTAAGTTTATATGGTTCAACTTTAGATACGGGATCAAGGGGTCAAAATAGCAGACCCGCGCCCCTCTTTTCTGTAAGATGTCTATAATATCTATACTGGGAGACTTGCGCAAGTCCTTGATGTCCTTTTTATAGGTCACGCCGATGACCAGACACTTAGCATCTTTCAGGCGTAAGGATCTTTTCCCTAGGCCCTCCTCAACGCGGTCAACCACGTATTCCGGCATGGAATTGATCATTTCCGCGGCTAACTTTATAAAACGCGACTTAAAGCCGTGGTGCCTTGCCTTCCAGTAGAGATAAAGCGGGTCCTTGGGGATACAGTGGCCGCCGACGCCGGGGCCCGGGAAAAAAGGCATAAAACCGAAAGGCTTGGTCCCTGCCGCTTCGATCACTTCCCAGATATCGATCTTCATCTTATGGCACATCATGGCCAGTTCGTCGATCAGGCCGATGTTCACCAGCCGGAAGGTATTCTCCAGCAGCTTTGCGGTCTCAGCGGCGCGCGCCGAAGAGACCGGGACCACCTTGCGTATTATCTTCTGATACGCCAAGCTGCAAAGCTGCGTAGCCTCCTTATCAATCCCCCCTATGATCTTGGGGATTCTGGCAAGCGAATAAGCCTTGTTCCCGGGGTCGATCCTCTCCGGAGAAAAGCCCAGGTAAAAATCTTCGCCGTGCCGCAGGCCGCATGATTCAAATAAAGGCAGGATCACTTCTTCGGTAGTGCCGGGATAAGTCGTGCTCTCCAGGATCACGAGGCTCACCCTTTTTAAATTGCCGGCGATAGACTTCACCGCCTGCTTGATATAGGAAATATTCGGCTGGTATTTCCTCTTTAGGGGCGTGGGAACACAGATCAATACAACGGAAGATCCTTTCAGGGCCTGGAAATCTCCGGAAGCCGTAAACCTGCCGGTAGCATGCGCCTTCTTCAGTTCCGTATCCGTGATATCGCTGATGTAAGAGCATTTTTGCCTGATATGCGCCAATCTGTCCTTGTCTACTTCTATCCCTGAGACACAAAACCCCGCTTTTACAAAAGCAAGCGCAAGCGGCAATCCGACATAACCCAGGCCGACCACCGCAACCTTCGCTTCTTTGCTGCGGATCTTATCCTGCAATTCCCTGAATGCTTCTTTCATAAGCGTATGGACCTGCCTATTCCGGCGTAAGTGAAACCGAGGGACTTCATGGCTTTCGGGTCGTAGATATTGCGCCCATCGATCACCAGTGGCCGCTTCAGCAGTTTTTTCACCCGCGAAAAGTCCAGCTCTTTGAACTCGTTCCATTCCGTCACCACTAAGAGGCAGTCTGAGCCGCGGCACACCTCATATGAATCCTTGCAGAAGACTACGCCCCTCAGGCAATCTTTTGCCTTCTCCAGCGCCTGAGGGTCATAGGCCCTTATCCTGGCCCCCTCTCTTTGGAGGGCGCGGATCAGGCCCAAAGACGGGGCATTGCGGATATCGTCGGTGTCCGGCTTAAAAGACAGACCGAGCACACCGATAGTCTTATCCTTGACGACCCAGAGCAGGTCCTTCACCTTCTGCAACAAGACCTCCTGCTGGCTTTCGTTTATATCTTTGACCGCCTTCAGAAGTTCAAAATCATAGCCTAGTTTCCTGGAAATGGTCAGGAAGGCATCCAGATCCTTGGGGAAGCATGAACCGCCGTAACCCAACCCGGCATCCAGAAAAGCCCGGCCGATCCTTTTGTCCAACCCCATGCCGCTTGCGACCTCGAGGACGTCCGCCCCCACAATATCGCAGATACGCGAGATGGCGTTAATGAACGATATCTTGGTCGCAAGAAACGCATTCGAGGCATGCTTGATCAGTTCCGCTGATTTGATATTGGTGACGACGATCGGCGCATTCAGGGGCTTGTAAAGGTCGGACAAGATATCTCTTGCCTTCTTTGACTCCACTCCGATTACGATCCTGTCCGGATGCATAAAATCGTTTATCGCCGACCCTTCCCTTAAAAACTCCGGGTTCGATGCCACGTCAAACCTGGCCTTCTGCTTTACATAAATGGAGATGGTATCCTTGACCCGTTCGCAGGTCTCAACCGGGACAGTGGACTTCTCTACGATCAGACGGTATCCCCGCATATTCGCGGCGATGCTGCGGCAGACATTCTCTATGCCGCTTAGGTCCGCCTCTCCGTTTTCTAAAGGAGGGGTGCCGACAGCGATAAAGATCACCGCCGCACCCTTCAGCGCCTCTTTAATATTCCGGGTAAAGGACAGGCGCTTGCGCTTTACGTTATTGGCGATCAATTCCTCTAGACCGGGTTCAAATATGGGGACGACCCCCTTTTTTAACCCGGATATCTTTTTGGCGTCGCTATCGCAGCAGACTACTCTGTTGCCCAGCTCCGCAAGACATGCTCCGGTGACCAGGCCTACGTAACCTGAACCGATTATCGCTATATTCACTTCTCTACCTTTCCTTTCTCTTGATCGTCGGCAAGTGCCCTTTAAGCAGGTTATCGGGTGAGGAAGTTTGCTTAAGGGTTATTCTGCGAGCCGGACTTAGGCTCGTTGTAGGACTGGTTAAAGCCGAACTCGCCCTCAGGAAATGCCTTCAGGCGAAAGATGACCCAGATAGTATCGCCTTCCGTCTTCTTCCTGTTCCAGCTCAGAGACGCCTCCCAGCAGTGCAGGTCGCGGGTGATGGTATACTCCTGCTCGCGCAGGCCGCGCGTCAGGGTCGGCTCGTGTCCGCGGTTATGCCGCTGATAAAAAGAGAACTTCCATTTCGGGTTCAGCCGCCAGACCATATTTGCGGTGATCTCGTTTCCGCCCTTACGTTCATAGCGCTGGCCTATGCCGATAGACCTCTCTTCGCCGAAATGGAAATTAATATCGTAGTTGGCATCGGTAAACTTATTATAATTGGTGTTACTGCGGCTGCCGGAATGCGTATAGGTGGCATCTCCCTGGATCCTGAGCCACGAATAAGGCAGGAGCTTCAGGTTAAACAGGAAGTCGGAAAAATTACTCCCCGACTTCTCGGTACCCTTGGGCTTGATGATATAAGAAGTGTCGACGCGGAAATCCAGCAGGTCTACACTCCTGCCGTTACGCTTGGTCTGCAGCTTGTTGGACAGTTCCAGGCTCACCGAATTGTTGCGCCTGAGGCCGTCTACGCTGTCGATCTGTTTCAGCTGGCTGCTCGACACCGAAGGCTTATGGTTATAATTGTAGCTGACCAGCGGCGTAATGATATGCCGCAGGCCTTCGATATTCATCCCCAGAAAATTGCTCTTCACGTCAAAGACGCGGTAAAACTTGGTGCTGATGTCCGCGCCGGTGTAGAAGATCGACCGCATGGGATGAGCCTTGCCCTGGCTGCCTTTATCGTAGAAAGTCTCGCGGCTGGCTACAAAAGGGGTGACCCGGAAAAATGAGACCTTCATCGGCAGGGAAAACTTGTTGGTCGTGTCAAACCTGGTCACATCCTCTTCATCGGGAGTAACGGGGGTGAGGGTGGCGTTCTTGTCGTAATTGCCGAAGGTCGTGTTATTCTCAAAATATAAAGGCGTCTCGCCTATCTGGATGCGCGGAAGGATATACTTGAGTTCCGGAAGCTTACTGAGCTGATCATACCATGGGTTAGTGCGTTTCTGGATGAGAAAATCCAGCGTTGAATACTGGAAATTATGGTGAAGCAGGGCGTAAGTAAGCGGCTCGGAATCCTTTTCATACTCGCGGAAGAAATAATCCTTAAGGATATTCCTCTGCGGGTCCTGGAACTTTCTTCTGTCGTCCTTGATCTTGTAGAACTCGGAGATAAAGTCAGTGCGTTCGTCGATATCCCATTTATGGCGCCAGCGCACCAGCTCCCTGGTGTAAGTCTGGCGAGACTCAGGAGGGATATTTTCCGGTTTTTCCCGGGTGAAATAAAACTTAAAATCGCCCTTGCCAAAACCCGGGGTGCGGTAATTGAGGCCGAAACCCTCTGCCCAGCCCAGCTTCTTGCGGAAATCCAGGTAGATCCGGCCGTCCATGTAATCGTTAAGGTTATACCTCCAGGCGCTTAAGACATACGGGCCCCAGTCCTTGGTTTTTCCCGGCACCACCCGCACATGCATCAGTGGGTCTTTCAGGCTGCGGTTAAACCTGGGTATATAGGCAAGCGGAATATCTCCCACATAGAAGGCGTCATCGCGCGTTTCTATCTTCTCTCCCGGGATCATCTTGAAGTTCTTTGTCCCCAATTTGTAATGCGGGTGGTCCATGCTGCAGGTGGTAATAAAAGTCCGGTATCCCACATACGCCGTATCTCCGACCTTCTCAAGCTTCTTGGCCCGGCCGAAATAGGGATTGGCCATGAACTTTGCGTTCATCATGATGCCGGACTTGGTCTCAAAATTGTAGACGATCTTCTGTCCCTCGATGACCCCGCGCTCATCGTCTAAGCGGGCGTTGCCTTCCGCGACCCCCTGTCTGGTCAGGGTATTCACCGTCAGTTTCTGACAGGTAAGTTTTGCGCCCTTATAAACCACTTCCACGTTTCCGATTGCAGTGACGTCTTTAGTGTCGGCTGAGTACTCTACCTTATCGCCGTTGACCACGATGGGCTGGGGACCCTTCTCTTCTTCAGCCATAGATTCTTTTTTTATGAACTCGATTGCTTGCCCTGCCTCCCGATGGACAGGTTCTGTTTCAGCTGCCTGCTCCTGGGACGGGACGCTGACTTCCTGGCGGGCTTCCTGAGCGGTTTCTTGAACAGTTTCCAGGGGAGTCCCTTGGGGCGTTTCTTGGAGAGTTTCGGTTGTTGCAGCGGCTATTTCAGCGGTTGCATCAAGGGCCTGAGCAGCTGACTCCTGTTTATCCAGCGTTTCTTTGACGCTTTCTGCTTTTGCCTGTTCCTGAGCATCAAGCGCAGACCTTACCGCTCCTACTTTTTCTTCCTGCGCAAAAAGGATCCCTGGGCCAAGAACTAAACCCAGGACCGCGGAAAATATTATTAACTTTTTTTTCATCGCTTAATTACCCTGCCAGGCAATGATCCCGGCTCCGATCAGGCCCGCATCCTGTCCGAGTAAAGCAGGCGATATTTTCACATGCCTTGACTGCACAGGCATTGCCCGCGCAGCGACTGTCCTTCTGGTTTCTTTAAACAAGGCTCTTCCAGCATCAGCCACCCCGCCACCGATAACGATAATATCCGGGCTTAATACATTGACAATTGAACTCAACGCGACTCCTAAATGCCTGCCGATGACCTTCCATACCCTAAGGGCCTTTTTATTGCCCCTTTTCGCAAGAAGGCTCAACTCTTCAAGAGTGATGCTGTGGCCGAAAACTTTTTTTGCTTGGGATCTGATGCGATTGTTGCCGATGTAGGCTTCAAGGCAGGCAATGCCGCCGCAATTACAACGCGGCCCGTTTTCATTCAGGGGAAGATGTCCGATTTCACCAGCGGCAAAAGACCTTGCGCGGTAAAGACTTCCGTTAATAATCAAGCCTCCTCCCACCCCTGTTCCCAGGGTAATACAGAAGGCGTTCCGGCTCCCCTTTGCTGCTCCGAATCTGTGCTCGGCAAGGCACATAAGATTGGCGTCATTATCCAGAAAAATACCGAGGCCCAATCTCTTTCTCAGGATGCCTCTTAAACATACTTCTTTAAAGCCCGGAATGTTGGGGAAGAAATGGACTAAGCCTTTCTCTACGTCCACCGGCCCGGGCAACCCGATGCCCACCGCCCTGATATCGGCCTTCGTTAATCCTGACTGCCTGACTATTTCTCTGATGCCCAGGCAGAGCGCCCTGATCAGTTCTTCTTTTTTCTTGAAGGAGCGCGTGCTTAAGATAAGTTTTCTTCTGATCTTAACCCTGAAATCAAGGACGGCGATCTTGAGGTTTGTGCCGCCTAAATCGATCCCGATGACATATTTTGCCGCCATTGTCTGTAATTTTTAAGATTGTTATGATTAAGCCAAGAAATTAAAATATAAATTAAAATATTTTATCTTAAAACAGGGGAAAAAGCAAGAAATATTACTCTTTTGCGTAGATACAAACGCGGTTCCTGCCCGACTGTTTTGCCTGATACAGGGCCTCATCGGACCGGTCGATCAGGTCTCCTAAATCGGCGGAATCTTTGGGGAAGGTGGAGATGCCGATACTTATCGTAACGCCTAAACGTTCGTCATATATGGACATTTGTTTCGACTCCAGGGTCTTACGGATACGTTCTGCCACAAGTACCGCCTGCTCTTTATCGGTCTCAGGCAGCACGATAGAAAGCTCTTCTCCTCCGTAGCGGCCCATGAAGTCCATCTGCCTGATATTCTCTTTGATCGTCGTGGAGACCTCCCTCAGGATCGCATCCCCCACCAGGTGGCCGTAATTATCATTGATCTCCTTGAAATGGTCGATATCCACCATCAGGAAGCTCAGTTCGTATTTCTGTTTGCGCGAGCGCTCAACCTCCTCCCTGAACCTTTCCAGGAAATAGCGCCGGCTGAATACCCTGGTCAGGCTGTCGGTGATAGCAAGCTCCTGGATCTTCCGGTACAGATAAGCCCTCTTGATACCGATGAGGAACTGGCCGGCGAGGATAAAGAACTTCTCGCTCTCCCTCTCTCTTACGCCCTTTGCCACCAGATACCCGACGGTCTTATTCTGGATGGAAAGCGGCAGCACCGTATAATCTTTATACCCGTCGAGCGATTCACCCTGCCTGATGAATAGGCAGTCATCCACCTTCAGGTACCTGTCGATCTGTTCGCGTAAAAGCGCAAGGACCTTTTCTTCCTCAAGGGTCTTGCAGATCTCGCGAGTAATATCGTAAAGCGCGGTCGTCTCGGAAGCCTGCCTTTCAAGCTGCAGGTTTTCCTCCTTTAATTTAGCGATCGCACGGCTTAAGTTCTTCTGCTCAGAACGCAGCTGCTCAAAATCCGCCTGTATGCGCCGCAATCTCACCGAAAAGGTCCCGTTTAGCCGGATTGAGACGAGTGCCAGCAGTAAAATAAATATAATCAAGCCGGGCATACCTTATTCCTGCCTTGCTGCTTCGCTTTATACATCGCCTGATCCGCTGCGCGGATGAGGTCCTCCTCGCCGGTACCGTCCTGCGGGAAACCCGCCACGCCTATCGAGACCGTGACATGCGTCTCCTGGCGGCGCAGGAGCACCTTCTCCTCTTCTATCGCCTTTCTTAAGCTGTCGGCGATCCCGGGCCCGCGCGGCTTTTCCATGCCGGGCAGCAACACGCAAAACTCTTCACCGCCGAAACGGCTGATCAGGGGGCTTAAACCGGATAATTTCTCCCCGATAGTCTTAGCCATATTTTTCAGGACGATGTCGCCTGCGCTGTGCCCGAACCTGTCGTTGTAATCCTTGAAACGGTCGATATCAAGCATAAACAGGCAAAAAGAGGCGTTCTGGCGCAAAGACCTGCGGCACTCCTCTTTCAGGCGCTCCATAAAATAACCTTTGGTGAAAAGCCCCGTCAATTCGTCATGGATGGCCAGGTCCTGGGTGCGTAAAAAGAGTTCACTGTTCTCGAGCGCAACCGCCCCCAGGTCCGAGAGGTTTACCAGGAACCTCAGGTCCTCCTGAGTGAAAAAGTTCGCCTGCGGATTATCCAGCCTTAATATCCCGAGGATGCGGTTCTCTGCGACAAAGGGCGCGCTGGCTAATGAGCCGACCGGCCTCAGGTCCCGGTCCCTCAGTTTTTCCCGGTCAAAGCGGAAGTCCTTTCCGATGTCTTCGATCAAAAGCGGGGTCGCCTGGCGCATCACCCAGAAATCGAAGATATCCCCCTCTTTTGTCCTGATGACCAGCTTCTTATCCTCTTTTTTTGCCTTAAAAAGGTTCAATCTCTGCGTCGAATTATCTACAAGATAAAGAAGACAGGTGCCCTTTGACCTGCAGATCTGGGAAAAAGCGATCGCGGTGAGTTCTCCTGCGACATAATCCATGTCCAGGTTTTTATTTAACTCCTCGACGATCTGCTTAAGGCTACGGTAGCGCAGGATCTTATCCTGGAGGGCATCGTGCTTTTCCCTTTCCTTGCGCAGGGTATCACCGGAGACGTTCATTTCTTCCTGGACCGTCTGAAGCTGATAGGCGAAGTAATATTTTTTTCCGGAATAGGCCTTAAAGAGGATAACGGAAACGGTTGTTACGGCAAGGTAAAAATAAAATAGAACAAGCGCACCTTGGGCATAGAATGCGCTTAGATAAAACGGCAGCAGCAAGTAGAGAAAACCGAATATAATGATTTGGCCGGCTATTCTAAACAATCGTCTCTTCGCTGTCTTTATCGAAGAAGTGCACCTTGCTCATGTCAAAGACAAGGTCCATATCCTGGTTGACTTTAGGCCGGTCATGAGCGCCGACCCTGGCGGTAAAGCTGTGTCTGCCGGTATCTAGATACAGGTACACTTCTGATCCCATAGGCTCGTAAACCTCGCAGGTCACCCTGACGATATTTTCAGGAGGAGCCTCGGAAACAAAAAGCTTATCGTAAATATCTTCGCAACGTATGCCGAAGACCACTTCTTTGCCTATATAGGGGGTCAATGCGGAATGCATGTCCTCGACGATCTTGACGACGAACTTTCCCTCGTCGAAATAGAGCCTGCCGTCCTTTTTTGCCACCCGGCCGGCCATAAAGTTCATCGGCGGAGAGCCGATGAAACCGGCTACGAACTTGTTCGCGGGACGGTCGTAGACGGTGATGGGGTCAGCCACCTGCTGGATGATGCCGTCTCTCATTACCGCGATGCGGTCCCCCATCGTCATCGCCTCCACCTGATCGTGGGTGACGTAGATAACGGTGGTCTGCAGCCGGATGTGCAGCTTATGGATCTCGGTGCGCATCTCTCCGCGAAGTTTCGCATCCAGATTACTCAGGGGCTCGTCAAACAGGAAAGCCACGGGCTTGCGCACGATCGCCCTGCCTACGGCTACGCGCTGGCGTTCGCCGCCCGAAAGTTCCCGCGGTTTACGGTTCAGGAGCCGCCTGATCCCCAGAATATCCGCGGCATCGTTTACGCGCTGGATTATCTCCGACTTAGGGATGTGCCGCAGGCGCAGACCAAAAGCCATATTTTCAAAGACAGTCATGTGCGGATAAAGCGCGTAAGTCTGAAAGACCATGGCGATATCCCTGTCTTTTGCCGGGACATCGTTTACCCGCCTGTCGCCGATATAGATATCCCCGGCCGTCACCTCCTCAAGGCCTGCGATCATCCTCAGGGCCGTGGATTTGCCGCAGCCCGAAGGGCCTACCAGGACCATGAACTCCTTATTCTCGACGCCAAGATTAATGCTCTCAACCGCCCTGACGTTTCCGGGATAGACCTTGGTGACACCCTTGAGCCTTACCTGCGCCATAGATCCCGCCTTTTTAAGAAGGCCCTAGCTTAAATATTCGATCAGCTTGCTTAATGAATCCTTCAGGTTCTTGCGGTGGATGATCATATCGATGAGCCCGTGTTCAAGCAGGAACTCCGAACGCTGGAATCCCGGCGGAAGCTTCTGCCTGATCGTCTGCTCGATCACGCGCGGCCCGGTAAAACCGATCAGGGCCTTCGGCTCGGCGATGATCACATCGCCTACCCCCGCGAAACTGGCCATGACCCCGGCCATCGTCGGGTTGGTCAATATAGAAATATAGGCAAGCCCTGCCTTCTTATGATATGAAAGCGCAGCACAGGTCTTTGCCATCTGCATCAGGCTGTACATCCCCTCGTACATCCTTGCCCCGCCGCCTGAACCCGAGACGATAATAACCGGGAGTTTCTGTCGGGTCGCCTGTTCAATGGCACGGGTGATCTTCTCGCCGACCACCGAGCCCATGGAACCCATGATAAAACGCGAATCCGTGACCGCGATAATCACCTTCTTATTATCCAGTAGCCCCCCTCCGGAGACGACCGCATCCTTAAGGCCTGTGGCAGCCTGGTCCTGGGCGAGCTTTTCTTTATAGGTCTTCGGCCCCTTAAAATCCAGAGGGTCGGCGGCGGCCATATCCTTATCGTATTCCTGAAAGGTGTCTTTATCTAAAAGCGAGTTTATCCTTTCGTATGCCCCGAGGGTGAAGTGGTAGTTGCATTTGGGGCAGACCTTCAGGCTCTCTTCCAGCGTTTTATTGTAAAGCACCTGGGAGCACTCTTCGCACTTGGTCCAGAGCCCGTCGGGGATCTCTTTTTTCTTAAGCCTTACAATCGTGTATTTAGGTTTTCCGAATAGTGCCATTAAATGAGCAGACAACTTATGGAGCGAACGAAGTAAGCGAACATAAGTTGTAGCTGCCTCGTTTAATTATATGCAGCGTCTGTGAATTTACATCGCCCTAGCAAACTCGAGGCGATGCTATAATGAGCAGATAACTTACAGAAGCTCTGAAAGAGCGATGTAAGTTATAGCTGCCTCGTTAAATTATATGCAGCGGATGCGAATTTATCCCGCCCTTGCGTGCAAGGGCGGGGCTATAATGATCAGTCGTGCTTATTCAAACTTATTAATTACCAGCCCAGATAAGACTTTCGGATAAAAATAAGTCGATTTGGGCGGCATCCGCTCTTTTTTCTCAGCCACGGAGATGATCTGTTCTATCTTTACCGGATTCATGAAAAAAGCGACCAGCGAATCGTCATTATCGCAGGCCGAGATGAACTCTTCGGCATCCGGGCTGTACCTGAGTGATTCCTTATCCTGCAGGTCCACATGCAGGATCTTGCTGAATACGATCGCGTTCAGGATCGCCACATCAAGCAGACGGTATTCCCTGGGCTTGTCCGCCATCAGTTCATCCAGGACCCTTATATTTTTTAAACGCAGGAGCCAGAACTTTTTACCCTTGTACATCCCGATCAGATGCTCATTGAGGCCGGCCTTCTGCATCAGGAAGAAAAACCGCTGCTTATCCCTGACCTCTTCCAGGTCAAAATATTCTTTTAAGCGATCTTTAAATCCCTCAAAAACGCTTCCCGCCCCCAATTTTAATAGACGGTGTATAGGCAGGATCACCAGGCCCCGCGGGTCGGTATTGGTAAAGTATGTCAGGACGTAATTAAAGTTCTCCTCGCCCGTCAGGTTGCGGCGGCTGGTGCGCGCCTCCTCCTGATAAGCGCAGGCGACCTCGAAACGGTGATGGCCGTCGGCGATATAGATGTCCTCTTGCGACATCCCTGACCGGATAATCTCGATCTCTTGGGGTGAATCGATCTTCCAGACCTTATGAGCGACGCCTTCGCTGTTTACGATATCAATAAAAGGCTCTTTATTCAGGAAGCGTTCCTGGATGCGCTGAATGATGCGTTTTTTATCCTTAAAGACGACGAATATGGGGCTCAGGTTTGCCTTCACCTCCCTGGTCAGCCGAAGCCTGTCCTCCTTTGCTTCCAGACGCGTATGCTCATGCTTAAAGACCGAAGAATGCGCGTCATCAAGGTTAAGGAGTGTAATGAATCCGAAGCGCGTCTTTTTTTCGCCTTTAACCAGGTATTGCTGGCTGTAGAAATATATTGCCGGACGCTCGTCCCGGATAAGGATCTCATCTTTAAGCCATTCGGTAAAATACCGGGCCGCGCATTTGTACTTATCCTGTCCGGCCGCCTCTTTACTTAAAAGGATATGGATCAGGTTATTGGGATGGGTCCTGGCGTAACGCTGGCGGTCTTCGGGCGAGACCACGTCGTAAGGCGGGCAGACGACCTTCGCTATATCTTTGACTTTCCCCGGATTGTAAATGACAGCCTGAAAAGGCTTTATCTTGGCCAAGCTAGCAGGCTCCCGGTAAGTGCGCCCAGGCTATCGATCAGGATGTCAGCGAAAGAGGCGCTTCGATTAGGCACAAAAGACTGGTGTAACTCATCGATTATACCATAAATAATCCCGAACGCTACTGTTAAGATGAGGCCTTCAACAGGCTTTATGCGGGGCAGCGTTTTAAGCAGCGCACGGCGTAAAAACATGCACAAGAGCAGGTAAATAGTAAAATGGAACGCATTATCCTGCCAGGGAAAGAGGATGGGGATATTGCTTCCAGGGACAGAAGAGGCAACAAAGATTATTGAAATACAAATTGCAACCGGAGACCAGTATTTCAGGGTCTTAGTCATGAGGATGGCATCCGCCGCAGCCCTGATCAGCTTTAGGGCAGGAGGCCGGTTTTGAAGGCGGGTTTCCCTTGCGGTAATCCGTGGCGTAAAAGCCCCTTCCCTTAAAGATTATCCCCGAACCGCTGCCGATCAGACGCTTTACTTTATGCTGGCACTTCGGGCACTTATCAAGAGGGGAATCGGTTATCTTCTGAAAGGCCTCAAACCTGTGTTTGCAATGCGTGCATTCGTATTCGTAATTCGGCATTTCCTCTCCTAGTTAATTGTACCTTCCGTTTACCGTGTACCGTTTACAGTGTACCGTTGATACGGTAAACGGTAAACGCAACTTCCTTCTACCTTCTACTTGTTAAATGCTTTTTTGAACTTATCCGTAAAGCTTGCTTTATTTGTATCTTCTCCGGAGAGCCGGGCAAACTCCTCAATCAGTTTACGCTGTTCCGAGCTAAGGCGGCCGGGGATGGAAACGTTCACCCGTACCAGCTCATCGCCTGTCCCCCTACCATGCACATCAGGGATGCCTTTTTCTCTAAGGCGAAAGACTGTCCCGCTTTGCGTTCCGGCAGGGATCTTCATCTTCACATGGCCGCTTAAAGTAGGCACATCCACCTCAGCTCCCAGGATCGCTTTAGAGAGGCTCACCGATATTTCGGTTAAAAGGTCATTTCCGTGCCTTTCGAAATCAGGATGGGGCCGGACTTCGATCAATACATAAAGATCTCCTCTTCCGGCAGTGCCGGCTTCGCCTTCGCCGCGCATCCTTAACTGCGAACCGTTATCTACGCCTGCCGGGATCTTCACCTTGATGCGGTGCGTAGCCTTTGTCCTGCCTTCCCCTCGGCAGTCAGGGCAGGGGGTCTGGATTATGGAACCCTCTCCCCGGCATTGAGAACAGGTCTGGGCTAACTGAAAGAAGCCGTTTGAGACCACAGTCCGGCCGCTGCCTTTACAACGCGGGCAAGCCGTCTTTTTCGTGCCGGCCTTTGCCCCGCTTCCGCCGCAGGAAGAACAGACTTCATAACGCGGCACAGTCACCGTTTTTTCCGCGCCCTGCGCCGCTTCTTCCAGGCTGATACTGACAGAGATCTCCAGGTCACGGCCCCTGCGCGCTCTCCCGCCGCTACGGGTACGGCTGCCGGAGATATCAAAGCCGAGGTCCGAAAAGATATCTTCAAAGATGCCTCCGCCAAAACCGAAATCCCCCAAGTCGCGGAAGATACTGTTAAAATCCGCGCCCCTGAAGATATCCTCGTAAGCATACTTTTGGTCAATCCCGGAATGGCCGTACTGGTCATAGAGGGCGCGCTTCTGGGCATCTGACAATACCGCGTAGGCCTCGGAGACTTCCTTGAACTTCTCCTCGGCTTCCTTCTTCTGCTCGGCAGGCACGCGGTCAGGGTGGTAGCGCAAGGCCAGCTCCCGGTAAGCCTTCTTGATCTCTTCAAGGCTGGCGCTTTTTCTTACCCCAAGAATCTCGTAATAGTCTCGCTTTGTGCTCATACCTAACTGCTAACTACTGCCTACTGTCTTTATCGTCCTCTTCCTTGTATTCCGCATCGATCACATCATCCCTCTTCTTCTTTCCCTCCTCGGGCTTTGGCTCTTCCTGCTGTTGCGGACCCGGGGCGCCTCCGGCCTCACCTTGTTTTTGCTTAGCCG
Source organism: Candidatus Omnitrophota bacterium (assembly GCA_016867115.1). Classification (GTDB taxonomy): domain Bacteria; phylum Omnitrophota; class Gorgyraeia; order Gygaellales; family Profunditerraquicolaceae; genus VGKG01. Next base: position 14,357 of record VGKG01000002.1, on the reverse strand, counting down.
TGGACTGCTTGTAGACCTCTTCGGCCAATTTGTGCGAAGCCTTAGACAGGTCTTCCATGCCCTTTTTGATGCGGTCGATATTTTTATCCTTTATCGCAGCCTTAAGGTCATTGATCGCTCCCTCGATATTGGCGCGGTCAGCCTGCGATACCTTATCGCCGAAATCTTTCAGGGATTTTTCCGTGGCATAGACCAGGTTATCCGCCTGATTGATGGCCTCGACCTCTTCTTTTCTTTTGCTATCTTCCGCGGCGAACTTCTCCGCGTCCCTGACCATCTTATCGATCTCATCTTTTGAGAGTTTCTTGGGCGCGGTGATGCGGATCGACTGCTCCTTGCCTGTGCCCAGGTCCTTGGCTGAGACGTGCACTATGCCGTTTGCGTCAATATCAAAGGTCACCTCTATCTGCGGCACTCCGCGCGGCGCAGGCGGGATCCCTACCAGGTCAAACCTGCCTAACTCCACGTTGTCGTCTGCCATCTGCCGCTCACCCTGCAAGACCCGGATAGTGACTGCAGTCTGATTATCCCCGGCCGTAGAAAAGATCTGGCTCTTGCGGGTAGGGATAGTGGTGTTCCTTTCGATCAGCTTGGTATTCACCCCGCCGAGAGTCTCAATACCCAGTGAAAGCGGAGTGACATCAAGAAGCAGGACATCCTTTACCTCGCCTTTGATGATCGCGGCCTGTATCGCGGCACCCAAAGCCACGCACTCCATAGGATCAACCCCGCGCTCTATCTTCTTGCCCAGGTAATCCTCCACAAACTTCTGCACGATAGGCATACGCGTAGGCCCGCCGACCATGATGATCTTATCCACGTCTTGTGCCCCGGAGAAACTCACGCCTTCTTTTTCAAAGGAGGACTTGGCATCCCGGAGAGCCTGCTCTAACGGGCCGCGGCATCTGTCGATGATCGGGGAGACCAGCTCCTCGATTTTTGCGCGGTTAATGGACATGGTCAGGTGCTTCGGGCCGGTGGCATCCGCGGTAATAAAAGGCAAGTTTATATCCGTAGTCAGCGTGCTTGAAAGCTCGACCTTTGCTTTTTCCGCCGCTTCGCGCAGCCGCTGCATGGCCATCTTGTCGTTCTTTAGGTCAATCCCGGTATCGCGCATGAACTGTTTGGCGATGTAATCTATCAGCGTATTGTCCATGTCAGTGCCGCCAAGCTGCGTATCGCCGCTGGTAGCCATGACCTTAAAACCGCCTTCCTTCCACATCTCCATGATGGTGACGTCAAGCGTGCCGCCGCCGAAGTCAAAGACCAGGATCTTTAATTCCTTCCCGGCTTTTTCCAGGCCATAAGCAAGGCAGGCTGCTGTCGGCTCATTGATGATACGTAAGACCTTGAATCCTGCGATCTCTCCGGCGTCCTTGGTGGCGGTCCTCTGGTTGTCGTCAAAATAAGCAGGGCAGGTAATCACCGCTTCTTCGACCTTATCCCCCAAATAGCCTTCCGCATCCTGCTTGATCTTTTGCAATATGAACGCCGAGATCTGCTGCGGGGTATACTCTTTGCCGAAAATCTTGTATTTGTAGTCCGTACCCATCTTGCGCTTGGCTGCCTGGATGGTCCCTTCCGGGTTTATGGCTGCCTGGCGCCTTGCCGGTTCGCCGACCAGACGCTGGCCTTCCTTGGTGAAAGCCACGTAAGACGGAAAGGCCTTACCCGAAGCAACGCCCGCTCCCTCTGCAGAAGGAATGATCGCCGGACGTCCGCCTTCCATAGTCGCTGCTGCTGAGTTTGAAGTCCCTAAATCGATCCCGATAACTTTTGCCATTGAAATTTCTCCTTTCCTCCATTCCGAAAATTCCACCCCGAGTCCCGTTTTGCGGGACGAGGGGGTTACTTCTTTGACACCTTTACCTTCGCTGTCCTGATCACTCTGTCGTTTAACATATATCCTTTTTGCAACTCTTCAACTACTGTGTGTTCCGGCTTCCCCTTATCCTCGACCTGCATCAGCGCTTCGTGATAATGCGGGTCAAATACCTTGTCCTCTGCCTCGATTGGTTTTACTCCGTAAGCCTTCAGCATATCGTAAAGGTGCGCCAGGATCATCTCTACCCCTTTTAAGAAAGCTTCCGGATCCTGCTTATGCGTTTCAGCGAGATTCACCGTACGCTCAAGGTCATCCAGGATGTTTAAGAGCTCAAGGATGATCCCTTCATTGGCGAACTTCACAAAATCCTGTTTTTCTTTTTCCAGGCGCTTACGCATATTCTCGAAATCCGCTTGAGTGCGCAACAACCTGTCCCAGTAATCCCCGGCCTTATCCGCCCCTTCTTTCAATTTCAGGTATTCGGACTCTTTGAGCGTTACGGCCTTCTCCTCTTTCTTTTCCATCGCTTCCACCCCAAACTAAATGAACGCCTCTAAAACATCCGACAGTACATCCGAAATATACTCCACAGCCGGGATGATATGCTCATACTCCATGCGCACCGGGCCTAATACCGCAAGCCTTCCCGAAGGCCTCTGTTTAAAACGGTACTGCGAGACTACCAAAGAGCAGTTCTCCATCTCCGGGCATTCAAGCTCCCTGCCTATGTAGACCTTCACTTTGCCGCTGAAATCCCGGTTGATGATATCCAGCAGCCTCTCTTTATCCTCGATCATCCTGATCAGGGTGCGGATGTGCCGGGAATCGCTGAACTCCGGCATCTCTAGGATATGGCTGATCCCCCGGTAAAAGAACTTATCCTGCCAGTCAAGGAAGGAGACGATCCCCGCGTAATGCGTGATCCGGGAGATGATCCCCGAAGTCTCTTCCAGCGCATCCTCAAGGCGCTTGAGCTCTTTCTTATACTCTTTGACGATGCGGCCCTTTTCATCTTCAAGCAGCTTCATCTTCGAAAGCAGGAGGTCCACGTAATAACGGTACCCTTTGTTGGTCGGGATCCTGCCGCCTGAGGTATAAGGGTGGGTCAGGAGCCCTGCCTCCTCCAGCTCAGAGAAGATGTTGCGGATGGTGGCAGAACTGACGTTAAATCCGGCGGCAATATCTTCGGACGCCACGGGTGTCGCGCTCTGGATATACTTATTGATCGCCGCAGCCAGCACCGATCTTCTTCTGGATTCGTAATCGACTGTTCTTACCATAGGTTACCTCCGGTTAGCATTCTCAAGGTGAGAGTGCTAAAGGGTAATTTTAACACAAATCAAAGTATTGTCAAATCATTCATTACCTAAATATGATCTTATCCGTATCCATATCCGCAGTAACCTTCTTCTTCTCTCTCAGAGAGCCGTCCAGCAGCCCCCGCGAAAGCGGATCCTGAATATATTTCTGGAGCGTGCGCTTAAGGGGCCTGGCCCCGTAATTGGCATCGAACCCTCTTTCAGAGAGGAATTCCTTAGCCTTTGCCGTGACCTGAAGTTCTACTCCCTGCTGAGTCAATTTCTGCTGCAGGGGTACTAGTTCTATCTCTACGATCTTCTTGATCTCAGTCTTGGATAGAGGGTTAAACACGATGATGTCGTCCACCCGGTTCAGGAATTCCGGGCGGAAGAACTTGCGCGCCTCATCCAGGAGCTGACTCCTCACTTCCTTAAAAGCCGCCTCTCCTTTAACCGGCCTTCCCGCCTCCGGCGGGATCCCGCTAGATTTATTAGTTATTGAGCGGGAGAATCCGATAGAGCCGTACTGCTGGATGATCTCCGCTCCGATGTTAGAGGTCATGATCAGCAGCGTATTCTTAAAGTTTACTGTGCGGCCCTGACTGTCTGTCAGCCTGCCGTCATCCATGATCTGAAGCAGGATGTTAAAGACATCCGGATGCGCCTTCTCGATCTCATCCAGCAGGATCACGGCGTAGGGCCTGCGGCGGATCTTCTCCGTAAGCTGACCTGCCTCTTCATAACCCACATAGCCGGGCGGAGCGCCGATAAGACGGGAAACGCTAAACTTCTCCATATATTCGGACATATCCAGCCGCACCAAAGCCTCTTCATCGTCAAAGAGGAATCCTGCCAGGGCTTTGGCGAGCTTAGTTTTACCCACTCCGGTAGGGCCCATAAAGATAAAAGCGCCCATCGGCCGGGATTCATCCCCTAAGCCAGAGCGCCCTCTGCGCACACAGTTAGAGATCGCCTCGATCGCCTCATCCTGGCCGACGACCTTCTTTTTTAACTCCTCTTCCATCAAAAGAAGTTTTTCGGTCTCAGACTCAAGAAGCTTTGTCAGGGGGATCCCGGTCCATTCAGAGATGACCCGCGCAATATCTTCATCACCGACCTCCTGGCGCAGCATGCCTGAATTTTTTTGCAGTCTGTCTAATTCTGACTGAGAGTCTTTTAGCTTTTTTTCTTCTTCCACCAGCAGGCCGTACTTGAACTGGGCAGCCTTATCCAGGTCCCCTGCCTTCTCCGCGTAGGCTGCTTCATTCTTAAGCTCTTCGATCTTTTCCTTCGCTTCTTTGATCTTGAAGATCACCGCCTTCTCGTTCTCCCACTGTTTCATCTTTTGTCCGAGGGATTTCTTCAGGATATCCAGCTCTTCTTCTATTTTTTTAAGGCGCTCAAGGGAGACCTTGTCTTTTTCTTTTTTCAGGGCCTGGCGCTCTATCTCAAGCTGGATTATCCTGCGCTGCACATTGTCGATGTCAGCCGGAAGGCTGTCTATCTCAAGCCGCAGCCGGCTGGCTGCTTCATCAATCAGGTCCACTGCCTTATCCGGCAGGTGCCGGTCAGCTATGTAGCGCAAAGAATGCGTGGCTGCGGCGATCAGAGCTGAATCCCTGATGCGCACTCCGTGGTGTACTTCGTATTTCTCTTTCAGGCCGCGCAAAATAGCGATAGTATCCTGGATATCCGGTTCATCGATGTATACCGGCTGGAACCTGCGCTCAAGGGCGCTGTCTTTTTCGATGTATCTTCGGTACTCATCGAGGGTGGTTGCTCCGATACAGCGCAGGGCACCGCGGGCAAGGAGGGGCTTAAGCATATTAGAAGCGTCGATCGCGCCTTCAGCTGCGCCCGCCCCGACTATGACATGCAGCTCATCGATAAAAAGGATTATCTTTCCGTCCTGAGCCTGGATCTCTTTCAGTACTGCTTTTAAGCGGTTTTCGAATTCCCCGCGGAATTTAGTCCCGGCAACTAACGCCCCCATATCCAGGGAGACGATCCTCTTTTCTCTCAGGCCTTCAGGCACATCTCCTGAGGCGATCCGCTGCGCCAGGCCCTCTACCACCGCAGTCTTTCCCACCCCGGCTTCGCCGAACAATACCGGGTTATTCTTGGTGCGCCGGCTTAAAACCTGCATGAGCCTGCGGATCTCCTTATCGCGGCCGATCACCGGATCAAGTTTCATCTTTCTGGCCTGTTCGGTAAGATCCAAGCCGTACTTTTGGAGGGCATTAAACTTTTCTTCGGGGTTCTCATCAGTTACGCGCTGGCTGCCCCGAACCCCGGAAAGCGCAGTCAAGACTTTATCCCTGTCAATCCCGGATTTCTGGAATTCCCCGGCCAGGGAATTCCCGGGATCAGAAAGAGCGGCAAGAAGGATATGCTCCCCGGAAATGAAGTCGTCTTTCAGGCCTTCTGCTTCTCTTGCCGCAGCCTGAAAAAGATGATTTAATCTGCCAGAGAAAAATATCCGGCTGTCGCCACGGACAACCGGCAGCTTTTTCAATTCGTTTTCCAATAAACGGATAACAGAAAAAGTCGGGATGCCTGATCTATCCATCGCGCTGGCCACAATACTTTCTTCCTGGCGCAGCAACGCATAAAGAAGATGTTCCGGCTCGACCTGCTGCTGACCCCTATCCTTAGCCAGCTCCGCTGCCTCCTGGATCGCTTCCTGTAATCTTACGGTGAGTTTATCCGATTTCATCTTGCCTCCATTTGTTGGCACTCGCATAGTTAGAGTGCTAAAATAAATACAAAAAAAATTACCCTTCTTCCTTTAATAAAATTATCTTTATACCATGGATATTCACGTGTTTCTCGATCATCAAATAATGCACGTATTCAAGCCTGCGGATATCCTTCATGGAATAGAGGCGGCTCTTCTTTCCGATGCGCTTCGGACGCACAATCCCTGCCTTATCCAGCTGCCGCAGGGTCCAGACCGGCATGTCCAGCAGTTTACTGACCACGCTGATCACATAAACCGGTTCATCCGCACTGATCTGAAGGTCAAATAATGGCATTGGCCACCGCCTACTTTCCTGAAGCTCTTTTCTCTCCTACCCAAGGTAAATATAACATATAATAATTTTTTTGTCAAGTTAAACTAATAAAAATTATTAGATATTCTAACGGACTATTACTATATCTTTGTTGTGCAAGATGTTATGATAGAGGATTTTGGGTAGGCTTAGGCGGATTTTTATGCCATCATGGTCATACTCTATGTGCTTTACCTTCCCCTCCCGGTGGAATAAATTTACCAAGTCCATCCGGGTCAAGGGAATGACTATCTCAAGGTCTATCATACGGCCGCTGAACTCCTGCTGGATCTTTTTTAGCAGCGCATCGAGATTATCGCGGAACTTTGCCGAGATAGCCACCGGATTCAGCATATCTTCCCCTAAGCGGGAGAGCCACATCTGGTCTTCAAGCAGGTCTATTTTATTTAAGGCGGTAATGACCGGCTTTTTATCTGCGCCTAATTCCTTTAATACCGAAAAAACTGCGTCGCGGTGTTCGTATACCCGCCGGGCCGAGGCATCCAAGACATGGATCAAGAGATCCGCCTCTACCACCTCTTCCAGCGTTGCTTTGAAAGCTTCGATCAGATGATGCGGAAGCTGATGCAGGAACCCTACTGTATCGGAAACCACGATATTTTCTCCGTTGGGCAGTTTTATTCCCTTAAATACCGGGTCCAGGGTGGTGAAAAGCCCGTCTGAGACTGTCTGGACGGAATTGCTGAGAGCATTCATCAGCGTGGATTTGCCCGCGTTAGTGTAGCCGACAAGGGCGGCAACCGGAAGCGCCTTGTCTTTCCTTCTCTTACGCATGACCTTGCGGTGTTCTGCCATGTGGCGCAATTCGCTCTTTAAGTGGTCGATGCGTTTCCTGATGCGCCGGCGGTCGACCTCAAGCTTCTGCTCGCCCGGCCCTCTTGTCCCGATGCCGCCGCCGAGGCGCGAAAGCAGGATCCCCTTACCGACTAAACGCGGCATAAGATACTGCAGCTGTGCCAGCTCTACCTGCGCTTTCCCCTCGGGGCTATGGGCGTGTTTGGCAAAAATATCGAGGATAAGCTGCGTGCGGTCAATGGTCTTCCTGCCAAGGAGCTCCTCAAGATTGCGCTGCTGGGTGCCGGAGAGGTCAAGGCTGAAGATCAGGGTATCTGCGCCTAATTCCTGGGCAAGCACTGCCAGCTCTTCGACCTTGCCCCTGCCGATAAAAAAGTTAGGGGTGGGTTTTTCGCAGATACAGCTTATACAATCCAATACCTCAACCCCGGCAGTCCCCGCCAATTCTTCCAGCTCATAGGCTATATCTTCCATGCGCCAGCGGTTAAGTCCGGATTTCAGTTTTACGGTGACTAAGAGAGCTTTTTCCACAGTAAGTTTGCAGCCTCTTTCGGCTTATCCCTCTCGCTTAAATTGATCCAATTTATGCGCTTGTCCTTCCTGAACCAGGTAAGCTGGCGCTTGGCATACATGCGGCTATTCCTCTTGATCAGGCGCTTTGCTTCTTCAAGACTGTATTGGCCGTCAAAGTAACCCTTTAACTCCCGGAACCCGATAGCATAAGAGGCGGTCCGGCTTAATCTATGTTTAAGGAGCCTCTTGACTTCTTTTTCCAGCCCCAGCTTGAACATCCTGTCTACGCGCTGATCAATGCGCTGATAAAGCTTACCACGCTTTCTGTTCAGACAAAATAACTTTACGTCAAATTCCTCCCCTAAACTTCTTCTCTGTTGCTGAAGCTCGGAAATCGGCTTACCCGTTAACTTAAAAACTTCAAGCGCCCGGATAATGCGCCTGAGGTCATTGGGGTGTATCTTCTGCGCAGCCTGCGGGTCTGCCTTAAGCAGTCTCTGATATAAATATTTACTGCCGTATTTCTCTACCTGTTTATAAAACGCATCCCTAACCTTTCTGTTTGCAGGCGGCGAAGCAAAGATCCCGTCGACCAGAACCGTCATATAAAGCCCGGTCCCACCCGCAAAAATGGGGATTTTTCCTTTTTGCGTGATCTGGCTGATCTTTTTCAGGGCATCCTTCCGGAAACGGGAAACGTCGTATTCCTTAGTAGGCGGCAAGATACCAAGCAAGTGATGCGGGACTTTTCGAAGCAGCTTTTTATCCGGCTTTGAGGTAAGGATATCCATATTGCGGTAGACTTGCATGGAATCGCAGGAGACGATCTCAGCGTTAATCCTTTTGGCAAGATGTGTGGCGATCTCGGACTTGCCTACTGCAGTCGGTCCCACCAGAAAGATGATCTTTTTTTTCGAAGGTGACCTGGTGACAATGTGACGAGGTGACATTCTTGGCCTTAGGGAAATATTCTTGTTGGATAGCCTTCCTGAGCCAGCTTCTTCTGGAGCTCAACCGCCTCGATGCGGGTATGCAGCTTCCCTACCCGCACGCGATAAACCGGCTTTTGCCCGGAACTGGTCTCTTCCATATAGGCAGGGTATCCGTTTCGATTAAGCTTTTCGGTAAGATTCCTGGCGTTGACTGCTTTTGAGAAGCTGCCCACCTGCACAGTATAATAAAACTCTGAAGCGCCCAACCCGGGCAGAAGATCTTTATCCCGGATCAATTCTATGTTTTGCGGAGAATCCTGCTTCAGCTTCTCAAGGTAATCTTTAGCAGCCTGCGTATTGCCGTTCTTAAAGGCTACCTGGCTCAGGCGGTAATAACCCTGCGCCTTTAATCCGGAGTCCGACCTTACCAGCTCCCGGAAACATTCTTCTGCCCTGGCCATGTCCCCTCTTAAGAAGTAGGTATCGCCAAGCCCGAGCCTTGCCTCGTCGGTGAACCTTGAATCCCGGTATTCATTCAGGATAATCTCAAAGATATCCGAGGCGCGCAGGTAATTTCCGTCTTCAAGGTAACAGAGCCCCAGGATATAATAAAGCTCATCCACCCCTGATTCTTCACCGGCTGAGGCCATCAATTTCTCGCCTTCGATGATCGCAGATTTATAATCGCCCCGGAGAAAAAGGATCTTCACCTTATCCAGATCAAGGGCAAATGCAGGAAGAATCCCGATGGCAAAGGCCAACCAAAAGATTACAGACAAAAAGGCGGGCTTATTTTTCATTTTTCTTTTTTGAGATAGACTTCTGCAGGTCCAGGATGATCTTATGCCTTCTCTCCTTTTCCTTCACCGGCACGTCGTCAGCCAGCTTCAAGGCTTCGGTATGCGGCCGCACCGAATATTTAAAGATGTAAGCGGCATTAAACTCAAGGTCTTTCACCAGATCCCTGGTTTCTTCAAAATCCTCTTCGGTCTCGGTAGGAAAACCCACGATTATATCAGTGGTCAATTCCCCGTTTTTTACGGTTTTACGGTAATCGGCCACAAGATTGGTATAGAACTGCCTCGTATAACCGCGGTTCATCAACTTCAATATCCGGTCAGATCCGCCTTGCACCGGAAGATGCAGGTACTTCTTCAGTTTATCGCAATCCCGCATGGCTTTAAATAATTCTAAACTTGTGTCTTTAGGATGCGAGGTCACAAAACTAAACTCTTTCAGGCCTTTGACGGAATTAACCAGCTCAACCAGCTCAACGAAATTAACGTCTTTAAACTGATATGCATTCACATTCTGCCCTAAAAGGGTAATATTCTTGATACCGGAGTCAATATCCTCTCTTATTTCATCCAGGATATCTCCGTAATCGCGCGAGCGCAATTTTCCCCGCACATAAGGCACCACGCAATAAGAGCAGTAATTCTCGCATCCCTCAGAAATGACCACAAAGGCATGCTCCTTATCCAGGTGAAAGCCTGTATGGTATATTTCATCCTCCCGCAGGTCGGCATCCGTCTCATAGATCTTTTTTTCCAGCACCCCCCCTTTATGCTTCTCAATTTCTTTCAGGATGCCGGGGAGCTTCCCGATATCCGCAGTCCCCACTACAAAATCTACTTTCGGCGCCTTTTCAAAGATTCCTTCCCGGTAATTATTCGCCATGCAGCCTGAAATCCCGATAATCTTCGCCTTACTCCGCCCTACCGCAGACCAGACCTTGTCTTCTGCCAGCTGGCGCACAGAACAGGTGTTCATGATCTCAATATCCGCCTTAGTCTCATCGTCAGTCAATTTATATCCGGCCTTATCCAGAAGACCGGAAATAACTTCAGAATCACGGACGTTCATCTGACAGCCGAAGGTGCGGATGAAAACTCTCTTTTTTGCTATCTCTTTATTATTCATATTGTTGCAAATATTTTAGCATCTCGGGGATTCATCACGTACGTTCATCGGCTTCGATACAACGGCGAAGTAGACAGTTTATATAACCTATTAAAATTTATTCTGTTATAAAACAAATAAAACCCGCTTAAATAACAAAATCATTTCGGCAATACCCGGATTTGTTACATAACTTATTAGAAAAAAACCGGTAACGTAAACTGTCTACGGGCCGTCGGGCCGCTACGGGCCTCGTATTCTGCCGGCATCGATCCTGTCTTCAAGCATTATTCCTTATGAATAGGGGTATAAAAGCAGCTTCTATAAGGGAGAGAAATGGCAAAGTCTTATTTCTTGGTCTCGATCTTCTGGATCTTCACGCCTTTGCTGGTCAGGTAATCGAAGGTGCGCTCGACCTCCTCGTTTTCGCCTTCGACCTCAAGTATTGCCCAGCCGCTGGACATGGAGAATGAGGCTTCGATAATGTTAAGATTCACGTTGAAATTCTTGCAGAGGTAGCAGATTATCGCCTCATCCTTCAGTGTCCCGGGGAAACTTAAACCTATCGCTATCTTCATTTGCTGGTCTCCTTTTTATTAAATTAAGCCTTTAAAGCCGATGCCGCGGTAGATCACCAGATGGTCCTGCATCTGTAAGAGGGACCTCTTCTTGAGCCAGAAATTCCTGTAAACATACCCGGTGATCTCCTCTTTCTGCTCTGCCGAGTAACGGTGCACGCCCGGATAAAGGAGGATCATCCAGACCACCGCCATGAACTTGGTGAAGTCATCGACGAAAAACTTTACCCTGTGCGTCCTGGTCAGGATCTGGGGCCTCCTGAATAGAGCATCCTCTTTCAACTGCCGGCTGAACTGAATCAGGTCCTGGTCATTGCGGCAGCCGAAGAACTTTCCGGCAAAATGATTATAAAGCCAGGTGGTGGTCTGCTTTGAATCGCTCCTTGAAGCCATCAATACGGCATGGATGGCGGCCGTAGAGCCGAGGATATGGCGATAGAGGTTACGGAATATTGCGGGCCACATCTGTCTTTGGCAATAGTAAAGGGAGTGGTGCAGGGTGATCAGGTTCGCCTTCCTGCCATGCAGTTTCTCCCTGAGGAAGCGCCTGGTGCGTCCTGCCTCGATAAACGTACAGGTATAATCTCCCCGGATACCGGAAACGTGGTCCGTGCACTGCCTGCGGATGCGCTCGGAGACGATGTCCAGCGCATGTTTATCGATATCCAGCAGGTACAACCCCGAACGAAAGACATTCTCAAGGAGGCGGAATTGCGGCTCAGCGCTTGAGCCTATGGAAAAGGCGCGTAAAGGAGCGCCTAAAGGAAGCGCCTTACTCAGGGTGCGGATCACCTTGGCCAGCTCTTCTCCGATATCCACCTTGTCGCGGCTGTAGCGCGCCCAGATCTTGTCTTCCTCGTATATATTTGAATCTGCGATCCTTATCCCGGCCTTGATCAGCCTTTTGTCTTTTTGGCTTAGCATGTTAATATAATACCTTATTTTCCAGCTTATTCCAATCCTTAAAGAGCCTGCGGCACTCCCCGGCCAGCGCCCCTTTTACGATCTTTACCCTGGCCCTGCCTATTTTTTTGAGGAGAGCGCTTGAGATGTTCAGCTCATTAAAACCTATGCGTTTAGCGTCGCTGATCGATGTGCCGTAGATGACCTTATCGATCCTTGCCCAGTGTATGGCGCTAAAACACATCGGACAGGGCTCGGTCGTGGAGTAGATGGTGCAACCGGATAAATCGAAGCTCTTCAATCTTCTTGCGGCAAGACGGATGGCATTTATCTCGGCGTGGGCCGTAGGGTCATTCTTCAGGACGGTATTGCGCGCCCCGGCGATGACCTTATTTCCCCTGACGATGCAGGCCCCGAACGGGCCTCCCTGCATCCGGGTAAGGTTCTTCCTCGCCTCTTTCAAGGCCAGGCGCATGAACTTTGTCTGTACGGTCCCCATATTAAAAACCCCGCGCCTTCAAGCAGAAAGCGCGGGGCGTAATATTGCCTATCCGAACATTATTTCTTTTTCAGTCTCTCTACCAGTTCGCTGGTGAACTTTCCGGCGAGGTCCTTGCAGCCTAAGCCGAAGGCCAGGGCAGCGCCAAGGCCGACAGTGCCGAGGAGGATCGCAAGGGTCAGTTCCGTGATCTTGATGGCGATATTCAGCTGTTCCAGCGCCACTAAGATGACGAAGACCATGATTACCACGCTGACGATGTCGCCTAAAAGCTTCGCATGAGCAAGACCGGCGTTATTTGCCGCAGTCTGGACTATATTCTTAAGGAGTGTTGCCACGAACATACCTAAGATAAGGATAAAGATGGCTGCGATTACATTAGGTATGTATAGCACTACTTTGTTCAAGAGATCAGCAGCGATGGTAAGGCCGACGGCGTTGATGGCCACCATAAAGGTAATCAGCATTGCCAACCAATAGCACATTACCCCGATCAGTTCGGAAAGGGAATATTTGATCCCGCCCTTTTCCAGGAGCTGATCCAGCTCAATCTTGTCGGAAAGCTGATCCAGCTTGACCAGGCGCAGGCCGTTTGTCACCGCGATCTTTATGGCCTTAGAGATTAGCCATCCGATTATCAGGATGACGATCACCAAAAGCGCTCCGGTCACGAATTGGCCTATCTGAGCCAGAATTGTCCTTAACGGCTCAAGCAACACTATCTGCCAGCTACTCATACAGCACCTCCTTTAAATGAGCGGACAACTTATGGAGCGAGTAAAGCGAGCGAACATAAGTTGTAGCCGCCTCGTTTGATTACCTTTGGCGTCCGCGAATTTACATCGCCCTCGATTCTTAGAGGCGATGCTAAGTTTCCTAATTTCCATAACTCTATCATAATTAGCGGGATATGTCAAGAAAAATCAAGCGTCATCCCGTCGTAGGCAGCGACCACCTCTATCCCGAGCTTCCGGGTAAGGGCCTCGGCCTGAAGATGAGGCTTGGCCGTAAGCATGGTCATGCCAAAATGCGTAAGCACGGCTTTCCGGGGCCCGGACTTCCGGATGATCTCCTCTGCATCCAGCAGATTCAGGTGGTCAATGCCGGGCCTAGGCTGATAAAAGACTACGCAGATGATCAGGATGCCGCTTTTATAGAAATCAACAAGTTCAGGAAAGAACCTCGTATCCGTAAGGAGCGCGACAGTCCTGCCGCCAAGTTCGAACTTCAGGCCGTAAGTCTCTGCCGGATGGATGTGGCGCATTGAAGTCTCAAATTTGAACTCTCCCACCTGATAAGACTTGTTAGCCTCAAGCGTCTCTATCTTTTCCGCAAAATTATGGGCGTATCTCAGGATCACCGGATCGTCACTAACGGCATCAGCCGGGCAGAAGACCACCCCTCTCCTCTTAAATCCGCCCTCGGTCATCGCCTCGATCATCACATTAATATCATTGGCGTGGTCAAGATGCCGGTGGGTAAGGATAATACCGTCAAGCGACATGGGGTCAAGCTTCGGCCTGGACTTTGCGCAATGCACAATGCTGCCCGGACCCGGATCAATGAGAACGTTGGTCCCTTTACAGGAGACCCAGATGCCTCCTGAAGCGCGCAGCTGCTTGATCATCACAAAGCGCGCTCCGGCAGTCCCCAGGAACTTCAAAAAATCCTTGCCCGGCCTCTTCTTCGTCACTCTCCCAGCCATATTTTACGCAATTCCTTGTTTATCCTGCTCATGGAAGCATAACTGATCTCCGGAGAAACTGCCTCTTTCGACCGGGCCGCCTTGGACCTGCCTCCCGGGCTAAGGAACTCATCAACCGCAACTATCCGCGCCCCCAGTGACCTGACAGAAAACTTTATCTCCTTGTCGTCCGAGACTACTAAAATAGATTTCCGCTGGCCAGATTCCTCAACCAGTCTCTTTATCTTCTCATCCGCGCTGATCTTGCGGGAAAATAAAACCAGGGGCCCGCTCGCCCCGTAATCTGCATCTACTGATTTAGGATAGCCGTCAAAAACAACAATCACTTTATTT
>VGKG01000001.1 GCA_016867115.1 Candidatus Omnitrophota bacterium | reverse complement strand
CGCGCGATCATCTCTCACCGGTCGGGTGAGACTGAAGATACGACTATTGCCCATCTTGCCGTGGCTACCGGCGTCGGACAGATCAAGACCGGCTCTCTGTCGCGCACAGACAGGATCTGTAAATACAACGAGCTTTTAAGGATCGAAGAGGAGTTGGGTAAGGCAGCAGTTTACGCAGGGAAGATCTGGAAGTAAAGATGCTACCCATATTAAGGAAGGGATTCTGGCTTTTTGGCCTGGCGGTTTTCTTATTGATCATTTTTCTGCCCGGTTATACCAAGCTGCAGGAATTAAGGGACAGAAACCGGGACCTTGAGGCCAGGATGAAGTCTCTGAGCGTGGAAAATGCGCTCTTACAGAAAGAGCTTGAGCGCATAGAGAATGACCCGGTTTATCAGGAAAAAATCGCCCGGGAGAAGATGGGAGTAGTGCGTAAGGGCGAGATCCCCATCAAGGTAGTCCCTGAGAAAAAAAGGTAGTTGTAATAGCGCCGATTGTGCTATAATATAGACCGTTCTTTTGATAAAAAGATTTAGCGGGGTGGAGCAGCCTGGTAGCTCGTAAGGCTCGATGGATACAAAGCTCAAAGCAGACATCGCGGAATCGGCAGTAATGACCGAACTCCTGAAAAGGGGTTTGAGAGTACTGCATCCTATCGGGGATCGCCTTCCCTATGATTTGGGAATCGATTCCAGGGGTAGGTTTTTGCGTTTGCAAGTAAAGAGTGCCTGGTTTGATAAAAAGGCAAAATCTTACGTTGTAGATGCAAGAAGAACCAAGACTAACCGCAGGCGCATGCTGAGAAAGCATTATACTGCGGCTGATTTCGATTTCGCGATTATCTATCTTGCTGACTTAAATGCGTTTTACGTTATGCCTGTTTCTGTTTTCTCGAAATACAGAGGCACCATTACGTTGATTGAGACAGAAAAGAGGCAGCGTAGGCCCAGGTCAGCACAGTATAGAGAGCGTTGGGATCTGTTATCCGATGGGCTCTTCAGCCGGAAACGGTTGAAGGATAACCTGTCAAATTCGGTGAAGCCCGGTTTTAGAAAAGGGTAATACCGAGCCAAGTCTGCCAAGTCTTTGGCAGAAAGGTGTAGAGACTAAACGGCAGGGGTCCTCAGGAACTAAGGATCAAGATATAGTCCAGACTACGAATCCGCCAAGATTTCTGGCGGAGCAGCGAAAGCTGAAGTAGCAAGCATAACCTTAAGGTCAACGGTTCAAATCCGTTCCCCGCAAATTTACTAAGCTAGTTCTCCCGCCAAGTCATTTAAATTCAGGGCGGGATCCCGCCTTGCTAAGAGATAGCTAGGCGGGAAAATCTAGCCCCCGCAATAAATGAGCGCTTGACTTACGGAGCCCGAGTTTACTGATAGCGACGTAAGTCAATGCGCGAATTTATCCCGATAGCTGCGAGCAGATTTCAAAGAAATCTGCGAAGCGTTTTGCTATCGGGGCATCCAAATAAGTATCTAAACCTAACCCGCCGGGTTTCCGGCGGGTTTTTTGTTGGCTGAAAAATCCTGGAATAATCAGCTTCGCTTTTACGTCTAAAGTATGAATAGAGAAAGGAGGAGAGTCATGAATAAAATCTTAGCCCTATCAGGTTTAGCGTTAGTCGTCTTTTTTACGCTGGGCTGCACGCGGACCGTGGTCATCCATGAGCGTCCGCCCATGCCTGCGCCTAAGGTGGAAGTAAGACCGGCTATGCCTTACAAGAAAGCAGTCTGGGTAGGCGGGCACTGGGAGTACAGAAAGCGCTGCAACTGTTATGTCTGGGTTCCCGGGCACTGGCGCAGGCCGTAGGTTAGTTTTTGACTTCCAGAGTTATTTCGGGCGAATAGACCCATTGCTTGAGGGTGGGGTGGTATGCGCGGGCCTTGAAACTATGTATTCCGTTAGGTATTCTTCTGGTATCTACCTTTCTAAATATGCCATATTTTTCCGGACTTTTCAAGGGGGGGAGGGCTGTAAAGCAGGCGCTTTTTTACCCTATTCAACGCGTGATTTTGTAGTATAATAGGTAAGCATTAAATCTTAAAAAGGAGCGGATATGCTGCGAAGGCCAACCTATACACTTTTGCTTTTATTCTTTGCTGTCAGCGCATTTGCTGCGGGAAAAAATGATTACGATGCGTTGCTTGCCGGGCTTAAAAAGGGGGACCGGAATATAGATTTTTCCGCGCTAAGGATAGCCTACACCAGGACCCCTTCCTATAAGCCTTATGACGAGCCGATGGAAGTGATCAAGCCCATGCTGGATGCCATGCGGGCAAAAGATTACGCCAAGGCCATCCAATATGCAGATACCCTGTTGAAAGCCAATTATGTGGATATAGGGGTACACCGCGTCCTGCGTAATGCCTACACGCATCTCAATAATAAAGAGAAGGCGGATTTTCATAAGTTTGTCTTTGACGGCCTGATCAAGTCGATTCAGGATTCCGGAGACGGCTTAAGCGCAAAGACCGCCTATAAGGTGATCAATGTCGCCGAGGAGTATGATCTGTTAGGGTTCCTGGGGTTTAAGATGGAAAACCAGCGTTTAGTGAATGAAGGCGGGCATTTCTTTGACCGGATGGAGGTAAAGAATATTAAAACCGGACAGAATGCGGTCTTGTATTTTAACGTAGATCTGCCTTATAACTGGATGGTTAACCAGACTAAAGCAAGCACTCCGCCTGCCAAGGCCTCTAAGTAGTCATCCCGATGAAAGAAAAACTCTGGAGATTCACGGACGGCTCAGGAAGTTTCTCTTCTAAGAGCGCAGATAACATCAGAAGCCTTTATTTTGCGCTCTGTAACGAGAGCCTCATGTCGTCTATCTCGCCTGACCTGCACGGAGATATTAAAAGCGGAAACAGCGCATTTTTATTGTCTCCGGTTTCGCGCATTGACCTTATTAACCTGAGGTCTTCGAGGAATTTCTGGGTCTATATTAATCCGCAGAAGGCCTGGTCAGCGACCGGCGTATCTAAAGATTTAAAACAGATCAAAGAAGATACTTTCCGGATGGAAGCCGGGCTCCTCTGGCATAGAATCGCGCGCGCAAATAAACGTATCGGCCTTGAGGCAGAGATCCTTTCTTTTGTGCCTTCAAGCAGTGAGCCGGTCGAGGTGATGCAGGTTAAGATCAGCAATACTACTAAGCGCGCGGTAAGATTCACTCCTACTGCAGCTATCCCCATCTACGGCCGGGGGGCAAATAACCTGCGCGACCACCGCCATGTCACCAGCCTCCTGCAGAGGATCATCCCGGATAAATACGGGGTGATCTCAAAACCTACCCTTTCTTTTGATGAGGCAGGCCACCGGCCGAATAAGGATCTTTATTTTGTCCTGGGCTGGGATGAAAAAGGCCTTCCTCCGCAATATCTTTATCCGACGCAGGAGATCTTTTGCGGCGAGGCAGGGGACCTGGAAGCTCCGGAGAGCGTTTTAGGGAATCTGCCTCCGGCTAAAATGCAGATCCAGGGAAGAGAGGCGATGGGAGCCTTACGTTTTAGAAGTATGGTTCTTGGGCCGGGCAGATCCCGCTCCTATATTATTGTCATGGGGATCACTGAGCATCTTTCCGAGATAAAAAAGATCATCCGCAAGTTTAAAGACCTGAAAAAAGCGGAAGCATCTTTCAGGCAGACAAAGGATTTCTGGGTAAAGAAGAGCCTCGAGGCAGAGATCTCTACCTCCGACTCTGAGTTCGACAACTGGTTGCGCTGGGTGAGCATCCAGCCGACCTTAAGAAGGATCTTCGGCTGTTCCTTTTTGCCGGATTTTGATTACGGAAAAGGCGGCCGGGGCTGGCGCGACCTCTGGCAGGATTGCCTAAGCCTGATCCTGACTGATCCTGCCTCAGTGCGTTCTATGTTAGTGAATAATTTTTCCGGAGTCAGGATCGACGGATCAAACGCCACTATCATCGGCAAAAAGCCGGGTGAGTTCATCGCTGACCGTAATGATATCGCCCGCGTCTGGATGGACCACGGAGTCTGGCCTCTTCTGACAGTAGACCTTTACCTGCATGAGACCGGAGACAAAGGTATCCTTTTAGAAAAGACAGGGTATTTCCGCGACCAGCACATCCTGCGTTCGCGCTCAATAGATAAAGAATATGATCCGTCTGAGGGCAGCTGTCTTAAGGCTAAGTCGGGTAAGATTTATAAGGCAAGCATACTTGAGCACCTCCTGATACAGAGCCTGGCCCAGTTCTTTAATGTGGGCAGACATAATCATGTGCGGCTTGAAGGCGCTGACTGGAATGACGGCCTGGATATGGCCGGTGAGAACGGAGAGAGCGTAGCCTTTAGTACAATGTATGCGCTTAACCTTTCCCTCTTGGCGCGGATGCTTGAGAAGCTCGGTAGAGAAAGAATAGAAGTGGCAGAGGAGTTAAAGCTATTGCTTGGGCCGCTAGATTACTGCAATGTAAAGGCCAAGCGCAGGCTCCTTGAAG
This sequence comes from Candidatus Omnitrophota bacterium, assembly GCA_016867115.1. Classification (GTDB taxonomy): domain Bacteria; phylum Omnitrophota; class Gorgyraeia; order Gygaellales; family Profunditerraquicolaceae; genus VGKG01. The sequence goes on along the minus strand of VGKG01000001.1, from coordinate 236,017 downwards.
ATTATCTGCAAAAAGTCAGTAAGGGTATTTCCGGAAAGAAGGCCAGCCTGAATGCCGCGTTGCTTGCGGATGACCTGATGACCAAATCCGAATGGATGCAGGGACACATCCGTAAAAGCGAATGGCTTAAAGACGGCTTTTTCAACGGCTATTATGATAATCGCGGCCGCCGCGTAGAGGGAAGAGCGGGCGGGATTTTGCGCATGACCCTGACCGGACAAGTCTTTCCGGTGATGAGCGGGATTGCCGACGATAAACAGATAAAAAAGATCCTGGCCAGCGTCAATAAATATCTGTGGGATAAAAAACTTAAAGGTTATCATCTTAATACCGATTTTAAAGATGAGCAGCTTGATCTTGGCCGGGCTTTTTCCTTTATATACGGAGATAAGGAGAACGGCGCCTTCTTTAACCATATGGTAGTGATGTTCGCCAATGCCTTGTACAGGCGCGGGTTCGCTAAGGAGGGCTGGAGAGCCTTAGATTCGATCTCTAAGATGGCGCTGGATACTAAAAAAGCAAAGATCTACCCTTGCCTGCCGGAGTATTTCAATCTTGAAGGCAGGGGTATGTATGCGTATCTGACCGGTTCTGCCAGCTGGTTTGTGCTGACGCTGGCCAGGCTTGCCTTCGGCGTAAGGGGCCAGGACGGAGACCTGCTCATTGAACCGAAACTCTGTGTTGAGCAGTTTAAGAAGAGTAAAACTCTGAGTGTTAGCCGCATGTTTGCCGGCCGCAGGATCAGGGTGAGTTTCCATAATCCCGCAAGGCTCGATTACGGAAAATATAAGATCATCCGCGCCAGCCTCAACGGCCGCAATCTCTTTATAAAGCCATCTGCCGGTATAACCATCTCCCGCAAGGAGATCCTCAGGTTTCCCGCCACTAAAACCCATATCCTGAAAGTCCTCTTAGGGTAAGGTTCCGTTCGCCCTTTTTTATTGCATAAGCCCCGATTTTTGATATAATAAGATTTCTTCAAAGGAGACAAAATGATCCCACGTTACAGCTTACCTAAGATGTCCGGCATCTGGGAAGAGGAGTTTAAGTTTAAGACCATGCTGGACATTGAGATACTCGCCTTAGAAGCGCTTGCCAAAGAAAAGAAGGTCCCGCAGGACGCAGTCAGAAGGATCAGGAAGAAAGCTAGATTCAACCTCAAGCAGATCAGAAAGATAGAAGAGAAGACCCAGCATGACGTGGTGGCTTTTGTGGCCAATGTCGCCCAATATATCGGCCCGGACGCCAAATACCTGCACATGGGCCTGACCTCTTCGGATGTCTTAGACACGACGCTTGGAGTGCAGTTAAAGGCTGCCTGCGGTATATTGATCCAGGATCTTAATCGGCTCCTGAAATTACTGGCAAAGAAGGCGCGCAGCTACAAGGATATGGTCTGTATCGGCCGCACTCACGGGGTGCATGCAGAACCTACTACCTTTGGTCTTAAGCTTGCGCTCTGGTACGACGAGACAAGGCGCAATTTGGAGCGGCTGGAATTAGCCAGGGATGAGATCGCAGTCGGCAAGATCTCCGGCGCAGTCGGAACTTATGCCAATGTCGAGCCGGCGGTAGAAAAATACATCTGTGGAAAGTTAGGCCTGCGGCCGGCGAAGATCTCGACCCAGATAGTGCAGAGGGATATTCACGCGGTTTTGATGGCGCGGCTCGCTATCATCGGCTCAAGCCTGGATAAGTTCGCCACCGAGATCAGGCACCTGCAGAGGACAGAAGTCCTGGAAGCAGAGGAGCCTTTTGGCAAGAATCAAAAGGGTTCATCTGCCATGCCGCACAAGCGCAATCCGGTGATCTGCGAGCGCATCTGCGGCCTCGCCAGGCTCCTGCGCGCCAATGCCCTGGCCGCAATGGAGAATGTGGCGCTCTGGCATGAGCGGGATATTTCACATTCTTCGGTTGAACGGGTGATCGTCCCGGATTCGACCCTCGCCTTAGATTACATGCTGAATAAGTTCATCGAAGTGATTGAAGGGTTAAAGGTGTATCCTGCGAATATGCTGGCTAATTTAGCCCGCACGCATGGCCTGATATTCTCGCAGCGCGTCCTGCTTGAGCTCATGGAGCGCGGCTTACCGCGGATGAAGGCCTATGACTATGTGCAAAGATGCGCGATGAAGACCTGGAGAGAGGGTACGGATTTTAAGGAGAACCTCTTAAATGACCCTGCGGTGAGCTCGCTCCTTACCGAGAAGGACCTTGAGCGCATTTTTGACCTGGATTATTACCTGCGTAACGTGAATAAGATTTTCCGGCAGGTCGGTTTATAGAAACTATTTCCCACCCTATAAGTTCCGTCTTTACATGCTGTACAAAATCGAGGTAAAGGATAAGCCTGGAGTCTTTGATGCCGTGGGGAGCGGCATCAGGAAAGATATCCTGGACTTAGGTATAAAAAGCGTCCGGGAGGCAGAGTTTATCCAGGTCTACATCCTTGACGGCGATATCTGCGAAGAGGAGCTCGAAAAGATCTGCTCCGAGTTACTAGTCGATAAGATCTCCCAGGAGTATAGCTTCAACAATACCCACAACCCGCAACGCAAAACCCAAGATGAGTTTGTAATCGAAGTTGCCTATAATCCGGGAGTAATGGATCCGGTCGAGGAATCCGCGCTCAAAGGCATCCGTGACCTCGGGATCGAAGAGAAAGTAAGTGTCAAGACCGCCAAAAAGTTCATCCTCAAAGGCAGGCTTACCTCAGCACAGCTTAGAGTCATCTCGGAAAAACTCCTTTATAACAAATTGATCCAGCATATCGTATCAAGCGAAATCCCCGGTTCCCTGCCGTACGCCTTAACCGGCTCAGGCTACCAATTCAGACTGCGTACTATCGAATTATTGAATGCTTCGGATAAAGAATTAGCGCGCCTGAGCAAAGACGGCCAGTTATTCCTGAACCTGGCTGAGATGCGCCACATCAAGGATTATTTCCGTAAGCTCGGACGCAATCCTACTGACGTCGAGCTTGAGACAGTGGCCCAGACCTGGTCTGAGCATTGTTACCATAAGACATTTCGAGGAAAAATTAAATATACTGAGCGCTTGACTTCAGACGGTAAACGGTACACAGTAAACGGTAAACGTAACTTCATCATTAATAATCTACTGAAGTCTACGATTATGAAGGTGACTAAGGAGCTGGATAAGCCCTGGTGCGTTTCGGTGTTTAAGGATAATTCCGGGGTCATCCGTTTTGACGAAAAACATAATGTCTGTTTTAAGGTAGAGACGCACAATCACCCCTCGGCCTTAGAGCCTTTTGGCGGGGCAAATACCGGCGTAGGCGGAGTGATCCGGGACCCTCTTGGTACAGGCCTTGGCGCAAAACCCATCCTGAACACCGATGTCTTCTGTTTCGGCCCGCCGGATTATCCCTTCAAAAAATTGCCCGCCGGGACCCTGCATCCTAAGCGGATCATGAAAGGGGTAGTCGCCGGGGTGAAGGATTACGGCAATAAGATGGGTATTCCTACAGTTAATGGCGCAATCCTTTTCCATGAGCGTTTCGTGGGTAATCCGTTAGTGTATTGCGGGACAGTGGGGATCATGCCTAAGGAAAAATCCTTTAAGGAGACGCATACCGGAGACTTGATTGTGGTCGTGGGGGGCCGCACCGGAAGGGACGGTATCCACGGCGCGACTTTTTCTTCCGGGGAGCTGACCCATGAGTCAGAAACTGTCTCAAGCGGCGCAGTACAGATCGGAAACCCCATCCAGGAAAAGAAGATGCTGGATACGATTCTTACTGCGCGCGACGCCGGGCTCTACAGCGCGATCACTGACTGCGGCGCAGGCGGGCTCTCTAGCGCCGTGGGGGAGATGGGCGCTGAATTGGGCACTGAGGTCTATCTGGATAAAGTGCCCCTCAAATACACCGGCCTCTCTTACACCGAGATCTGGATCTCCGAGTCGCAGGAGAGGATGGTCCTATCCGTGCCCAAGGATAAGATAGATGCGTTGATCGAGGTCTTCAGCCGCGAAAACGTAGAGGCGACAGTGATCGGAGAGTTCACTGATACAGGCAAACTTAAACTCTATTATCAGGATAATCTGGTCTCTGACCTGGATATGGTTTTCCTGCATGAAGGAATACCTCAGATCACTAGAAATGCCATCTTTATCCAGCCCCGGCACAAGGAATTCAAGCGCAGCTGCCCCAGGGACCTGACTAAATCCCTGACCCGCATATTCGGCCAGTATGACCTCTGTTCCAAGGAGTGGGTCATCCGGCAGTATGACCATGAAGTGCAGGGCGGCTCAATAATAAAGCCTTTAAGCGGCATAGTAAATGACGGGCCTTCGGATGCGGCGGTAGCTCAACCGATATTAAATTCAAAGAGAGGCCTGATCGTCTCCTGCGGCATAAACTTCAGATACGGGCTGATCGATCCTTACTGGATGGCGGCATCCTGCATTGACGAGGCGCTGCGACAGGTCATTGCTGTGGGCGGCTCATTAAAGGAAGTGGCGATCCTGGATAATTTCTGCTGGGGCAATCCTGATAAACCCGACCGGCTGGGCGGATTGGTACGCGCAGCCCTGGGTTGTTATGACGCGGCAAAGGGTTTTGGCGTGCCTTTTATTTCAGGAAAGGACAGCTTAAATAATGAGTTCACGGTAAAGAATAAATCTATCGCTATCCCGGGTACGCTTTTGATCTCTGCCCTTGCGGTCATGGAGGACACGGGAAAAAGCGTCTCCATGTATGCAAAAGAAGCCGGTAATCCGGTCTATGTGGTGGGCCTGACCCGTCCTGAGCTGGGAGGTTCGCATTATTTTGGCCTCACCGGCCTTACCGGCAATTCCGTGCCGCAGGTATTTCCTAAAACAGCAAAACTTAATTTTGAGGCTTTAAGTATCGCTTCAGATAAAGGCCTGATCCGGGCTATGCACGATTGCTCCGAGGGTGGCATCGGTGTCGCTGCGGCGGAGATGAGCTTCTCCGGGGGCCTGGGCATGGATTTATTCCTCTCAGGGGTGCCATATAATGTCAAATGTCAAATGTCAAATGTCAAAATTGCGACTCAAAAGTCAAAAGTTAGTGAGCTGAGGGATGACTTTATCCTTTTTTCCGAATCGAATTCAAGATTCATCGTGGAAGTGGAGAAGAAGGAGCAGAAAGAATTTGAGCGCATCCTGAAAAATAAAGGCGTAGCTTTCGGCCTGATCGGATGCGTGAACAAGGGCAAAATTTTCAGGGTCTTCGGCTTAGACGGAGAGCCCTGCGTAAAAGCGAATATCGACGCTCTAAAATCAGCCTGGAAGGAGCCCCTGCAATGGTAAAGAAGAAAAGAGAAAACCGTTATCCCAAGGAAGATTTTACCCGCGAAGAGACCTGGCGGGTATTCAGGATAATGTCTGAGTTCGTGGAGGGTTTTGAGGTCCTCTCTGAGGTAGGCGATGCGGTATCTATCTTCGGTTCAAGCCGCACCCCGGCAAGCAGCAGGTATTATAAGCTGGGCGAAGATATCGCCTATGAGATCGCCAGGGAAGGTTATGCGGTGATCACCGGAAGCGGGCCCGGACTCATGGAGGCGGCAAACAGGGGTGCAAAGAGGGCCGGCGGCAAGTCCATCGGCTTAAATATCCAGATACCTTCCGAGCAGAAGCCGAATAAATACGTGGACCTCCTGCTTGACTTCAGCTATTTCTTTGTCAGAAAAGTCATGTTCGTCAAATACGCCAAGGCCTTTGTGATCCTGCCCGGAGGCTTTGGGACGCTGGATGAGTTCTACGAGGCCGTTAATCTGATCCAGACGGAAAGGATCAAAAAGTTCCCCGTAGTCCTGGTAGGAAGAGAATACTGGAAGGGGATGCTCGAATGGCTGAAACACACGGTCTTGAGAGAAGGTAACATCAGCCCCGCGGACCTGAAGATCTTTAGCGTGGTGGATAAACCAAAGGACGTAGTGGCTGCGATAAGAAAGTTCTATGGCGAGAGTTAAGGTTTGCGTATTAAGGACAGCTGGGACAAACTGCGACAAGGAGACTGCCTTTGCCTTTGATGCGGCAGGCGGGTCTGCGGAGTTGGTGCATGTCAACCGCCTGATCAGCTCCGAGAAGTACCTTAAGGATTACACGATCCTGGCCCTGCCCGGAGGTTTCACCTATGGCGATGACCTGGGCGCTGGCAAGGTGCTGGCTAATGAGTTGAGGTTTAAACTCGGCTCCGAGATCAAGAAGTTTGTCGCTGAAGGCAAGTTGATCATCGGTATATGTAACGGATTTCAGATCTTGGTCAAAGCCGGCCTCCTGCCCGGCAACGATGAATTAAAACAGACGGCAAGCCTCATCATCAACGACTCGGCGAAATTTGAGGACCGCTGGGTCTACCTAAAGTCACCAGGTCACCAGGTCACCACGTCGCATGTTAGGTGTGTGTGGACCAAAGGATTTCCGGAGTTGATTTATCTGCCGGTGGCGCACGGGGAGGGGAAATTTATCAGCGAAGATAAAACGACCCTCGCCGGATTAAAAGAGAAGGGCCAGATCGTTTTTCAATATTGCGACGCAAAAGGAGCTCTTACCGGTTATCCTGACAACCCCAACGGTTCAATGGCGAACATTGCGGGGATCTGCGATGAGACCGGAAGGATCCTGGGGCTCATGCCTCATCCGGAAAGACATGTTTCAGCACAGCAACATCCCCGATGGTGCAGAGAAAAGACAAAAAGGACAGGAGAAGGTTTGGCTATTTTTCAAAACGGCGTAGCTTATGCTAAAAAATACCTATAAAAGGAGCAAGATATGAGCGGCATATTCGGTGTTGTCACTAAGAATGACTGCGGGCAGGACCTCTTTTACGGGACGGATTATCATTCGCACCTGGGCACGCAGTTCGGTGGGCTGGCGGTCTGGGGTAAGGAATTGACGCGTAAGATCCATGATATCCGCGGTTCGCAGTTCAAATCCAAATTTTACGAGGACTATAAACACATGTCCGGCAATAAAGGGATCGGCGTGATCAGCTCGCGCGACGAACAGCCGATCTGCGTTAACTCAAAGTTTGGACCCTTCGCGATCGTCACCTGCGGATACATTGACAATTCTATGGAGCTGGCGGATGAACTTTACAAAAAGGGGCTCTCCTTCAGCGAGGTCAGCGACGGCAAGGTGAATCTGACAGAGCTGGCAGCCAAGCTCATCATTCAGGGAAAGGACATCATTGACGGCATCGAATACCTCTATTCCAAGATCGACGGCTCCTGTACGCTGCTTTTGATGAACAAAGAGGGAATTTATGCCGCACGGGACAGGTTCGGCTATATGCCGCTGGTTATCGGAAAGCGGGATGAGGACTGGGCAGTTACCACTGAAAGCACGGCCTTCAGTAACCTGGGCTTTAAAATTGCTAAGTTCCTCGCTCCGGGAGAGGTCATCCTGATCGACGAAAAGGGGATGCGCCAGAAGGTCAAGGGCGGTTCGGTAAATCAGATCTGCGCATTTTTGTGGATCTACACCGGTTTTCCCGCTTCCACTTATGAGGGGATAAATGTGGAGGTGGTCAGGGAAAGGTGCGGCCGCTGCCTGGCAAAAGGCGATAACGTGAAGATTGACCTGGTAGGCGGGATCCCGGATTCCGGGACCACGCACGCCATTGGTTACGCCATGGAATCAAAGGTCCCTTACCGCCGGCCGCTGGTCAAGTACACTCCCGGCTTTGACCGGAGTTATATCCCTCCTTCACAGGAGATGCGCGACCGCATAGCGCGCATGAAGCTTATCCCCATCCAGGATATTATCAAGGATAAAGCAATAGTCTTCTGCGATGATTCTATCGTGCGCGGCACGCAGCTTAAAAATTATACCATCCGCAAGCTCGAGGAAGCAGGCGCCAAGGAGATCCACTTAAGGATCGCCTGCCCGCCACTCATGTTTCCCTGCAAGTTCAATTATTCCACGCGAAGCAACGCGGAACTGGCAGCGCGCAAGGCGATCCGCGATATTGAAGGCAAAGATATCAAGGACGTCAAATGCTATGTGGATGAGGACTCCCCTAAACACAAAAAGATGGTTGACTGGATCACCGAGGATATCGGAGCCTCTTCCATAAAATTCCAGAAATTAGACGATATGGTCTCGGCAATAGGCCTGCCTAAGGAGAAGCTCTGTTTATATTGCTGGACAGGAAAACACCCTTAACCTCTGTCTTTGCGATGAGCCGCAAGCAGGTTGAGAAGGGCTTCTAGATTTACCAGGAAAGGAAGAGTATGGCAAGAATGTCTTATCAGAAAGCGGGAGTGGATATCAGAAAAGCTGATATCTTTAAAAAAAGGATAAAAAACCTGGTCCGGCGCTCTTTCCGTCCGGAGGTGCTTAAAGATATCGGCGGATTCGGCAGCTTCTTTAGTCTGGATAAGAATAAATACCGGGATCCGGTCCTGGTCTCATCAGCAGACGGGGTAGGCACGAAATTAAAGATCGCCTGCCTTGTAAATAAGCACGATACTATCGGTATTGACGCCGTGGCGATGAATGTCAATGACATCCTTTGCACCGGGGCTGAACCGCTTTTTTTTCTGGATTACATCGCCTACAGCAGGCTTAAAGATGAGACGCTTGAGGCAATAGTCAGAGGAATAAATAACGGCTGCATTGAGTCCGGATGTTCTCTTATCGGCGGAGAGACTGCCCAGATGCCCGGGATGTACAGAGAAGGCGAATATGACGTGGCGGGTTTCTGCGTAGGGGTTGCTGAGCGCAAGGAGATCATTGACGGCTCCAGGATTGCTGCCGGAGATGTTCTAATCGGCCTCGAATCAAATGGCCTGCATTCAAACGGATATTCCCTGGTGCGCAAGGTCTTCTCTGAAAAAGAATTGAGGCGCATGAGCAGCGAGTTGCTTAAACCCACAAGAATATATGTGAAACCGATCTTGTCTTTACTAAAGAACTTTAGAACTAAAGAACTAAAGAACTCTATAAAAGGTATCTCACATATCACGGGTGGCGCGTTTTACGATAAGATAGCGCGCATCCTCCCTGATAACGTCGATGTCCGGATAAATAAGAATGCCTGGAGTGTTCCTAAAATATTCCGCCTGATCCAGAATAAGGGCGGCATCCTGGATAAGGAGATGTACCATACACTGAATATGGGTATCGGCATGGTTTTAGTGGTAGAGGCGCGTTACGCCGGCGAGGTCATCGCTAAACTGAAAGCTGTTGGTCTTGATTCTTGCGTCATCGGCGAAGTTGTAAAAGGGAAAAAGAAGGTTGAGATAGTCTAACGACTACTGCGGCAGGGACTGTCCCCGCCATCAATGCGGGGACACCCTTTGAATAGATTTCATAGAATCGAAGAGTGTCCCCTGAGCTTCAAAGGGGACTGTCCCTACTATGCAAGATAAGTATTGAATGCTGGATAGCCAAAAGGGCGTTGTATGAGAATCTTAGTCATCGGTTCAGGCGGCAGGGAGCATGCCTTAGTCTGGAAGATCGCGCAATCGAAACTGGCGGATAAGGTCTTCTGCGCCCCGGGTAACGGCGGCATTGCCGGTCAAGCAGAGTGCCTGGACATCAGAGCAGAGGATACCGGGCAGTTGCTTGATTTTGCACGGAGGGAGAAGATCGACCTGACCGTGGTCGGCCCGGAAGCGCCGCTGGCTGCCGGGATAGTTGATGAGTTCAGGCGCTATAAGCTAGGCGTCTACGGCCCTTCAAAAGCCGCGGCCCAGCTTGAGGCGAGCAAGGTCTTTGCCAAACTGCTGATGGATAAATACAAGGTCCCGACTGCCGCCTTTGGAATTTTTGATAATGCACATGAAGCAAAAAAATATATCGCCAAGATCGGCGCACCCTGCGTGGTAAAAGCAGACGGCCTGGCTGCGGGAAAGGGTGTGGTGGTGGCTAAAACTATTGACGAGGCAGAACAGGCAGTTGTTTCCTTTATGGAAGAAAGGATATTCGGCGACTCCGGCAATAAGGTAATTATCGAAGAATGCCTGGTGGGGCAGGAGGCTTCGATCCTGGTGATCACTGATTCGCGCGAGGTGGTCGCCCTCGCTTCTAGCCAAGACCATAAACGCATCTTTGACCATGACGAAGGCCCGAATACCGGAGGCATGGGCGCTTATTCTCCGGCGCAGGTTGTGACCAGAGAGCTCTTTAAAGAGATCTTGGAAAGAATAGTGTATCGTACTATCGACGGACTGGCAAAAGACGGCATAGAATATTGCGGCACGCTTTATGCCGGAGTAATGCTCACTAAAGAAGGGCCAAAGACTTTAGAGTTTAACGTGCGTTTCGGCGATCCTGAGACGCAGGCGATCCTACCGCGCTTTAAATCGGATCTGGTAGAAGTGATGTTGGCTGCCAGCGAAGGCAAACTCTCGCGGGTCAGGACCCTGGATTGGGATGAGCGGCCTTGCGTCTGCGTAGTCTGTGCTTCGAAAGGCTATCCCGGAGATTACGAAAAAGGAAAAGAGATCTTCGGGCTTGAGGAAGCGGCGAAATTACCCGATGTGGTCGTCTTTCATGCCGGGACCAGGAGGCAGAAGATAAACGACAAGTGGCAGGTCGTCACTAACGGCGGCCGCGTTTTAGGCGTTACGGGCCTTGGCAATACGATCAAGGATGCGATCGAATCGACCTATAAGGCAGTGGATAAGATACATTTCGAGGGTATGCATTATCGCCGCGATATCGGGAGGAAAGCAGTAGGTAGTAGTTAGTAGATAGTAGTTAGGGGGAAGGAGAAAACTATGAGTAAGATCAGCATTTTAATGGGAAGCCAGTCAGACCTTGAGACAGTGAATGAGGCGATCAATCTGTTAAAAGAGTTCAAGGTTGATTTTGAGGCAAAGGTCTTATCTGCCCACAGGACGCCCAAAGAAGTGGCGGCCTATGTCGAGGCAGCGCCCAAAAGAGGGACCAGGGTCTTTATCGCTGCCGCAGGCATGTCTGCTGCCCTGGCCGGGGTAGTGGCTGCGCATACGGCCCTGCCGGTGATCGGCATCCCCATCGAGACCAAGAATCTAAAGGGGCTGGATTCGCTTTTATCCACTGTCCAGATGCCTCCGGGGATCCCCGTCGGCTGCATGGCGATCGGTAAGGCGGGGGCAAAGAATGCCGCGCTTTTTGCGCTCCAGATACTAGGGACAGGCGATAAAGCTATCCAGAAAAAAATGGTTGCTTACAAGGCTAAGATGCGCAAACACATTAAAAGCATCAAGCTTAAAGTATGACCCAGACCCGGATCATCAAAGTCGATCCCCTGAATCCTGCCGAAGATTCTATCCGCATCGCCGCAGATACCCTGCGTGCCGGAGGACTGGCGATCATTCCTACCGAGACTGTCTATGGCATTGCCGCCAATGCCCTGGATGAAAAAGCAATGCAGCGGCTCTCTGAAATAAAGAAGAGGCCAGAAGGAAAACCTTTTACCCTGCATATCGCTGACAAGGAAAAGGTGGAAGAGTTTGCGGCACAGGTGCCGGTCTCTGCCTATAAATTATTGGAGAGGTTCTGGCCCGGGCCGCTGACCCTGGTCTTAAAATCCAAGACTGCTTTAGGTACTGTGGGCTTACGCATGCCGGACAACGAGGTGGCTCTAGAGGTGATCGGCCTGGCCGGCATACCGGTGGCCTGTCCTTCGGCAAATCTTTCGGGTAAGCCTGCGCCGGCGAATTTCTCCGAGGCGATCCGGGACCTTGAGGGCTTGGTGGACCTGGCCCTGGATGCCGGCGATACCAAAGTAGGCGTTGAATCTACGGTAGTTGATCTTACGCTAACGCCTCTACGTGTTTTAAGGGAGGGTGCGATCAGGAAAGAAGAGATCGAGAAAGCAGCCGGCAGGAAGTGCATCCTCTTTATCTGCACCGGAAACTCCTGCCGTTCGGTGATGGCCAAAGCCTTACTTGAGAAGAAGCTCAAAGACGCGCACCGGCAGGATGTGGAGGTCCTTTCTGCCGGAACCATGATGCTTGGGGGCCTGGGCGCAACTGAGCCGACCAGGGAGCTCCTGGCGCAGGACGGCATCGATGTCTCAGGGCACGTCTCAAAGCGCGCGACTGCCGGGATGGTCAAAAAATCCGACCTGATCCTGGTGATGGAGAAGATCCACGAAGAGCGGATCCTTGAGCTTGTGCCCGAGGCAAAAAATAGAGTGTTTTTATTAAAGGAATTTGCTAAAATAGAGGACACTGAAAATCTGGATATCGAGGATCCCATCGGAAGGGGTGCGGATTTTTACGCAGAAACTTTTGAGATCATCAAAGAAGCGATAGGGCGACTCGTAAAAAGCATATGAAAAAGATCGTCATTGCCTCAGACCACGGCGGTTTTTCCCTGAAGGAGAAGATCAGGCCGTATCTTGAAAAAAGCGGTTACAGGATAAAGGACCTCGGGACCTGCTCCAAAGAGAGCTGCGACTATCCGCGCTTCGCTTACGCCCTGGCCAAAGAAGTCTCAAGCGGCCGTTACAGACAGGGGATCCTCATCTGTAAGAGCGGCATCGGTAATTCCATCGTCGCCAACCGTTTCCCCGGGGTGCGTGCCGCGCTCTGTTACGGAATAAAGGCTGCCCGTTTATCCCGCCGGCACAATGACAGTAATGTCCTGGTCCTGGGCGCAAGCTTTGTGAATACAGCGCTGGCAAAGCGGATCGTCGGAGTATGGCTGAATACGCGCTTTGAGGGCGGCAGGCACCGGAGGCGCCTGAACCAGATTAAAAATATTGAAAGAGAGATACGGAGCAGAAGATGAAGCACCTTAAAAAGACCGATCCCCAGATCTGGGCAGCGATAAAGAGTGAAATAAAGCGGCAGGAGGAGAACCTGGAGCTCATCGCTTCGGAGAATTTCACTTCCCTGGCCGTGCTTGAAGCGCAAGGCTCGGTCCTGACCAATAAGTACGCCGAGGGTTATCCCCACCGGCGCTGGTACGGCGGTTGCGAATACGTGGACCAGGCGGAAGAGCTGGCGATTGCGCGCGCCAAAAAACTCTTCGGCGCAGAGCACGCCAATGTCCAGGCGCATTCCGGCACCCAGGCGAATATGGCGGTCTATTTTGCCGCACTTAACCCTGGGGATACGGTCCTGGCCATGGACCTGGCCGCCGGCGGCCACCTTTCTCACGGCCACCCGCACAATTTTTCCGGGATGTATTACAAGGTCATCGGTTACGGCGTGGACAAGAAGACTGAGACGCTGGATTACGACCACATCATGCACCTGGCCAGGAAGCACAAACCGAAGATGATCCTTGCCGGAGCGTCGGCTTATCCGAGGAGGATCGACTTTAAGGCCTTCCGTAAGATCTGCGACAAGGTGGGCGCGTATTTATTCGTGGATATGGCGCACATTGCCGGCCTCGTGGCTACGGGATTGCACCCGAATCCGGTTCCGTATGCCGAGTTCGTCACTTCTACTACCCATAAGACCCTGCGCGGCCCGCGCGGCGGGTTTGTCCTCTGCAGGAAGGAGTTTGCCAAGAAGATAGATACCGAGATATTCCCCGGCATCCAGGGCGGGCCATTGATGCATGTGATCGCAGCCAAGGCCGTGGCCTTTAAAGAGGCGATGACCCCTAAGTTCAAGTCCTATCAGAGGCAGATCATTAAGAATACAAAAGAGCTTGCCGCGGCTCTGGCGAAGAGGAAATTCCGGATCATTTCCGGCGGCACGGATACGCACCTTTTCCTGGTGGACCTCACCGAAAAAGGGATCACCGGAGCAGATGCCTCAAGGATACTTGAGCAGGCAGGCATTACCGTGAATAAGAACCTTATCCCTTTTGATAAGAAGAGCCCGGGGGTCACCAGCGGCCTTAGGATCGGCGCGCCCGCAGTCACCACCCGCGGGATGAAAGAGCCCCAGATGCGCCTGATCGCTACACTGATCGATGAGGCGATCGAGGCAGGAGACAACCTGATAAAGCTGAACGAAATAAAGAATAAAGTATCCGGCCTTACCAGAAAGTTCCCGTTATATCCGGAGTTATCCAGAGAGTGAAAAAGAAAACGCATAAACGCCCCAGCTGGGACGAATATTTTTTAGAGATGGCCCGGCTTGTGGCCAAGAGGTCCACCTGCCTGCGCCGCAGCGTCGGCGCAGTCCTGGTCAAGGATAAAAGGATCCTGGCTACCGGATACAACGGCGCGCCCAAGGGGCTCGGGCATTGCCTGGATATCGGCTGCCTGAGGGAGAAGCTAAAGATCCCCTCCGGCCAGCGCCATGAATTGTGCCGCGCGCTGCATGCTGAACAAAATGCCCTGATCCAGGCTTCACTCTACGGCATTAGTGTCAGAGACAGCACCCTTTATTCCACCTGTCAGCCCTGCGTGATCTGCGCCAAGATGCTCATCAATGCCGGGATCAATGAGATCGTGATCGCAGACGGTTATCCGGACAGGATGGCGATGGATTTCCTGAAGCAGGCAAAGATCAGAGTAAGAAGATTAATGCATAAAAAATGAAGTGCCCATATTGCGGTTATAAAGAGGATAAGGTCGTAGATTCGCGCGCCACCGCCGAGGAATCCGCGGTCAGGCGTCGCCGCGAGTGTCTTAAATGCGGCAAGCGCTTCACTACCTATGAATATGTAGAAGAGGTCTCTTTGATGGTGGTGAAAAAGGACGGTACACATGAGCCCTTTGACCGCAAGAAGATCCTCTCCGGCATCATGAAGGCTTGCGAAAAGCGCCCCGTGAGCATCGAGAAGATGGAAGAGATCACCACGCAGGTCGAGCGCAGTATCCAGAAGAAGTCCGACCGCGAGATCCCCTCAACCCGCATCGGAGAGATGGTGATGGAGAAGCTAAAGACCCTCGACGATGTCGCCTACGTGAGGTTCGCTTCAGTCTACCGGCAGTTCAGGGATGTAGGCCAGTTCATGGAGGAATTAAAGGACATCTTAGGCAAGGAAAAGGCAGGGGCGTACCTGGGGAATACCCGTAAGCCCTCGCGTAAGATAAAAAAATAGGAGAAATATTTCATGGTTGAGATGGAACTAAGCAAGATCGTCATCGACGAAAAGCGGCATGACCAGCTGATCGTCTTAAGGGAGAAGAACGGCGAGCGGGTCCTGCCCATCCTGATCGGCCTGCCTGAGGCCTCGGCGATAAAGCTTAAGATCAGCGGTTTCGAACCGCCCCGCCCGCTCACCCATGACCTGCTGCATAAGACCATCGAGCACCTTGAGGCGACTATCGAAAAAGTCATCATCGACAGGCTAGAGGAGAATACCTTCCACGCAAAAATAGTCTTAAAGACCGCTTCCGGAGGCACAAAGATGGTGGATGCCCGGCCTTCGGACAGCATTGCCCTGGCAGTCAGGGCAAAGGCGCCCATTTTCGTCGAAGATGAGATCATCAGGCACTCGGAACTGAACAACAAAGAAAAGTAATCCCTCGCTACTCCACCCCGAAAAAGATTTAATCGATGAAAAAAAGGATAAGATTCTTAGCCCAGGACCTTAAGATCCTTGAATCTGTCCATGACTATGCCAGGAGGCGTAAGGTCAGGCTGTATCTGGTCGGCGGATTCCTGCGGGACATGCTGCTAGAGAGAAGAAAAGAGAATCCCGACTTTGATTTTTGCCTTAAAGGAAGCGCGATCAGTTTCGGCCGTTCGCTCTCCAGGGAAATGAGATGCGGTTTCGTGGTCCTGGATAAGGAGCACGGGGCCTGCCGCCTGGTAAAGAAACTCAAAGACAGGATCTGTACTCTTGATTTCACGGATTTCCGCGGCAGGACTCTGCAAGAGGACCTCTCCAAACGCGAGATCACTATCAATGCCCTGAGCCTTGACCTGGAAAAGGCCCTTGAAAATGAAGTTCCGCTGCAATCCCTGTGCGATCATTACGGCGGGATAGAGGATTTAAAGGCAGGCGTCATCCGCTCGACCAGCCCCGGGGTCTTTATTGAAGATCCTTTAAGGATTTTACGCATTTTCAGCTTTTCCGCCACCCTGGGATTTAAGATAGAGGAAAAGACGCTTAAGCTGGCCGTAAAAGAGAAGAAAGGATTAGCCGGTGTTTCTTTTGAGCGTGTGCGCGATGAGCTCTTCAAGATCTTTAATTGCGGGAATTCTTACGGCTACCTAAAAAGGCTGGATGAAGCCGGTATCCTGAAAGTGGTATTCCCTGAGTTTGACCGGATGCGCGGGGTAGACCAGGGGCCGTATCACCACCTGGATGTCTGGCAGCACAGCCTTGAGACGCTCAGGCAGATGGAGATAGCCTTAAAGCAGCTTAAAAACAACCGGGAGCTTGCTGCTTACCTTAATGAATATCTGTCCGGTGAACGCAGGAGATGCAGCCTTATAAAACTTGCCTGCCTCTTGCACGATATCGGAAAACCGGCTGCGCGCAGGCGCCAGGGAAAAAAGACCACTTTTCACGGCCATGAAAGGTACGGCCTTGATGTGGCGGAAGAGATCAGCCGCAAACTAAAACTCTCAAACGATGAAGCCAACGCCCTGCATAAGATGATCCTCTGGCACTTAAGGCCGGGGTATCTTGCGGACAGCGCGCAGGTGACTGCCCGGGCAAAGTTTAGGTATTTTCGCGACACGGCCAGAGAAGCAGCCTCTACGCTTCTCCTTTCTATTGCCGACCAGCGCGCCACCCGCGGCCGCCTAACCACCAACGAAGGCCGCAGGCACCATGAAGCAATGTGCCTGGGATTGATAAAGGAATATTTCCGCAGATTAAAAGAAAAGAAGCTCCCGCGACTTATTGATGGCAACGACCTGATGAAAAGATTTAAGCTGGCACCCTCCCCTTTAATAGGCAAGATACTTCGCGAAATCGAAGAGGCTCAAGCTATCGGCAGGGTCAAGACCAGGCGCCAGGCGCTGGCAAAAGCCGGGAATATACTGAAAAAAGAGAAATGATCTTCTTCAACCTTTCCCTGAGAAAGAAACTCCTTATCCTTTTTTTGGTATTTGTTTTGCTTGCCAGTATCGCAACCATCTACCTGAACAGCGTGATCCTGCCTACCCGGATCAAGTCCCTGATCGTTGCCAGGCTTAAAGAGGCTACCGGCAAGGAGGTGGCGCTCTATTCGCTTGAGTTCAGCGTCTTTAAGGGCCTGGTGCTCAGGGACCTCTTGATCTATGACGAGAAGCAGGTCTTTTTAAGCGTGAAAGAGTCCTCCTGCACTTTCCTGGTCTGGCCCATCTTTAAGAAAGCGGTCATCATCCCCACAGTAACATTCAAATCCCCCCGGATATTCATCGAGCGTAAGAGCGACAATACCTTTAATCTGGAGGAGCTCCTGCCTAAGGCTAAGGCCGCAGGAGAGAAGCCGGAGTTTAATGTCTATATTTACCGGGTGAGCGTGCGTAATGCCTATGTCCAATTCAAAGATTCAAAGTTAGCCGAGCCGGCGGTCAAGGAGCTGAAGGATTTGGATTTAAATATGAGCCTTGCACTGCCGGCAAGCGTAAGATTCAGCCTGAAAGCGCTGACCGGCGACAACGCAGGAACGCATCTGGCCCTGGCAGGCGAATACAGGATTCCGGGTAAGCATCTTAAGGCAAGGGCCGCTGTCAGGGACCTCTCGCCCCTGTATTTCGCCGAGTATTACCGGAACTCCGGGGTCGTTTTTTCCGGCGGACTGATCAACGCGCTGGTGAACCTGGAGCTTGAGGACGGCATACTTTATGCCGGCATCGGCACACAGAATAAAGATATCACTTTCCTTACAGGGAATACCACCTACGGGATAAACTCCGAGATCGCCGCTAATCTTCAGTATGTGACTAAAGACAAGGGTTTCGGTTTTTCCGCCAAAGCCAGGGTCTTTGCCTCGCGGATACTGGGCCTGGGGCTTGCCGGAGACGTAAGCGGCATTAACGGCGAGATCACCTTCAATAATTCCGGGATCTTTTCCGATAACCTGCGGGCAGAGATCTGGGGCCTGCCTGTCCTGGCGCGGGGTTCGATGCGTAATTTCGCAAAGCCTAGCCTGGATGTCAATATCACTACCACCCTTACTCTTGCCCAGGCAAAGGCACTGCTGAAAGAAAAAATGAAGTTTAATTTTCCCGGGGAGATGAGCGGCAGCGGCAGTGTCTTCGTAGCCATCAGGAATCCCGAAGGTAAGTTCCAGGTTACCGGAGCGCTGGAGGTTTCCGGAGCGCTAGCCAGGCTTGAGAAGGCTGCAGCGCCTTTTGAGAATATCAGCGGCCGCATAGAGTTCGCCAAAGACGCGCTAAATTGGCCGAGGCTGAGTTTTATTTACCAGGGAGTATCTTACCGCTCAAGCGGAGAAGCCGTAAATCCTAAAAACCCCGCCGTGCATCTTACCCTGGCATCAAAAGACTTATCCCTGGAATCAAGTTTTACGGTGGGAGATGAGAGGGTGGATTTTTCAAGGTTCACCGGCCGTTACCTGAGTTCTCAATTTAACCTCACCGGAAGCGCTTTAAAACTTGAGCCGTCAAAACTGAACCTCACCGGCTACCTGGACCTGGATACAGAAGACTTAGGCAGGGCGTTTAAGAAATATAAAGAGACGCTCGACAAATTGAAACTCAAAGGCAAAGTGCGCGCCGAGCTTAAATTAAGCGGCAATGCCGGGGACCTTAAGACCGTCCTTCTGGATGCCAGGATCACAGGGCCCGAAGTTTCTCTCTACGGCCTGACTGCCAGGGATCTGTCTTTGTACCTTAACCAGCACGATGATCTGCTGGAGGTCCCCTTTTTGAGCTTTAACTTTTATGACGGAAAAGTGCAGGCGCAGGGAAAATTAGGCCTCGGGGCTGAGCCGTCATTTAGTTTATCCGCCGATATTAGCGGCGTGAGGATCGAGAAACTGAAGAACGATACGCCGATCAGGGATAAGGATATCGCAGGGCTGGTGAATGCCAGCTTTAATGCCGCCGGAGACGCCAGGGACTTCGGGGCATCCAGTGGCAGCGGCAGGGTCACTATCACTGAAGGCAGGCTCTGGCAGTTGAATCTTTTCAAGGGGCTGGGTTCCTTTCTTTTTGCCAAAGATTTCGCCAGCATCGTCTTTAATGAGGGCTTCAGCGATTTTATTGTCGCTGACAGAAGTATTTCTACCGAGAACCTCACTCTTAAGAGCAACATCTGTGAGCTGACCGGACCGGTGAGGCTGGGGTTTGACGGTGCCATCGATGCGGTCCTGGACGTGCATATCCTGGATGAGATGGTCCCTCTGACCGGGACTTTCAAGGATATCGCCACGGCGATCGTCGGAAAGGCGGACAAGTTCGCCGAGATCAGGATCAGCGGCACGCTAAAGGAGCCAAAGTACAAGTTCAGGACCGCGGTAGGCAACATCATCCGCAGCCTCAAGGACGTACTTTTGGGGAACTGATGAAAAAGACGGCAAAGACAAAGATCATCTGTACTATCGGGCCGGTAAGCGGGAATGAGACGGTCTTACGCAAGATGATGCTTTGCGGCATGGATGTGGCGCGGCTTAACTTTTCGCACGGAAGCCATCCCGAACATTTAAAACGCATAGAAATGATCCGTAAGCTGAACAGGAAGTACCGCCGCCGCATCCGCATCCTGCAGGACCTGGAGGGTTACCGCATCCGCATCGGAGAATTAAAGCCCGAGTCCGGCATCCCTTTAAAAAAGCGGCAGAGGCTCTTCCTGACCAGGGAGAAGATTGTCGGGGACGGCGCAGTCATTCCCTTTGATTACGAAGGAGACCTGAAGGCGATAAAGAAAGGCAGGCACATCTTTATCGACGACGGATACATCGCGCTCCTGGTGAAGAGAAGTGGCTCAAAGATCATCGAGACAGAGGTGCTTGTTCCCGGAGTCCTGAAGGAGCATAAGGGAGTAAATATCCCGGACGTAAGCCTTAAGTTCAAGGGCCTGACGGATAAGGATAGAGAGGATATTCACTTCGGCATAAGGCATGGGGTGGATTATATCGCGCAGTCATTTGTCCGGGATGCCTCGGATATCCTGCCGATCCGGCAAATGCTCGGGGAGGCGCATCCTGATTGCAAGATCATTGCCAAGATCGAGAACCGTCAGGGCATAAAGAATATCGACGAGATCATCGAGGTCTGTGACGGGATCATGATCGCCCGCGGGGATATGGGAGTTTCCCTTCCGATATACGAGATACCCGTGATGCAGAAGCGGATCATCCGTAAGTGCAACCGCGCAAAAAGGTTCGTGATCACCGCCACCCAGATGCTTGAGAGCATGACCGAGCACATCCGGCCGACCCGCGCCGAAGTCACGGATGTGGCGAATGCCATTTTAGACGGCTCGGATTTTGTGATGCTTTCCGCAGAGACGGCTGCCGGGAAATACCCGGCTGAGACAGTCAGGATGATGAATCAGATCATCAAGTTTACGGAAGGGGCAAGATTTCAGTTGACTTAAAGCTCATAACGTGCCATAATACAAAGCGTTATAGCTATTTTTACAGAGGAGGAGACAATGCGTAAAATTACCATGAAGGCCCTATTAAGCGTCTTTGTCATATTTATGTTCGCCATCCTTTTTGCCGCTTCCCTGAGGGCGGAAGCCCCTAGCCGTGAGGATGCGCAGGAGCAGGTCCTGGCTCAGGCGCAGGCAGAGGCCGCCACTCCTGAAGTCAGGCTGATCCCCGAATACCGCAGGAAAGAGCGGGAGATCATCACCGAAGAGGAAGAGTTGCCCTGGGATATCGATTCCTACTTTCGCTATATGCCTTCTGTCGACGCCCAGAACCAGGGCGGGGACGTCACCCTGATGCGCACCGAAGAGGACTTTAACTATACCTTTAAGGCCTTCGGAAGGCTGCCCGTCGAGTTTTCCCTTAACCACGAATATATCAGCATCGATAATACAACCGCGGTGAGGCTGCCTTCGCATCTTTCGGGCCTGAGCCTCGGCATAGAGACCACCTTTCCCTTTTTTAATGTGGATAAGACTTACTGGCGCTTTGCCGTCAATCCCTCTTTTTATTCCGACGACTACAGCTTTGATTCCTCGGCCTTCCGCATCCCGGTGCAGACCTTCCTGATCCATCAGCCCAACGACAAGTTGACCCTGGTGGCGGGTGTGGCGGTACGGCCCGGTTATGACAGCGAGATCCTTCCCATACTCGGTTTTATTTATAAAGCCAACGACAGGCTCACCTTTAATATCGTGCCCAAAAGGCCGTATGTCGCTTATAAATTGAATGACCGCCTGACGCTTTTCGGCGAAGGGGGATTCAACTTCGGCGAATACCAGATCACCAAAGGCATCTATAAAGACCAGGTATTGAAATACAACGATGCCTATGCAGGCGCAGGGTTGCAATACAAGATCAACAATAATATCCAGGCCTCTGTTTCCGGCGGCGGCACATTCGGCCGCTATTTGAGGTACAGGGACAAGGATACCGGAAAGGTGGAGCTGGAAAACGGGCCGTATTCCGAGTTCAGGATCGAGATAAAGATCTAAAAGGAATAAAATCATGGGAGGGCCGGATCTTTTATAAAAAAGATCCGGCCTTTTTGCTGATGATCGAGATTGCCGCAGATACCCTGGAAGGCGGAGGCCAGATCTTAAGGACGGCCTTAAGCCTGTCCTGCATCCTGCATGAGCCAGTCCGCGTTTTTAATATCCGCTCAAGGCGCCCTAAACCCGGGCTCAAGCCCCAGCACCTTTTTATACTTAAGACGCTGGTCAGGCTCTTTCAGGCAGAGGCCGCCGGCCTTATGCTTAACTCAAAAGAGATCACCTTCATCCCAAAGCTTAGGTCGATCGAGGAAAAAGAATTGGAAGTGGATCTGGAGACTTCGGCTGCCGCCGGCTTATTCCTGCAGACCCTGCTTTTGGTGGCGGCCTTTCGCGCAGATACCCTCACCTTACGCATTAAAGGAGGGACTGCCGGACTGGGCGCTGTCCCGGTAGATTATTATCCTCTGGTAGTTTTCCCCGTATTAAAGAGTTCCGGTTTAGAGGCAGAGTTAGATGTCTTGAAAAGGGGGTATTATCCTAAAGGCGGCGGAGAAGTGAGGGTAAGAATAAAAGGAATAAAAGCGCCGAAAGAGCTCTCTCTTATTGAACAGGGCAGGCTTACCTTTATAAAGGGGATAAGCCTGGCTTCCGAGCGGCTTAAAGAGAGGCGGGTCGCAGAGAGGCAGGCTGAGGCTGCGCGCAAGGCCCTTGCGGAAAAATATAACATTATCCCCGAAATAAGCCCTGAATACGCCCAGACACTCTCCCCGGGCTCCGAAATAAATCTTTACGCGCCCACGGATAGCGGCGCCATCCTCTGGTCAGATGCCCGGGGAGAATTAAAGAAGCGCGCGGAAGACGTTGGCAGAGAGGCGGCAGAAAAATTGATCGGCGAGATAGATTCAGGCGCAGCCTGCGACATGCATCTTGCGGATAACCTCATCCCCTGGATGAGCCTCCTTGGCGGCAGGATAAAGACAAGTATCCTTAGCCTCCATGCCAAGACGAATCTCTGGGTCTGCGAATTATTTTTCGGGAAGATTTTTTCGGTTGAGGGAACGGCTGTCTCCTGCGCCGCAAGGAAAGGCCTTATTTAGATGAAACGGACGATTCTGATATCTATAATAATCTTCCTGGCCCTGGCCGGCGCCGCAGCTGTCTTTACCCGGCCGCTGATCACTTTCATCGCCGAAAAGCAATTAAAAGCCGTATTTACGCAGAGCAGGGTCTCTATCGGCCGCGCAGTTTTAAAACCGCTTAGCGAACTTGACTTTTTTGATCTTGAGATCACCCGCGGTGAAACTTACGATTTTAAGGTCAAGGAAATAAGGATCCGCTTTAACCCGCTTTCGCTCATCGCAAGAAGGATCAGAGAGGTCTCATTAAATGGCCTGGATATCAGGATCAGGACGCCGAAGAAGAGCATCCTGGAGTTCGGGGAAAACTTTTACCTGAAATCCCCGGGCATATTTTCCGTCAAATCTTTTAAGCTATCGGGCCTGGCCTTGGATTTAAAATCAAAGGATGTCTCTCTTGCCGGCAGCGCCTCTTTAGGGCTTGACCTTGCCGGGTTAAGATTAGATAACCTTGACCTTAAGGTAGACAATCTTGACGCCTTCGGAGTACATCTTGAAAGAGGCTCTTTAGTGTTTCCTGCTCGGGACAAGAGCGGCAGTCTTTATATACCGCTGGCCAAATACAATAAGGCCAGGATAAAAGAGATCAAAAGCAGCTTGATCTTAGATCAACGGGGCCTATTCCTTGATCCTCTTTCGGCTGAACTGCTGGACGGAAAAGTCGAAGGAAGTATTGAGTTCAGGGCCGACCGGCAGGGAGAATATCTTGCCCGCCTGAAATTCAAAGGCCTGGACACCGCCGCCTTTATCAATGACTTTGAGCTGAAGGAGAAAGTCGAGGCGACGGGTAAATTGAGCGGAACGGTCGAGCTTTCCGGCAAGGGAGCTGACTTAAAGGTCTTAAGCGGCCAGTTCGCCGCAGATGAACCGGGAGGGATGTTCGTAGTCAAGGACACCGGGTTCCTGGAGGAGACCGCGCGCAGGTCCGGACAGTCGCTGGATATACTTGTGGAAAGTTTCAAGGATTACCATTATAATATGGGTACTTTGCAGATGGGCCTTGAGAAGAAGGACCTGAGCTTCAATCTGGCTATGGAGGGAGAAAAGGGGAAACGCAATCTTACCGTAGTGCTGCATGATTTTAATTTAGGAAAGGGGGAGTAGTGATGAGGACGCTTTTTTTGGCAGTTTTCCTTACGGCGGTGTTTAGCCTCGGTTGCGCGCGCGTGAAGGTTGAAGCGCCGGAAAAACCGATCAAAGTGGATATCACCATGCGCCTGGATATTTATCAGCACGTGCAAAAGGATATCGACGCTATCGAAGACATCGTTTCCGGAGGCGCTGCTCAGGAAAAGGCAAAGAAGGGCGGCAATTCAAGCTGGCTGCATCTGGCCGGGGTCGCTTTTGCCGAAGAAGCGCTCAGCCCCGAGGTTGAGGCCGCGGCACTGAGGCGCCGCGACAGATTAGCGGAGTTGAACTCCCTTCAGGCGCGCGGAATAGTGGGAGAGGATAGATCCGGATTAGTGCAGGTCCGTAAGTCCGGCGAGGCAAGCCCTGGCACCCGCGGATTAGTCAGCGCAGAAAACAGCGACCGCATGGCGATCTACGCTTCGATCGCGAAGAAGAACAATACTTCCGTGGATGAGGTGCAGAAGATCTACGCCAAGCGGCTGCAGGATAATGCGCCTTCAGGCACCCCCATCGAAGCCTTTGTCGATTCAAGCGGCAGATACGAGTGGCAGATAAAGCCATAGGATAGACTGCTTAATGGTGAGATTCAGTGAGATATTCAATGCCTCTGTAGAGCGGACGGCCGGCATACTCTTGCGGCCGTTTAGCCCTAAAAAATGGTTCCTGCTTACGTTTATAGCTATCCTGGCCGGGGCATTGATCGGGGGTGGGTTTAACTTCCGCCTTCCCCCCGTGCCTGAGCAGGGCAGGGAGAAGGAGACTCAGGTTTCAAAACCTGCACCCGCTACCCAGGGGACCCAGGCCTCGCCGAAAGAGGAATTTAAAAAGTTCTGGGAAAAGATAAATAACCCTCTTACTTTAAGCCTGATCGCTACCGGCATCATCTCCGTTATTTTCCTGCTCATCCTTTCCTTGTGGCTATCATGCCGTTTCGCTTTTGTATTTCTTGAAGATGTTGTCAAAAACGACGCCTCGATAAAAGCGCCCTTTAGAGAAAATAAACAGGCAGGGAATTCGTTCTTCTTATTCTCCCTGGCGTTAGCAACGATTTTTCTCTTCCTCTTCGGAGCGCTGGTGGCGGCGTTCATCTACATGCTGTTTGAGTCGGGCGCCTTCATTTCTCCCGCGCCGCAAGCGGCATTCAAGTTCCTGGCCCCCTTCTTCCCGGCCATACTCATTTTCATCATTCTGGCAGTCATCTACGGCGTCATTTCTCTGATCGCCCGCGATTTCCTTCTGCCGATAATGTACGCAGAAGGCGTCAGGATCAAGGAGGCCTGGCAGAGGTTTACCCTGCTCTTTAAGGCGAATAAGGGAGAGTTCCTTAAGTTCATCCTCCTCAGGATCGCGGTGCAGCTGGTCGCTTCATTCGTCTCCGGAATCATTGCTTTTATGGCGATGATCGGCTTGATTATTCCCGCCGGCATTCTTACGCTTGTCTTTTATCTCTTGTACCTTGCCACACCCGCGGGCTTACGCCTCCTTTATTTTGTCTTTTTAATATTCTTCTGCGTGCCGCTGGCCGGCTCTGTGATCTTTTGCCTGACTTCCCTCTACCTGCCTTTTTCGGTGCTCTTACGGGTCTTAAGCGTCAAGTTCATCGGCCGGCTGGATCCCCGGTATGACCTTTTCAGGTCCCCGTTAAAGACGGAGGTGTTCTGATGAAATGCGTAAATCATCCTGCCCGCGCTGCCGGCGCACTCTGCAACCGCTGCGGAAAGAGCATCTGTCCGGAATGCCAGATGCAGCTGGCAGGCGAGAATTATTGCCGGGATTGTATAGCCGCCAAGACCGGAACAGGAGAAACAAGGGAAGCGGAGCACTCTCCGTCTCTGGCTGCGATCTTAAGTTTTGTGATCGCAGGCCTCGGCCAGATCTACAACGGCCAGCCCGGCAAGGGGCTGCTCATATTTTTTACCGGCTGGCTGATAATTCCCTGGATCATCGGCATCTTTGATGCCTACGCCACCGCCAAAAAGATCCGGCAGGGAGTAATCACCCGTAAGCCCAGATCCGGCTGCATTATTGCCGCGGTCATCGGCATAGCCATGTTTTATTTTGCGATTCTTTTCATAGCCATACTCGCTGCCATCGCCATTCCCAATCTCTTAAGGGCAAGGCTCAATGCCAATGAGGCGTCTGCACAGGCAATATTAAAGGAGATCGCTGCGGCTGCAGAAAGTTACGCGGGCAAGCACGAAGGCAGGTATCCCCAAAGCGAGCTCGATCTTACCACCCAGGGGTATCTTCCGGAAGCTTACAATGACCGGACCACGAGAGGTTATTCTTTCAGCGAAGAGTTTGACCAGGGCGGCTATAAGATCACTGCCAGCCCTGCTTCGTGCGGAGTGACCGGAGAAAAGGTATTTACCATAAGTAACTCGGGAGTCATCTCTAGCAGCGAATGCAATAAAGAGGAGGAGGATTAATGAGAAGAAAAGCCTGGTTGCTGGTTGCGTTCTTTCTGATCCTGGCATCTCTGGCCCTGGCCGATACGCTGACCCTGAGATCAGGGGAGACGGTTGAAGGCACGATCGTGGAAAAGACCGCGGATTCAGTCAAGATCGACGTCTACGGTGCAGAGGTAACGTATTTTATGGATGAGGTGGCCCAAATAAACGGCGAGCCGGTGGCTCCCGCACCTATGCCGGAGGAAGTGATCGAAGAGGATATTATCATAGAAGAAGATTTCGTCCCTGAAGAGGCGCAGGTCAGCCCCGGAAAGGAAGAGCCGCAGGTCTTCGAAGAGATAGAGATAGAGGAAGAGGGGGTAAGGACCCCGCTCGTCGGCCCGGAGACTGGGGCGAAGCGTACACCGTTGGGCAGGATCCCCGGCCAGGAAGAGGGCAGGCCCTTTCCGATGCCGCCTGAGGTATTTATGAAGATCATGGCTTTTGTCTTTATAGCCATGGTCCTGATCTACCTTTATTCCTCGCTCTGCCTGCACCTGATCGCGGTAAAGACCAATACCGGCCCGGCATGGATGGCCTGGATCCCGATAGCCAATATCTTCCTGATGTGTAAGATCGCGCAGGCGAATTACCTGTATGCCGCCGGCTTTGTGGCTGCGGTCCTTTTATCGTTCATCCCCCTTGTCGGGGTAATCTTTAATTTCGCGATCCTCGGTTTAAGCATATACCTGTGGTACCGGATCTCTCTCAGGCGCAATAAACCGGCCTGGGTCGGCGTGCTGATCGGTATTCCCTTCGTCGGCCTGGTATTCATGGGTTATCTTGCTTTCTCGGAATAAATAGGGACATCCTTTGAAGTAAAGAAGGGACACCCTTTGAGCCAATCGGAAGGGTGTCCCTTTAATTTTTTGGAATAAAGCAGTATGGCCTTACGTCTAATTAGTGGAAAAAGAAGATGAACGAAGACAATAAACTGATCGGGCAGTTTTTAGCAGGCGACATAAAAGGATTCGAGATGCTGGTGAAGAAATACCAGAACCGCACGCTCAACATCGTCTACTCCCTGGTAGGAAACGACCGGGACAGCGAGGATATCGTCCAGGAGGTTTTTATCAAGGCCTACCATGGGTTAGGGGGCTTCCGCGGTTCAGCTCAGTTTTCCACCTGGCTCTACCGCATCAGCGTAAATACTACTTATGATTTCCTGCGTAAGAGGAGACATACCACCGTGCATGAGGATGTTTCTAAAGCCAAGGCAGTAATCGACGAAAGTTCGGAGCTTTCTTTATCCGCCAGAGAGAAGAAAGAGGAGGTCCAGAAGGCTCTGGATAGTATTCCCTTTCATTACCGCAGCGCCGTAGTCTTAAAGGATATCGAAGGCCTGGGCTATGCCGATATTGCCAGGGCCTTAGGCTGCAGTATCGGGACTGTCGAGTCCCGGATTTACCGGGCCAGGCAGCTTTTAAGGGAAAAGTTAAGCGATCCAGGAGGCAGGTAAAATGTTAAATTGCAAGAAGGTAAAGAAACTTTTATCCCGCTACTTGGACGGTGAGATGGATGAAGCGACCTCCCGGGAATTAAAGGCGCATCTTGAAGGGTGCGTCTCCTGCGCCCGCGAACTGAGCGGGTTAAACGCGGTAAAGAATGCCCTTGCCGCGAAAGAGCGCAAAGCCCTGCCTGAAGATTACCTGGTCTGCCGCCTGAAAGAAAGATTGCATTCCGCAGAAGAGGTTGCGCCAAAATGGCAGTGGCTTCCGGACATGGGCAATCTTTCGCGCAGGCTGATACCGGTGCCGGTAGCGGTGATCGCGGTATCGCTGGCATTCCTGTCTGCGACCTTAGGGGAGTTTGACAAAGTCGATATCGTAGACAATTATTTATTCCAGGATAATCTGAGCCGGGCCGAATTGAGCATCCTGGAGGAATCAAACGTGACCCTGGATTCGGCAACCAGGATAGTTTTCGGGATTAACGGAAATCAATGGAGGTGATTTAAGATGAAGAAATACGCAGTCTATGTGGTGATTTTAGCCCTGCTCTGTATTGCCGCAGGCGCAATCGCAGGCATTGCCATCGGCAAAAGAGCGCAGCTTAAGCAGGTCGCCGAAGGGATACGCGAAAGGCGCCATGTCGCCGGTGAGTATTTACGCGGGAAGTTCGCCGGGAAGAAAGGCCATCAAATGCGCCAGCACCTGAAAGAGGCACTCTTTGACCGGATAACGGAGAAGCTGGGCCTCAGGGACAAGCAGGCTAAAGAGGTAAGGGCGATATTAGAGGAGACCCGGGAAGAAGTGGCTGCAGCCAGGGATCAATTCAAGGGGAACCTGGAGGCGATCAAGGAGAAGAGCCACGAGAAGATCATGGCTGTCCTTACTCCTGCCCAACAGGAGAAGTTTAAGGAGCTTCTGAAAAAATGGAGAGAGCGGCCGCGTTTTAAGGCCGGGGCGGGGCCGGGTGCATCGCCAATGCCGCCGGAAGAAGGGCCCGAACCCGACGACCTTCCTTAAAGAGCAGGCCGGTCCAGAAGCAGAGCAGAGCGGATTTTCTAGAGAATACGCTCTGCTTTTATTTTATCCCCGCCCTTTTCGTGGTATAATTACATCTATGAAATCCCACACGGAATATCTGGCATTTAACACCAAGAACCGCCAGGAGTTTGTCAACATCACCCCGCAGGTCGAAGAGGCATTAAGGAAAAGTGGCGTCAAGGAAGGCCTATGTCTGGTCAACGCGATGCACATAACCGCTTCGGTTTTTACATACGATGAGAACCCAATGCACTAAATTCCCTAAGTTCAGGTTTAGGATACTGCGGAGGATGGGGCTAAAATAGGGATTTAATAGGTTATCTATCAAAAATACGGTAACTGGTACTGGAGGCAGCGGAGAGTGAAGAAAGGGCAGGATGAACGCATCACCTGAAATCATAATCGAACTCAGCATAAAAATAATCGTAGCAATTCTTTATATTGGCTTTTGTGGTTACTTGGCTTGGAAATTAAAGAGAAGCAATAAAATAAAGCTACTATTTGATAGAATAGCAAAGTATGTCTCAATAATATGGGTTACATTTTTAACAATTTTTTTATTAGCAATGTGTGTTGACATTTCTTCGGTTGGCGGGGTTCTCTTCGGTAGTTCTTTCTGGATATCGTTTGTGATTTCTCCGATTATTTTAATATGTTTGGACTTTTCGCTTCTTAAGAAAGCCTTATTTTCTTTATTGGCCAGTATTTGGTTTATTTTTGTATATTCTATTGGCTGTTTTATGTATGATTTTTTTGCTATTAAAAGCTCCTCTACTGGGAGCGCAGGAGAGGGCGTTATGTTCTTTGCGGTATTTCATATCATATGGTTTATGATATGTTCGGTTGTGATATTTATAATAGCATTAATTCTGCGAGCATTTTGGAGATGATACTTGAGAGAATAAAGGAGCAGTTTAAGTAATGAAATCCCACACCCAATATCTTTGGTTCAATACCAAAAACCGCCAGGAGTTTATCAACATCACCCCGCAGGTTGAAGAGACGGTGAAAAAGAGCGGTATTAAAGAAGGCCTCTGCCTGGTTAATGCCATGCATATAACCGCCAGCGTATTTATCAATGACGATGAAGAAGGCTTGCTTCAGGATTTTTCCGCTTGGCTTGAGAAACTGGCTCCTTACGGCAAAGAAAAATATAAGCACAATTTAAGCGGCGAGGATAACGGCGACGCACATCTTAAGCGCACGATCATGGGCAGGGAAGTAGTAGTGGCAATTACCGCCGGCAAACTGGATTTCGGGCCGTGGGAGCAGATCTTTTACGGTGAGTTTGACGGCCGGCGCAGGAAGCGGGTAATGATCAAGATCATCGGAGAATAGCGTGAAGATAAAAGATACCGAGATTAAAGTCCTGCAGGCAGATATCACCGGACTGAGAGTGGACGCCATCGTCAATGCCGCGAACAATAAGCTGGTCATGGGCGGGGGCGTTGCCGGTGCGATCAAAAGAAAGGGCGGCAAGGTTATTGAAGATGAGGCAGTAAAGAAAGGTCCGGTTGAAATCGGAGGGGCAGCCTGGACTAAGGCTGGAAACCTTGCGGCAAAATACGTGATTCATGCCGCGACCATGGGCATGGATTTCAATACCGACGAAATAAAGGTAAGAAACTCCTGCAGAAGCGCCCTGAGGGTAGCTGAGGAACTGAAAGTAAGTTCCATTGCCTTTCCGGCCTTAGGCTGCGGCACCGGCGGTTTTCCGTACCTGGCCTCTGCCAAGATCATGGCCCAGGAGGCCTTCCGGCATTTAAGGGAGAATAAATCAAGCAGTATCAAAGAGATCATCTTCTGCCTCTTTGACCAGGAGGCCTTCGATGTCTTCAATAAAGGGGTGATCAGTTACCTGGATTATATGCTCCAGAAGATCCAGAGCGGCCCCTTTACTACCGTGGATGCCATTATTGAGATTGATGACAGCATTATAGTGATCGAACGCAGTAATCCTCCTTTTGGTTTTGCCCTGCCCGGAGGATTCGTGGATTACGGCGAGAGCCTGGAAGAGGCGGTAAAAAGAGAAGCAAAGGAAGAGACCGGGCTTACACTTACCGAAATCAAGCAGTTCCACACCTATTCCGCCCCTGACCGCGACCCGCGCTTCCACACTATCGGCACAGTCTTTATCGCTAAAGCCAAAGGCAAACCTCAGGCCGGCTCTGATGCCCGGGGTTTAAGGCTTGTAAAATTAAACGAGTTAGAGAAGTTTATCTTTGCCTTTGACCACAAAAGGATTATAGAGGATTATCTGAAATATAGGCGGGGAGAAGAGCCTTTTTAGCCCTCCCGAAGCTGTTTCTCCGCATCCACTACGTCGCGGTTGATCACGCGGATAGTCTCCCGGATCTTATCTTTGAGGATAATCGAGGCTATTTTGGCGTCGAGGATTTCGCGCAATATCTGCACGCTCATCCTGAAGTAGCGCACGACCTCCCCTTCGTCGGTATCGGTAAATCTTAAGACCTTATCAAAGGCGGTCCCGCGCAGCCACGCCTCCGTAGCTACGCTTAAATGGAATTGCGGGGCTTTGCTGAAGGGGTAGATGCGGTAGCGGCGTTCTTTATCTTTGATCCTTTCATAGATCTCTTCGCAGGCGCCCCTGATCTTGCGCGTATTCTTGGAGAGGCCAAGGGGCAGGCGCTGGTTCTTGCGCGGCTCAAAGACGCAGGCAGAAGCGATTACTCCCAATCCGAACTCATCCAGCTGCTCCAGGACCTTTTCCTCGTAAAGCTCAGCCAGGATCAACTCGTAACCGTAGACGGTTTTGGCGAACTTCCCTTTCTCCGTAAGGCTGCCGTCGGCGACGTAGCCGAACTCTTTCAGTAATTTCAGTTTTGATTCAAGCAGGCGCAGGGCCTCTTTCTGCTCCTGTTTACGCGACTGGAAATAGTGCAGGGAGAGAGGATAGACCTTAAAAAGCTCCTCCTTATATTTTTCATAAAGGTTAAGGAGAGTGGCATAAGAAGTATTGAACTGGCTCCTTACTTCTTCCGGCTTGCCGTAGATAACGCGCTTTACTTCATCCAGGCTGATCTTATTCAGGTTCACCCTGCAGTATACAAAACCCTCCTGATCAATGCCGCGCCTGCCTGCGCGGCCGGCCATCTGGTAGAAATCGCGCGTCTTTAAGTTGCGCACATAGCGGCCGTAGAATTTCCTTAGACCGTCGAACATCACCGAGCGGCTGGGCATGTTTATCCCCAGGGCAAAGGTCTCGGTGGTGAAGATCACTTTCAAGAGCCGGCTGGTGAAGAGCCGCTCCACCACTTCTTTTAAGGTGGGCAGCATCCCGGCGTGATGATAGGCGATCCCGCGCTGGATGAGCGGGTACATCTCCGAGGCGGTGCGGTCGGTCTTTACGTCAAAGCGCTCGCAGAGTTCATTGTAGAGCCCGATAATCTCCTGCTTTTCCTTTTTGCTGAGGAAGTCATAGCTCATCAGCTCAAGGGCGAGTTCCTCTGCCTGCCTGCGGCCGAAGACAAAATAGATCGCCGGAAGCCCGTTCTTCTCGCGCAGGTAATTGATCAGGGAGTTCAGGCGGTTGGGCCGGGCATATTTCAATCTTTTTAACTGCTCTAATTTATCCACCACTTCATTGCCGCAGTGGAAGAAAAAGTGCAAGGGCACCGGACGCTTTTCCTCGATGACCACCTTTACGGACTTAGCGTGGATGGATTCGATCCAGGAGGCGAACTCTTTGATATTGGGGATAGTGGCGGAGAGCCCCAGGATCTTCATGTGTTTAGGCAGAAAGATCAGGGATTCTTCCCAGACTGTGCCGCGCTCCGGATTATCAATGTAGTGGATCTCATCAAAAATAACCCAGGAATATTTATTCAGGCTATCCGGCTCATCCAGGATCTTGTTGCGGAAGATCTCCGTAGTCATGATCAGGACCGGCGCGTCGGGGTTAAGCGAGACGTCCCCGGTGAGGATGCCGATGTTATCCCGGTACTGCTTCTGGAAATCGCGGAACTTCTGGTTGGAGAGGGCCTTGATGGGCGCGGTGTAGATCACGCCGATGTTATTCTGGATTGAATTTTCAATGATGTGCTCGGCGATCGCGGTCTTGCCCGCTCCCGTGGGCGCTGAGACGATCACCGAATGGCCCTGGTTGATATGGTCGATGGATTCTTGCTGGAAACGGTCGTATTGCATAGGGTTATTATAGTCTAAAACTGTTGATTTATCTAATAAAAATAGTAAAATGGTTCCATGGGTTATGAGGTCGCCATAAACAAGGCCTGGGATGAGCTTGCAAAGCTTAACCCCGGCATGAACCTGACGGTAAGGTTCCTGGGTGACGAATATTCCGTAGACCTGACCTCCAGAAAACTGCTCTCTTTATCCTGTAATGTAGGGGCAAAGGATTTTACCGCGATACTGATCCTGCATTACCTGGAGAAGAAGTTAAAGGGCCTTGCGGATCTGGGCGGCGACTGGCTTACTTTCCGCGAATTTTCGGGGATAGAAGGCTATTATCCGGCCTTTAGAAAGAGGGCGATCGAGCCGGTCATCCGTAAATACGGCAGGAATCCCAAAGGGGTCCTGGATAACCCGAATAAGTTGCCTCTAAAAAAATACCACGGAGCTGATGCCAGCGTGATCGTGGAGGCGTTTGAAGGGGTACCGGTGCTGGTGAAGATCTGGCAGGCGGATAGCGAGTTCGGCCCGGATGCGAATATGTATTTTGACGCCAATATCACCCGGATATTCTGTGTAGAAGATATTATAGTCCTGGCGAGCCTGGTAGCCGGCGCGCTTTAAGAACAGGGGAAGTCCTTGAAAAAAAGAGGTCCCTCGAAGAAGAAGCTTATAAGGAATATCGTCCTTCTTGCCGCATCTTTACTGGGCGCGGGGGTCCTTTTCTCCCAGGGGCAGGGGAAGATCTATCATCCCGGAGAAGGAAAGGCCGCTCTCCCTTTTGGCAGGGATTATAATTACTCCGATATCCGGGTGAAGCGGGTGGTGGACGGAGATACCCTTCTGCTTGAGAGCGGAGAAAGGGTGCGCCTGATTGGGATCGACACCCCGGAACTGCATGAGTCGGAAAAGCTTCGCCGTGATGCCGGGCGTACCGGCCAGGATGCGCGTACCATTCAGAAGCTAGGACAGAAGTCCTATGAGTTTACCCGTAGCCTCGTAGAGGGTAAACCGGTGAGCCTTGAATTTGACGTGCAGAAATACGATCGCTATAACCGGCTGCTCGCCTACGCGTATCTTAAGGACGGCACCTTTGTGAATGCCGAAATCGTAAAACAGGGATACGCTAATCTTCTATCCATTCCGCCCAATGTCAAATACGCGCAATTTTTCCAGGAGTTGTATCAGGAGGCGCGGGAGAATAAAAGAGGTTTATGGAGGTAAACATGTTACGTTATCTGACCGCAGGTGAATCGCACGGGAAAGCAATGGTGGCTATCTTGGAGGGTATGCCCGCAGGCCTCAAAGTAGATCCAGCGATCATCAACCAGGAGCTCAGGCGCAGGCAAGCCGGTTTTGGCAGGGGCCTGCGCATGCAGATCGAAAGCGATCGCGCCGAGATCCTCTCTGGCCTAAGAAATCAGAAGACCTTAGGCAGCCCCATAGCCCTGTTGATACGCAATAAAGATTTCAGCATTGAAAAGCTGCCGAAAGTGGCCTCTCCCCGTCCCGGCCATGCGGATTTAGCCGGCCTTCTTAAGTACGGTTTTAGCGATGTGCGGGATGTGTTGGAACGTGCCTCTGCCCGCAGCACTGTTTCGGTAGTGGGGGTGGGCGCAGTCTGCAAGATCTTCTTAAGCGAGTTCGGCATAAAGATCATGAGCCGGGTTCTCTCCATCGGCGGCGAAAATACCAGGCCGGCCATGGTGGCAAAGATTAAAGAGGCCATGGAGAACAAGGATACGGTCGGAGGGGTATTTGAAGTGGTGGTCAAAGGCGTGCCTGCGGGACTGGGAAGTTTCGTCCAGCCGGACAGGCGCCTGGATGGGCGGCTCGCCGCCGGCATCATGTCTATTCCCGGGATCAAGGCGGTTGAGGTCGGCTTGGGCATAGGTTACGGTTTCAGTTTCGGTTCAGAGGTGCACGATGTGATCCATTATAAGAAGGGAAGGGGTTTTTATCGTACGACTAACAATGCCGGAGGCATCGAGGGCGGGGTCACAAACGGAGAAGATGTGATCCTGCGTGCCTGCATGAAGCCCATCGCTACATTGCTTGAACCTCTCGGTTCAGTGAATATAAATACCAGGAAGCCTTCCAGGGCAAGCGTGCAGCGTTCGGATATCTGCGTCGTGGATGCAGCGGGAGTGATCGCTGAATCCGCAAGCGCATTTGTCCTGGCAGACGCGCTGCTTGAAAAGTTCGGGGCAGACAGCCTTGCGGATATAAAAAGCGCTTACCGGAATTACGGGAAGAGGACCGCATAGGGGAGACACGATGCCTAATTTTAACTTCTATAATGTAGAGATCGTAAAGGCTGAGGGTTCCAATCAGGTGGCGGTAAAGGGTGAGATAGAAAACCGCTCGGGAAGGAATTACAGTGCGGTAGCCGTGCGTATCGTACTCTTCGTGAAAAATATCCCGGTTGCCAATCTTGTGCTTGTGGTTAACGGCCTGGGCACGGGTCGCACCAAGGGCTTTGAAAAGATCCTGGAAGAGCTGGAATACGACAAGATCGCCCAGGATATTAACCGCCACGAAATTTACGTAGAGAGCGCGTACTGAAAATTTCCTGTTAGATAATCGCCTCCTTTGTATCAGTTATAATAGAAGGAGGTGATTAAGATGGAGAAGGACACAGAGTTAAAAGTAGTGCGGCTCTACCGCTATGAGGGAGATTCCAAGGTCAAGGCCTTTTGCGATGTCGCTATCGGCGATTTTATCGTAAAAGGCCTTCGCTTGGTGCAGGGCAAGGACGGGTTATTCCTTTCCATGCCTCAGGAAAAGTCAAAAGACGGGAAATGGTATGATACCTTTTTGCCCCTGACCAAGGAAGCACGCCAGAATCTCTCGGAAATAGTGCTGGCCGCGTACCAGGAATAAAAACAGGGACGCCCTCCCAGTCAAAACTGACGGCGTCCCCGCTGAGGGACGCCCTCTGAGACAATCGTGAGGGTGTCCCTGAATAATTAAAATGAAAAAACTAAATAACATTTACCTCGTAGGTTTCATGGGCACCGGAAAATCCGCGGCGGCCAGGGAGCTCGCCAGAAGAAAAAAGTGGCAGTTTGTCGACCTTGACGAATTGATCGAGCTGAAAGAGAAGAGGCCGATCCCCGAGATCTTCGCCAAGAGCGGCGAGCCATATTTCCGGCGCCTGGAGAAGAGGACATTGAAAGAAGTCTCCCTGCAGAAGAAGTTCGTGGTCGCCTGCGGCGGCGGCATAGTGCTGGATGCGGACAATATCCGGATCATGAAGGAGACGGGGGCGATGATCTGCCTGAGCGCAACCCCCGAGGCGATACTGGGGCGGACCAGCCGCTATACGCACCGGCCGCTTTTAAATGTCCCTGACCCAAAGAGGCAGATAGACCTCCTGCTGAAACTGCGCGCGCCCTATTATGCCCAGGCGCATAAGACCATCGATACCACTAAGCTTTCGGTGGAGCAGGTGGCGGAGAAGATCATCAAGCTGATAGATAAGAAGCCGCCGGCAAAGAAAAAAAGATGACGGAACTTGAGGCTTTAGTAAGTTTAAACCTGACCCTGGACATCGCAGGCATCCGCCTGAAGCGGCTCTTAGAAGTCTTCGGCAAACCGCAAAACATCTTAGCTGCCCCGCGGGATAAATTGTTGCAAGTCCAAGGGATCGGCGCAAAGATCGCGGCAAAGATATGCGCTTTAAAAAAAGAGGATGCGGATAGGGAGTTAAAGGCGGCGCGTAAACTGGGGCTTAAGATTATTGCCCTGGGCGATGAAGCATACCCCAGGAACCTTGCCGTTATTCCGGATCCACCGATCGTACTCTATGTAATGGGAAGTTTGGGCCCTGAAGACAACCTGAGCATAGGTATTGTCGGTTCCCGGCGCGCCAGCTTCTACGGATTGGGTAATGCCGAAATATTCGCCTCTGAATTGGCTCATGAAGGCTACACGGTCATCTCCGGCATGGCGCGCGGCATTGACACCTGTGCGCACCGCGGAGCCCTAAAAGCAGGCGGGCGCACCGTCGCCGTGATCGGCAGTGGCTTGCGCAGGATTTACCCTCCGGAGAACGGTAAACTCGCAGAAGAGATTAGCCGTAGCGGCGCGGTGATCTCGGAGTTTCCTCTGGATACAGCGCCCCTTAAAAGCAATTTTCCCAGGCGTAACCGCGTCATCAGCGGCCTCAGCCTCGGAATCCTGGTGGTCGAGGCAGCCAGGAACAGCGGCGCCCTGATCACCGCAGATTTCGCCCTGGAGCAGGGCAGGGAAGTCTTTGCCCTGCCGGGAAAGGTAGATTCCCCGACCTCTTTCGGCGCAAACGGCCTGATCAAACAGGGCGCAAAACTTGTGTCCCGCATAGAGGATATCACCGAAGAGCTCCTGCCGCAGCCGGTCCCGCCGGAAAAAGAAGCCATTGACCGGCGCGAACGCCTGATCCTGGCCAGGATCGTTAAGGAACCCGTTCATCTGGATGAGCTGGCGGAAAAAACAAACCTGGAAATCCCGGAGATTTCTGATATACTTTTAAGACTGCAGATAAAACGCCTGGTAAGACAGTTGCCGGGAAAACAGTTTACAAGGCTTTAAGAGCGAAGATCAGGGGGGGCCTGTTCCATATGAAGGATAAGAGTCTGGTAATAGTCGAATCACCTACCAAAGCCAAGACCATCGGCAAGATCCTGGGCGATAATTTCAAGGTGGTCTCTTCCATGGGCCATGTGATCGACCTTCCGAAAAAGGACCTGGGCGTGGATGTAGAGAAGGGTTTTGAGCCGGAATATACGGTGATCCAGGGAAGGCAGAAGGTCATGACCAGCCTGAAGAAAGAGGGCAAGGACAAAGATACCATTTACATCGCCACTGACCCTGACCGCGAGGGCGAAGCGATCGGCTGGCAGATCAGGGAGAGGATCTTTAAAGGAAAAAAGGTCTTGCGCGTCGTCTTCCATGAGATTACTCCCCAGGCGGTGAGCGGCGCTTTTAAGAGTCCGCGGGAGTTTGACCCGAAAATGGTCGAGGCGCAGGCAGGCCGCCGGATACTGGACAGGCTGGTAGGGTATTTTTTAAGCCCGTTACTCTGGAAAAAGATCGCCCGGGGGCTCTCTGCGGGAAGAGTCCAGTCAGTGGCCCTGCGCCTGATCACGGACAGGGAAAGGGAGATTCAGAAGTTCATCGCGCATGAATACTGGGAGATTGAGGCCAAGCTTTGCAAGGCAGAGGAGAAAGACGCAGAGCCCTTCAGCGCAAAACTGGAAAAAATAGAAGATAAGAAGGCCCAGATACAAAATAAGGAAGAAGCGGAGGCGCTGGCTGCGGATATAAGGGGCCAGGAGTTCAAGGTCCTTGAGGTAAAGGCTGGCGAGAAGAAGCGTTCTGCCGAGGCGCCCTTTATCACCAGCACCCTGCAGCAGGAGGCGTTCAATAAGTTGAAGTTCAACGCCACCAAGACCATGATCGTAGCCCAGCAGCTCTATGAAGGCATAGATATCGGCAAGAGCTCTCCCGTCGGCCTTATCACCTACATGCGCACGGATTCGCCGCGCGCCGCACCCGAAGCTATCGAGGAGCTCCGCGGCCACATCCGTCACGCCTTCGGCAAGGAATATCTGCCCGATGCGCCCAATGTCTACAAGGTAAAGAAGCTCGCCCAGGAGGCACATGAGGCGATCCGCCCCACCTTTGTAAGTTATGACCCTGCCAACCTTAAAGGCTTCTTAAGCCCCGAGCAGTATAAACTTTACGAGCTGATCTATAACCGTTTTATCGCCAGCCAGATGGCCCCTGCGCGTTATCTGAGCACTTCGGTAGATATCGCCGCGGGAAAATATCGCTTCGGCGCTTCCGGCAGCAAGCTTATCTTCGAAGGTTTTATGAAGGTCTATAACCGTAACAACGACGATAAAGAAAAGAACGTCATCCCGGCCCTTGAGAAGGACGAGCTGCTTAAGCTGGCCAGCCTTACCCCTTCCCAGCATTTCACCAAGCCTCCTGCGCGCTACTCAGACAGTTCCCTGGTCAAGGCGCTGGAAGAGGAGGGCATCGGCCGGCCTTCTACTTACGCGCCGATCATCCAGACGCTCATCCAGCGTGATTACGCGCGCAGGATAAAGGGATATTTTCAGCCGACGGAACTGGGCTTTAAGGTCTGCGACCTGCTCCTTGAATATTTCCCCAGGATCATGGATCTGAAGTTCACAGCGCTCATGGAGGAGGAGCTGGACGAAATAGAAGAAGGCCGGCTGAACCGGCTGAAAGTCCTGGAAGAGTTTTACGCGCCTTTTAAGGCGAGCCTTGACTTTGCGCAGGCGAACATCAAGAAGGAAGTGGTCACCACTTCAGAAGTCTGCGATAAATGCGGCCTGCCGATGGTGGTCAAATGGGGCAGGCGCGGCAAGTTCTTAAGCTGTTCCGGGTATCCCAAGTGCAAGAACTCTAAATCCATCACCTCGGGGGTAAAATGCCCCGAAGCAGGCTGCGGCGGGGAACTGATCGAGCGCCGCTCCAAGAGGGGTTTCTTTTACGGCTGCTCAAACTTTCCCAAGTGCAGGTTCACTTCCAGGAATCTGCCGCAGGAAAAATCTGAGGAGTAACCCCTTCCGCAAAATCCTCGGATTTCAGTCCGGGGAAAGAAATCGCGGAATATGATTTTGCTTCAGGGAGGGAGCCTCGGCCTAAAGACCGAGGGGCTCCGCGTGGAAAAATATATCGAGAAGTTTATCCGATACCTGGAAATCGAAAAGAATTACTCATCTCACACCATATTAAATTACAAATTAGACCTCGAAGACTTCAATAAATTCCTCGCCGGGACAGAACTAGAGAAAGTCGATTACCTCTCTTTAAGAAAATACCTGGCAGTGCTTAAAGAAAAGTCCCTGGGCCCGCGCACCATCAACCGCAGGCTCTCGGCGCTGCGCTCCTTTTTCCGTTTCCTTGCCCGCGACGGGTATCTGAAGACCAATCCCATCCTTATGCTCTCAAGCCCGAAGCTGGACAAGCACCTTCCCGCATTCATGACCGAAGATGAGGTCATAAAACTCATCTCTTCCGCCCTGCCTAAGGATGAAAAAGACCTGATGTCCCTGCGCGACCGGGCGATTTTAGAGACCTTTTATTCCACGGGCATGCGTATCTCGGAGCTGGTGGGGCTTAATGTCCCGGACCTGGACCTTATCGGCGGGATCGCCAAGGTCATGGGAAAGGGCAAAAAAGAGCGCGTGGTCCCGGTAGGAGACATCGCCTCCGCAGCTATCCGCAAATATCTGGATAAGAGAAAGAGTACTCAAGAGGCAATATTCCTGAACAAGAACGGCAGGCGTATCACCACCAGAGGCGTGCGCGGCATCGTCTTAAAATACATAAAAAAAGCCGGGATAAAACAGGGGGTCTCCCCGCATACGCTGCGGCACTCCTTTGCCACGCACCTGTTGAACCGCGGGGCTGACCTGCGCACGGTGCAGGAGCTTCTGGGACATGCGAATCTCTCTACCACCCAGATCTATACGCATCTGACAACGGACAAGCTGAAGAGCGTATACGATAAAGCGCATCCGCATGCTTAAGAGGAGAGGATAGTATGCGATTGATCTACGACCTTATTTTTCTGCTGATCGCGGTATTTTATCTGCCTGCATACCTGTTGCGCGGCAAGTTCCATTCCGGCTTCCGGCAGCGCTTAGGGTTCCCGCCTAAAAATCTTTCTCTGAAAAAACCGGTCTGGATACATGCCGTAAGCGTCGGAGAAGCCCTGACTGCGAAAGGATTGATCGCAGACCTCCATAAGGCCTTTCCCAAGAAAAAGTTCGTCATCTCAACCGTTACCCCTACCGGCAATAAGATCGTGCGTAGCTATGCCGCAGGAGGCGATTTTGTCACCTATCTGCCCCTGGATTTTTCATTCATCACCGGGCGCGTGATCAAAAAAATAGACCCGGCATTATTTATTATCGTCGAGACTGAACTCTGGCCGAATCTGATTACTGCGCTTAACCGCAAAGGCATACCGATAGTCTTAGTCAACGGCAGGATCTCGGACAGCTCATTTAAGGGTTATCGGGCGGTTAAGTTTTTACTAAAGCCGGTCCTGGAAAAAGTGGATCTTTTCCTGGTGCAGACCGGACGCGATGCCGATAGATTAATGCGCCTGGGCGTAAGCGCGCAGAAAGTGAAGGTCACCGGGAATATGAAGTTCGATGCGGTAAAGAACCTGGATACCAAAAAGGATTACTCCGTATATAAATCCAGGCTCGGTCTGATGCCGGAAGAAAAAATCCTGATCGCCGGTTC
The DNA here is from genome assembly GCA_016867115.1 of Candidatus Omnitrophota bacterium. Classification (GTDB taxonomy): domain Bacteria; phylum Omnitrophota; class Gorgyraeia; order Gygaellales; family Profunditerraquicolaceae; genus VGKG01. The sequence continues at coordinate 195,001 of VGKG01000001.1, read as the reverse complement.
CACCCACAGGGGCGAGGAGTCCCGGGTCTTAAGCGCATACAAGGCCCTGTCGCAGGATTTCGGTTTCTTGCGGCTGATCATTGCCCCGCGGCATCCGGAACGCGCACCCGAAATAGAAAGGCTGATCAGGCGTGCAGGTTTTACTCCGCACAGGATTAGCTCCCTGCTTGAGAAGAAGATCATTACTCAGGCAGGGCAGGATATTGTCTTTATTTTGGATACCATAGGGCACCTATTTTTATTTTTTTCCGTCTCGGATATCGTCTTTATGGGCGGGTCTCTGGTCAAAAAAGGCGGGCACAATATCCTTGAGCCTGCCTCTCTGGCAAAGCCGGTGGTCTTCGGCCCGCACATGGCTAATTTCCGCGACATCGCCGAGCTCTTCCTGAACAATAACGCTGCCATCAGGATCAACGGCGCAAAGGAGCTGGAAGTTGCGATCCGCGACCTGCTTAAACACCCGGAGCAGATGCTGGAACTTGGCCGGGCTGCGAAGCGCCTGATCCTTGAAAACGAAGGCGCAACCCGCAGTACCTTAGAGCATATCGAAAACATTGCCTTCTCTTAGCGGCTGTGGTAATATTTAATTAAGGAGATGAGTCATGGAGATCCGGGCAAGGCAGAAAGAAGGCGTGATCATCCTGGACTTGGCCGGCCACATTGACATAGATTCCGCCAGTTTCGTGGAGGTGGTGGGCCAGTGCGTGCGCGACGGGTACCTGGATATCCTCTCTAATTTCGAGGAGGTGGATTTCATCGATTACATGGGAGTCTCGGTGATCGTCATCGCCTACAAAGAGGTGCTCAATAACAAAGGCAGGATGAAGTTCGTGAATATCCCGGCGCATTTACGGGGCGTCTTTTCGGTCGCAGGCCTTGACCGGGTGATCGAGATCTACGCCCACGAAGACCATGCCATAAACAGCTTCAAGGAGGACAAGGTCATCGAGAACATCAAGCGCATGCAGATGCGCCGCCGCTTCCGGCGCCTGAGCGTGGATATCAAGGTCGAGGTCAGGCCGAAGTTCTCAAGGACTCCGGTATGCTTTAAGGTAGAGATGCTTAATCTAAGCGCGATCGGCGCCTTTCTCTTCGGCTGCGATAAGTTCAAGCTGGGCGATGAAGTGGTCATGAAGATAAAACTGCCCCCTAAACAGGAAGATTTCGAAGTGGAGGCGCGGGTGGTCTGGCTTCCGGATAAGCAGATCCAGCCGCATTTCCACCCCGGCATGGGGGTTGAGTTCATCAATATTGCGACGGTGGTACAACAGAAGATACTTGAGTTCATCGACAGGAACCTCTCCTTCCTCTCCACGGATTCGGACTGACCTCAAGATGAGTAAACTAAAAAATAAACCCAAGGCAATCATCTTTGATATGGACGGGGTGATCGTGGATTCTATGCCGTATCATTTCCTCGCCTGGTATGAGGCCCTCAGGCCCTGGGGAGTCAGGGTGAACTGTTTCGATGTCTATTCCAAGGAGGGGGAGCGCTGGGAGAAGACCTTAAAAAGCCTCCTTACGCGTTACCGGATTATCCCCACAAAGCCCCTGCTTAAGAAGATCTTTCAGGACCGCCAGAGGATCTTCAGGAAAAACTTCAAGCGCTACATCTTCAGGGGTGCCCCCGAGATCATCAACTGCCTCAGGCAAAAAGGATATTCCGTGGGCCTGGTCACCGGGACCCCGGATACCGAATTAAGATGGATCCTTTCCTCAAAGATCCGCATGCTCTTTGACGGGATCGTAGCAGGTAACGAAGTTAAGAAGGGTAAGCCTCACCCCGAGCCTTATCTTAAGGCAGCCCGGATCCTGGGGGTCAGCCCTTCGGAATGCGTAGTAATAGAGAACGCGCCCTTTGGTATTGCCTCAGCCAAAAGCGCGGGCATGACCTGCATTGCTGTCACCACCAGCCTTCCCAAAGAGTACCTTAAGGCCGCGGATATCGTGCTGGATGAATTATCCCAGATCACCGCGATCGTGGAGCGCTCCTGCCGCCTGCCTACGGGCTGCTGAAATTGCGTATCTATCTGCAATTTAAGGACTTTTTTGCCTGAGATTAGCCAAAAAACCTGTTGCCCAAGCTTTCACCTTATGGTAATATAATAAGGTTTCTGCGCAGAAAGCGCGCACTTGCCAATCCAGCCCAGAAAGGGCGTACTTGGCCACATTTTTGCCAAGGTGCGATATGGCACGGTGAATCCCTTAATATCATGCCAGGAGGTTTTGATGGACGGCAAGGTACTTTTTGCTACTTTTAGCGCGGTTTTCATGGCGGAATTAGCGGATAAGACGCAGTTAGTCGGCATCGGCATGGCGGCAAAGTCAGGAAAGCCGCTTACGGTGTGGCTGGGTTCGGTGCTGGCCTATATGCTGGTGACTATTATTTCGGTCCTTATCGGCGCGCTGCTGGCCAGATTCATCAGCCCCCTGTTCATCCGTTACCTCGGCGCCGGCCTCTTTATCATCATCGGCATCTCGATGCTTTTTAATCTGCTTTAATCCCTCTAAAAGCATGAAGGATTATCTTTATAGGTTAGCTACTGACAGGCCCTGTGGCGTGCCGGCGGGTATTGCCAGATTTTTTCTCTTCCTGCTCTCTCTGGTTTATGGCCTGATGGTCAGGGTATTGATCTTTCTGAACCGTCTCTTTGCCGGGCGCCTCCCCTGTAAGGTGATCAGCGCGGGAAATATCACCCTAGGAGGCACGGGAAAGACGGTTCTGGTAGAATACATCGCCCGCTATCTTAAGAGCCAAGGCAAACGCGTAGCGATATTGACCCGCGGCTATAAAAGAAAAGTCATCAGGTCAGCGCGAAGCGAAGCGAAGCCTCCCCCGGGGGGACCAGGTCACAAGGTCACCAGTGAAGAGATGGGAGATGAACCATATATGCTGCAGCAGAAATTAAAAGATATCCCGGTGATCGTGGATAGCGACAGGTCCCGCGCAGCTAAAAGAGCACTCGATGATTTTACCTGCGATACGGTGATCCTTGACGACGGGTTTCAGCAATGGCGGATAAAGAAGGACCTGGAGATAGTCATTATTGATGCCGCAAATCCCTTTGGCAACCGGCATATGCTGCCGCGGGGGATCCTGCGCGAGCCGCTTTCTTCGCTGAAACGCGCAGATATCTTTGTCCTGACCAAGGTAGATCTTGCTCCGGAAGGAGCCGAAGCGCTGAAAGGATTTTTACGGAAGCTTGTGCCCGGGGCGCAAATTTTTGAATCCGCGCATCAGCCTTTGGGATTTTATCCGCTTGGGGACCCCGGCGCATTACAGGGGCCGGATTCCCTCAGGGATAAGACCGTGACTCTCTTCTCGGGGATAGGGGATCCCTGCTCATTCGAAGAACTGATTAAAAAGGCAGGCGTTTCAGCCGGATTGTCTTTCAGGTTCCCCGATCATCATTGCTACAGCCAGGAGGATCTTAAGAAGGTCTTTGAGGATAGCCGAAAGAAGAATATAAAGACAGTCGTCACTACGGAGAAGGACGCAGCCAGGATTGCGGACCTTAAGGATGCGGCGAAAGATATGCAGATCCTGGTCTTGCGCATAGGATTAAAGCTTGAGGAAGAAGAAAAGTTCGATGAGCGATTACTTGGCGTATATTCTCTTTAAGGCCGTCGCGTCTTGCGTGCGCCTCTTTCCGCCTGAGTTCAGCCTGTTCCTGGGCCGGCGCCTCGGAGATGCGATGTATTATCTCGATGCCAGGCACAGGGCAGTCGCTTATGCCAATATCCGTACCGCCTTCGGCACGGGGCTGTCGGCTCAGGAGGCTTGCAGGCTCATCCGCAAGTTCTACCGGAATCTCGGGCAGAGCCTGATCGAAATATTTTTTATCCCCTTTGTGGATAAAAAGTACTTTGAAAAGTACATTACGGTCGAGGGCCGCCATTATATCGAAGAGGCCTTTAAGAAGAAAAGAGGGGTGATTTTTCTCGGCGCGCATGCCGGCAGCTGGGAGCTCTCCAATGTCATCTGCGCAAACCTCGGTTTTCCTTTTAACCTGCTGGTGCGCGACCAGAAAAAGTTCCCTCGGCTGGAACGGCTGCTGAACTCTTACCGCAGCCTCAAGGGATGCAACCTCATCCAGAGGCAGAACCAGACGCGCGAACTCATTGCCGCGCTTAAGAAAAACGAGGCGGTGGGCATGACCGTTGACCAGGGCGGAAAGACCGGCACACTGGTGGATTTCTTCGGCAGGCCGGCATCCATGGCTACCGGCGCAATAAGGCTTGCCTTGAAATACGATTCCGTGATCCTGCCGGCTTATTATACCCGTATCCGGGGCCCGTACATCAAGACCATCATCGAAGAGCCCTTTGAAGTGCAAAGGAGCGCTGACCAGGAGGAGGATGTCCGGCAGAATCTCAAGCGGCTCATGCCGGTCTTTGAAAAGAATATCAGGAGATTCCCGGCGGATTACCTCTGGACTTATAAGGTCTGGAAATATTCCGCGAATAAGCGCATCCTGATCCTCAGCGACGGCAAGGCCGGGCACCTGAGGCAGGCGGAAGGCTGCGCTAAGCTCTCTCAAAGCGCTCTGCGGGATATGGGCATACGCTGCGAAATAGAAACGGCGAAGGTCGATTTTAAGAACGGCTTTGCCAAGTCTGCGATGGCTTTAAGCAGCTGCCTGGCCGGAAGGTATGCCTGTCAGGGTTGCCTCTGGTGCCTGAAGGCTTTTCTGGAAAAAGAAAGCTACGAGAACCTGGCTGCGAAGAATCCGGACCTGGTCATCTCCTGCGGCGCAGCTCTTGCGCCGGTAAATTTCGTGCTCAGCGCCCAATCTCAGGCAAGGTCCGTGGCTCTGATGCGGCCCTCGGTCTTAAGCACAAGGAGGTTTGACCTGGTGATCATGCCGCGCCACGACCGTCCGCCCCGGAGGAAGAATGTCATAGTCACCGAAGGCGCGCTAAACCCGGTGGACGGGGAATACCTGAAAGAAGAATCGCAAAAATTAAGATCGGCAGCGAGATATGAACCGAAAGCCGTAAGCATCGGCCTGTTGATCGGCGGAGATACGAAGGGTTTCATCCTGAAAAAAGAAACAGTGGCCGCAGTCATCCGACAGGTAAAATCAGCCGCGGAAAGGATCAGTTCCGACATCCTGGTCACTACCTCCCGGCGCACTTCGCCGGAAATAGAGGCTCTGGTAAAGATGGAGTTTAAAGGTTACCCTCGCACCGGATTGCTGGTGATCGCCAACGAAAAGAACATCCCCGGGGCGGCAGGCGGGATAATCGGCCTGAGCTCATTCGTTGTCTGTTCGCCGGAGAGCATCTCCATGGTCTCGGAGGCAGCGGCAAGCGGTAAATATGTCCTGGTCTTCAGGGCAGAGGGGTTAAGCTTAAAACATACCCGCTTCCTCGGCCATTTTGCAGCTAACCACTACATCTATTTGACGGAGGGCAGCGCTTTAGGAGGCAAGATCGAGGGGATCTGGCAGAGCAGGCCGGAAGCGAAGAGCCCGGATGACGGCTTATTGGTCAAGGAAGCGGTAAAGAGGATCTTCTAAAGATGAACATCCTGCAAATCTTACCTGAATTGAATGTCGGCGGTGTCGAGACCGGCACGGTGGACTTGGCCAGGCGCCTGGTCAAGCTCGGGCATAAGGCAGTGGTAGTCTCAGCCGGCGGGCATATGGTTAAGGAGCTTGAGGGCGCAGGGGTCATCCATTATCAGCTGCCGGTGCAGAAAAAGTCGCTCTTTGCCATCTTAAAGATGGTGCCGAAATTAGTTGAGGTGATCAGGAAAGAAGAGATCGATATAGTACATGCGCGTTCGCGCGTGCCGGCCTGGATCGCCTATCTTGCTTGCCGTAAGACCCTCACCCCCTTTGTCACTACCTGCCACGGTTATTACCGCAAGCACCCTTTCAGCCTGCCGATGGGCTGGGGAAAGCTGGTGATCTGCCCCAGTCGCGTGATCGCCAGGCACATGATCGATGACTTCGGAGTGCCCTTAGAGCGCATAAAGCTTGTGCCCCGCAGCGTCGATGTCGAGAAGTTTAAATATTGCGACCCCGGGGAAAAGAGAAAGATGAGGGAGTTCAATGTGGGGATCGTCGGTAGGATCACCCCCCTTAAAGGCCATATCCATTTTATCAAGGCCATGGCTAAAGTAGCCAGGAGTATCCCGGAGCTGAAGGTCTGGATCGTCGGAGATGTCCCGGCCTCTAAAGAGGCTTATAAAGAGGAGCTCCAGGTCCTGGTGAGGAGGCTTGGCCTTGCGCACTGCACGCAGTTTTTGGGGACCCAACGGGATATCCCCGGGATATTGAGGCACCTGGATCTGGTGGTGCTGGCTTCTACTACGCATGATGCCTTCCCCAGGTCGGTGGTGGAAGCGCAGGCCAGCGGCGTACCGGTGGTAGGCACGGCAGTAGGAGGAGTGATCGATATTATCGAAGACGGAAAGACCGGCCTCCTTGTGCCTGCGGCTGATCCTGCTTCGATAGCCGAGGCCGCACTTAAGATATTCAATGATCCTGGTTTTGCCTCTACAATAGCCCGGGAGGCCCTTATTAAAGTAAAAGAAAAATATACCGCAGAACATCTGGTAAAGAACACCCTGGAGGTCTATAAAGAAGCGACAGAAAGTTTCAGGCTCCTGGTGATAAAGCTCAGCTCCCTCGGAGACATCATCCTTTCTACGGCGGCGATCAGGGCGTTGAGGGAAAAGTACAAATCCGGTTACAAGATCACTTTCCTGGTGGGAGAAGAATCCAAGGAGGTCCTCCTCAGGTGCCCTTATATCGACGAGCTGATGGTGGCTGACCTGAAGGAGAGGGACAGGGGCTTAAAGGCCCTGTTTAAGATCGGGACGGCATTAAGGAAGAAGAATTTTGACATAGTCATCGACCTGCAGAATAACCGTAAGAGCCACATCCTTTCTTTTTTGGCATACGCCCCGAGCCGCTACGGTTACGACAATAAAAAGTTCGGATTTCTGCTCAATCACCGCATCCCGGATGAAAAACCCCTGATGGATCCGGTCGAACATCAGTTCAGGATACTGAAGATGCTGGGCATCGGATTGGCTAACCCGCATCTTGAGCTCTGGCCGACAGAGGAGGAGTGCCGTTTTAGCGACGAAATGCTCAGCGGCGAGTGGCTGGCCAGCAATCAGAAGATCGTCGGGATAAACATCAGCGCAAGCCCGAGGTGGATGACAAAATGCTGGCCGAGGGAAAACCTCATCCGGCTCTGCGAAGAGCTGGGCCGCCGCGGCATACGGATCGTGCTTACCGGGACCCAAAAGGATGTTACAAGCGCCGAATACCTTACCAGGCAGTTAAAGGACATAAAATTGATCAACGCCTGCGCAAAGACCACGATTAATCAGCTGGCCTGCCTGATCAGAAGGTGCAATGTCTATGTCTCGGCGGACTCTTCGCCGCTGCATGTGGCTGCGGCAATGGATACTCCTTTTGTCGCTCTCTTCGGCCCGACTGACCCCCGTCGGCACCTGCCTCCGGTCAAGGATTTTACGGTGATAAAAAAGGACCTGATCTGCAGCCCCTGTTATAAGCCCAGGTGCCGCGACGCAAAGTGTATGGGCCAGATCACTGCGGATGAAGTGCTTAGGGCAGTAGAAGAGCTCCTGGCTTTATAAAGATGAAGATTTTGTTCCTTACCAACCACCTGAATATCGGGGGCGTGACCAGCTACTGCCTGACTCTCGGTGAGGCGCTCAAGGAAAGAGGGAACCGCGTCTATATCGCCTCTTCGGGAGGAGAGCTCTTATTCAAGTTTATCGAGGCGGGGATCGATTTCGTCCCCATACCCATCCGGACCAAAAAAGAGCTCAGCCCCAAAGTCATCTTCAGCGCGGTTAAACTATTGCGTACGGTAAGGGACAATAAGATCGATATCGTGCATTCGAACAGCCGCACCACGCAGGTCCTGGGCTGCCTGTTGAAGAGATACGCCGGCGTTACCCATGTCCACACCTGCCACGGATTCTTTAAGCGCAGGCTCCATCGCCGGCTCTTTCCCTGCTGGGGCAAGAAGGTGATCGCCATCAGCGAACAGGTGAAGGAGCACCTCATCAGGGACTTTAGGGTTAAAGCGGATGATATCAGGGTCATCCATAACGGCATAGACGCAGACCGTTTTAGGCCCAACAACGCATTTGACAAACGCCAGGCAAAGATCAACCTCGGCCTGGGCAGCGGCCCGGTGATAGGCATCATCGGCCGGCTCTCCGATGTAAAGGGGCACATCTTTCTTGTCGAGGCCATGGGGCAGGTACTCAGGAGCGTCCCTTCCGCGCAGCTGGTCATCGTCGGAGAAGGCAGGATGAAGGAGGGGCTCATCAGCCGCGCCAGAGAGCTGGGGATAGAGGACTCTGTTTATTTTCTCCCTGCGGTAAGCGATACGCGGCCGATGCTGCAGCTGATGGATATCTTCTGTATGCCTTCGCTGGAAGAGGGCCTGGGGCTGTCGCTTATGGAGGCGATGGCTTCGGGGCTTGCGGTCGTCGGTTCGGATATCGGCGGGATAAAGACGCTGATCCGTGACGGCCTTAACGGCCTGCTTGTCCCGCCGCAGGATGCCGAAAGCCTGGGCCTGGCAATAGTGTCGCTTTTAGAGGATGAAAGAAGGCGCTTGATGCTGGCCGCGGAGGCCAGGGAGTTCATCGTGAAGAGTTTCTCCTGTGCTAAGATGGCTGAAGAGACGCAAAAGGTCTATTTGGAATGTTTAGGCGCAAAGGCTTAATTTTGATCTTTGTCCTGGCTGCCTCGGGGGCGCCGGTCTTTTTTAATTTCGCACGCCGCGCCTATGTGGTGCCGATCCTGATGTACCATTCGGTCGATTCGGGAGGGGTGAGAGAAAACCGCCTGGTAGTCTCTCCCGGCACTTTCGAAAGGCAGATGCGTTTCCTGAAAGAGAGACGCTATAATGTCGTGACGCTGGAAGAGCTCTCCGCTCTGATCGCGGCTAAAAGCAGGATCCCGGATAAGACCGTAGCCATCACCTTTGACGACGGTTACAGGGATAACTTCACCCGTGCCTTTCCCGTACTTAAAAAATACGGCCTGAAGGCGACCGTATTTATCATCGTCGACGAGGTGGGGCGGCCGCAGGCCGACAGGTTAGACTGGCAGGATCTGAAACAGATGCAGTCCTCTGGACTCGTCACTATCGGCAGCCACGCCATGGGGCCGGAGCCTCTGACCAAGATCAGCTCCGGGGAGGAGCTGAGGCGCCAGATCTTCGGAGCCAAAAAGGCACTGGAAGAAAAATTGGGCGTTCCGGTAGAGTTCTTTGCCTATCCTGAAGGCAGGTTCGATGCGCATATCCGGCAACTGGTGCGCGATGCCGGATACGGGGCGGCAGTGGCGACTAGCCCCGGCAGGGAATATCCCAATGACGATATCTATGCCTTAAAGAGGATCAGGATCTCGGAGAGCGCAAAAAATCTTTTTGTCTTCTGGGTGGAGACAAGCGGCTTCTATACTTTCATGAAGGAGCGCCGGCGCAAATAACATGAAGGACAAACGCATACTCATCTTTAACGTGAACTGGCTGGGAGATGTGGTCTTTTCCACCGCCGTCATCAGGAATATCCGCAGGAATTATCCCGGCAGTTACCTTGCCTGCATCGTGCCCAGCCGCTGTTATCCTATACTGAAAGACAATCCGCATCTGGACGAGGTGATCATCTTCGATGAAAAGGACAGGCACAGGGGGATCCTCGGAAAATTAAAGTTCGTCCGTTTCTTAAGGAGCAGGCAGTTTGACACCGTCTTCCTCCTGCACCGCTCTTTCAGCCGGGCGCTCCTCTGCCGCCTCGCCGATATTCCGGAGCGTATCGGCTACAGCACCAAAAAAAGGGGGTTTCTCCTGACCAAAAAGATCAGGCCGCCGGACATCCACTCGCTGCACCGCATCGATTACTACCTGAATGTCATCGAGAAGGCGGGGGTGAAGGTGGAGGACAGGTATCCCGAGTTCTTCGTCGGCGGGGAAGACCTGAAGTTCATAGGCGGTTTCCTTAAAGAGAAGGGAGTCAAAGAGGCCGACTTTTTAGTCGCGCTTAATCCCGGGGGGAACTGGCCGCCGAAACGCTGGGTAAAGCCGCATTGGGCAAAAGTGGCGGACAGGCTGATCGCGGAATTCGGCGCCAAGGTCATCATCACCGGCAGCAGCCAGGACATGTCGCTGGCGGAGAGCATCCGGCATCTGATGCTGGAAAAACCCATCATTGCCTGCGGCGCGCTTAACCTGAAACAGCTGGGGGCGCTCTGTAAGAGGCTGGACCTTTTTATCACCGCAGACACCGGCCCGCTGCATATCGCCAACGCCGCCGGCACCAAGAATATTATCGCCATCTTCGGCCCGACCTCTGCCGAGATCACCGGGCCTTACCCTTTGAAAAATGTAGTCATACTGCAGAAGGATGTGGGCTGCAAGATCCCCTGTTATGTGGCGGACTGCCACGATAACCGCTGCATGAAGGCGGTCACTCCCGGCGATGTAATAGAAAAGGTAAAATGCCTGCGCAAATAAAGAAGATCCTCTTTATCACCTTAAGCAATATCGGAGACGTGATCCTTACCCTGCCGGTCCTGGATGCCCTGCGGGCGGATTTTCCGCAGGCTCAGGTCACGGTGATGTCCGGGCCGCGGCCGAAGGAGCTTTTTGAAGATAATCCTTTTATCAGCAGGCTGATCGTCTATGACAAGCATGCCGGGCTGGGCGAAAAAATAAGATTATTCAACGAATTAAAAAGGGAAGGGTTTGACCTGGTGGTTGACCTGCGTAACAGCTTCTTCGGCGCATTTTTACCGGCAAAGGTGCGGACACCCCCTTTTTTAAGGCCGCCGCAGGCATTAAGGCATATGAAGCACCGGCATCTCTTTAAGATCCAGTGCCTTGGATTAAGAACCCGGGGCCTTCCGCAGCGCTCTATCTCTATCAGGCCAAAGGACCAGGAAGGCATCAGCCAGGCCCTTAAGGCCGGCGGCATCAGCCCGAAGGATAAGCTGGTCGTGGTCTCCCCGGGCGCAAGGAGTTCAACCAAGCGCTGGAGCGCGGAGAAGTTCACGCAATTGATCGAGCGGCTCGGCGCCGAATGTGGGGTAAAGGTAGTCTTGGCCGGGGATAAAGAGGACGTGCCTGTATGTAGCGCGATCCGCCGGCAGGCCAAGAATCCGGTGCTGGACTTATGCGCGAAAACAAGCATAGCCGAGCTTGCCGCCTTATTGAGTTCGGCTGCCTGCGTAGTGACCAACGACAGCGCAGTCCTACATCTGGCCAGTTACCTGGATGCGCCGGTAGTGGCGGTCTTCGGCCCGACGGATGAGGCTAAATACGGGCCCTGGTCGAGGATAGGCTTTGTGGTCAAAAAAGACATCGCCTGCCGGCCTTGCATGCAGGCGCAATGCCGTTACCAGACCCTGGAGTGCCTGGAAAAGGTGAAGGTGGAAGAGGTCCTGGGCCGGGTAAGGCAGGCCCTGACCGAGCGCCGCGCAAGAATAGAGAACGCGCCTGATCCGCCGGTAAAGAGGATCCTTATTATCCGCACTGACCGCATCGGAGACGTGCTTCTCTCCACTCCGGTGATCAGTAATCTGCGCGATGAGTATCCGCACGCCTATATTGCCATGATGGTCTCACCCTGCGCCAGGGAGATCGTCGAGGGCAACCCCTATCTTGACGAGGTGATCGTCTACGACAAAGACGGGATGCATAAAGGCATGCGCCAAGCAATAAAGCTTAGCCGCGTTTTAAAGGAAAAGGCCTTTGACCTGGCGGTCGTCCTGCATCCGGCCAATCGCGTACACCTTCTGACTTTTTTTGCCGGGATCCCCCGGAGGGTGGGTTATGACCGCAAGCTCGGGTTCCTGCTTACGGACAGGATAAAACATACCAAGCAGTTAGGGGAGAAGCATGAGTCAGAGTACAACCTGGACCTGCTGCGCTATCTCGGTATCGAACCCAAAGATAAGGCGCTCTTTATGCCGGTAAGAAAAGAGTCCGAAGATTACGCCGAAGGCACCCTGAAAAAAGAGGGCATAAACAGCGACGATATTTTACTTGCCATTCACCCGGCTGCCAGCTGCCCTTCGAAGGTCTGGCCGAATGAGCGTTTTGCCGAGGTGGCCAATGCCCTGGCGCAAAAACACGGCTTTAAGATCCTGGTGATGGCCGGGCCTAAGGATACGGCCCTGGCAGAAAAGCTGATGCATAGCCTGCGCTTTCCGGCGGTGAATCTTGCCGGAAGGACCTCTGTGTCGCAGCTGGCGAGTTTCTTAAGGCGCTCGGCTATTTTTATCTCCAATGATTCGGGGCCGGTGCACATCGCCTCGGCAATAGGTGTACCGGTAGTCTCCATCTTCGGCCGGGCGCAAAAGGGCTTGAGCCCCTTACGCTGGGGGCCGCTGGGCCTGAAAGACAGATTCCTGCACCGCCAGGCCGGCTGCATCGAGTGCTTGGCGCACAATTGCCAGAAAGAGTTCGCCTGCTTAAAGGCGATTACTGTGCAGGATGTGCTGCAGGCGGCTGAGGAGATCCTGAAAGAGGCTAAAATAGGTTGATTTAGCCCGGATTTATGCTAAAATTATAGCTTCCCATGATTAATCCCAGGAAGGTAAAAACATATTCGGTAAAGAGCCGTTTCAGCAAGGTCCTTTCAGGGGACTTTGCCAAGCCTCCGGTTGCCGGAGCTACTTTCCGGCGTTTTCTGGATTCTCTTCCGCGCACGCTTAAAGCGCAAGACCTACGCCGGGTGATCGCAGCTCTGGTCAGCGCGCGTAAAAGCAGGAAAGAGGTCATCTTCATGGCCGGCGCCCATGTCATCAAATGCGGCCTGAATCCGGTGGTGATCGAGCTGATGAAGAAGAAGGTAGTGACCTGTGTATGCTTAAATGGCGCAGGGCTGATCCATGATTTTGAGCTCGCCTTTCAGGCGAAGACCTCGGAGGATGTCGCCGAGAACTTAAAAAGCGGCGCGTTCGGCATGGGAAGAGAGACCGCGGAGTTCATCAATAACGCGGTAAGCACAGGCGTCTCCGGCGGGCTCGGCCTGGGTAATGCCGTGGCGTCTGCCATAAATAAAAGCAATCTGCGCTTTAAGAGGTTAAGCCTGCTGAATCAGGCTTGTCAGCTGGGGGTGCCGGTACTGGCCTTTACGGCAGTCGGTGCGGATATCATCCATCAGCATCCTTCTTTTGACGCAGGGCTCGCGGCCGAAGGAAGCATAAGGGATTTTTATCAGCTGGTTGAACGCATCGCCGGGATCAACCGCGGCGGCGTGGTCCTCAATTTCGGATCGGCAGTGATCCTGCCCGAAGTCTTCCTGAAGGCCTTAAACCTTGCGCGTAACCTGGGCAGCCAGGTAAAGGATTTTACCACCGCCAACTTCGATATGATCTATCACTACCGTCCGGCGCAGAATGTGTGCCTGCGGCCGGTCATGTCCGGAGGCGAGAGTTTTTACATCATCGGCCATCACGAGATCACCCTCCCGCTTCTGGCGCAGGCAGTGACGGAAAAGCTATGAAAAACCTGAAAAAGATAATCGGTAATTTTTCCCGGGCCCGCATCCTCGTCGTAGGCGACCTGATCCTCGATCAGTATATCCACGGCGCTGTGGACCGCGTCTCTCCGGAAGCCCCGGTGCCGGTAGTCTGGGCCAATAAGAGGTTTTATGTCCCCGGCGGTGCGGCGAATGTCGCCAATAATATCCGGGCCCTGGATGCAGAGGTCAGCCTGGTCGGAGTGTTAGGCAGGGATGCTCATGCCAGGATCCTGCTCTCGGAATTAAAGAAAAGAAGGGTGGATACAAGGGGCATCTTTACTGAGGCAAAGAGGCAGACAATCCTCAAGACCAGGGTGATCGCCGGCCATCAGCAGGTAGTCAGGGTGGACTGGGAAGATTGCCGGCCCCTTTCCGAAGCGGCAAGCCGTAAGGTCGCCGGCTTCATCCGCAGGAATATTGAAAGATTTGACGCTATCATCATCGAAGACTACGGCAAAGGCGTGATCAATCAGCGCCTTCTGGAAGAACTGGTAAGGCTGGCGCGCAGCCACAGAAAGATCATCACCGTTGACCCTAAAGAGGAGCATTTCCAGTATTATCGCCGGGTCACTTCTATCACTCCTAACCGCAAGGAGCTTGAGAATGCGGTAAGAAATTTGAAGATCAAAGATACGGCGAATAAGTTCCGTGTTTACAGCGACCGGCTCTTTACGGATAGAGATATCGAGGATGCGGCGCGTCAGGTGCGGGAGTACCTGGACCTGGATTCGGTGCTGGTCACTCTCGGGGAGCAGGGGATGAAATTGTTCGAGAAGAGCGGGCGTATGACCTATATCCCCACCGTTGCCCAGGAGGTCTTTGATGTCTCCGGTGCCGGGGATACGGTGATCGCCACCTTCACCCTCGGCCTGGCTGCGGGCGCAAACTTGCGCGAGGCTGCCTCGATCGCCAACTTTGCCGCCGGGATCGTAGTAGGCAAGGCCGGCACGGCAGTGGCCACGCGAAAAGAACTGTTAGAGAGGACCAGATAATCATGAATGTGATCGGGGTCATACCGGCAAGATTTTCTTCCACCAGGTTCGAAGGCAAGGTCCTTGCGGATATCCTGGGCAAGCCCATGCTCCAGCATGTCTGGGAGCGCGCAAAACAGGCGATCGCCCTGGATGAGCTGATCATTGCCTGCGACGACGAGCGGGTCGCCGGCGTAGCCGAGGGTTTCGGCGCCAAAGTCGCGATGACCGCCAAGGGCCATGCCTCGGGCACGGACAGGATCTGCGAGGTGATCAATCCCATCGACGTAAAGATCGTGATCAATATCCAGGCAGACGAACCCCTGGTGCATCCGGCGATGATCGACGCCCTGGCCGGTGCGCTGCTTGACGATCCCGAGGTATTCATGGCTTCGGTCATGAAAAAGATCGCTTCTCCCGATGAGGCCAATGACCCTGACGTGGTCAAGGTGGTGGCGGATAAGGATAATTTCGCGCTCTATTTTTCCCGCGCAGCCATCCCCTATCTTGCCCGTAATTCCCAGGTGAAAGAGCCGCTCTACTATAAACACATCGGGCTTTACGCCTATACCAAGGATTTCCTTTTTATCTACAGGAACTCGCCGGCATCTTCCCTGGAAAAGGCCGAGTGCCTTGAGCAGTTAAGGGTCCTTGAAGAGGGCTTCCGCATCAAGATGATCGAGACAAAATACGAGACTATCGGCGTGGATACGCCCGAGGACCTGGAAAAGGTTAAGGCATACCTGGGGACACACAGACTATGATGCAGGTGATCGTAAACAATATCAGGATCGGCGACGGTAATCCTCTGGTTCTGATCGCCGGGCCATGCGTGATCGAATCCGAAGGCCTCTGCCTGGATACGGCAAAGAAGATCAAGCTCCTCTGCGCAAAATTAAATATACCCTATATTTTTAAGTCGAGTTTTGACAAGGCCAACCGTTCTTCCCTTGAATCATACCGGGGGCCGGGGCTGAAGAAGGGCCTGGCAGTCTTAAGCAGGGTGAAGAAGCAGTTAAAAGTGCCGGTGCTTACCGATATCCATTGTCAAAAGGAGATCCCCGAGGTCGCGGAAGTCGCGGATATCATCCAGATCCCCGCTTTTTTAAGCCGCCAGACGGATATTATCCTGGCTGCGGCAAGGACCGGCAGGGTAGTGAACATAAAAAAAGGCCAGTTCCTGGCGCCCTGGGATGTCCAGCCGCTGATCAGGAAGATCGAATCCGCCGGCAATAAAAGGATCCTGATCACCGAGCGCGGCGCATGTTTCGGTTATAATAACCTGGTTTCGGACCTGCGCAGCCTCAAAATCATGCGCGATATGGGCTATCCGGTAATCTATGATGCCACGCATAGCGTGCAATTGCCGGGAGCTTGCGGCGGTTCATCCGGAGGGGAACGCGAGTTTGTCGAAGGGCTCTCCAGGGCTGCAGTCGCCTTTGGTTGCGACGGCCTGTTCCTGGAGGTGCATCCGGACCCGGATAAGGCACTCTGCGACGGGCCGAATATGATCGGCCTTAAGGAACTTGAGAAACTGCTGAGGCAAGTCAAGAGCATAGAGAAGGCACTATAATTGTTATAGATCTCAGTGATTGTAGGCAGTAGGCTGTATGCAGTATACAGGGTGAAGTTATGAAGAAGAATGTTTTAAAGAGGGCAAAAGAGGTCTTAGAGATCGAGGCTATGGCAGTCAGGGCGCTGAAGCCGCGTATCGGAAAGTCTTTTGAGCGGGCCCTGAAGATCATCCTGAATGCCAAAGGCAGGGTAGTGGTTAGCGGCATGGGCAAGACCGGTATCATCGCCCAAAAACTCTCCGCGACCCTGGCTTCGACCGGGACGCCGAGCTTATTCCTGCATACTGCCGAGGCTATTCACGGAGACCTGGGCAAGGTCACCAGCGACGACGCGGTGATCATCATTTCTAACAGCGGCTCGACCGAAGAGATGAAACAGCTGCTCCCCCTTCTAAAAAAGATCGGGGCCAGGATCATCGCCCTCACCGGAAACCCCGGTTCGGTCCTGGCAAAATACAGCGACAGCGTACTGGACGTTTCGGTAAAAAAAGAGGCCTGCCCCCTGGGGCTTGCCCCTACCGCTTCCACTACCGCGACTTTAGCCATGGCTGATGCCCTGGCAGTCTGCCTTCTTGAGATGAAGAAGTTCAGAGAAAAGGACTTTGCTTTTTATCATCCGGGAGGCGCCCTCGGCAGGAGGCTGATCCTTAAAGTAGAAGACATCATGCGCCGCGGCCAGGCAAATCCGGTGGTCGGGGAAGATAAGAGGGTCTCCCAGGTCCTTTTAAAGATCACCCGGGCCAGGTCCGGATCTGCGACGATCGTGGATAGATCCGGAAAGGTGAAGGGGATATTTACCGACGGAGACCTGCGCCGGCACCTTGAGCGGGATCTGGAGCTGCCCAAGCGTAAGATCAAAGAAGTGATGACCAAGAGCCCCACGGTAGTCGGCCCCGGCATGCTGGCTGCGGAGGCGCTGCGTATCCTGCGGGAGAAGAAGATCGATGAGATCCCGGTGGTGGATAATGAGCGCCGGCCTGTCGGTTTACTGGATGTGCAGGACCTTCTGAAGGCAGGCATAGTTTAGCTCATGGAAGCGACCACGTTAAATAAAGCCAAAAAGATTAAACTTTTGCTATTGGATGTGGACGGCGTGCTTACCGACGGACGCATCGTCTACGATTCGCGCGGCCGCGATTCAAAGTTCTTTGACGTGCATGACGGCCTCGGAGTCTATGTCTTAAGCAAATACGGGATAAAGACGGTCCTGGTCACGGCCAAAGGTTCGCGGGCGATCATTCCCCGCGCCAGGGATATGCGCGTGGCGGAAGTGATCGCGGATATCACCCCTAAGACCAGGGCCCTGGAAAAGATACTGAAAAAATACCAGGTGGCTATCGATGAGATCTGTTTTATCGGCGACGATCTGGTGGACCTGGGGCTGATGAAGAAGGTGGGGTTTCCAGTAGCGGTCTTTAACGCAGCAGCCGAGATCAAGCAGGTCGCCTCCTATATTACGATCAGGCACGGCGGAAGGGGGGCGGTGCGCGAAGTGGCAGAGCTCCTGCTTAAGGCAAAAGGTTTATGGGAGGAGGTTGTGCGTTCATATGCGGCTTAAATCATTTATCCGGTCCTGGATCTTTGCCGCAGGATTCTTCCTGCCGGCATTGGCGTTCTCCTTTGCCGCGGGCTCCGGGGCAAGCACATCCGAGACCTCAGACCAGCAGATCAGCGATTTTTCTCTCGCCGGTTACGGAGAAAAGGGCAAGAAGAACTGGGACCTCTCCGGAAAGACCGCAGACATCTTCACTGAAGTGGTGAAGCTTAACGAAGTGGTCGGCAATCTCTACGGAAAAGAGGAGGATATCCGCCTTACCGCTGAGCGGGGGGATTTCAATAAGACAGACGGCAAGGTGCACCTGGAAGAGAACGTGGTGATCACCACTTCTTCCGGCACGAAACTCACCACCGACGCCCTGGACTGGGACAGGAAGAACCAGCTGGTGACCACCGACGATATAGTCAACATAAAACGCGAGAATATGGTCGTGGTCGCCTCCGGCGCAAGGGGAGAGCCGAACTTAAAGAAGGTGGCGCTTGAGAAGGACGTGCGCCTGGATATCAACCCGGAAGAGCCTGCGGGGGATAAGGCCTCCGCGGTCAAAGAGAAGATTACCATCACCTGCGACGGCCCGCTGGACATAGATTACGAGAAGAGTATGGCCACCTTCAATAATAACGTAAAAGTCGAGAGAGAGGATTCCACGATCTACAGCGACAAGATGGATGTGTTTTTCAGCTCGTCTAAAGAAAAGAAAGAAGCCCCTGCGGCGGGCGGGCCGGGAAAAGAAGAAGGCGAGGCCGGAAGTTTTATGGGCAATAAGATCGAAAGAATCGTCGCGCGCGGGAACGTCAAGGTAGTGCGCGGAGAAAACGTCTCTTACAGCGAAGAAGCTATTTATAGCGCTCAGGATAAGAAGCTTACCCTGACCGGAAGGCCGAAATTGATCATTTATTCTACGGAGGGATTCGGTGCACCTGCTGGAGATTAAGGGCCTGGCCAAGTCATACGACGGCCGGGAAGTGGTCAAGGGCGTGGATATCCTGGTGCGCCGCGGCGAGATCGTCGGGCTCCTCGGCCCTAACGGCGCGGGCAAGACCACAACATTCTATATGGTGGTGGGGATTGTCCCTCCTGACCGGGGCAGGATCGTCTTTGACAATAACGAGATCACCAGGCTGCCTATCCATGAAAGGGCGCGGTTCGGCATAGGCTATCTTTCCCAGGAAGCCTCCATATTTCGCAAGCTTACCGTAGAAGAAAATATTATGGCCATCCTTGAGACTCTGCCTTTGAACAGGCTTGAGCGCCAGAAACGCCTGAAGGTCCTGCTTAATGAGCTGAATATCGCGCACCTGGCAAAGTCCAAGGCCTTTACTCTTTCCGGCGGAGAGAGGAGGCGCCTTGAGATCACCCGGGCGCTGGTGACGAACCCTTCGTTCATTCTTCTCGATGAGCCATTCTCCGGAATAGACCCGATAGTGGTGAATGAGGCTCAGGAGATCATCAAGGAATTAAAAGAAAAAGGGCTGGGGATCCTTTTGACCGACCATAATGTCAGGGAAACGCTCTCGATCACCGACCGCGCATATTTGATCGCCGAGGGAAAGATCCTTATCTCCGGCACTGCCCAGGAGCTGATCAATAATCCCCAGGCGCGTTCGATCTACTTAGGCGAAAAGTTCAGAATGTGAGGAATTAATGAAAACGGAAGTCAAAAAGATCGACAATACTAAAAGAGAGATGCTCGTCGAGGTAGCCGGCGAGGTAGTGAAGAATAAGTTCGAGGACGTCTTTAAGCGCATCGCCAAGGAAGCGAAGGTCCCGGGCTTCAGGCCGGGAAATGCTCCGCGTGACATCCTGGAAAAGCATTACGCTACAAGTGCCCATGAACAGGTGCTTAAGGAGCTGGTACCCGATATTTATAATGAGGCAGTAGCTAAAGAAAACCTCGACGTGATTGAGCTGCCCCATATCAGCGACGTGAAGCTTGAGCGGGAAAAGCTCAGCTTTAAGGCGACGGTCGAGGTGAGCCCGGAGATAAACGTCAAGAATTATAAAGGGATAAAGATCGAATACAGGAAGATAAATGTTTCTCCGGATGAGGCTAAGCGTAGCCTCAGTTCCCTGAAAGAGTCCCAGGGCGCAAAAGAGCTGGACGATAATTTTGCCAAGGCATTGGGTTATCCGAGCCTTACGGAGCTGGAAGCGGCGATGACCCGTCAGATCGCCCTGCGTAAGGACGACCAGCAGCGCCGCAGGATCGAGAACGAGGTGGTCGAAGCGGTCACCAAAGACCTTAATTTCAAACTTCCGGATTCACTGGTTAAGCGCCAGCTGGATGACCTGGTCAGGCATGCGAAGGTGGATCTGGCCGTGAAGGGCGCGCCGCGCGAGAAGATTGACGAGCAGGAAGCGGAAATGAAGAAGAACCTTCAGGCAGAAGCGGAAAAGCAGGTCAGGGTCTATCTTGTCCTTTCGGCGATAGCTAAAAGAGAGAATATCCCGCAGGATGATCATATGCCGCGCGCATGCATGGAGCTGCTCTTCAGGGAAGCAGAGTGGAAGGAAGCAGAATAGATCAACAGCAAAGGGGACAGCCCTTGGATAGAATTTATACCGTCAAAGAGTGTCCCCTAATTCGAGGAGGTAGAAATGACTATTAGAAATCAGACTTTAGTCCCCATGGTCATCGAGCAGACCCCCCGGGGTTATGAGCGCGCCTACGATATCTATTCGCGCCTCTTAAAGGACCGCATCGTCTTTATCGGCACACCGATAGATGATTGCGTGGCAAACCTCGTGATCGCCCAGATGCTCTTCCTGCAGATGGAAGACGTCACCAAGGACATCAATATCTATATCAATTCGCCCGGCGGCTCGGTCACCGCAGGCCTTGCGATCTACGACACCATGCAGTTTGTCAAATGCGACGTCTCTACCTACTGCGTGGGCCAGGCCTCCAGCATGGGCGCCCTGCTTCTGTGCGCAGGCACCAGGGGTAAACGCCATACCCTGCCTAATTCCCGGGTGATGATCCATCAGCCTTGGGGCGGCATTCAGGGCGCAGCCGAAGATATTTCGCGCCATGCCAAGGAGATCCTGAAGATGCGCGACCGGATCAACGAGATCTTATCGGCGCATACAGGACAGTCCCTGGAAAAGGTACAGAAAGATACTGATCGCGATTATTTCATGTCCGCACAGGAGGCCAAGGAGTACGGCCTGATCGACGAAGTAATCTTTCCGCAGAAAAATAAAAAATAACAACAAATCCGGCAATTGAGGACCAACAACAGGAGGAAAGCATGAGGAAGAACTATTTACTTACACCCGGGCCCACACCGTTACCCCCGCAGGTTTGCGAATCGATGGCCCGGCCAATAATCCATCACCGCACTCCCCAGTTCCAGGCTATCTTAAAAGAGGCGACTGAGGGTTTAAAATATGTCTTTCAGACCGAGAACCCCGTCTTTATCCTGGCTTCATCCGGAACCGGCGCCATGGAGGCAGCAGTAGCCAACCTCCTTTCTCCCGGAGATACCGCCATCACCGTGCAGGGTGGAAAGTTCGGCGAAAGATGGACCGAGCTTTGCAAGGCCTACGGCGTCAATGCCGAAATCATCGATGTAGAGTGGGGTAAGGCAGTCGACCCTCTTGAAATAAAGAAGCGTTTAAGCGCAAACCCCAAAATAAAGGCGGTTTTTACCACGCTCTGCGAGACCTCTACCGGCGTTACCAATGATATCGAGGCTATCGGTAAAATCATCAAAGAGACGGAAGCGGTGCTGGTAGTGGATGCCATCAGCGGCCTCGGCGCCATTGACATAAAGAGCGATGCCTGGTATTGCGACATGGTGATCTCAGGCTCACAGAAGGGCCTCATGCTTCCTCCGGGAATGGGGTTTATTTCCGTCAGCCCCAAGGCTTTTAAGCTGGTCGATACAGCCAAGACGCCCCGGTACTATTTCGATTTAAGAAAGGCGAAAAAAGCGATCGAGAAGACGGATACGCCTTTTACCCCGGCAGTGACCCTGATCATTGCGCTGAATGAGGCGCTAGAGATGATCAGGCAGGACGGCCTTGAGCAGGTATTTTTACGCCATAAAAAAATGGCGTCTGCCGCGCGCGCGGCTATGAAGGGCCTGGGATTAGCGCTCTTTGCCCCGGATGCCGCATCCGACGTGGTCACCGCAGTCAAAGTGCCGGAAGGCCTGGACGGCGAAAAATTAGTCAAGACCATGCGCGATACTTACGGCGTGACCATTGCCGGAGGACAGGATGAGATGAAGGGGAAACTCTTCAGGATCGCCCATATGGGCTATATCGAGGAGTTCGATATTATCGCCGGTATCTCCTGCCTTGAGAAGGTCCTGGCCCAGATGGGCTATAAGTTCGATTTAGGCGCGGGAGTGAAGGCAGCAGAGGAAGTATTCCTTAAATAATTCAGCGATTGTAGTTAGCGGGCAGTAGTTAGTAGGTAGGTTAACTAAACCAGGAGCTAGCTATGAAGAAAATATTAGTCAGTGACCCGTTATCCGATGAAGGCCTGAAGATCTTAAAAGAGGTAAGCGACTTTCAGGTCGACGTAAAGACAGAATTAAAACCGGAAGAACTCAAGGCCATTATTAAGGATTACGACGCCCTGGTGGTAAGAAGTGCGACTAAAGTCACCAAAGACGTCATCGATGCCGGATCGAAATTGAAGGCCATCGGCCGCGCAGGGGTGGGGCTGGATAATGTGGACCTCGGGGCGGCCACGCAAAAAGGGATCATCGTGATGAATACCCCGGCGGGAAACACCATCTCAACCGCGGAGCATACCTTCAGCATGATCCTGGCGCTCTCGCGCAATATCCCTCAGGCAAGTGTCTCCATGAAGAAGGCGGAGTGGAAGCGTTCCAAGTTCATGGGCGTTGAGCTTTACGGTAAAGTCCTGGGAGTGGTGGGTCTTGGCCGTATCGGCGCGGAAGTAGCCAGGCGGGGGATCGTCTTCGGGATGAAGGTCCTTGCCTTTGACCCCTTCCTGAACCTCGAAGTGGCGCAGTCGCTGGGAGTAGAAGTGGTGGAATTGAACGACCTATTGAAACGTTCGGATTATATTTCCGTGCATACCCCGCTTACCGATGAGACCAAGCACATGATCTCGGGCAAAGAGTTCGCCATGATGAAGAGCGGGGTGCGTGTCATCAACTGCGCCCGCGGCGGAATCATCGACGAAGAGGCATTAGTTGCGGCGACAAAAGAAGGGAGGGTCGCCGGGGCCGCCCTTGATGTCTTTGAAAAAGAGCCCCTGCCTGCCGAGAGTGAGCTGCTTAAGTTCGACAACGTGATTCTGACGCCGCACCTTGGCGCTTCCACCGAAGAGGCGCAGGTGAACGTGGCTATTGAGGTGGCTGAGATCATCCGGGACGCGCTGCTTGGCCGCGGTATCCGTAACGCCGCCAATTACCCCTGCCTTGAGCCTGAGGCCTGCATGGCCCTTGAGCCCTATATAAACCTCGGCGAGAAATTAGGCAGCTTTACCAGCCAGCTGGTGGAAGGGAGGATAGCGGAGCTAAGCATCACTTACAGCGGCGACATTATTCAACATGATTTAGCGCCGGTCACCCTGGCAGTGGTCAAAGGTGTCTTATCCCCGATCTTACAGGAGACGGTCAATTTCATCAATGCCGTGACCCTGGCCAAGGAGAGGGGGATAAAGGTCAACGAATCAAAATCCTCTCAGGAAAAGGAGTTCGTTACCCTGGTAGAACTCCAGATAAAGACGGATAAAGAGACCCGCAAGGTCTGCGGCACGCTCTCCAGCAACAAACAGTCGCGTATCGTCAAGATCGACGGATACTATGTCGAGGCCCCTCCGTTGGGAGAGATGCTGGTGATCAAGAACTGGGACCGTCCCGGTATAATCGGCAACCTCGGTACGATCCTGGGAAAGCACAACATCAATATCGCGGAGATGACCTTCGGCCGGGAAAAAGCTGCCGGCATGGCGATCTCGGTAATCAACGTGGACAGCCCGATACCCGAAGATGCACTGGAACTGATCAAAAAGACAGAGAATATCCTGGCGGTAAAGGTGATAAAACTATGATAAAAAATTTCAAATTCCAAATTACAAATGACAAATCTCAGATTTCAAAATATCATTTAAGCCATTTGACATTTTTCATTTGGATTTCATTTGTCATTTGTTATTTGACATTTGACATTGGGCTTGCCTCTGCCAAGGAGATCACCATCCTCTACACCGGCGAGACGCACGCCATGCTTTATCCCTGCCACTGCCCCAAGGAGCCGGACGGCGGAGTCAGCCGCCGGGCGAGCCTCATCAGGCAGTTGAGGAAAAAGCACCCGCAGGCGCTCCTTTTTGATAGCGGCGCGTTCTTTGCCGGAGGAAACCTTGACGAGTATACCCAGAATACGGAGCTAGACACCCAGCGTACGCTGGTCAACCTCAGGGCCATGGAGCTGATGAAGTATGACGCCGTGGCAGTCGGGGATGAGGAGTTTAATTTCGGGATGGAGTTTTTAGAAGAGAACGTCGCAAAGAGCAGGCTGGCTTTTCTTTCCTGCAATATAAAGTCCGGAAAGATCGCCCCCTTTATTATTAAGGAAGTCCAGGGCGTAAAGGTCGGCATCACCGCGGTCACTAACGCCGCAGTCAAGGCCAAGGCGCAGTCAATAGAGTTTATCGAGCCAAAGCCGGCGGTAGAGGCGGCGGTGCAGGAATTGAAGAAAAAGGGCGCTGAGATCATCGTGCTTCTCTCGCACCTTAATGAGAGTGAGTCCCATGCCCTGGTCAGGGATGTCCCCGGCATAGATATCCTGATCGCAGGCCACAACCCGCAGCCGGGCCTGAAGTCAGGCGAGAGGGAAGGGGTACTTGTATTAAGGCCGACCTGGCAGGCCAGGCACCTGGGCAAGGCGACCGTCATATTGAAAGATAAGAAGATCAGCGACGTCAAAATAGAGGATCTCGGGCTCTCCGGCCAGATCAAGGATGACCCCGGGATCGGCAAGATCCTCCCGCAGTGTTTCTCGGACAAGGATTGCCGCAAGGATGTCTATAGCGGCACCTGCTCAAACCCCGGCAATATGTCTTCTGTCTGCACCTTTCCCGAGGAGAAAAAAGTGAGCCTCCTTGTAATCACAAGCCGCTCTTGCATGAGCTGCGATACCAGTGCCGCCTTGCGGGTCTTAAGGAACCAGTTTCCCGGGGTAGAGCCGGTTTACCTCTATTATCCGCAGAAGAAGGCCAAAGACCTGGTAGATGACCTGGGGATCATCGCCCTGCCGGTCTATCTCCTGGGAAAAGAAGTTGAGGTAAGGAAGAGTTTTTCCAATTTCAAGGTGAACCTTGAACCCAGGGGCGATTATTATATGCTTAAGCCTCAGTTTAGCGGCCTGAGCTTTTTCCTGAAAAGGGAGAGAATAAGTGGAAGGCTGGACCTTTTCTTCAGTATTTTTGACAAGGACGCCCCGAAGCTGCTTGAGGCTATCCGCGGCTTTGATCCGGCGCTGCATTTCCTGGCGCAGGAGGAGAAGGGCGGGTTCGCCGCAGCCGCAGGAGAAAGGGAAGTAGAGGAATATCTGCGCCTGGTCTGCGTCCGGAAGTATTACCCGGAAAACTTCTGGGGATATCTGACCTGCCGCGCGCGGAATATCAATTCCTCCTGGTGGGAGGATTGCCTGGGCAGCCTTGACGCACAGAGGATTCGCGCCTGCGCCAGGGGCAATGAGGGCAGGTCCCTCTTAAGGGAGAACACCGCCCTAAACAAGGAGCTCCAGATACTGTTCGGACCGACTTATCTTCTGGATAACCGGGAGATATTCAGCGTTCAGGGAGAATATACCAAGGAAGGACTGAAGAAAATATTGAAGAGGTGATAAAAATGGCAAAGAAACCGAAGACCTATCTTATCGACGTCACTAACCGCGACGGAGTGCAGACCTCGCGTATCTGCTTATCCAAGCTTCAGAAGACGATGATTAATACCTTCCTGAATGAGATGGGGGTATTCCAGTCGGAGTTCGGCTTTCCGCTGACGCGCCATGAGACTAATTACCTGAACGCCAACCTTGAACTCGTCCAGAAGGGTGGAATGAAACCCATCAGGCTCGGGGGTTGGCTGCGCGCCACCAAAGAAGACGTAAGGAACGCCTTTAAACTCGTGCCGCATCTTAAGCACGTGAATCTTTCCATCTCAACCTCCGACCAGATGATCACCCATAAGTTCAAGGGCAAGCTTGACCATGCCTCGGTGATCCAGGAGATGATGGAGGCAGTAAAAGAAGCGCGGAAAGAAGGCGCGGATTCGATCGGCGTGAATGCCGAGGATGCCTCGCGCACGCGCGTAGAATATCTGATCGAGTTTGCGCTGGCCGCTAAAGAGGCGGGAGCTGATCGCATCCGTTATTGCGATACCCTGGGGTTCGATACGCCTTTTTCCATCTACGAGAGGATCAAAATCCTGGCCGAGAGGGTAAAGATCCCGATAGAGGTGCATTGCCATAATGACCTGGGGATGGTCGTAGCCAATTCCATCGCCGGGGCAAAAGCCGCCAATGACGCAGGCGAAGACGCCTATATCAATACCTGCGTCAACGGCATGGGCGAGCGCGCCGGGAACGCAGACCTGGTCTCGGTGATCCTGGCGATAAAGTTCGGAAGCGGGATGCAGGATTATCTTCTGGATGACCGGGTGGACCTGAAGGTCAGCTGGAAGATCTGCAAATATGCCTCATACGCTTTCGGGGTGCCCATACCCATAAACCAGCCGGGCGTCGGAGCCAATGCCTTTGCGCACGAGTCCGGGATCCACGCCGACGGAGCGCTCAAGGACAGGCGTAATTACGAGCTCTACGACTTTGAGGAACTGGGAAGAGGGGAGCCGGAGATAATCGAGACCGGACGCAAGATCACTGCCGGCGAGTATTCCGGGATCAAAGGCTTCCGGAACGTCTATGAAAAACTGGAGGTTCCTTTTAAGGACGATGCAGAGGCGACCAAGATACTGGAGCTGGTCAGGTACGCCAATGTGCATAACCAGAGGCCTTTAGTGGATGAGGAATTGAAGTTCATCGCCACGTATCCGGATATAGCGCGCAAGATCTTCACCATGACGCCGTAACTCAAGACAAGGAGGCGGGTCTATAGTCTATCGACTATTGACTATCGACCCATACCGATATGAATGTTGTATTAGTAGGTACGCAATGGGGTGATGAGGGTAAGGGCAAGATTATCGATATCTTATCCGAGAAGGCCGATTACATCGTGCGCTATCAGGGCGGGAATAATGCCGGCCACACGGTGGTCACCGGAGAAAAAGAGTATATATTCCATCTCATGCCTTCCGGGATCCTGCATAAAGGTAAAATCTGCTGTATCGGTAACGGTGTAGTGGTGGACCCTGAGATCCTCCTGAAAGAGATTGAGTCGATCAAGTCGGCCGGCATAAAGATCGACGGAAGGCTGAAAGTCTCTACCCTCGCCCATGTGATCATGCCCTATCACCGCATCCTTGACAAGTTGCGTGAGACCAAAAGGGCGCACAAGATCGGCACTACCGGCCGGGGGATCGGGCCCTGTTACGCCGATAAGATCAGCCGTTGCGGCATCAGGATGATCGACCTTCTGAACCCGGCGGCGCTGCGCGAAAAATTAAAGGATAACCTGGCAGAGAAGAACGAGGTCTTCCGCAGGGTCTACCGGCATCCGGGATTTGAGTTTGCCTCCATCTATCCGCAATATTTGAAATACGGCAAGGTCTTTCGCAGCTACATCTGCGATACCGCCCTGCTTTTAAACAGTGCCGTAACAAAGGGCAGGGAGATCCTTTTTGAGGGAGCGCAGGGCACCTATCTGGATATTGACTTCGGGACCTATCCTTTTGTGACTTCTTCGTCAGCCACTGCCGGCGGCGCCTGTATCGGGACAGGGGTCTCTCCGGTAAGGATCGATAAGGTCATTGGCGTGGCTAAAGCCTATACCACGCGCGTGGGAGAGGGGCCTTTTCCCACAGAGTTTGACGCGGATTTCGGCAAGTTTATGCGCGATAAAGGAAGAGAGTTCGGCGCCACCACAGGCCGGCCACGGCGCTGCGGGTGGTTTGATGCGGTCACGGTCAGGCAGGCGATTATGATCAACGGGATATCGGAGCTGGCGATCATGAAGCTGGATATCCTGGATGGCTTAAAGACCGTCAAGGTCTGCACTGCCTATACATATAAAGGTAAGAGATTTAGCGGCTTTCCCTATGATCTTGAGGTGCTTGAGAATGTAAAGCCCGTTTATAAAGAGCTTCCCGGCTGGAGCGAAAGTACAAGCGGCATCAGGGATTATAAGGATTTACCGCTAAGGGCGCGCAGCTACCTTTCTTTCCTTAAGGACGACCTGAAGGCAAAGATCTCGATAGTCTCTATCGGCTCAAGCCGCAAGGATACGCTTTTTATTAAATAATCCTCTTGACTAAACATATTGATTGTGTTATAGTTAGAATCCCGCTAAGTTTATTAACCCCAACACAGGAGGCAAGCATGAAAGGCAAAATAATCAAAACCGTATTTATTCTTTTTCTGGCCCTTTCTTTAGCCGGTTGCACCTTTATCTTCCAGAAGGGCCGGCGTTCGGATATACAGAAGATCGAGGAACTATCCGCGGAGTTAGAGCAGTTGGCAGCGGCAAAGAGGCTCCTTGAGCAGAGGTTGGCCGGCGAGATCCAGGATAAACAGGTTAAGCTCGAGATGATGGAAAAGGGCTTGGTGATCACGGTGGTCGGAGACCTGCTTTTTGATTCCGGAAAAGCCAAGATCAGGCAGGAGGCTTACCCGGTATTGAACAAGGTAGCCAGGGTCTTAAGGGAGAACATGGCGGATTTCAGCGTCGGCATCGAAGGTTACACCGATAATCAGCCGATCAGGCATTCGGGATGGAAATCCAACTGGGAGCTTTCTACTGCCCGCGCATTAAGCGTGCTGCATTATATGATCGACAACGAAGGGGTTGCCGCCGGGCGCCTCTCTGCGATCGGCTTCGGGGAGAATCAGCCCGTAGCCTCCAATGATACTGTCCGGGGACGCCAGATGAACCGCAGGGTCGAGATCGTCATCCAGCCGCGGGTCACCAAAGTCAAGCCCGGGGCAGGAGAGGAAAGAATACCGTCGCACCTGAAATAGAAGCTAAAGAGGAAGAATAAAAATGGAAGCATTCAAGAACAGGCTCATCCTTATATTGATCATCGTCACCGTCACTTCCCTGGTCTTCGGAGTAGGTTCCTGTAACGAGAAGCGCAAGCTCCTGTCCATCCGCGAATCCGAGATGTCCAAGAGGCTGGACGCCGAAGAGAAGCTGAGCAAGTCCTCCCAGGATAAAATGGTCCTGGAAGAAAAGATCAAGGCCAAGGAAAAAGAGCTGCAGGATGAAAAGGCAGCCCACGAAGCGGCCAGGAAAGCCCTGACTCAGGAACAGATGGTAAGCCAGAGCCTGAAAGAAGAGATGGATAAATTGACCAAGCTTAAAGAGGCCCTGGAAGAGGATCTTAAAGAGGCCCTGGTCAGCAAGCCGAAACAGCAGAAAAGATAAGCATGAACTGAAGGAGAGCAAAGAACGCTTAAAGGTTCTTAAAAAAGGGGATAATTCCCCTTTTTTAATTAGCGCGGGAGGGAAAGATGGCGATCATACGTAAGATCAAAGATAAGATCAGGGAACTGGCTAAGAAAGAGATCAATCTCAAAGCAAAGCTGCCTAAACCGGCTAAGAAGTCTGCCCCGCCCGAAGAAGAGAAGAGAGAAATAATGGGCGAGCGCGAGACAATGGTTGAGAAGGCAAAGTTCTTCCAGCCGGAGATCGCACCCCGGCCCAGGCGCGAGATGCCCACGGAGCTTCCCTCCCAGTATGACCGGGACAGGATCGTCCTGCAGGTGCGCGACCCCTGGTGGCTGCACACCTACTGGGAGGTAAGGGGCCAGACATTCGACCGGTTTAAGTCGGAGCTCGGCGAGAGTTTCTACCGTGCAAAACGGACACTGCGCGTCTATGACGTAAGCCAGATAAATTTTAACGGCTCAAATGCCCACCGTTATTTCGATATCTTTGTTTCAGAGCATACCAATAACTGGTACATCGACGCAGGCGGGTCAGGCAAGTCCTGGATCGTGGATTACGGGCTCCTTTTACCCGACGGAAGATTCATCACCATCGTGCGCTCTAATGTCGCGCATACCCCTATCGAAGGCCCCTCCTGGATCACTGACGAAGAATGGATGATCCCGGAGGATATGTTCGCCCGCCTCTACGGCATGGGCTTTGGCCTGGGCCAGAGTTCGCCCGTAGGCAAGGCGTGGCAGGAAAGGGTAAAGAGAGCGCTCTTCTCCGGCGTCTTTGCTTCACCCGGCATGGCCTCTATGGCAAGCCCGGTGAAAAAAGTGCCGAAGGAGCGGAAGTTCTGGATGGTGGTGAACTGCGAGCTGATCGTCTACGGCGCCACTGAGCCGGACGCCACAGTCACCGTCCAGGATAAGGAGATCAAGTTAAGGCCTGACGGGACCTTCAGCCTCAGGTTCGCCCTTCCCGACGGGAAGCAGGTGATCCCGGTAAAAGGCGTCTCTAGCGACAAGATCGAAGAGCGGGTCATCACCCCGATAGTCTCCCGAGAGACCAAAAGCAGCATTCTGGTCAAGGCGTAAAATCAATTGTTAACCCCCCAATCAACCAGGTTAAAAAATGCATAAAGGATATTTGTGTCTGGTGCTCCACGGGCATCTGCCGTTTGTGCGTCACCCGGAACATGAAGATTTTCTGGAAGAGGACTGGCTTTATGAGGGGATCACCGAGACCTACATCCCCCTGATCCAGGTCTTTGAAAAGCTGTGTGAGGACGGCGTAGATTTCCGCCTGACCATGACCTTAAGCCCTACGCTCTCCTCGATGCTGGCTGATCCGCTCCTTGAGGAGCGCTATCTTAATCACATCAATAAGCTGATCGAGCTTTCGCATAAGGAGATCGAGCGTACCAGCTGGCAGCCGCAGTTCCAGCACCTGGCGATTCATTACCTGAACCAGTTCTGCAAGGCGCGCGACACCTTCGAGAAATACGGCCGGAATCTGGCCCTTGCCTTTAAGAAATTCCAGGACCTGGGGAAGCTTGAGATCATCACCTGCGGCGCCACCCACGGATATTTTCCGCTCATGGATGTCTGCCGCGAATCTGTCCGGGCCCAGGTAAAGGTGGCGGCCAGCCACTACGAGAGCCTTTTCGGAAGGAGGCCGCGCGGCATCTGGCTTCCAGAATGCGGATATCAGCCGGGGCAGGACGAGATCCTGAAAGAGGCAGGCATAAAGTTTTTCTTCACCGATTCTCACGGCGTGCTGCACGGAACGCCGCGGCCGAAATACGGGGTCTTTGCCCCGGTCTATTGCAAGGGCACGGGAGTCGCCTGTTTTGCCAGGGATCTTGAATCTTCTAAACAGGTCTGGTCATCGATAGAAGGCTATCCCGGAGACTACAATTACCGCGAGTTTTACCGCGATATCGGCTTTGACCTGGAATACGATTATATCCGGCCCTATATCCATCCCGACGGGGTCAGGATTAACACCGGCATAAAATATTTCCGTATCACCGGCACCACCGACCATAAGGAGCCTTACGTGCCCCAGTGGGCGACCGAGAGGGCGGCGGAACATGCGGGAAATTTCATGTTCAACCGCCAGAAGCAGGTGGAATATCTTAATGACTTCATGCAGAAGAAGCCACTGCTCGTATCGCCTTATGACGCCGAGTTATTCGGCCACTGGTGGTATGAGGGCCCGCAGTGGCTTAATTTCCTTATCCGCAAGATTGCCTGCGATCAGGATGAGATCCGCCTGATCACGCCTTCGGAGTATCTGGCGGAGAATCCCCGAAATCAGGTGATCACTCCCAGCCTCTCCAGCTGGGGCTGGAAGGGTTACAGCGAGATGTGGCTGCAGGGTTCCAATGACTGGATCTACCGGCATCTGCATGAAGCCTCCGCCAAGATGACGGAGCTGGCCAGAAGCTATCCGCATGCCGACGGCCTGAAGGCGCGCGCCCTGAATCAGGCGCTGCGCGAGCTTCTGCTTGCGCAAAGCTCTGACTGGGCTTTTATCATGGGGACCGGCACGCACGTGAACTACGCGGTACGCCGCACCAAAGACCATCTCCTCAGGTTCAACCGCCTTTATGAGGATATAAAGTCTGATTCCATTGACAACGGCTGGCTTTCCGATATCGAATACAGAGATAACATCTTTCCCGGAATAGATTACCGAGTACATCAGTAGTAGTTCATTGCTCATGGCTCATAGCCCGCGGTAAAAGCCTTTGCTAAGAGCCAAGAGCTGATAGCCAAGAGCTAAAATGACCGGCCAGAATAATATACCTAAGCACATCGCCATCATCATGGACGGCAACGGCCGCTGGGCAAAAGAGCGGGGGCTGCCGCGCACTGCCGGACACCGCGAAGGGGTAGAGCGGGTAAGGGAGGCGGTCAGCGCCTGCAGAGAGCTGGGCGTGGGTGTGGTGACCTTTTTCGCTTTTTCTTCGGAGAACTGGAGCCGGCCGAAAGCAGAAGTGCAGATGCTCCTGCGTTATCTGGACACTTTCCTTGGCCGCGAAATAGAAAAACTGCATAAGGACAATATCCGTTTCAAGGTCATCGGCAGGCAGGACCCTATCCCCGGATACTTGCAGAAGAAGTTGAAAGAGGCGCAGGATAAAACGCGTAATAACACCGGCCTGACCGTGGTCCTGGCCCTGAATTACGGAAGCAAGCAGGAGATCGTGGATGCCATAAAGTCCTTTGTCAGGGACCTGGGCACGGGCGAGGCCAGCATCGACGGATTGGATACGGATACCTTCAGCAGGTACCTTTATACTTCGGGCCTTCCGGATCCGGACCTGTTGATCCGCACGAGTGGTGAATCGCGCCTGAGCAATTTCCTCCTCTGGCAGCTTTCTTACGCGGAACTTTATTTCCCGAAGAAGTACTGGCCGGATTTCAAGAAAGACGATCTTAAAAAAGCGGTCGCCGAATACCAGAAGAGGGACCGTAGGTTCGGCAAAATTAACGATGGTCATCAAAAGAATAATTAGCGGCATCGTGCTGATAGCGATCATCCTCGGGGTGATCTTCGTCGACTGGCTCTGCGGCCTGGCAGTCACCGCCTTTATCATCGTCGGCCTCTATGAGTTCTTCGGGATGCTTGAGAAGAAGGGCATATGCACTTATAAATATTTCGGCACGCTCCTGGGCACGCTCATCCCCCTGTCGATCATGCTGCGTTTTGCCTCCACCCCGCGCTGGGAGCTGCTCTTCATAGTCCTGGGGCTTTTAGCGCTCATCCTGATGCAGTTCAAGCGCCGCAGGAACGACGGGGTGATCGTGGATATCTCAACCACGCTCTTTGGCATACTCTATATCTCCTGGTTTTTCAGCTTTCTGATCAAGATCCGTTATCTGCCCGGCGGCACCGGATACCTGGCGAGCATCCTCTTGATCACAAAACTCGGGGATATCGGCGCATACTTTGCGGGTTCGCGTTTCGGCAAAAACCCGTTATTCCCGCGCATCAGCCCGAAAAAAACCGTGGAAGGCTCTTTAGCCGGGTTATTTTTCAGCGTGCTTGCGGCATTCGCCTGTCAGCCGCTCCTGAGCTTTTCATATCCGCACCTTCTCCTGATCGGGCTCTCTTTCGGAGCGCTCGGCCAGTTAGGGGATTTATCGGAGTCGCTGATCAAACGCGACTGCGGAATGAAGGATTCAGGAAAGATACTTCCCGGTATGGGCGGGATACTGGATGAGATCGACAGCCTTTTATTTAACGCCCCGGCATTTTATTTTTATATCAGCACGGTCATAAAAACCTACTGACGTGAAGAAGATCGTTATTTTAGGTTCTACCGGCTCTATCGGCCAGAATGCGCTGGAGGTGGTCCGGCACTTTCCGGACCGGTTCCGGGTCCTGGCCCTGAGTGCAAACTCCAATACCGCTTTATTGTTAAGCCAGGCAAAGGAGTTTCTGCCCGAACGGGTCTGTGTGGCAGACCCCGAAGCCGCAGAGAAGTTGAAGGGTAAGCTGCCTGAGGGCATCCGGCTCCTCTTTGGCGAAGAAGGATTAGAGGAGCTCGCCGGGCTGCCTCAGGCAGAAGAAGTGGTCATGGCCATCAGCGGCTTTGCCGCGCTTAAGCCGTTAATAAAAGCTATTGAAAACGGCAGGCAGGTCGCTCTTGCGAATAAGGAAGCGATCGTCTCAGCCGGCCCCCTGGTCATGCGCAAGGCGAACGAATATAAAGCCAGGATCATTCCGGTGGACAGCGAACAATCCGCGATCTGGCAGTGCCTGGAGGGCAGAGATACCGGCCGGATCAAAAACATTTACCTGACTGCTTCCGGCGGCCCCTTGAGAAGGGCATCCGGAAGGGACCTGAAAAAGATTTCGCTAAAACGGGTGCTTGCGCATCCGCGCTGGAAGATGGGTAGGAAGATCAGCGTGGATTCCGCGACCCTGATGAATAAGGGATTAGAGCTTCTTGAGGCGATGTTCCTTTTCGGCGTGCCCCATGAAAAGATAAAGGTCCTGATACATCCGGAGGCGCTGGTGCATTCTCTGGTCGAGTTTGTGGACGGGGTGGTGCTGGCGCAGCTCTCCGCCACGGACATGCGCATACCCATACAGTACGCGCTTTCATATCCGGAGCGGCTTTCTAATTCCCTGCCCGGAATAGATTTCTACCGTCTTAAGAAATTGCACTTTGAGGCTCCGGACTTCGGGCGTTTTCCCTGCCTGGGGCTGGCTTATCAGGCAGCCCGGGATTCCGGCACCATGCCCGCGGCGCTGAACGCGGCTAACGAAGTAAGCGTTGGGGAGTTCCTGAAGGGGAGGCTCGGATTCAGCGCGATACCGCAAGTGATCGAAAAAGTCTTAAGCGCGCACCGCAACCGCTTCAATCCGGACCTGGAGGAGGTCTTTAAGGCGGACGCTCGGGCAAGAGAAGAGGCCCGCAGGATAATCGGGGAGTTGAGGCCATAAAATGTCTATACTGTTGAACCTTTACCATTTTTCCATTTTTCTTTTTATCTTCGGCATCCTCATCGTCGTGCATGAGTTCGGCCACTTCATCGCCGCTAAGAGGACCGGGGTGCGCGTAGAAAAGTTCTCGGTGGGGTTGGGCCGGCCTCTTTTCAAGAAGAGGAAGGGCGATACCGAATATTGCCTTTCTGCCGTACCGTTTGGCGGATTCGTCAAACTTGCCGGCGACAGCCTTGAAGAGTGTGTCGGCAAACCGGACGAATACCTGGCGCAGAGCCCGGGAAAAAGGTTTTGGATCATCTTTTCCGGCCCGGTGCTTAATTATATCCTGGCGTTTCTGGTCTTCTGGGCCATTTTTTTCACTGGGCTTCCCGTGCTTACCACCAAGATAGGCGCCCTTCTTGACGATTACGGCGCCAAAGCCGCAGGCCTTGAACCCGGGGATAAAATCCTCGCCGTAGACGGCAAAGAGGTCCGTTTCTTCGAAGACCTGCAGAAGTTCGTGCAGGATAAAAAAGAAGCCGAGACGGTGGAGCTTTTAGTCAGCCGCGGCCGGGAAGAGTTCAAACGGGAGGTAATGGTCAGGCAGAAAGAGGTGCAGGATCATTTGGGGAAAAAGCATAGTATCGGGCTGATCGGGATCGTGCCCGCCGATGAAGTTGTGATCGTACGCCACGGCCCCCTGGAATCGATCGCCTTAGGCGCAAAAAGGACCTGGGACCTGACTATCCTGACTTATAAAGGCCTCTGGGGTATGATCACCGGAAAGTTATCCATCCGCGAGTCCATGACCGGGCCGTTAGGTATTTACGATATCACCTCAAAGGCAGCCAGGCGCGGGGTATCCGCAGTCCTGCACCTTGTGGCGGTATTATCCTTGAGCCTCGCCATATTCAACCTTCTGCCGCTGCCGATACTTGACGGCGGCCATATCCTGTTTTTAGGTTTAGAGAAACTGCGCGGCAAGGCCCTGGGTGTCACGGCAGAACGCCTGATCACCCGGATCGGAGTTTCGCTGATCATATTTTTGGCCGTATTTATCAGCTATAACGACATCATGCGGCTTTTCGGTGATAAGATAAGTAAACTTTTTAGATGAGAGATGAAGATCATAAGACGTAAAACGAAAATTATCAAAATCGGCGGTGTCGCTATCGGAGGGAATTATCCGGTTGCGATCCAGTCCATGGTCAAGACCAAGACCTCCGATGTCAGAGCCACATTAAAGCAGATTGAAGAACTTGACCGCGCAGGATGCGAGATCGTGCGCCTGGCAGTAAAGGATGAGTCAGATGCCCGCACCATAAAAGCGCTCAGGCGCAAAACTAGGCTGCCTCTTGTCGCAGACATACATTTCTCCTGGCGCCTGGCGATGGCGGCAATCGATTCGGGAGCGGACAAGATCCGGCTGAACCCCGGGAATATTTTTAAGAAAAATGAGATCCGCGAAATAGCTGCTGCCGCAAAGCAGAACAGGATTCCGATAAGGGTGGGAGTGAATTCCGGTTCTGTAAAGGGCCACCAGGCCACAGCGTCACAACGTCACGAGAGTTTTGCGGATATCCTGGTAGAGAGCGCGCTGGGTTATATAAAGATCCTCGAAGGATTTAAGTTTTACGATATTGCGGTCTCCTTAAAGGCGAATAATGTCCTGGATACATTAGAGGCCTACCGTAAGTTCTCTAAAATCTGCGATTATCCCCTGCATCTGGGCGTGACTGCGACGGGGCTTCCTTTTCAGGGAGCGATAAAATCGGGCATTGCTATCGGCGCACTTCTGCTTGAGGGCATAGGCGATACGATCCGCATCTCGCTTACTGACAAGCCGGCTGAAGAGGTAAAGGCGGCGAGGGCGGTCCTTGAGGCCCTGGAATTACGCTCCTTCGGCCCGCAGATCGTCAGCTGCCCTACCTGCGGCCGGTGCGAAGTGGACCTGGTAAGGGCTGTTAAGGAATTAGAAAATAAAATTGCATTGGACGGTAAGCGGTACACGGTTAACGGTGCGCGGCCACTGAAAGTGGCGTTAATGGGCTGCGTTGTGAACGGCCCCGGTGAAGCCCGGGAGGCAGACGCGGGGATTGCCTTCGGTAAAAAAGAAGGTCTCTTATTTAAAAAAGGCAAGGCTGCAAAGAAGGTTTCTTTCAGTAAGTGCGTAGATAACCTTTTATCAGAACTAGAGGAATAGAAATGCTTTGGTCAAAGACCTTTATCCCTACACTTAGAGAAACTCCTCAGGAAGCCGAATCCGTCGGGCATCAGCTGCTCTTACGCGCGGGATTTATCCGCATGCTTATGGCCGGAGCTTATTCGTATCTGCCGTTGGGATTCCGCGTATTGAATAATATTCAGGATATTATCCGCCAGGAGTTAGATTCCTGCTCTGCGGCAGAACTCCTGCTTCCTGCGCTTCAGCCGCTTGAGCTCTGGCAGAGGACAGGCCGCGATAAGGATATCGGCGAAGTGATGTTTAGATTCATCGACCGCCGCGGGCGCAAAGTGTGTCTTGGCCCCACTCATGAAGAGGTGATCACGGACCTAGTCAGGAACCATATCTCAAGTTACAAGCAATTGCCGGTCATCCTTTATCAGATCCAGACTAAGTTCCGCGACGAGATCAGGCCGCGCTTCGGCCTGATCCGCGCCTGCGAGTTCATCATGAAGGACGCCTACAGTTTTGACCGGGACGAGGAGGGCCTTGACCGGAACTATAAGGCGATGTACGAGGCTTATCAGCGCATCTTCAGGCGCCTCGGCCTTAAAATCGTGACTACCGAAGCAGACTCCGGGGTGATGGGAGGAAAGGTCTCCCATGAGTTTATGGTCCCGGCAGCTGACGGTGAAGATACGGTTTTAGTCTGCCCCAAGTGCGCATATGCCAAGGCTTATACTCCTCCGGCAGCGGTAGTCGAGTCAAAGATCTGTGAAAAGCCGCAAGAAAAGAGGGACCAGCAGGATTGTCCGAAGTGTTCTTCGTCTATGGATAAGGTGAACTGCATTGAGGTCGGCCACGTGTTCAAGTTAGGCACGAAATACAGCGCAAGCCTCGGAGCGAATTTCCTGGATGCGCAGGGCCAGTCAAAACAGGTGATCATGGGTTGCTACGGTATCGGGGTCTCCCGGCTCATCTCTTCGGTGATCGAGCAGAATTTTGACAAAGACGGGATCATCTGGCCGAAGGAGGTCGCTCCTTACAAAGCCGTAATCCTTGCCCTGGATGTGACCAATAAAGAGATTATGGAGACCGCGCTTTCGGTATACAAGACGCTTAGAGACGCCGGGGTTGATGTGCTTCTGGATGACCGCGATGAACGCGCAGGCGTGAAATTCAAGGACGCGGACCTTCTGGGTATACCTTTGCAGGTGATCATCGGCAAGGAGTCTATCAAGGGAGACAGTATCGAGTTAAAGATACGCCGGACCCAGGAGAAACTGAGCCGGCCCAAGGAGAAGATCCGGGATGAGATAGCCCGGCTTGTTTAATAGACATCCTATAAAGATCGTATTCAGGTATAATGCATTACAATTATACCTGAACATTATACCAGGAGAGATGTATGGACAGGGAAAGAAAAAGAGAAGAACTAAAAATCGCTATCGAAGAATACCTGAAGGATAAAAATATAGAGTTAGTGAACCTGACCTTTCGCCACGAGGGAAACAGCCTGGTCTTGAGGATACTGGCGGACAAACCCGAAGGCGGGATAACCCTGGAAGAGTGCGCGCTTCTGAATGAGGCGATCAGCCTGATGCTGGATGAAAAGGGTATCCTGCAGGAGAAGTATATCCTTGAGGTCTCAAGCCCCGGTATTGACCGGCCGCTTTTGACCAGGAACGATTTTTCGCGCTGCATCTACAGGAACGTGAAGATTTTTTTAAAAGAGCCGATCAACGGCGTCTGGGAGTCCGAGGGCACGATCACCGGCGTTACGGATACGGCAGTCACTATTGAGACTGACGGAGAGAGCCTGGAAGTGCCTTTTTCAAAGATCAACCGGGCAAAACAGTTAATCTAATAACCCATAAAAACTATATTGATGATTACACAGATTAAAAAGCGTAGATTACACAGATTAAAAATTCTAATCTGTGTAATCTAAATAAATCTGCGTAATCAAACATAACACTTTACCAGGAGTGAAAAATGAGTCAGGAACTGCTGTCGATCATTGAACAGATCGAAAGAGAAAAAGGAATAAAGAGGGAAGTCCTCATCGAGGCGATAGAGAGCGCGCTTTTAAGCGCGGTCAAAAAGATCATCGATATCAAACCGGAGGAGCA
This sequence comes from Candidatus Omnitrophota bacterium, assembly GCA_016867115.1. Classification (GTDB taxonomy): domain Bacteria; phylum Omnitrophota; class Gorgyraeia; order Gygaellales; family Profunditerraquicolaceae; genus VGKG01. The sequence goes on along the minus strand of VGKG01000001.1, from coordinate 156,087 downwards.
GTTAAGGATCGAGCTTAACCCCGAGACCGGTAAGATCCGCGCTTTCCGCGACGAGAAGGAGATTACTTCCCTGGATTTCGGCCGCATTGCCGCCTCGACCGCGCGCCAGGTGATCATCCAGAAACTGCGCGAGGCGGAAAAAGACGTGGTCTTTGGAGAGTTTCAGGGGAAGGTCGGCGAGATCGTCAGCGGAACAGTCTATCGCTTTGAAAAAGGCAATATCATCGTTGACCTTCTGGGCAAGGCCGAAGGCATGCTGCTTAGGCGCGAGCAGAGCCCGAAAGAGGAGTTCAAACAGGGCCAGCGCATCCGCGCCTATGTCGCGGAGGTAAAGAGGGAGCTCAGGGGTGCCCAGATCATCCTTTCGCGCACGCACCCTAATTTCGTAAAGAAGCTTTTTGAGCTGGAGGTCCCTGAAATATACGAAGGCATAGTAGAGGTAAAATCCATCTCGCGCCAGCCGGGCGAACGCACCAAGATCGCGGTCTGGTCAAAGAATGAAAAGGTGGATTCGGTAGGCGCCTGTGTCGGCATGCGCGGCAACCGTGTGCGCAATATCGTCAATGAATTACAGGGTGAAAAAATAGACATAGTGCGCTATAATGAAGATATTCGGGAGTACATCAAGGCTGCCCTTTCGCCGGCTGAAGTATCCGAGATCCGCCTGGATAAGGAGCATCAGAAGGCGGTAGTGATCGTGGCGGATGATCAGCTTTCTCTGGCTATCGGTAAACACGGCCAGAATGTGCGGCTGGCTTCGCGCCTGATCGGCTGGGAACTGGATATCCGCACCAAGACCGCACTGGAAGCGGAAGCGGCCAAAGCCGAAGCTGAGGCGAAAAAAGAGGAGGCCCCCGTTGAAGAGGTTGCCTCCGGCGAAGAGGTTATTGCCGCAAAGCGGGGCCGTAAAAAAACAAAAACAAAAGAAAAAGCAAAAGAAAAGGCGAAAGCCCAGGCAGGTTTAGAGGATCTTCCCGGTGTGGGAGAGAAGACTCAAGCCGCCCTTAAAGAAGCCGGTTTCAAGACCCTGGATGATATTATTGCGGCAAAACCCGAAGACCTGACCCAGGTAAAGGGTATCGGCGCCAAGAAGGCGGAGAAATTAATTGAAGAGGCAAGGGAACTGAAAGGATAATTAAAAGGATCTTTATGGTAAAGACAAAAAAGGAATCCAAAAAGAAAGAAAAAACTCCGACGGTAAAAAAGGCGGCTGTCAAGGCGGCCAAGCTTAAGCCTGCGCCGAAAGCGGCGGCAAAACCTAAAGCAAAACCTGCGGCCAGGGAAAAAAGTCCGGCTCCGGTTAAGTTAAAGCCGGCGCCAAAGAAGGAAAAAGCTGCGGTTGCTCCCGTTGCCGAGGAAAAACCGAAGGCCGTTGCCGTCGCGCTGAAACCTGAAGTTGTAGCGCCAAAGCCCGAAGTAAAGGTTACCGAGAAGCCGGCAGCGCCGAAAGCCGCCGAAGTGAAAGTAGCGCCTAAGATCGTCCCGCCTAAACCTCCGGCCCCAAAAGCAGAAGCGCCGAAAGCAGCAGAGCCGGCGGTTCTCCCTAAACCGGCAGAAATAAAACCGGTTGAGCTGAAAGAAATCGAGCTTGAGCTTCCGGTCAATGTCAAAGACCTGTCAATAAAACTGCAGGAGAAGCCGTCTTTGATCATCAAGTCCCTGATGGATCTGGGGATCATGGTCGGGATAAATCAGCCGCTGGATGAATCGACAGTAAATAAGTTAAGCCAGAAATACCGCTTTAAGATCAAGCAGGCGCCCACCCGGGAAGAGGCGGCTTTAGAGATGCATCAGGCTCCGGATAACCCCAAAGACCTGAAACCGCGCGCTCCCATCGTGACCATTATGGGCCATGTTGACCACGGTAAGACCTCTCTCTTGGATGCGATCAGAAAGACCAAGGTCGCGGAGGCAGAGTTCGGCGGCATTACCCAGCATATTGGGGCCTACCGCGTGCGTCTTGCTCATGGTGAGATCACCTTTTTGGATACCCCGGGCCACGAAGCCTTTACTGCCATGCGCAGCCGCGGCGCCAGCGTCACTGACGTCGTGGTGCTGGTGGTGGCTGCGGATGACGGGATCATGCCCCAGACTATAGAAGCTATTGACCACGCCAAGGCAGCGGGTGTGCCGATAGTGGTAGCCATAAATAAGATGGATAAACCGGGCGCAAGCCCTGACCGGGTGAAAAAGCAGCTTGCCGAATACGGGCTTAACCCCGAAGACTGGGGAGGAAAGACGATCACCGTCGGAGTATCGGCAAAGACCGGGCAGGGTATCGACAATCTGCTTGAGATGATGCTCCTTGAGGCGCAGATGCTGGAATTAAAGGCAAATCCCAACCGGGAGGCAAAGGGCGTAGTCATCGAGGCCAAGATGGCCAAGGGCAAGGGCCCGGTAGCCACCCTTTTAGTCCAGAACGGCACTTTGCGTCTTAATGAAAATATCATCGTGGGCTCGCTTTACGGAAAGATCCGGGCGATGTTCGATGACCGGGGGCATTCCGTGACTGCTGCGACTCCCGGGGTGCCGGTGGAGGTACTGGGCATCTCCGGTGTCCCTGAGGCAGGCGAACCGTTCTTTGTGGTCTCCGACGAAAAGCAGGCCAGGGCCCTGGCCGCCTCCAGAGAAGAGGGCCTGAGGCAGCAGCAGATAAAGGCGATCAAGAAGATCAGCCTTGAAGACCTGCACGCCCAGATAGAGGAAGGCAAGATCAAGGAGCTGAAACTCATCATTAAAGCGGATGTGCAGGGCTCGCTTGAGGCGATCAAGGACACCCTGGATAAGCTCCCGGTCTCAGAGATCAAGATCGAGATCATCCATTCCGGGATCGGCAATATCAATTCTTCGGACGTGATCCTGGCATCGGCTTCAAACGCCCTCATCTTAGGGTTTAATGTCGTAATCGACGAGCCGGCAAAATTGCTGGTGGAGAAAGAAGGCGTTGAAATAAAGAGTTATAACATCATCTATGAGCTGGCCAATGAGATCCGGGCGGCTATCGAAGGGATGCTTGAGCCAAAACTTAAGAAGGTCTTCCTTGGCCGCGCCGAGGTGCGTAAGGTCTTTAAGCTCTCCAGGGCAGGCACGGTTGCGGGATGCTTCGTCAGTAAGGGTAAGTTTAACCGGACGGCGAACGTCAGCGTCGTGCGCAACGGCCAGGAAGTCTTTGAGGGCAAGCTCTCCTCCCTGAAACGCTTTAAAGACGATGTGCGCGAGGTTCAGGAGGGGTTTGAATGCGGCATGGCAGTAGCTGGATTTGACCAGCTTGCGGAAGGCGATGTCATTGAAGCCTACGAGATAGAGAAAATAGCACGGAAGTTGTAACCCCGTACTTACGTGCGGGGAATGTTTCAGAAAAGGATACCGCACACGTAAGTGTGCGCAGGAAAGCGAGCATGAAAAGGATACTGAGCGGCATGCGGCCGACGGGAAAGCTCCACCTGGGGCACCTGGTCGGAGCGCTGGACAACTGGATCAAGCTGCAGGAGGAATACAGCTGTTTCTTCATGGTCGCGGACTGGCATGCATTGATGTCCGAATACGAGGACCCTGCGGGCCTGAAAACCAACAGCCTGGAGATGGTCGCGGACTGGCTTGCCTGCGGCATAGACCCGAAAAAATCCGTCATCTTCATCCAGTCCCAGATCAAGGAACATCTTGAATTGTACATAGTTTTCTCCGTGATCACCCCCCTCGGGCTCCTTGAGCGTTGCCCTACCTATAAAGAGCAGCTGCGGGAACTGAAAAACCGGGAGTTGCACACTTACGGATTCCTGGGTTATCCGGTCCTACAGGCGGCAGACATCCTGCTCTACAGAGCGGAGACTGTGCCGGTGGGGGAGGATCAGTTGCCGCACCTGGAACTGACCCGCCAGATCGTGCGCAAGTTCAATAATCTTTACAAGGAAGATTATTTCCCGGAGCCGAAAGCGCTCCTGACCAGGTTCCAGCGGCTCCTGGGCCTTGACGGAAGAAAGATGAGCAAAAGCTACAATAATTATATCTCGCTTTCCGAAGAGCCGGAGTCGATCCGCAAAAAAATCGGCAACATGTTCACTGACCCGGCAAGAGTGCGCGTCTCTGACCCCGGACATCCGGAAAAGTGCAATGTGCATAATTACTACGCGGTCTTTGCCCCGGAGAAGAAAGCCGGAGTGGATGAGCTCTGCCGTAAGGCTAAGGTCGGCTGCACCGATTGCAAACGCCAACTCGCCGAGATCCTGGTGAGTCACCTCTCGCCCATCAGAGAGAAGCGTACAGAATTGCTTGCGGATAAGGATAGATTACATTCTATACTGGATGAAGGCGCGAAAAAGGCCAGAGAGATCGCCGAAGATACGATGGCTCAGGTGAGAAAGCGGATAGGCCTATGAATTACAAGATAAAATTAGAGATCTTCGAAGGGCCGCTGGACCTGCTTTTGTACCTGGTCAAAAAAGACCACCTTAATATCTACGATATCCCCATTGCCAAGGTCACTGACCAGTACCTGCAGTACCTGAACCTGATGCAGATGCTCGACCTGAATATCGCCGGAGAGTTCCTGGTGATGGCAGCGACCCTGATGCAGATCAAATCCAAGATGCTCCTGCCGGCTGAGCCGTCGCTTAATCCGGAAGAGGAGCAGCAGGATCCGCGCGAAGAGCTGGTCAGGCGGCTTTTGGAATACGAAAAGTTCAAGGAGATCGCCGAAGAGCTGCATAAGCGCGAGATCGACCAGCGCGAGGTCTTCAAGCGGCCGAAGGTGGAGCTGGCTAAGGAGATCACCGAGGGCAAAGAGGAAAAATACTTTGAGGCGAGCATCTTTGACCTGATCAACGCCTTTTCCCGGGCGCTCAAGGACATACCCAAGGAGACCTTTTATGAGGTCATCAAGGATGAGTTCACCGTGGAAGAGAAGGTGCATGACCTGCTGCATCTTCTCCTGGTTGCCCCGAGCGTAAAGCTCTCCGAGCTCTTCGGCAAGGCGAAGAATAAGCTCGAGGTGATCGTCACGTTCCTGGCGATCTTAGAACTCATCCGCATGAAAGAGATCGTCTGCTTCCAGAAGGAGCTATTCCAGGACATAGAGATCATGCGCAACAAAAACAATATTACCCCCTATGAACATAGAGACGAGGAAGGCCCTGATCAAGGGCAACAACCAGAAGCCGGTCCAGATTAAAGAGACCGAAGAGGATGTGGTCCTGAACCTCTCTTTAAGGCCGAGAAAACTCTTGGAGTTTGTCGGCCATAAAGAGGTCGCCGAGAACCTGAAGATCGCTATTGCCGCGGCAAAACAGAGGAAGGAGCCGCTTGAGCATCTGCTCTTAAGCGGGCCTCCGGGCCTGGGGAAGACCTCGCTTGCCCACATTGTGGCCCATGAGATGGGTACCAAGATCACCGCCACCAGCGGCCCGGCGATAGAGCGCGCCGGAGACCTGATCGGGATCCTCACCAATCTTGAAAAAGGAGACATCCTTTTTATCGACGAGATACACCGCCTCTCCAAGGTGGTGGAGGAGTTCCTGTATCCGGCGATGGAGAACTTTCAGATCGATTTTATCATCGATAAGGGCCAGTTTGCCCGGACTATCAAGTTTAACCTCAAGCCCTTTACCCTGGTCGGCGCGACCACCCGCACCGGTCTGCTGGCTGCGCCTTTAAGGGGAAGGTTCGGGATATTCTACAACCTGGATTTTTATTCCATCGGAGACTTAGCCCGCATCGTTAAGAACTCAGCCAAAATCCTGAACCTGGATATTGAAGACGCTGCGGCAGAAGAGATCGCAAGAAGGTCCCGCGGCACCCCGCGCGTGGCCAACCGGCTCCTGCGCCGGGTAAGGGATTTTGCGCAGGTGCATAAGATTACCAGGATAGACCATGCCACCGCAGCCAGGTCGCTGGATGACTTAGGGATCGATAAGGCAGGCCTGGATGACCTGGACCGCAAGGTCCTGCGCCTTGTCTTAGAGACTTACAACGGCGGGCCGGTGGGGATCGAATCCATTGCCGCCAGCCTTAACGAAGAAACGGATACTGTCGCCGATACGGTTGAGCCATATCTTTTAAAAGCCGGATACCTGAAGCGCACCTCGCGCGGCCGCCAGGCCACTAAACTTGCTTACGAACATTTCGGCATCAAATACGAAAAACAGGAACAGATGTTTTAAGGCATGAAGCTTTTACTGCACACCTGCTGCGCTCCCTGTTTGATTTTTCCCCTCAGGCGCCTGAAGGAATCAGGATTCATTGTCTCCGGTTATTTCTACAACCCGAATATCCATCCCTTTAGCGAATATAAGAATAGACTGGAGGCGCTGCGCATGGTCTCTACGGATATCGAAATGTCCGTCCCGGAATACCGTCCGCAGGATTTTTTCCAGGCGGTGAACTTGAAAGAAGAAGCTCCGGGAAGATGCTCTCTTTGCTGGAGGCTAAGATTAGGGAATACCGCGAAAACCGCGAAAGATAAGGGCTTCACGCATTTTACGACCACGCTTTTAGTCAGTCCTTATCAGGATCAGAAAGAGCTTATAAGGATCGCAGAGGAAGTTGCGGCCGCGACGGGTGTTGAGTTTTATAAAGAAGATTTCCGTCCGGGATTCAGGGAAGCGCACGACGAAGTAAAGTCAAAGGGCATCTATTGCCAGAAATATTGCGGCTGTATCTATTCGGAGACGGAGCGGGGGCAGAAAACCGCCAAAGCGCTGATCGGATGAAAAGGACACTTTTAGCCCTTATTTTCCTCTTTTCGGCTGTCAGTTGTTTTTCCGCAGAGCCGAAATACATCCGGGTATTGATCATCCGCGATGCGGAATCCCTGCGCATCAAGATTAAGGGTTCCTACGAGGTCAAAGACGCCAGAGGCGAAAAGACGCTTCTGCGCGCAAAGAACCTCAACAGCCTCGTCTCGTCTTACGGAGGGGGCATCCTTATCGGAAAAGACAAGTTCAATGCCTATAAGGTGACTCTGAAATCCAGCGACCCTGACGAGGTGGCCATCAACGGCCGCGCCTACCGCGGGGACGTGCAGTTCAGGATAGACACAAACGGCAAGCTCCTTGTGATCAACCGGGTGGAGCTTGAGCCTTATGTGAAAGGCATCCTGTATCATGAGGTCTCGCATTACTGGCCGGTAGAGGCCTTAAAGGCGCAGGCGATAGTCTGCCGTACTTATGCGCTCTATTCAAGCGGAGAGAATAAACACAGAGATTTTGACGTGACCTCGGACATCTATTCTCAGGTCTATGGGGGAAGCTCTTCGGAACGCCACCGCACCAATCGCGCGGTAGATGCGACACGGGGAGAGGTCCTTACTCTTAAAGATAAAGTGATCCCGGCGTATTTTCATGCCACCTGCGCCGGGCGTACGGAAGACGCCTCCTTGCTCTGGAACGTGGACCTGCCGTGCCTTAAGGGCGTAGCCTGTGGTTTCTGCAAGGATTCGCCGCATTTTAGGTGGCACAATGTCCTGCCCCTCTCCGAGGTGAAGTCAAAGCTCAATGCTTCCGGATTGAGGGTAGGCGAGATCAAGGATATCCTGGTCATCGACAGGAACGGCTCCGGCCGGGTGAAGGAGCTATTAGTCTCATCGGTCCTCGGAGACATTAAAGTCCCGGCCAAGGACTTCCGGCATCTGATCGGACCGAATATCATCCGCAGCAATAATTTCAGCGTCATCGTATTGAAGGACCACGCGGTCTTTGAAGGCCTTGGCTGGGGCCACGGCGCAGGGCTCTGCCAGTGGGGAGCCTATTTTATGGCAAAACAGGGCTACAGCGCAGAACAGATCCTTAAACACTATTATCCGCAGACCGATGTTAAGACTTTCAGATTTTGATTACCGCCTGCCTAAAGAGCTGATCGCGCAGTATCCTCCAGAGGCGAGGGATGAGGCGAGGCTGCTGATAGTCGAGCGCAAAACCGGCGCACTTACGCACGCAAGATTCAGGGATATCACGGCTTATTTTAAGGCAGGGGATCTGCTGGTCCTTAATGATACCAGGGTCCTGTCCTGCCGCCTGAAAGGAAAGAGGGCTTCCGGCGGAAAAGTCGAGGTCATGCTCTTAGGCCGTAAAGAAGGGATGGTCTTTTCCTGCCTGCTTAAGCCGGCCGGCCGCCTGAAAAAAGGGGAAAAGATAGTCTTTAACGGAGGCAGCGTCTTTGGCGAGGTAAAAGCTAAGGATGAGATCGTATTCAACACATCCGACGCCGAAAGTATTTATCGCCTTGGCGTTATGCCTTTACCGCCCTATATAAAGAGAGAGGCAGAAGAGCGGGATAATGTCTACTATCAGACTGTTTATGCCAAGAATGACGGCGCAGTCGCTTCTCCTACGGCAGGGCTACATTTTACCGAAAATCTACTGCAAAAAATAAGCTTGCAGAGAGTAAGTATTGCTTTTCTTACCCTGCATGTGGGAGTGGGGACTTTCAAGCCGGTAAAGCATGAGGTGATCACTGCCCATAAGATGGAGCCGGAGTATTTCGAGATCTCCGATTACGCCGCTGACAGGATAGATAAGGCAAAGAAGGAAAAGAGCCGCATCATCGCAGTGGGGACTACGAGTCTACGGGCGCTTGAGACTTATGCCGGCGGAATAAAAAAAGGCTATACGGACCTTTTTATCTATCCCGGATATGACTTTAAACTGGCAGGCTCCCTGCTGACCAATTTCCATCTGCCCAAGACCACGCTTTTTATGCTCGTCTGCGCTTTCTTAGGAGAGAAGCTGGCAAAAGAAGCCTATCTAGAAGCCGTTGAAAATAAATACCGTTTCTATAGTTATGGCGACGCTATGCTGATTTTATAAAATGTTTAACTTAATTCATCAGGATAAGGCTACTAAGGCGCGCACAGGCAGATTAACTACAGGTAACGGCCAGGTTAGCACGCCCTGCTTTATGCCCGTGGGCACGCAAGGTTCGGTAAAGACGCTCTCCCCCCGGGAATTAAAGGATTGCGGGGCAGAGATCATCTTATCGAATGCGTATCATCTATTCTTGCGCCCCGGCACTGAACTGATCAAGAAGGCAGGCACACTGCATAAGTTCATGTCCTGGCCCGGGCCGATACTCACTGACAGCGGCGGTTTTCAGATCTTTAGCCTCGCTCTCTTAAGAAAGGTCACTGACGCAGGGGTTGAGTTTCAGTCGCACATTGACGGATCCAAGCATTTTCTTACTCCCGAGGACGCAGTGAGAGTGCAGCAGGAACTGGGCGCGGATATCTGTATGATCCTGGATGAATGCGTGCACTATCCTTCCAGTTTTGACCATGCCCAGGTCGCCATGAAAAGGACCCTGGAGTGGGCAAGACGTTCTAAAGAGGTCACCAAGTCACAAAGTCACAAAGTCGCAGGTATAGAAGGAAAACAATTATTGTTCGGGATTGTGCAGGGAGCGACCTACGAAGACCTGCGCAGGGAATCGGTCCTAAGCACCGTTGAGATCGGGTTTGACGGTTACGCTGTCGGCGGGGTTTCCGTTGGCGAACCGAAGCATTTACGCTATAATATCATCCATCTTACGGCAGGCCTCCTGCCGCAGGATAAGCCGCGATATCTCATGGGCGTGGGGTTGCCTCCGGACATCTTTGAGGCGGTAGAGGCGGGAGTAGACATGTTTGACTGCGTTGCCCCGACCCGTTACGGCAGGAACGGCACTGCTTTTACGCGTTTCGGGAAGCTCAAAGTCATTAATGCCCCTTATACCGATGATTTTACACCACTTGACTCTGAATGCGGCTGTTATACCTGCAGGAACTTCAGCCGCGCCTATTTGCATCATCTTTTTAACGCGGAAGAGATCTTAGGGCTTAGGCTTGTCTCCCTGCACAATGTCTATTTTTATCTGGACCTGATGCGCAGGATAAGAGAGTCGATCCCCGGTGGAAACTTTGCACAATTCAAGAAAGATTTCTTAAGCAGCTATAAAGAGGGAAACAACAATTAGGCAATAAGGATGAGTGCAGACAGTATGCAGTAGGCAGTATACCGGGTCAAGTAGTTCGTTCCCCCTGCGTACAGCATACTGTATACTGCGTACAATTAATATGCGTGTCGACATAATCACTATCTTCCCCAAGATGTTCGCCCCGGTGCTTGAGGAATCGATCATCAAGCGGGCGCAGGCCAAGGGCAGGGTTAAGATATTCGTCCATGACCTGCGCAAGTTCACGCAAGACAGGCACCGCAAGGTGGACGACCGCCCCTTTGGCGGCGGAAGCGGCATGGTCATGTCCGCGCAACCGATCTTTGACGCAGTCAGAGCAATAAAACAGAACCAAAGAACTAGAGAACCAAAGAACCAGAGAACTATTTTACTCTGTCCTCAAGGTAAGCGTTTGGATCAGCAGGCAGTGAGAAGATTAGCCAGATATAAGCAGCTGATCCTCATCTGTGGCCATTACGAGGGCGTGGATGAGCGGGTGCGTCAATTTCTGGCGGATGAAGAGGTCTCGATCGGAGATTATGTCCTGACCGGAGGAGAGCTGCCGGCCATGGTCCTGGTGGATACACTGGTGCGCCTGGTCCCTGGGGTCCTGGGCGACAAAAATTCCTTGAACTTTGAGTCGTTTGAGGGTAATCTATTAGAATATCCCCACTATACAAGGCCTGCAAATTTCAGGGGGATGACGGTCCCCCCGACCCTTTTATCCGGAGACCATAAGAAAATAGAGTCCTGGAGAAAAAAAGAAGCCTTAGAAAGGACCCGGCAGAGAAGGCCGGACCTGCTTAAGAAAAAACGCAAGAGAGGAGAAATCACAAATGAGTAAATTGAAGATCGTGGAACAGGAATATACTAAAAAAGAGGTGCCTAAATTTAATGTCGGCGATACAGTCAAGGTCCTTACCAAGACCCTTGAGGGTCCCGATAAGGTGCGCCTGCATCCTTTTGAAGGGGTGGTGATCGCCAGGGCGGGAAGCGGGGTAAATACGAGCTTCACCGTCAGGAGAGTTTCTTTCGGCGAAGGCATTGAGCGCGTTTTTCCGCTTTACTCCCCGAATATCGAACGCATCGAAGTCCTGCGCCAGGGCAAGGTCAAGCGCGCCAAGCTCTATTACCTGCGCGGCAAAATCGGAAAACATGCGACAAAGATAGAAGAGAAAAAGGAAGTTAAATAGCCCGGGTCTATAGTCTATTGTCTGTGGTCTATGGCAGAAAGATTTCGCAATACACTATCGACTATTGACCCAGACTGATCCCAGAGTGCTGTACTTCGAGCATAAACTTAAGAAGCAGGGTATTAAGTGCGTTATCGGAGTAGACGAGGCGGGCCGCGGCCCCCTGGCCGGGCCGGTTGTAGCAGCTGCCGTGCTGCTTAAAGCAAACCGTTTCAGGAACCGCATCGACGATTCTAAGAAACTCACGCCCCTGGCAAGAGAGCGGGCCTTCTTTGAGATCATAGACAAGTGCGTCTTTGGCGTCGGCATCGTCAATGAAAAGGCCATTGACCGGATAAATATCCTGCAGGCGACGCGCCTGGCCATGGAGCAGGCAGTAGCCGTACTCCTGGATAAGCTCGGCCGCAGGAGAGGCTCTATTCACATCATTGTGGACGGGAACATGGGGCTGGATACCGGTTACGCTTCCACTCCTATTATTAACGGAGACGCAAGGTCTAAATCCATCGCCTCGGCCTCGATCCTGGCCAAGGTCATCCGCGACCAGATCATGGATTTTTATGACGGGGTTTATCCCGGATACGGATTCATCAAACACAAAGGCTATCCGACGCGGGCTCATGTAGGCGCGATCAGGCGCCTGGGTGTGAGTCCGATCCACAGAAAGAGCTTCAGCTTTGACTAAAGAAAGAATCACCCTGGCCAGATACGGCGAAGAAGAGGCGGTAAGGCTCTTAAAGGCAAACGGATACCGGATCCTTGCCCGTAATTTCAAGACCGGGGCCGGGGAGATAGATATCATCGCCGAGGACCGGGGAGTAATCAGCTTCATCGAAGTAAAGACAAGGAGCTCGACGCGCTTCGGCACGGGATTTGAAGCGGTATCCTGGGTCAAACAACGCAAGATCGCTAAAACCGCACTCATCTTTCTTAAAGAAAATAAGTTCCTCGACAAAAAGGCCAGGTTTGACGTAGTCTCAATCGACGCTTCGGAGGATAAACCGAAGCCTGTCTTATTGAAAAGCGCTTTTGAGTTAGACGAAAGGTTCGCTTCTTAGATGCTTTCCGACATCAGGATCGCACAAAACGCAAAAATCCTCCCCGTTGAAAAGATCGCCGCAAAACTCAGGCTGCCCAGAAAATACCTCATCCCGCACGGCAAATACATCGCCAAGATCGACCTCGATTTATTAGGCAGATTAAAAGATAATCCCCGGGCCAAGTATGTTTTAGTCAGCGCTATTACCCCGACGCCTTTAGGCGAAGGCAAGACCGTGACCACCATCGGCCTGGCCATGGCCCTGAACAGATTAAAGAGATTATCTTCGGTCTGTATCCGCCAGCCTTCGCTTGGGCCGGTCTTTGGCATCAAAGGGAGCGCCGGAGGCGGAGGCTATTCCCAGGTCCTGCCCCGCGAGGATTTTGACCTGCATTTTACCGGCGATGCGCACGCAGTGGGCCTGGCGCATAACGTCACCGCCGCGTTCCTGGATAATTCGCTTTACCGGAATAATCCCTTCGGTATTGACCCGAATAAGGTCTACTGGCGCCGGGTCATGGATATCGGCGACAGATTCTTAAGAAAGGTGAAGATCGGCGAGGGCCTGCATCAGGACGCCTTTGTGCGCGACAGCGGTTTTGATATCACTGCCAGTTCTGAGATCATGGCTATCCTTGCCTTAAGCCAAGACGCCAGGGACCTGCGCAGGCGCCTCTCGCGGGTGGTGATCGCCGAAGACCTGAAAGGTAATCCCGTGACCACCGAAGACATCAAAGTCGCCGGGCTCATGGCAGTATTATTAAAAGATGCGATCAGGCCCAATCTCATCCAGACTATCGAAAATACGCCCTGTTTTGTGCATACCGGCCCCTTTGCCAATATTGCCCACGGCAATAGCTCCATCATCCAGGATAAACTGGCGCTTGCGCTTTCGGAGTTCGTGGTCACTGAGGCCGGTTTCGGCGCGGATTGCGGGGCGGAGAAGTTTTTTGATATCAAATGCCGCACTGCCGGCCTTAAACCCGATGTAGCGGTGGTCGTCTGTTCTGTGCGCGCACTCAAAGCCCACGGCGGGATCTGTAAAGTCGTGCCGGGTAAGCCCCTTGAAGAGTGCCTGAAACAGGAAAATCTTGAAGCGCTGGAAAAGGGAATGGCAAACCTCAAGAAGCAGATCGGGAATATCTCGCTCTTCGGTATTCCGGTGGTAGTGGCGGTGAATAAATTCGACACCGACACAGAGAAAGAGATAGATTTGATCAGAAAGAGCTCACTTGAATTCGGGGCGCGGGATTGCCAGGTCAGTGAAGTCTGGCAGAAAGGCTCCAAAGGCGGGGTGGAGCTGGCAAAAAGCGTCATCCGGCTTTCCGGGCAGCCTAAAAAGTTCAATTATCTTTATGCGCTCGAAGCGCCGCTTAAGGAGAAGATCAGGGCCATCGCTACAAAGGTTTACGGGGCAGGCGATGTAGAATATTCCGCGGCTGCCGAAGAAAAGATCAGGGTCTTTAATCAGCGCGGCTGGAATAACCTTCCTGTATGCATGGCTAAGACGCACCTTTCTTTATCGCATGATCCGGAGCTGAAAGGCGCGCCCTCCGGATTCATCCTGCCGGTGAGGGATATCCGTGCCGCGTTGGGCGCAGGTTTCATTATTCCTGTCTGCGGCAGGATCCAGACCATGCCCGGCCTGCCGAGCCATCCGCGGGGAGAAGATATTGACATTGACGAAAAAGGAAATATCATAGGATTAGCTTAAAATGTATAAAGACGAATCCCTAAAAAAATACCTGGATGATCTGGCGGCAAAACTTCCGGCTCCGGGCGGCGGTTCGGCCGCGGCTTTTAACGCAGCCTTAGGCACGGGCCTCATTAGCATGGTCATTAACTTCACCCTGGGCAAGCCTAAGTATGCCGAATATGAAGAGGAGTTGACCGTGCTCCTTGAGAAGTCCGAGAGGCTGAGGGCTGAGTTCCTGAAACTGGTAGACCTGGATGTCACCGCCTATAAGAGTAAAGACTTAAAGGAGTGCCTGAATGTGCCGCTCCTGGTCTGCCGCCTCTGTCAGGAGGCGATAGAGCTTTGCCCCGGCCTGATCACTAAAGGTAATATCAACCTGATCAGCGACGTAGCCTGCGCTGCCATACTCCTTGAAGCGGCATTCGCCGCAGCTTTATTTAATGTGGGGATAAACCTTAAGTTCATCGGCGACAAGGAGCTGACTGCGTCATTAAGAAAAGAGCTGTCTATAAAAGAAGAAGCCATTAAGAAAATACGCATGGATACGGAGGAGAAAGTTGGCAAAATTATTAGAGGGTAAGCCTATCGCAGAAAAGATCAAAGAGGAGTTGAAAGCAGAAGTAGCCGGCATGAAAAAGAAGCCGGTCCTGGTCTCGATCATGGTCGGAGAAAACGCCGGTGCCGAGGCCTATGTTAAACAGCAGAAAAAGAACGCCGAAAACTTAAGTATAGATTATCAATTCCAGAAGCTGGGCGCAGATACTTCTGAAGCGGCATTGATTGAGACGATCCAAAAAATGAATGCCGACTCTTCAGTAAACGGCGTGATCATCCAGATGCCTCTTCCGCCGCAGATCGACTACAAAAAGATCAGCCAGTTCATTTCACCCGATAAAGATATCGAAGGCATGCATCCTGTGAACATCGGAAAGATCGTTTTCGGTAAGGCAAAGCTGATCCCCTGCACTGCCCAGGCAGTAATGGAGCTCTTGCAGGCAACAGGCGTAGACCTTTACGGAAAAGAAGTGGTGGTCGTCGGCCACAGCGAGATCGTGGGCAAGCCCCTGGCGCTTTTATTACTGGAAAGGTTCGCCACGACTACGGTCTGCCACATCGGCACCAGTAAAGCAGGAAAATTAGAAGAGCATGTCAGGCGCGCCGAGGTCTTGATCGTAGCCGTAGGCAAGGCCGGCCTGATCAAGGGCGAATGGGTCAGGGAAGGCGCGATCGTCATTGACGTCGGCATCAACCGCGTGGAAGATAAGATCGTCGGCGACGTGGAGCACGAGGAGGCCTTTAAGCGCGCCTCGATCATCACTCCTGTTCCCGGCGGCGTCGGGCCGCTGACCGTGACCATGCTCATGCGCAATCTCATTCAGGCTGCCAAACTACAGCAATCCTAAAATGACCTTTAAAGAAAAGATTCAGGCCGGTAAGTTCCTGGTCACTTCCGAGATCGGCCCGCCCAAGGGCATTGAGACCAAGAAGCTCCTGGAAGATGCGGAGTTGATCCGCGGCCGGGTGGATGCGATCAATGTCACGGACTTACAGAGCTCGGTGATGCGCCTGGGCTCTTTGGCCGTCTGCAGTCTATTAAAGCAGAACGGTTTTGAGCCGGTATTCCAGGTGACCTGCCGAGACCGCAACCGCCTGGCGCTGCAGTCAGACCTGCTTTCTGCCGCGGCTTTAGGCATTGAGAATGTCCTGATCCTCACCGGAGATTATCCCACTTTAGGGGACCATCCCGAAGCAAAACCGGTATTTGACCTGGATTCAGTGCAGTTATTAAAAGTCGCCGGCTCCCTGCAGCAGGGCGTAGATATGAAGGGCAATAAACTGGAAGGTGCTCCTCCGAAGTTCTGCCTGGGAGCAGTGGTAAACCCCGGCGCAGACCCCTTAGAGCCGCAGATCATCAAGATGGAGAAGAAGGTCGCCGCGGGCGCTGAGTTTTTTCAGACCCAGGCAGTCTACGACGTCAGGGTCTTTGAGAGCTTCTTAAATAAAATAAAGCACCTCAAGGTCCCGGTGATGGCAGGGATCGTGCTTTTAAAATCCGCAGGCATGGCCCGTTTTATGAATAAGAATGTCGCCGGAGTCTCTGTGCCGGATGACCTGATCAAGGAGATGGAAGAGACTAAGGATAAGGTCGCCAGGTCCGTTGAGATAGCCAGCTGCCTGATCAAAGAGTTAATACCTATGTGCCAGGGGATCCATATCATGCCTATCGGCTGGGATAAAGTCGTGCCCAAAGTTCTGGACGCCTCAGGATTATAGTATGTCTAAAATCGTCATTATCGGTAATTCCGCGGCAGGATTCTCCTGCTGTTACGCGCTTCTCAGTTTCGCCCCACTTGACGAGATCACCGTGATTACGCAGGAGGATGCGTTCGCCTACGACGCCAATCTCCTTTATGATTTTATTTCCGGGAAACTGAGCGAAAAAGAGATCCTGCTTGCGGCGGAAGATTTTTACGGCTCTCCCAATCTCCGGCTGCTTAAGGCAAGCAGGGTGACCGGTATCAACACCAGGAAGCAGGCTGTCATCCTGAAAGACAATAACCGCATAAATTACGAGTATCTGGTGATCGCTTCGGGAAAGCGCAGCGTACTTCCGGATATTCCCGGCACGGCCAAGGAGGGAGTTTTTTCTTTTTACACCCTCGAGGATGCCAGAAAGATCAGGGAGCGCCTGGCGTTTGCCGATACCGTCACCGTCACTTCCGACCCGCTGGTCTCCCTGAAGCTCTCCGAGGTCTTCGCTCAAAAGTCCAAGCACACCAAGGTCATCAGCGCCCCGGCCCCGGAAGGATTTACGCCTTCTGAAGCTGTCGAGTGGATCAACGACGCCCAGATGTCCGAGATCATCGGAGAAGGCTCTGAGCTTAAGGCAGTAAAGCTCAGCAACGGCAAGGCCATCGGCACGGACATGGTCATTTTTACCGGCAGCTATCAGCCTTCGACGGATTTTCTGAAAGATACCGGGATCAGGACGCAGAACGGTTTTATTACAGTGGATGAATGCTTCCGGACTGATTTAGAGAATATCTTCGCCTGCGGCAGTGTCTGTCAGCGGGAGGGTAATCCCGCGCAGGAGAAATCCTGGCTGGATGCCCAGTCAGAGGGGATCATCGTGGCCAAAAACTTAAACGAATCTTTAGAGGGGAGAATACTCACATGTCCGACGTCTTAGTGCAATTAGGGACCAAGGGAACGGATGCGGTATTAGACCTTACGCGTAACGCGCTTACTGATGCCATTAAGAAAAAAGGCAAGGATGCATCAATCAGTTTTCCCGAGACAAATTATTACCTGCCGTTGGTCAATGCGCTCTTGAATCTTGAAGTAAAGACCCTGAATGACTGCCAGCGCGCCTTTAGCGAGATCGAAGGCCTGAGCCAGGGCATTGCCACCAAAAGCACCCTGGCCTTAAGCATCATGGGCGGGATATTCAATAAAGGTATAGCCACACTTCTTTCCGAAGAGATCCTGGCAGCGCTTCTGACCATGGAGGCAAAGCATCCGCAAGGCGGCATCGGTTTTATCCCGGATAAGATCCTGCGTTCCCTTGGCCTGCAGCTGGTGGACGGCCGCATCGCCGGAATCGCGGTAATCCTCGGCCCGGCAAAGGATGTGGACTCTGCAGCAGGGCTCATCCGTAATTTTCAGTCCAAAGGTATTGTCAGCCTCCTTGCCGGAAACATAAACGGCAACACCTTCGCCAAGCAGCTGGAAGAAAAGGGAGTGGAACTCGGCCTTGAGAACTACATCGTTCCTTTGGGCAGTGATTATCTGTCGGCGATTTATGCGGTGAACTTTGCGGTGAGAGCGCCGCTCATCTACGGCGGATTCAAACCCGGGCAGTGGCAGGGGATCGCCGAGTACATCAAGAACCGCGTTCCGGCTTTTGTCCTGCTCCTTGGCCATGTAGACGAGGTGATCGTAGCCACAGGCCTCGGCGTATTAGCCTTTGGCCTGCCGATCATCACTGACCTGGATGTGCCGCAACTAGGCAAGATCGAGACGACCCTGTATGAGGCCCTGGTCACAGAGAGCGATTATAAGAAGCTCGCCTCAAAATGCATCTTGACGCGCGGGATCAAGGTAAAGGTGGCGGAAGTAGATGTGCCTGTGCCTTATGCCGCAGCCTTTGAGGGAGAGCGCGTACGCAGAGAACAGTTGCATGTGGAATTCGGGGGTAAGGCTTCAACCGCCTTCGAATTCTTAAGCGCAAAAACCGAGGCGGAAGTCGAGGACGGAAAAATTGAGCTGATAGGAAGCGACATCGATACCCTCAAGGCAGGGACAAGGTCCATGCCCTTAGCGATCATCGTCGAGGTTTACGGACGCAAGATGCAGAAGGATTTTGAGCCGATCCTGGAGCGCCAGATCCACCGCTTTGTTAACTATGCCATGGGCCTGATGCATGTGGGCCAGCGCGACATGAACTGGATCCGTATCAGTAACGACGCCTTTGATAAAGGCTTCCGGCTTAAACATATCGGCACCGTCATTCATGCCATGCTGCATCAGGAGTATAGCGCGATCGTGGATAAGGTGCAGGTGAAACTTTATACGCGGGATGAGGATGTGGAGAGGCTCTTAAAAGAAGCGACGGGAGTCTTCACTGAACGCGATGAGCGGCTCTTAGGGATGACCGATGAGAGCGTGGATACCTATTATTCCTGTTTATTGTGCCAGTCTTTTGCCCCGAATCACGTCTGCGTGGTCACTCCGGAACGCCTGGGGCTCTGCGGCGCCTATTCCTGGCTGGATGCCAAGGCCTCATTCGAGATCACGCCTACGGGCCCGAATCAGCCGATCAAAAAGAGCGCGATCCTGGACGGGAGGCTCGGCCAGTGGCAGAGCGTCAATGATTTTGTCTTTGCCAAATCCAATAAGACTATCGACAAGGTGAGCATGTATTCGCTGATGGATTCTCCGCAGTCTTCCTGCGGCTGTTTTGAATGTATCGTGGCGGTGGTTCCTGAAGCTAACGGCGTGATGGTCGTGCACCGGGATTATTCCGGCATGACCCCTTCAGGCATGACCTTTACGACCCTCGCCGGTTCAGTCGGCGGCGGGGTGCAGACCCCGGGGTTCCTCGGCGTAGGCAAGCTCTATATCCTCAGCAAAAAGTTCATCCTAGCAGAGGGCGGGCTCAAGCGCCTGATCTGGATGCCCAAGGAATTGAAAGAGCTGCTGGGAGAGCGGCTGATCGAGCGCTGCAGGGAGATCGGCGAGCCGGACCTTGCGCAAATAATCGCGGATGAGACAATAGCCACTACTTCCGAAGAATTGATAGCGCACCTTACCAAAGTCGGCCATCCTGCGCTTTCCATGGACCCGATGATTTAATATTTTTTTTCTTGACAGAAAATATTTAAATTGTATAATAACTTAAACCAATGAAAATCAAATCCCGCCAAGAACTTACCACAAGTGTTATCGCCGCAATAATCGTCTCTTCCTTCGGTTCTTTTGTCTTTGCCCAAGATTTGGAACAGAACCAGGGTTATGTCGGCATGAGGCGCATTCCGGAAAATAAAAAAGGGACAGTCTACTTCGGTAAGAGCTCTTTGGATACGCCGACTGAGAGCGAAGTGATACCCTGGCAGGAGACCTCGGCAGGAGTCTCAGCCGTCGAGCCGGCCGAGAAGCCCAGGATAAATCTGAAGGATATTGTCCGGCCCGCGGAAAGGGAAGAGGACCTTACGGAATTGCAGAAAGAGGCCCGCCAGTACCGCCAGCAGGGGCTGGAGTTCCAGAATATGGGCGATCTGGATTCAGCGATGAAGCTTTATCAGAAGGCGATCGTCCTGGACCCGGGTTACGCGGTAGTCTACAACGACTTGGGCGTGATCCTTGAGTCCAGGGGCATGGTCAGCCGCGCGGAAGAATGCTACCTGAAGTCCCTGAAGATCGACCCGGATTACATGAGCGCTTATACTAACCTTGCCCTGTTATATGAAGGTAAGCGTGACCTGGATAAGGCCTATAATTACTGGAAGAAGAGAGCGGAATTAGGCATACCCGACGACCCCTGGACGCTCAAGGCCAGGCAGCGGATGGAAGATATCAGCGCAGTCATTACCGTCAGGCCCATGGAAGAGGCCAGGGAGCAGGAGGTCATGCGGTTACTGAAGGAAGTAGCCGTAAAGAAGGAACTCACCAAAAAATCCAACAAAGCGCAGGCCCGCGAGGTGTTTGACAAGGCAAGGCTCCTTTATAAAAAGGGAGACGAAGTCACCGCACTGAAGCTGGCGATCGATGCCCAGCAGCTTGACCCCACTAACAACGATATTGACTTATTCATCCGTAAACTCCAGACAAGAGTATTATCTAGATAGACAGCCGCTAGACCCAAATCCTCTCCACAATAATTCCATGTACCAATTTTAATGAGCAAAGAGCTTTACCTTATAGATGCCACTGGCTTCTGTTACCGCGCCTTTTTCGCACTACCCCCTTTAACCACTTCATCCGGACAGCCGACAAACGCGGTATTCGGATTTATCAATATCCTGAACAAGATCCTCAAAGACAGGAAACCCGGTTATCTTGCGGTCTGTTTTGACGTCTCCCGGGATACCTTCCGGGCTAAAAGGTTCGCCGAATACAAGATCCAGAGGCCCCCGACCCCCGAAGGATTAACCAGCCAGTTCCCCCTGGTCAAAGAGCTGATCCGGGCCTACGGCATCGCCTTATTTGAAAAAGAGGGGTTTGAGGCGGATGATGTCATCGCCACCCTGTCTGAAAAAGCCAAAAAGGCGGGGTTTCCTACGGTGATCGTCAGCTCTGATAAGGATATTCTGCAGGTGGTGGACGATAATACCCAGGTCTTCAGCCCCTACAAAGATGAGGGCGTTCTCTACGACGCCCGTAAGGTCAGGGAGCGTTTCGGAGTGGAGCCTGAGCGCATCGCGGATATCATCGCCCTGATGGGCGACAGCGCGGATAATATCCCCGGCATCCCCGGAATAGGCGAGAAGACTGCCACTAGCCTGATTCAGGAGTTCGGGTCGCTTGATAACCTCCTTGAGAACCTTGGCCAGATAAAGAGCGAAAAAGTAAAGAAATCCATCCGGGAGAATCTAAAACAGCTGGAACTGAACAGGGAGCTGGTGAGGCTGGATACGAAGGTGGATATAGATTTTGAACCGGAGAGCCTCAAGCTCGGCGAGCCCGATACCGCGGAATTATACCGGCTCTTTAAACGCTTAGAGTTTAAGAAACTCTTAAAAGGGCTACAGCAGCCTGAGGAGGCAAGTCCTGTCTCCCAAGGCGAAGAGATCTCAGGCAAGGACCTTGAAAAAGAGATTGCTTCGGGCGAAGAACTCTATCTTTATGTCGACGATTCCGGAAAGCTGATCTTCTCCCTGAAGGACAGGCTTTTTGTCCCGGCCAAGGGAGCCGCTCTTAAAAAAATACTGGAAGACGAAGGGATCAGAAAAATAAGCCACGACCTGAAGAAGGCTAAAGTAGCGCTGGCCGCAGAAGGGCTGGCCTTAGCCGGCCTTTATTTTGATACCATGATCGCCGCCTATCTTCTGGATCCGTCCAAGTCCGGATACGGGCTGGATGACGTATCCTGGGAGCATCTGGGCGAGCCGGCAGGTTTAAAGGGCGCGCATCAGGAATCAGCGCTCGGGTTCATCCGTAAGCTTAAGCCGAAGCTGGAAAAAGAACTCAAAGAAAAGGAGCTCTCCGGCCTTTTCCGGGACCTTGAGATGCCGCTGGTTGAAGTCCTGGCTGAGATGGAATTAAACGGCATCAAGCTGGACCATGACCTCCTGAAAAAAATAAGCACCACGATCGAAAAGCGCCTGATCGAATTGATCGATGAGATCTACGGCTTAAGCGGTACGCAGTTCAACATCAATTCTCCCAAACAGCTGCGGGATATCCTCTTTGAAAAATTAAAATTGCCGGTGGTAAAAAGGACCAAGACCGGTCCCTCTACCGACGAGGAAGTCTTAAAGGCTTTGGCTGCGAAGCACAAGTTGCCCGGGGTCCTGCTTGAGTACCGCCAGCTGACTAAACTGAAAAACACCTATGTCGACACCCTGCCTGAGATGACGGATAAAACCGGCCGGCTGCATACTTCTTTTAACCAGACTGGCACCGAGACCGGGCGCCTCAGTTCCAGCAACCCGAACCTGCAGAATATCCCGGTAAAGACCGAGATCGGCGGGCAGATCCGCCGTTCGATCATCGCCTCGGAAAAAGACAATTATCTTTTATCCTGCGATTATTCGCAGATAGAATTGAGGATCCTGGCGCACCTTTCTTCCGACGAAGACCTGATCCGGGCCTTTAAGCAGGATAAGGATATCCATAAGGCCACGGCCGCGCTGATCTACGGCGTAGAAGAAAAAGAAGTTAGCGACCCCATGCGCGAGACAGCTAAGCGGGTCAACTTCGGCATCATCTACGGCCTCACCTCTTACGGTCTGAGCCGCGACTTGGGGATCTCTGTGGATGAAGCAGAGCGTTTTATTGACGCCTATTTCCTGCGCTATCCGAAGGTCAAAGATTATATTGAGGGCCAGATAAAGCTTTGCCGCAAGCAGATGTTTGTCACTACGCTTCTGGGCAGGAGAAGATACATCCCCCAGATCAACGAAAAGAGCCAGGCCCTGCGCCAGTTTGCCGAACGCCAGGCGGTAAATACGCCTATCCAGGGCACGGCTGCGGATCTGATCAAACTGGCTATGGTCCAGATCCAGAGGGGCATAAGAGAAAAGGGGCTTAGAGCTCAAATGGTCCTGCAGATCCACGATGAGCTTCTCTTTGACGCGCCGAAGGAGGAACTGCGGGAGGCGGTGGTATTTATCAGGGAACGGATGGAGAATGTCTTGAAACTTGCGGTACCGGTGAAGGTAGAGATCAAAAAGGGGAAGAACTGGCTGGAAATGGAGGAGGTAAAATGAAGATAGTGGTCTGCGCTTCGGAGGTGGTCCCTTTTGCAAAGACGGGCGGCTTGGCGGATGTTGCCGGCGCATTACCCCTTGCCCTTGAGGAGCGGGGGGATGATTGTATAGTCATCATGCCTAAGTATAAATCAATCCTTGACTCAAAGTTCAGGATCCAGCGGCTCAAGGAGGACGTATCTTACGCCACTATCGGCAAGGATATAAAGGTATATTTCATAGAGAACGACGTCTATTTTAACCGCGACGGCCTCTACGGCGAGAAGACCGGGGATTACAAGGATAACCTGGACCGCTTTGCTTTTTATTGCCGCCGGGCCCTTGCTCTACTCAAGGAAATAGGTTTCAAGCCGGACATCATCCACGTGCATGACTGGCAGGCATGCCTCGTCCCGGTGTATCTGAAGACTCTCTATGCCAATGATTTCTTTTATAAGGCAACGCGTACGATCCTGACCATCCACAATATCGGCTATCAGGGGCTCTTTGACAAGGGTGAGTTTCCGAAGCTCGGCCTTGACTGGAGCGTCTTTAATATCGAGGGATTAGAGTATTACGACCGGATAAATATCCTCAAAGGCGGCATGGTCTTTGCCGACGTAGTCACTACGGTCAGCCCCACCTATGCCAAGGAGATCCAGACCAGGGAATTCGGGTTCGGCCTTGAAGGGGTCTTGAATAAAAGGCGTAATTCCGTTTATGGTATCCTGAACGGCCTGGACTACAATATCTGGAACCCGGAGACGGACAAGTTCATCGCCAGGAACTTTTCGGCGAAAAATCTTGCCGGAAAAGCCAAATGCCGCGAAGAGCTGGAAGAGATCTTCAAGCTCCCTAAGAGAAAGGACGTCCCGCTCTTCGGCATCGTCTCAAGGCTTGCGGAACAGAAGGGTTTTGACATCCTCGCCGAAGGGATCGATGAGATCTGCCACATGGATCTGCAGCTGGTGATCCTGGGCACTGGAGACCTTAAGTATCATCTGATCATGGAGGATATGGCAAAGAAGTATCCTCATGTCATCTCTCTTGCCCTGAAGTTTGACGATCCGCTCGCCCATAAGATCTACGCCGGCTCAGACCTCTTCCTGATGCCTTCTAAGTATGAGCCCTGCGGCCTGGGACAGTTGATCAGCTTAAGATACGGCACGATCCCGCTTGTCTTTAAGACCGGAGGCCTGGCAGATACGGTCAATAAGAATAACGGTTTCGTCTTTGATAAGTACAGCTCAGATGAGCTGATCAAGACGATCAAGAAGTCGATCGCCGCCTATCAGGATAAGCGTAAGTGGGGGGCTTTAGTGAAAAAAGCCATGGAATACGATTTTTCCTGGGAAGAGTCAGCCAAACATTACCTTAATCTGTATGCCAAGGCAAAAGGCAAAAAATAAGCGGATAGTCCTCGGTTTGACCGGAAGCTTCGGCAGCGGCAAGACTACCGTTGCGCGCTTCCTGCAGCGCCTGGGAGCAAAGGTGATCGACGCAGACAGTCTGGCGCATGAAAGCCTTATGCGGGGTGCGCCTGCCTACCGCAAAGCAGTGCGCGTTTTTGGCCGGGATATTCTAAATCAGGGTCGCTCCATAGACCGCAGGAAGCTGGCTGCAAAGGTCTTTTGCGACAGGAGGCTTTTATCCCGGCTTAACCGGATGATCCATCCTGAGGTGATCCGTAAGATCCGCCAGGAGATCCGCGGTTCTACGGAAAAAATTATTGTACTGGATGTGCCTCTATTGGTCGAGGCAGGATTAAGAAAGTACGTCGATAAATTAGTCGTGGTCAGTATAAACCGCCCGATACAGATCAAAAGGGTGAGGATCAAGACCGGGCTTAAAGGAGAAGAGATCCTATGCCGCATCAAGTGTCAGTTGCCGCTTGCGACGAAGATTCGCCTTGCGGATTTCGTGATAGATAATAACGGGAGTTTAAGTAAAACCAGGAAACAAGTACTGCGGGTATGGAAAACCCTGCGGGAAAATCAATCGGGAGGTTAGTGTGGAAAAGCTGGAAATCAAGACTTTAAAAGACATGAAGATGCCGGAACTGAATAAGCTGGCCAAGGACATGAGCGTTAACGGCATGAGCGGATTGAAAAAGCAGGACCTGATCTTTAAGATCCTGCAGGCCCAGGCGGAAAAAGAGGGACTGATGTTCGGAGAGGGTGTCCTTGAGATCCTTCCCGAGGGGTTCGGTTTCCTGAGGAGCCCGAACTACAATTATCTTCCCTGCCCCGACGACATTTACGTCTCTCCGTCGCAGATCAGGAAATTCGATCTGCGCACAGGGGATACGGTGAGCGGCCAGATCCGGCCGCCGAAAGAGGGAGAGAAGTATTTTGCGCTGCTTAAGGTCGAGGCGGTCAATTTCGAGAATCCCGAGGAGGTCAAGGAGAAGGTCCTTTTTGACAACCTTACTCCGGTCTACCCGCATGACGCCTTTAATATGGAGACTAAGCCCGAGGAGCTCTCTATGCGCGTGATGAGCCTGCTTACGCCTATCGGCAAGGGGCAGCGCGGCATGATCGTGGCCCAGCCCTACAGCGGAAAGACCGTGCTCCTGCAGAAGATCGCCAACGCCATCACCTCGAATCACCCGGATGTGGTCATGATCGTGCTCCTGATCGACGAGCGCCCGGAAGAGGTCACCGATATGCAGCGCCACGTGAAGGGAGAGGTCATCTCATCGACCTTTGATGAGCCGCCGGAGCGCCACGTGCAGGTAGCCGAGATCGTGCTGGAGAAGGCCAAGCGCCTCATCGAGCATAAGAAGGATGTGGTGGTGCTCCTGGACAGCATCACCCGCCTTGCGCGCGCCTACAACTCGGTGATGCCGCATAGCGGCAAGGTCCTCTCCGGAGGTATTGATTCTAACGCCCTGCAGAAGCCGAAGAGATTTTTCGGCGCGGCAAGGGCCATCGAAGAAGGAGGCTCGCTTACCATTATCGCCACTGCCCTGGTTGAGACCGGAAGCCGCATGGATGACGTCATCTTTGAAGAGTTCAAGGGCACCGGCAACATGGAGCTGCAGCTGGACCGGAACCTCTTCCAGCGCAGGATTTACCCGGCGATCGACATCAAGCGCTCCAATACCCGCCACGAAGAGCTGCTGGTAAAGTCCGACGTCCTGCAGAAGACCTGGATCCTGAGGAAGGTCCTGAATGAACTGAGCAACGTCGAGGCAATGGAGCTTTTGATCGAGAAGTTGTCCAAGACAAAGAACAACGAGGAGTTCTTGAACAGCATGAACCAGTAAAAGCAGTAGGTAGCAGTTAGTAGGCAGGGAAAGATAAAAACAAATAATCCGGAGGAATAAGAATGAAAGAGAAGATCCATCCCAATTACAAGGAAGCCACCATCGTCTGCGCCTGCGGGGAGACTATCCGCACGCGTTCCACTAAACCCAGTATCCGCGTTGAGATCTGCTCCAAGTGCCACCCCTTCTTCACCGGGAAGCAGAAGTTCGTGGATTCTGCCGGCCGAGTGGATAAGTTCATGAAGAAGTACGGGAAGAAGTAAAACGCGTGATCGACCAACTGCGGAAAATTGAAGCCCGTTACGAGGAGCTGGAACATCTTTTAGCCTCTCCCGAGGTGCATGCTGACCAGAGGCTGACCAGCAAATACGCCAAGGAGCTGTCGTCTCTGCGCGAAAAAGTTGCCATGTTTCGCGAGTTTAAGCAGATAGAAAAAGAGGCAGCTGAGCTTGAGGTAGTGCTCAAAGAGAAGCACGACAAGGAGTTCCTGGACCTGGCTAAAAAAGAGCTCGAAACTCTGGGGGAGAAGAAAAAGGATCTTGAGCAGAAGCTTAAAGAGGCCCTTGTCGAAGAAGACCCTTATGCCGGAAGGGACATCATCGTCGAGATCAGGCCCGGTACCGGAGGGGATGAGGCGGGGCTCTTTGCCGCAGACCTTTACCGGATGTACACCAAGTACGCCGCCAATAAAGCCTGGAACGTGGAACTGATGTCTTCAAGCTCAAACGAGTCCGGAGGCCTTAAGGAAGTTGCCTTTAGCGTCAAAGGTAAAGACGCCTACAAGCGCCTGAAATACGAAAGCGGGGTGCACCGCGTGCAGCGCGTTCCGGAGACGGAAGCTCAAGGGCGGATACATACTTCTACCGCTACCGTCGCCGTCCTCATCGAACCCGAAGAAGTGGATCTGACTATCGACCCGAATGACCTGCGTATCGACACCTACCGTTCATCCGGCCCCGGCGGCCAGCATATGCAAAAGACGGATTCCGCGGTAAGGATCACCCACATCCCTACCGGTGTAGTAGTCGCCTGTCAGGATGAGCGCTCCCAGATCAAGAATAAGGCCAAGGCCTTAAGGATCCTGGCAGCCCGGATCATGGATATGAAGATAGAAGAGGAGTCGCGCAGGCTCTCCGAGGCGCGCCGGACCCAGATCGGCACCGGAGACCGCAGCGAAAAGATCCGCACCTATAATTTCCCCGACCGCAGGGTCACGGACCACCGGATCAATTTCACTTCGCACCAATTGGAAGCGATACTCGAAGGAGACCTGGATGAGCTCTCCGACGCCCTGATCAAGGCGGAGGCGGAGAAGAAACAGGCGAATGCGCATAAATGACGGAGACAGAGCTACTCTTTACTCATGTCCTGGGTTTGAGCAGGCTTGAGCTTTACCAGGATAAAGAACTTTCCTTAGACAGAGGATCCGCTTTAAAAATAGCCTCAGCTTTGAAAAGAAGGATCAAACATGAGCCCATCCAGTATATACTCGGTACGGCTCATTTTTTTGGCCTGGGATTCAAGGTGGACCGCCGCTGCCTGATCCCCCGTCAGGAGACCGAGATCCTGGTTGAGACAGCCCTAAAATACGCCGCCAAGTCACCGCGTCAGAAGGTCACCAGCTTAAAGATTTTAGATATTGGAACAGGATCAGGGTGTATTGCGGTTTGTCTGGCAAAATTAATACCCAATTCAGAAGTGACCGCGATTGACATATCGTCAGAAGCTTTAAGGTTGGCAGAAAGTAATGCGAGACTTAACAATGTAGAGCAAAAAATCGCATTTTTCCAGAGTGATTTATTTACGGAATACGGATTACGGAATACGGATTACGATTGCATCATCAGCAACCCGCCTTACGTTGCCAGCGAAGAGATCAAAAATTTACAGCCTGAGACCAGCTATGAGCCCAGGATCGCCCTTGACGGCGGAGGAGACGGCCTGGATTTCTACCGCCGCATCATCCGGGATGCCCCGTCCTTTCTTAGGCAAAGAGGTTTTCTGCTTTTTGAGATAGGCATCGGACAGAGGGGAAAAATCGAAAAAGTTTTTCAAAAATCCAAAAAATTTGAGATAATAGAGGTGGTCAAAGATTACAATAATATCGAAAGAGTGGTCGTAGCGCAAAGGAAAAAAGATGGACCCCGCCCCTCTAATGGGCGGGTGTCATAAGGAGAGGAAGGGCGGGGTGGATAAATTAGCCATTGAAGGCGGAGTAAAACTTAAAGGCGAGGTCACGGTAAGCGGTGCGAAAAATGCGGCTCTTCCGATCATGGCCGCGACCCTGCTTACTGATGATGCCTGCGTGATCAAGGGTGTGCCTTTCTTACGGGATACCAACACCATGGTCAAGATCCTGCGCTCACTGGGTAAAAACGTGGAGTTTGAAAACGGGGTCCTGACTGTTACCGGCTCAAAGAAGCTTAATCACGTCGCAGATTATAAGCTTGTGTCCACCATGCGCGCTTCTTTCTGTGTCCTTGGCCCGCTGCTGGGCAAACTTAAGAAAGCCAAGGTTTCGCTTCCCGGCGGCTGCGTCATCGGAAACCGTCCGGTAGACCTGCATCTTAAGGGGATCAAGCTTCTCGGCGCAGATGTGGATATCGATAGCGGATATGTGGTGGCGAATGCGGATAGACTCAAAGGCGCGCACATTTACCTGGGCGGAGTATACGGCTCTTCGGTGCTGGCAACCGATAACGTGATGATGGCAGCTGTCCTGGCGCAGGGCAAGACCGTGGTTGAATCCGCTGCCTGCGAGCCGGAAGTAGCGGATCTGGCAGAGTTCCTGATCAAGATGGGCGCAAAGATAAGGGGCCATGGCACGCCGATCATTGAGATCGAAGGGGTCAAGCGGCTGCACGGCGCAAGCCATACCATCATCTCTGACCGCATCGAAGCCGGCACCCTGATGATCGCAGCCCTGATCACCAGGGGTGACATCCTGATAAAGAATGTAAACTTTAAGCACCTGGGCGCCCTCATCGATAAACTGGAAGAGGCGGGCGCCGTAATTACCAAACCCGACGATTCTATCCGCGTGCGTTACAGTAAGCCATTAAGAGCGGTGAATGTGACTACACTTCCCTATCCCGGGCTACCGACGGATATGCAGGCTCAGCTCATGGCCCTGATGAGTGTAACTTCAGGCACAAGCGTGATCACCGAGAAGATCTACCCCGACAGGTTCGTGCATGTGGCTGAACTTAACCGTATGGGCGCAAATATCCAGAAGGAAGGCCCGCATGCGATCATCCAGGGAGTTGATGTTTTATCCGGCGCTCCGGTCATGGCCTCAGACCTGCGCGCTTCCGCCTGCCTTGTCCTGGCAGGTTTAGCCGCCCGCGGAAAGACCACTGTCTCAAGGATCTATCACCTTGAGCGGGGTTATGAAAATGTGGAAGAGAAGCTTAAGAAACTCGGCGCCCGGGTCTGGAGAGAAAAAGAATAGCTTAGTAACTAGTCCATGGAAAGACAAGTATGATTCTGATGATCGATAATTACGACTCATTCACCTATAACCTGGTGCAGTATCTGGGCGCATTGGGCGCGGATATCCGGGTCTTCAGGAACGATAAGATCACCGTACAAAAGATAAAGCGGCTTAAGCCTAAAAGAATAGTGATCTCACCCGGCCCCGGCCGTCCGGAAGATGCCGGTATCTCCTGTGAGGTGATCCGGGGGTTTGCCGGAAAAGTCCCTATCCTCGGGGTCTGCCTCGGCCATCAGGCGATCGGTTATGCCTACGGCGGAAAGATCGTGATCGCCAGGCGCCTGATGCACGGAAAGACCTCGATGATCTATCATAACAAAAAGGATATCTTCCGGGGTATTCCCGATCCCTTTGAGGCGACCAGGTATCATTCGCTGGTAGTGGAGAGGAAGAGCCTTCCTGGCTGCCTTGAGATCACTGCCTGGACCAGAGAAAAAGAGATCATGGGGCTAAAACATAAAAAATATCCTTTGTGGGGAGTACAGTTCCATCCGGAATCCATCCTGACTAGATCCGGTAAAGATATTTTAGCTAACTTCCTAAAATTATGATCGAAGAGGCGACCGCGATTATCTCTGCGGGAAAGGACCTGGACTCTGGGCAGATGACTGCCGTGATGGAAGAGATCATGTCTGGCAAGGCAGAGACCCGCAAGATCGTCGCGTTTTTAGCCGCGCTCAGCGATAAAGGCGAGACCGTAGAGGAGCTGACTGCGGCAGTAGAGGTGATGCGCCGGCACGTCACTCCTGTGCGCACGAAGCATAAAGTCCTTCTGGATACCTGCGGCACAGGAGGGGATGCCCAGGGCACCTTTAATGTCTCTACCATCGTTGCCTTTGTAGTCAGTGGTACCGGCATTGCCGTGGCAAAACACGGGAATCGTTCGGTGACCAGCCGCTCCGGAAGCGCCGACATCCTGGAGGCGCTCGGCGTAAATATCTGCCTGCCGGTGGAAAAGTTAGAAGCGTGCCTGAATGAGGTGGGGATCGCTTTTCTTTTTGCTCCCAACTTACATCCGGCGATGAAATACGCCATGCCTGCCAGGAAGGAGCTGGGCCGGCGCACTATCTTTAATATCCTGGGGCCTTTGACTAACCCTGCGGGTGCCACGCATCAGCTGGTGGGCGTTTTTGACGCGGCAAAGACCGAGCTCCTGGCCCGGACTCTGGCCAATGCCGGCACTGTGCACGCCCTGGTAGTGCACGGTGATGACGGGTTGGATGAGATCACCACCACCTCCGAGACCATAATCTCCGAGTCATATAAAGGCGAAATAAAAAGTTACCGTATCCGTCCGGAAGATTACGGATTTACCCGGGTAAAATTAGCGGACCTTGCCGGAGGCGATGCCTTTGCCAATGCCCGGATATTCCTTGATTGCTTAAACGGCAAAACCGGCCCGGCGCGCGATATCGTGCTTTTAAATGCCGGAGCAGCCATTTATGCTGCGGATAAAGTAGATACCATCAAGGAAGGCATTGAATTGGCAGAGCTATCCATCGACTCAGGAAGAGCGATGGAAAGGTTCGAAAAATTAGAGGAGTTTTCCAACCTGTGAAAAAAACAGATTTTTTAAAGGAAGTAATCGCGAAGAAGAAGGAAAAGATCGTCCTGGCTAAACAGAGCCTTCCCGAAGAGCAGTTAAAGATGATCGCTCAGGGGGCAGAGCCTGCCCGTCCGTTCCTGCAGGCGATCAATAAGCCGCGCCAGATCAGCCTCATCGCCGAGATCAAAAAGGCTTCGCCTTCGAAGGGAGTAATCCGGCAGGATTTTAACCTGCAGCAGATCGCTTCTGTCTATCAGGAGCTCGGGGTGCAGGCGGTCTCGGTCCTGACCGAAGAGGATTACTTTCAGGGAAACCTTTCCTACATCAATGAAGTGAAAAAGACCGTCACCTGCCCGGTCTTAAGAAAGGATTTTATCATCGATCCTTACCAGGTCTATGAATCGCGCTATTTCGGCGCGGACGCCGTCCTTCTGATCGCGGATATCCTGACCCAGGATGAGATATCCGCATTTTTAGAGATAGCCAAGGCCCTTAAGATGGATTGCCTGGTCGAGGTACATACGGAAAAAGAGCTTAAAAAAATCCTGAAGCTTAAAGACGCCTCATTGATCGGCGTCAATAACCGCGACCTGCACACCTTTGAGGTGGATATTAAGACTACGGAAAAGCTCTTCCCCCTGGTGCCCAAGGATAGAGTAGTAGTCGTAGAAAGCGGTATTAAGACGCATCAGGATGTGCTATTCTTAAAGATCCTGGGGGTGAGCGCAGTCCTGATCGGCGAAGCCTTTATGGAAGCGGAAAACCTGAATCGTAAGGTAGAAGAGCTAATGGGATGGTAGCACTTCAGTAGTTAGTAGGCAGGGGAAAGAAAACTGTATGGTCAAAGTAAAAATTTGCGGGATAACGAATCTGGAAGATGCCAAGGCATCTGTTAAAGCCGGCTGCGACGCCCTGGGGTTTAATTTTTACAAAAAGAGCCCCCGCTACATCTCTCCGGAAAAGGCGCATGCCATCATCCGGCAATTACCTTTGACTACGGTCAAGATCGGCGTATTTGTGAACGCCAAGGCAGACCAGATCCGCCAGATCGCCCGTTTCTGCAATCTGAATATCCTGCAGTTTCACGGCAATGAATCCCCGGAGTTCTGCCGTAAGTTCAAAAAATACAAGATCATTAAGACCTTTCATATCAAGGATAAGATCAATCTTAGCGAGATCACAAGATACAAGACTTTTGCCTATCTGTTTGACACTTTCTCCGTCTTTAAAAAAGGCGGGACAGGCAGGAAGTTTAACTGGGACATTTTAAGCTGTCTTGTCGGTATCAAAAAACCGATCTTTTTAGCCGGCGGCCTGAACGCAGGCAATGTCCGCAAGGCCATTGAAGTAACCCGTCCGGACTGGGTAGATGTCTGCAGTTACGTGGAAACTTCGCCGGGTAAAAAAGACCACGAGAAGATCCGGGTGTTCATTAAAGCAGCAAAGTCAAAGAGATAATTTTCCAGGAAAGGAAGAGATGCTACCCGATAAATCAGGCCATTTTAACGGTTTTGGCGGAAGGTTTGTGCCGGAGACCCTCATCTATGCCCTGGATGAGTTGGAAAAAGAATACCGCAGGGCCAAGCGCGACCCCCGTTTTCGCCGGGAACTGGATTATTACTTAAGGGAATACGCAGGCCGCCCTACGCCTTTATATCTGGCGAAGAATTTAAGCCGGTATCTGGGATTAAAACGGGTGTATCTAAAAAGGGAAGACCTGCTGCATACCGGCGCGCATAAGATCAATAATACCCTGGGGCAAGTACTTCTGGCTCTCAGGATGAAGAAGCCGCGGGTGATTGCCGAGACCGGCGCAGGCCAGCACGGTGTAGCCACGGCAACGGTTGCGGCGATGTTCGGTTTAAAGTGCGATATCTTTATGGGTACCGAGGATATGGAGCGCCAGAAACTGAATGTCTTCCGGATGCAGCTTCTGGGCGCCAGGGTCATTCCGGTAAGCTCGGGCTCAAAGACCCTGAAGGATGCGATGACCGAGGCTTTGCGCGACTGGGTGACCAATGTGCGCCACACGCACTATATTATCGGCAGCGTCGCCGGACCGCATCCCTATCCCATGTTGGTGCGGGATTTTCAGGCAGTGATCGGCCGCGAAGCAAAACAGCAGCTGCTGAAAAAAGAGAAGCGGCTCCCGGACTATCTGGTCGCCTGTGTCGGCGGCGGAAGCAATGCCATGGGCCTCTTCCACACCTTTTTTAAGGAAGAGTCAGTAAAGTTTATCGGCGTTGAAGCCGCAGGGACGGGCCTGTCAACGGGAAAGCACGCCGCAACTCTTGTCAGCGGTGACGTCGGAGTCTTGCACGGCTCAAAATCCGGTCTCCTTGAAGACAGATTCGGCCAGGTCAGCCCCACGCATTCTATTTCCGCGGGCTTGGATTATCCCGGGGTAGGGCCGGAGCATGCCTACTATAAAGAAATCGGCCGGGCAAAATATGTGGCGGTCAATGACGCCGCGGCCCTGGAAGGTTTTACGATGCTTTCTAAACTCGAAGGCATTATCCCGGCCCTGGAATCCGCGCACGCAGTGGCCTATCTTAAGAAATTAAGCCGGTCCATCCGCAAGGACTCTATTGTGGTCGTCTGTCTTTCCGGCAGAGGAGATAAGGACCTGGGTATTGTCACCCGCAAATTGAAATATGAATAGGATAGAGAAGAAGTTCAGGGAATTGAAGAAGCTTAAGAAAAAGGCCTTTATCGCCTTTATCACCGCCGGGTACCCGAATCTTGGCGTGACGGAAAAGCTCATCCGTGAGTTCGATAAGGCGGGAGTGGATATTATCGAACTGGGGGTTCCTTTTTCCGACCCCATGGCTGACGGCCCGGTCATCCAGGAATCTTCATTTATAGCCCTTAAAAAAGGTACGCACCTTACCGGCATCCTGAATCTGGTCAAGAGGGTGCGTAGAAACGTGTCCATGCCCATCTGCCTGATGACCTATTACAATCCCATCTTCTGTTTCGGCGAGAAAAAGTTTGTCGAGACTGCCCTGGGCTCGGGGGTAGACGGGGTGATCGTGCCTGACCTGCCTCCGGAAGAAGGCAGGCCTTTAGTCGCTTTTGCCAATAAAAAAGGTTTAGACGTGATTTTTTTCATCGCGCCTACTACCAGCCGCGAGCGCATGAAGCGTATCGCCAAAGCCAGCCGCGGCTTCATTTATTATGTCTCGCTTACCGGGGTCACCGGCGCGCGTTCGCGCCTGCCTGCAGACCTGATCCGCGACCTGAAAGCGGTGAAGAACATTACGGATAAGCCTTTATGCGTGGGTTTCGGCGTTTCAAGCCGGAAGCAGGTAAGGCAGATCCAGCGGTTCGCCGACGGAGTCATCGTCGGAAGCGCGATCGTCAAAAATATCAGGGATAATCTCTCAAGGCCCGACATGGTCAGGCGGGCGGGGAATTTTATACGCATTCTTAAAGGATAATGTATAAAAAAGTAAAGCTGGATAACGGGCTAAAGATCATCGGCCACCCCATGCCTGACCGGGAGTCACTCTCTTTAGGCATCTGGATCAATGCCGGCGCCAGATACGAGCCCTCCGCCACCAAAGGCATCAGCCACTTCTTAGAGCACATCCTTTTTAAAGGAAGCAAAAAGTTCTCCTGCCGCAGGATCAAGGAATCAATAGAGGGTATCGGCGGCTACCTTAACGGTTTTACTTCGGAAGAGTTGACCTGCTATCTGGTCAAGGTCCCCTGCCGCCATCTTACAGCCGGGCTTGAAGTCTTAGCGGACATGGTCCTGCATCCGCGCCTCCCTGCCCAGGAGATCGAGAAAGAGAAGAAGGTGGTGCTGGAAGAGATAAAAATGCACCGCGACCTTCCCCAGAGCTATGTCCATGAATTACTGGATCAGCTCCTCTGGCCTGGTCAGCCTTTGGGTGAGCCGATCATCGGCACAGAGCGATCCATAAAGGCTATTGACCGGCCGCTCCTTTCAGCGTTTAAGGAAAAATATTATTCTACTCCGAATATGGTGGTCAGCGTTGCGGGAAAGTTCGATTTTGATCGATTTACCGCGCTGGTGGAGAAAACTTTTCGCCGCAGCGACGGAACCGGGGCAAGCGCATTTCTTAAGGCCAGGGAAAAACAGGCCAGGCCGCAGCTTAAAATATTCCCCAAGGATACCGAACAGACGCATCTGGCCATGGGGTTTCACGCCTTAAGCCGGGGTCACAGCTTAAAGTATGCCTTAAGCCTGCTGCACATAATCCTGGGCGCGAATATGTCCAGCCGGCTCTTTAATGAACTGCGCGAGAAGAGGGGGCTTGCTTATGATATCGGCACTTCGATAAGGCGTTTTAATGATACCGGGGCTTTTATCGTGCATGCCGGCATCGATAACCGCAAAGTCCCGCAGACCCTGCAGCTGATTTTAAAAGAACTGCAAAAGACCTTAAGAGGACCGGTCACTCCCGGCGAGTTTAAGCGGGCAAAAGAGTTTTATCTGGGACAGCTTGCGCTTGCCCTCGAAGACACCATGGAGTATATGCTCTGGATCGGTGAATACACCGCAGCCCTGGATAAGACTTATACCCTGGATGAAGTGATCCGCCAGGTGCGCGCCGTGACTCTTGAGGATATCCGTAAAGCCTCAAGGCACATTTTTAAAGAAGAAAAACTGAACCTTGCCCTGATCGGGCCGTTAGAGGGCCGGGATAATGAGATTTACCGCCGGTTAAAATTTAATTAGGATGCAGACCGTATTTTCTTTACCCCTGACTTTAATCCTCCTCTCTGTGTTTGCGCTTGTCTCATTTTTGCTTTCCGCCTCTGAGACCTCTATTATCGGAATAAGCAAGATCCGCCTGCGCCACATGCTTGCGCGCGGGATCAAGCGCGCCCAGAGCGTGCAGCGCCTGATCACAAAGCTCGATAAGTTCATCGTGGCGATACTGGTAGGGAATAATTTCGTCAATATCGCCATGTCCGCCATCGTTACCGGCATCTGCGTCTATGCTTTCGGTTATCAGTGGGGCGTTCTGATCGCCGCCCTTGCTACAGGATTCTTTATCGTCATCGTCTGCGAGATCACTCCGAAGATCCTGGCGATCAAGCATACGGATAAGCTCGCCCTTTTTGTGGCGCCTATTATGGAGGCCTTTATCAATGTCTCGCGGCCCATCACCATTATCTTTGACGCTGCAAGCAAACTCCTGATCAAGATGCTGCGTATTGAACCGGCCAAGCGCTCGCCTCTGATCACCGAAGAGGAACTGCGGTTGATGATAGAGCTCGGCAAGGAAGAGGGATTTTTAAGCGATGAAGAAGGAAAGATGCTGCAGCGTATCTTTGAGTTCGGGGATACTAAGGTCGGGGATGTGATGGTCCCCCGCGAAAAGATGGTCTGTGTCAGCGTAGATATCTCGCCGGATGACCTGCTTAAGGTCTTTGTGGAGGAGGGGCATGCACGCCTGCCTGCTTATAAGGACAATCCGGATAATATCGTCGGAGTGATCCATGCCCGAGACCTGCTGTATCTCTTAAAGGATAAGGGGCTCTTTCTAGTGCAGGACCTCCTGCGCGAGGCCTACTTTGCACCGCAGTCAATGCGGGTAAACGAGCTGCTGAAGAAGTTCCAGCAGGATAAGCTCCAGATCGCCATCGTCACCGAAGCGCATAAGAAACCCGTAGGCCTGGTCACGCTCGAGGACCTCATCGAAGAGATTGTCGGCGAGATAGAAGAGAAGCGGGTCAATATCGTGCGGAAAAAACATTGACCCTTGACAAAAGGCGCGGCTGTGTTAGAATAAAAACATAATTTGCCGCTTTTTAAGAGAAAAAGGAGGATTCAAATGGCAGAAAAAGGTTATTGCGTAAAGTGCAAAGGTATGCAAGAGATGAAGGACACCCAGACAGTCACCATGAAGAACAAGCGTCAGGCCATGAAAGGCAAATGCCCTGCATGCGGAACCGGGATGTACAAGATCCTGGGCAAGAAATAGGAGGCAGCGCTAATAGAGGCTAAAAGGTTAGCTTTACGAATAGCGGCTCTAGCCAGGGCGAAAAAGGCGAAGAAGGTCACTGTCCTTGACCTTAAGCCTGCCGGCGCGTTCTGCGATTATTTTGTGATCCTTAGCGGCGATTCGCTGCGCCAGGTCCATGGCTTTGCCGATGCAATACTGCAAGACTTAGCTAAGGACAGGATAAAATCTCTCTCTCAGGCCCTATCCAACGATGAATCCGGCTGGATAGTTCTGGATTATGTGAGCGTAGTCGTGCACATCTTCCACAAACCGATGAGAGAGTTTTATTCTTTAGAGCGCCTCTGGTCCGACGCTAAGCGCATAAGGATCCCCAGTAAGGTCCCCGCCTCACTTTAGGTTTGCCTCTTTTACTCTGTAGGTCATTTTAGTGCCATGAAAAATATCCAGGAATCTCTTATATCCGCGCTTCAGCACTCTCTTAAGGAGTTTTATCCGGAAGGCGCGCAAGGCCCGGGGATCATCCTTGATTTTCCCACTGACCCGCGTTTCGGGGAACTCTCTACCAATGTCGCCCTTCAGATCAGCAAATCCACCAAACTTCCTCCCCGCGATATCGCCGCAAAAATAGTCGAGGCGCTGAATAAGGCGCTTGGGGATTCCGAAGCCGCCGGCTACATCAGAGAAATAAAGATCGAAGGCGCAGGATTCATCAATTTTTACCTGCAGGAGAAGTTCTTTTACGAAGAGCTGCGCGATATCGTAGCCAGGAAAGAGAAGGCCCTTGCCGTGAATCTCGGCCATAACCGGCCTACGCTGATTGAGT
Source organism: Candidatus Omnitrophota bacterium (assembly GCA_016867115.1). GTDB lineage: Bacteria > Omnitrophota > Gorgyraeia > Gygaellales > Profunditerraquicolaceae > VGKG01. The sequence goes on along the minus strand of VGKG01000001.1, from coordinate 118,260 downwards.
TTGTCAGCGCAAATCCTACCGGCTCTCTATCCGTAGCCCACGCCCGCCAGGCAGCGGTGGGAGACAGCCTGGCAAATATTCTTGCCTTCATAGGCTTTAAGGTCAAGCGGGAATATTACCTGAATGATGAGGGTAACCAGATCAATATCCTGGGCGATTCGGTGCGGCTGCGCATGCAGGAATTGTCCGGAGAAAGTTTAGAGTTCCCCGAGAATTATTATCAGGGAGATTATATCTATGATATTGCGAAGGTGGCGCAGAAAAGAAAGATCAGAAAAGAAGATCTGGGGGACTTTGCCGCAAACTATATCCTGGATATCATTAAGAAGGAATTAGTTGCCTTCGGAGTGAAGTTTGATTACTGGTCAAGCCAGAAGAAATTGCGCCAGAGCGGTAAGATTGAAAAGGCCCTTGAGGACTTAAAGAAGAGAGGTTTTATTTACGAGCAGGAGGGCGCGGTCTGGTTTAAATCTACTGGCTTCGGCGATGACAAGGACCGCGTGGTGATTAAGAGCGATAAATCTTATACGTATCTGGCTCCTGACATCGCCTATCACCGGGAAAAGTATCGCCGCGGCTTTGACTGGTTGATCAATCTCTGGGGCCCGGACCATCACGGATACATCAAGCGCCTTGAGGCTTCAGTCGAGGCCCTGGGGCATCCTAAGGAGTCGCTGGCGGTAATTATCGTGCAGCTGGCTACGATCTTCCGGGAGGGTAAGCCGGTGCAGATGTCCACGCGTAGGGGAGAGTACATCACCCTGCAGGAGGTCCTGGATGAGGTCGGCCGCGACGCCTCGCGTTTCTTCTTTATGATGCGCCGGACTTCAAGCCACCTGGATTTTGACCTGGATGTGGCCAAAAAACAGACCTCGGAGAACCCGGTCTATTACGTGCAGTATGCGCATGCCCGTATCTCAAGCATCCTGCGTTCAGGCAAGATCAGGGTCAATAAGGGGGAAGACCTTTCGGTATTAAAGGAGAAAGAAGAGCTTTCCCTGATCAAGAAGCTCTGGCATTTTGAGGCGACGCTGAATATCTGCCTGACCACCACCGACCCCTACATGCTTACCGTCTATTTACAGGAGCTTGCCGAGAGCTTCCATAAGTTTTACGACCTGCACCGCGTTTTAGGCGATAACGACGCGCTTACGCGGGCAAGGCTCTCTCTGATCGAGGCTACCCGCATAGTGCTTGCTACCGGGCTTAAACTCTTGGGCGTCTCTGCTCCGGAGAAGATGTAGTGTCCAGCCATAAAATCCTCAAAATTGCAAAGCCTGACCCGTCCCTGCAAAATACCTTAAGCCGTAAACTGCGCATCTCAACCATTCTCGCCCAGGTCCTGATCAACCGCAATCTCGCTGACCCGAATGAAGCGCAAAAGTTCCTGAATATCTCAACTGATAATTTTCTCGACCCGCTTTCTTTTCCTGACATGCAGAAGGCGGTCAGCCTGGTGAAAAAAGCGGCTAAAAATAAGGATAAGGTCCTGATCTTCGGGGACTACGATGTGGACGGGATCACCGCAGCCGCCTTATTAAAAGAGACCCTGGCGAAGCTCGGGATAAAAGCCCTGCATTACCTGCCCCACCGTATAAAAGAGGGCTATGGCCTGACCAAAAATATCGCGCAGGCGGCTAAAGAGATGCGGGTGAAGCTCCTGATCACGGTTGACTGCGGCATAAGCAATCACGCCCGGGTGGAAGAACTTAAACGCGCCGGGATCGAGACGATCATCACCGACCACCATGAGCCGGCAACCGATAAACTTCCTGAGGCCGCAGCCATCCTTAATCCCAAGATAAAAAACAGCGGTTACAAGTTCCGTGAGCTTGCCGGAGTAGGCGTGGCTTATAAGTTTTGCCAGGCTCTAGCCGGATCTACTCTCTCCGAAGAGCTGGATCTGGTCTCTTTAGGCACTATTGCCGACAGCGTTCCGCTAATTGGCGAGAACCGCATCATTGCCAGAGAAGGCCTGAAGCAATTACCGCAGACAAAGCGTCCGGGCCTTCGGGTCCTGATCGAGAACGCCGGTATCCAGGATAAGGAGTTTACTTCCACCTATGTGAGCTTTATCCTTGCCCCGCGCCTCAATGCCAGCGGCCGCATGGATACTGCCGAAACTTCGCTTAAATTATTGCTTTCGGATAATATGGATGAGGCAGAAGAGCTGGCCGAGGCTCTTGAGGGTTACAACCGCCAGCGCCAGAAAGTAGAGGGTAAGATCTTCGAAGAAGCCCAGGACCTGATCAACCGCGAGGTAAACTTTAAGGAGCATAAGGTCATTGTCATTGCCAAGGAAGACTGGCATCACGGGGTACTGGGTATCGTCGCCAGCAAGCTTGCGGACATGTTTTACCGTCCGGCGATCGTCATCTCGGTGAATGACGGAGTATGCAAGGGTTCAGCCCGCTCCACCAAGAACTTCCATTTGTTTGACGCGCTCTTTGAGTGCCGCGGTTTTCTGGATAGCTTTGGCGGGCATGCCCATGCTGCCGGGCTCCTGATCACCAAGGACAGTATCAGGGATTTCCGTGATAATATCAACCGCCTGGCGCATGAGAAGATGTCTCTTGAAGACCTTCTGCCGAGCCTCGATGTGGATATGGAGTTGGGTTTTAAGGATTTAAACGGGCAGGTGATCGAGGAATTGGAGCTTTTAGAGCCCTTTGGCGCAGGAAATCCAGAGCCTCTATTCTACACCCGGAATCTGCGCTTAAAGGGCGAACCGCAGACCCTGGCGCGGGAGACCCTGAAGTTCTGGGTGACGGATGGGGATCTCACGTATCAGGCGATCGGTTTCGGGATGAGCGGTTTTAAAGAGAGCCTGCTGAGCGCTGATTCTTTTGAGATGATTTATAGTCCCCGGATGGATAGCTGGAGAGGGTTAGATTCGGTGATCCTGGAGGCCAAGGATATAATCTTACGTTAGGCGGCTTTGCGGAAATCGCCCTTTTTGATGCATTTGGCGCAGACGTAAACCCTCTTTGGATGTCCCTTGATGATGAGAGTCATTTTCTGCAAGTTTGGCATGAAGCGCCGCATGGTCCAGCGGGCGATCTTGCTACCGGTCCCGCCCTTGGCCTTGTACTGGCCTTTGCGGGCGATCGTCTTACCCGGCATTTCACCTTTTTTACATAAAGCGCAGATTTTAAGCATTTTTTCTCACTCCTTATAATAGGATTTTAAGTATACCCGAAAATAGGGCATTGTCAAGACAGATTATGGCAAAAACCCGTCAGGAGGAAGCCCATGACAGCCGATAATAATCAGGATCAGAAAGGCGCATTATCCGGCCTAAAAAAAGAACTGGAAGACATCAGGGCCGCATTCAATGACTTGCGTAACCGGATAGCTGTGCTTGAGATTAAGATATCCGCTTTACCGAAAGAAGAAATGCTGCAGCCGGCAAAGGAAGTTCTCCGGCAGGAGCCGCCCCGGCCGGTGGTCAAAGAAAGGGTCGCGGTGAAGAAGGATGTCGAAGCAGACTTGGGGAAGTTCTGGCTGAATAAGATCGGGATCATTATCTTTACTCTTGGCATCGCCTTCTTTATCGCCTATGCCTTCCGTTACTTTGGCCCGGCTGCCAAGATCGCTTTCGGTTATGTGCTGGCAGCAGCCTTATTTTTCTTTGGCCAGAGGCAGCAGAAGAAAGAGAAGTTCGTCAACTACGGCCGGGTGCTTCTGGCCGGCGCCTGGGCGATCATTTATTTTACCACCTACGCCATGTATCATTTTGATGCCTCTAAGATCATTAATAACCAGCTCCTGGATCTTTTCCTTCTGACAGCGGTAGCCTTAGGGATGATCTTTTATTACCTTAGATACAAGTCAGAGGCGCTCACCGCGGTTTCCCTCTTTATCGCCTATTTTACCGCGACCCTCGGAGACGTGACTTATTTTACCTTCTGGAGCTGCGCCCTGCTTGCCATAGTCACTCTCACCCTGGTCTACAAATTGCAGTGGCTTAAGTTCATCTTCCTGGGGATCTTCTTTACTTACTTCACCCATTTTTTCTGGACGATAAAGCAGATATATTTTTCAACCATCGTCACTATTGACCTTAACACTGACCAGGCCTATTTTCTGATCAACGGCGCGTTCCTGACTCTTTACTGGTTTCTCTTTACCGCCGGAGTGCACCTGATCAGGGAAGACAAGGAAAGAAAAGTCTACAACAAGCTTGCGGCAGCGGAACTCTGCAACTTCATCTTTTATTTCTTTATGGTCTATCCGAAACTGATCAGGCTCTTTCCGGCGCAGAAGTTTAACTTTATCTTCTTCCTCGGCATTGTTTACCTGGTCATTGCCCTGATCATGCTAAGGGCAAGGAAAGAGAAGCTCTTTACCAGCAACATGGCGATCGCCTTATCCCTACTCACCCTGGCTGTGCCCCTTAAGTTCATCTTTTTCCACACTAACCTGGTCTGGCTGGTCGAGCTGCCGTTCCTCGTATTTTTCGGCTTTGCCTTCAGGCAGAAGGTCTTCAGGTATTTTTCTTTTGCTCTGGCGTTTTTATTATTCTTTAAATGGGTGACCCTTGATTTCAGCAAATATTGCAAAGTCGCTTTCTTCGGCGGGAAGATAGCCTGCAATAACCTGATCGCCTTTATCGGCCTGGCCTCTTTGAGCGCCTGTTTCCTGCTTAGCCGAACCCTAAAGAAGAGGAATGAGGTCACTAATTTAGAGGAAAACTTTGGCGCCATATACTCAGGGTTAGCTACGATTTATCTGACCATGTTCCTCTGGCTCATCCTGCCCTTAGAGTGGCTCACCTTTACTTTAGCTATGGAGGCGCTCTTTATCATCGGCGCAGGGGTACTGCTGCAGGATAAGTTTCTGCGTCTTTGTTACCTGGCGCTGGTTGCGGTTATGGCCTACCGTTTTACCTTTATCGATACCCACGCCTATTTTGAGGCTCCGGTCAAGTGGCTTATGGTAGGAGCAGAATTGATCGCTTTAAGCGCCGGTTATTTTCTTTACCGCCGGATCAGAAATAAGGCGCTTGTGCGGACATGGGAGCCGCCTTTAGTCAGGCTCATCTTTGTGATCCTGGCCTTTCTTTGCGTGGTCGCAGTGCACATCTATGTTACGCGCACCTGGATCTCGCTTGGCCTGGGAGCTCTCGGAGTCCTCTTATTTATCACCGGCTTCCTGGCAAAGGATAAGATCTTCCGGCTCGCCGGCTTCCTCATCTTTGGGCTTACGCTTCTACGCGTCGTCTTCGTGGACCTGGTGAACCTGCCGGTAATCTATAAGATCATCAGCTTCATAATCCTGGGCATCCTCTTCTTAGGCGTCTCCTACATCTATACCCGATACGGCACCGGCAAGGCAAAATGAGCCGTTCTAAAACGCCCTATGTGCATGTCACCGAGGCCTCTGCCGGCTCAGGCAAGACCTTTTGCCTGGCCAAGCAATACCTCGGCCTCATCTTAAGCCCCGAAAGCCATCCCCAAGATATCGAATCGATCCTGGCCATCACCTTCACCAATAAAGCCGCCCGCCAGATGAAGGAGCGCATCCTTGAGTTCCTCAAAAAAATAGCGCTCAAAGACCCCTCCCTGGAAAAAGATATCCTGGATAGCCTCACTATCCCCAAAGACGAGGCCCCTGCCAGAGCGCGCCAGGTGATGGATCACATCGCCACTAACTACAATTATTTTCAGGTCAAGACCATTGATAGCTTCATCAACATGATCCTTCTGGGTTGCTCTTATCAGATCGGCCTCTCCGCCGGCTTTCAGATCCGTGATGACCGGGATGATTATCTCACCTTAAGTCTTGATGCCTGCATTGAGCAGGCCCTTCGCGATAAGGCGATCAGGAAGGCCTTCGACGGTTTTCTCCGCCAATACATTTACCTGGAAGGCAAAGAGACCTGGCTGCCCAAAAAAGATATCCTCACTATCCTTGGCGCGATGCTCTATCACTTTAATGTTTATTCCGGGCCGTTTAAGAAGTTTGCGTTAGGTAAGCGCGACCTTTATGAAGAGAAACAGAAGCTCCTTGGCCTTTATAAAAAACTCCTTAAACAGGCGCCCGAAGGCATAAACGGGACTTTTTACAATACTCTTGAGAGATTTGTAGGGGATAACCCGGAGATCTTTGATTTTAAGGACCTGACCAAGGCCAACTTTTTAAAAGATGAGCTTCCCATGAACAAGAACGCCAAAGCGCCCGCGGATCTTGAGAAACTCTGGAAAGAGATCCGTAAAACAACTACCGAACTCTCCGGGGAGGAAGCCCGCTCTTATTTTAATTGCTACGTGGATATCTTTAACCTGGTGTATCTGGCGCTGCGCACCTATTCGCATAAAGACGACGTGATGTTCCTTGAGGAATTAAACCAGCAGGCCAATTCTTTAATCCGGGAAAACGGGGTCACTGTGCCTGAGCTGTATCTATCCATCGCCATGCGCCTGCGCCATTACCTGATCGATGAGTTCCAGGACACAAGTGTCCTGCAGTGGATGAACCTTTATCAGATGGTCGAGGAAGCGCTCTCAACCGGCGGCACGCTTTTCTATGTCGGAGACAAGAAGCAGGCGATATTCAGTTTCCGCGGCGGAGAAGTGGAATTATTCGACAGGATAAAGCAGGAACTTAAGGCTCAAATAAGAGTGGATTTCCTGAAGCGCAATTACCGTAGCGCAAAAGAGATCGTTGAGTTTAACAACGCGGTCTTTAGCCCCGAAAACCTGAAGCGCTTCCTGGAGGAGCAGCAGAAGGCGGTGAATAATGAGCTTAAATATTTTAACGCAGAAGACATGCAGGAGATCCTCAGGGTCTTTGAGGGCCCGAGGCAGGAATATAAGCCTGAATTGCAAGGCTTAGTGAGCCTTGAGCCGCTCATCGCGCCTAACGGAGAAGAGCGGGATGAGCTGGCCAAGGCAAAGACGATCGCGCTTATTGATGAGCTTACCCGGAAGAGCTTGCGTAAGGCGGATATCACTATTCTTTGCCGCGGAAATGACGAGGTGGAGCTGGTCAGCTCCTGGCTGATCGAGAAGAATATCCCGGTTGAGTCAGAAAAGACGCTCAATATCAAGAATAATAAGTTCATCAGGGAATTAGTCGCGTTATTACGCTTCCTGAACTCACCCATTGATAACCTCTCATTCGGCGCCTTTATCTTAGGCGACCTTTTTCTTGAGGCATCGGGCCTAGAAAAAGAGAAGATGCATGATTTTCTCTTTGGCCTGAGAGATAAACTCACCCGGGAAAAAGGTTTTTATATTTTCCGTGAATTCCGCAGGAACTTTCCGAAGACCTGGAAGGATTTATTCGAGGAATCCTACAGCGAGGTGGGTTTTATCGGCCTGTATGAGCTTCTGGTCGATATCTTAAGCCGCTTTCAGGTGTTTAATAAATTCCCCGAGCATCAGGGTTTTTTCATGCATTTCCTTGAGATCGTGCGCGGCGCCCAGGAGGAGCATCCGGGGATCTTTGATTTCCTGGAGTATTTTGACTCAATCGATGAGAAGAAGCTCTTTGTCAATTCTTCCGGAGCGGACGCAGTCAGGGTGATGACCATTCATAAGGCCAAGGGCCTGGGCTTTCCGGTAGTGATCATCCCCTTCTTATACCTGGATATCAATGACCTGGCTTCCCAGACTTCAAAAGGAAGAGTCTCTTATGTAGTGGAGCAGGAGCCGGATGGCCTGGCGCTCCTACGCCTGGATAAAAAATACGCCCAGCTCTCTGAGGAGATGAAGGAGAGATACCGTAAGGAGTACAAAAGAGAGTTCGCTGATGAGCTGAACGCCATTTACGTTGCACTCACCCGCGCGGAAAATGAGCTCTATGTCTTTGTGCCGCACGGGATGCGCAGCGTAAATAACGTGGCGCGCTTTCTCTTTCCGGAGAGCCCCCTTATCTTGGGAAAGCCCGCTGCTCTTAAAGCTGCTTTGGATAAGGAAGGCGCAACCAGGCACATTGAAAGCGCAAGGTACTGGAGGTGGAACGAATTCTTAAAAGAAGAGTTCAGCGACAAGCGGCTATTAGAGAAGCGCGAGGCACTCTTAGGCGGCAAGGTCCTGCATCAGATACTGGCGAGTGTCGCTAACCTGGATAAACAGGATAAAGAAGAGGCGATCAAGCTGGGCCTTGAGAGCGCAAGGGACTTGTATCCGCAGATCGCGGATTTCTCTCCTTATGCAGCAAAGATCAGGAAGGTGCTTGAGGCAAAGAGTTTCAGGCAATATTTCTATTTAGGCGATGCGCAAGTCTTCCAGGAAAAAGAAGTGGTGAATAGCTCAGGCGACACCAAGCGCCTTGACCGCCTTATCATCACGGACAAATCCGCCTGGATCGTAGATTACAAGAGCAGGGAAGAGGAAGAGTTGGATTATGCCAAGCAGATCAGGGAGTACAGGGAGATTATTGCCCAGCTTTATCCAAAGCTCGAGGTAAAGGGGTATCTTTTGTACTTAGAGGAATTGAAGGTAGAGGAAGTTGATGGCTAAGATCATCACTTACAACTTTAACGAGAACTTTATCAGCTGCCTTGCAGACTATCTTGAAGAGAATTATCTCAAGAAGAACAAGGACTTAAGCCGAATAGCCATCGTCTTCGGCGGCAAGCGCCCCGCCCTCTTCCTTAAGAAGGAGCTCAGCCAGCGGCTGAAAAGTGGATTTTTCCCCAGCCGCTTCTTCTCCATGGATGAGTTCATTAAGTTCCTTGTCGCCAAGAAGACCCACATCCGGCTCTGCTCCGACTTAGACAGCTCCTACTTTATCTACAACGCTGCCAGGCAAAAAGCTCCTGAGGTACTCAGGAAACGCGAGGAATTCGCGGAATTCCTGCCTTGGGCCAGGGAGATCAGCTCATTCGTTGATGAGCTGGACATTGAAGAAGTTCCGCAGGATAAACTTAAAGATGTGCAGCTAAGCGCCTCTATCGGCTTTGAGATACCGGAAAGCATTAATAAGCTGCTTAGCCACATCATGAGTATTATTGAGGCCTATCATTTGGAGCTACGCGAGCGCAAACTTTATTCCCGCGGCCTGCTTTATCAGGATGCAGCCAAGCTGGTCGCAAAAGTCGACCTCTCGGAATTCGACCAGATCTTTTTCTGCAACTTCTATTACCTGCATAAATCCGAAGAAAGAGTGATTAAAGAGCTCTTTGATAATGACTTAGCCACTTTGTTCTTCCAGAAAGATGAACGCTCCTGGCCGGTGCTAGACCAGCTCTCCAAGACCTTTGGCCGGGAGATCGTTCCTGCCGTAACCGCCAAATCCTCCTGTGAAATCAAGATCTACAAGGGTTTTGACACCCAGTCGCAGGTCGGCCTGGTCGCCGGCATCCTCAAAGAGGATATCCTTAAAGCCAAAACTTCCTTGAACAAGACCCTCATCCTGCTTCCCGAACCGGACAATCTCATTCCTTTATTATCCGAGGTCGCAGGCACAGTCAAAGATTTCAACGTCTCCATGGGTTATCCGCTCAAGCGCTCCTCCCTCTATAACCTCCTGCAGTATATCTTTAGCGCTCAAAGCACCCGCAAAGAGAGCGCTTATTACACCCGCGATTACCTGCGCGTGCTCCTGCATCCCCTGATCAAAAACTTAAAGCCTACAGGAGATGCCGGCTCGACCCGCATCCTGATACACAAGACCGAAGAGATGCTCCTGGGGATGTTTAAGACCCCTTTAAGCGGCAGCCTCTTTGTTGATTTAGCGGATATCGAGGCGTCTGATGAGCTTTATAACTTCACCATGGATTTCCTCATCAACACCGAAGCCAAATCCAGCGTCCGGGACCTGAAAAATATCCTAAAACAAGTCCACGAGGTAAGTTTTGGCATCTGGGAAAATGTCACTACCTTTGCCAAACTGGTCGAGGCCCTGCAGGAATTCGCCTCAGTCATGCTTGAAAAGAGTTTTGTCTCATCTCATCCATTAAACCTTAAGGTCCTGGAGCGTTTATATGAGATCATCGATGAGCTCAAAGACGCGGAGTTTAAGGAGCTGGAATTCCCCAAGGAGGATATCTTTAAGATCCTGGAAAGCAAGCTCAAAGACGAGAAAGTCTCCTTTAAGGGCTCGCCCCTTAAGGGCCTGCAGATACTCGGGCTGCTGGAAACCCGCTCACTGACATTCGATAACGTCATCATCATGGATGCCAACGAAAATATCCTGCCGCATATCTCGGTGTATGAGCCGCTTATCCCGCGTCAGATCATGGAGGGGCTGGGCCTGGAGCGCCTGAAGCAGGAAGAAGAGATCCAGCGCTATCACTTCATGCGCCTGGTTGAGGGCGCAAAGACCGCTTATTTTGTCTATGACGATAACCCGGAAAAGGAGCGCAGCCGCTTCCTGGAAGAGATCATCTGGCAAAGGCAGAAAAAAGAAGAGACTCTGAAAGCTTCACCCAAATCCGTAGACGGCTCATTCTCTGTCAGCGCTTTCTTAAAACAGGAGGAGCCGCAGAAAAAGACTAAGGCCATGGCCGGGCTTTTTGCAGGTGACTTTGAATATTCCGCCTCCAGCATAGACGCGTATCTGGCCTGCCCTTTAAAGTTTTATTATCAGAATGTTTTACGCTTAAGAGAGAAGGAAGACCTGCTGGACGATCCGGATGCGGCGGATATCGGTACATTCCTGCATAATTTCTTGGACCATATGTACCGATCATTCCTGAATAAGGCCCCGGACCTGAGTAAGGAGTTCCAGAAATTATTTTTTGAAGAGTTTGAGAAGCGCTTTGACAAGGACATAGGAAAGAGGATGGGCGCGGAAAGTTTTATGGTCGAGCGTATTATGCGTTATCGTCTGGAAAAGTTTCTAAAGCATGAGAAAAGCCGGCAGGTTAAGGCAATATTGTCTCTTGAAGAAGACAGCCCTGTTACTGCCATCCGTTTAAACGGCCGCGACGTCAAATTCAAGTACCGCATTGACCGGGTGGATGAGTTAAGTGACGGAAGCTTCCTGGTGGTTGATTATAAGAGCGGCACCACTGCCAAGGGGCCGGATAATCTGGAGAAGCTGGGGGGAGAGTTTAGCCGGGAGAATGTGAAGAAATATATCCACTCATTCCAGCTGCCGATTTACTACTATTTTACCCGCAAAAAGTATCCGGATAAGCCGCTGAATGCCTGCCTTTATAACCTGCGCGATCTGGAGATGAGTTATTTTATTAAGCCGGGGGAAATCGAGAAGGCGGGATTCGCCATGGATGTGTGCCTGCAGGCGCTGGAGAGCGTGTTAGCGGAGATCGCGGATCCGCAAGTGGAGTTTTATCCGGATAAATCGGACGAACGAGCGTGTCAACGATGTCCGTTCGGGGCGTTATGCAGGTAACGGGGCCTGCCTGCCGATCCACCCCAAACGTGCTCGCTCCACCCATCCCCCAGTGGGGCCCAGGGAAGATGGGCTGTGTGAACGGAGTAAGGTGGAATAAAAGATAAATGCGAAATCGGATAATAACGGTAATATTGGTAATCTTCGTCCTTGCGCCGCTTTCGGTTGGGGCGGCTCAAGGCACGCAAGGAGAGCAGAAAATGGAAGAAAATAAAAAAGCATCCGTTTACATTCCGGCTGACCTGGTTGAATGTTTCAGTGAGCTGAAAAAGATCATGACTCCGCAGCAGCTGGAAGAGTTCAAGAACAAAAAAGAGGATGAAGTTGTCGGTTATCATATGGGCTTGGGCATGTGGATCAGGAACAATTGGGGATTGCGGCAGTGATCCCGGCTGGCGGAATATTTCAATAAGATGGGGATATCGCATCCTGATGATATGTCCGGGATTATTCTGGATACCTTCTGGTGTCATCTCAACGGAAAACCGCTGAAGGTAGAGGAGAGGGTTAAGGATTATCAGGAGTATTGGGAATATAGCGCTGTCCCTAAAGACCTTGTTTCTCCGGTTGACGGCGCAAAGATAGATTTTGTCATGAGCCTGCCATGTAAACAGGCTGGCGTATCTAAGCATTGCAGAATACATTTGGGGATAAGCAAGGCTGACGGTTCGGTCTGGGCCTATCAGTATGGCAAGGGCGTCTTTGAGGCAAGCGAGGAGCAGAAAAAAGCGGTTTTAGAAAGCAATAAAGATTCAACGCAGCACCGCGCAAAGCAGTAATCTTAGAAAAAAAGGAATACGTTTTATGACGCCAAAATCTGAGAAAAGAAGAGAAGAGATCCTGCGGTTATATAAGCGCCTGGCAGAATCCAGGCCTGACCCGCTAGCCGGAGAGTTTTGTCTTTGCCCCGAAGCGTCTTTTGTCATCCCGCCTGCCTTAAATAATGACTAGATGAGTAGACAGTTTACGCAACTGGCCACAAAGGGACAATTTACAAAACAAATCCGGGTAGTAAAGATTTTTATGTAACTTCTTATTTCTCAGAGAGTTTCGCAAACTGTCTACGATTTCTACGATTTTAGGGAAATAAAGCGATGGCCAATTATGTTTTAGTTCACGGCGGCAACATGTTTGTTGAAACCTGGAATAAGCTTACTAAGGTAGCCCCGGTTCAAACCCCTGACGGCAGGATGGGCGGTAAGATATGGGATACCATGGTTGTCGCCCTTAAGGCGCAAAACCATGTGGTTTTTGCGCCGACACTCAATGATGAACATACCAGCAATCTGACCGAACATATCGAACAGATCTGTGCGCTGATAACCGAAAATAATTTAAAGGATATTATATTAGCCGGACATAGCTACGGGGGGATGGTGATAACCGGTGTTGCCGCCAAAATGGCTGACAGGATCAAACGTTTGGTATATGTTGATGCCGCATTGCCTGATCCCGGTCAATCGCTGTTTGATATTATTGTTTCTAGCGGACACGACCCCATGTCGTTCGTGGGGCTGGAACCGGCTATGCCTTACGTGGAGAAACTGCAGTTTGACGCTAATGTATTAAAAACATTAGCTAAGACCTATATCCGCTGTAAAGAAAGCGATTTTGCCTGCGTGACTGAAATCGTCAAGAAAAAGATTACCGCCGCAGGCGGATGGAGTTACTTTGAACTGTCGACAGGCCATGTGCCGATGGCGACTATGCCGCAGGAGCTGGCGCAGATCCTGCTGGAAACAGGATAAAAGCAAAAAATCCCAGACGCTTTCCGAGGCAATCGGGTCCCTCGCTGCGCTCGGGATGAACCCTTGAAGTATCCTGGGGGGGTTCAAACTGGGCCCGGGGAAGATGGACGCTGTGCCCGGAGCTGATGGGAAGGTTAAATTTTAAAGGTTCAGGGGCAATTTAAGATTCACTAATTTAAAGTTAACTTTTGCCGCGTGAAAGCGCGGCTTTTTTATTGAAAAAAGCCTGTTAGATGCTGCCGCTTCCTGCGTCTATTAGGGTAGGAGGTGGAAAAATAGAAGAGTTAATAGAAGCAGAAGTTATAGGATATCAGGAAATCCTAAGGCGTCAAATTAGCACCTTAGAAAAGGAGAAGAAAAGATGAGTGAACATGAATTCTGGGTTTTCCTGGAAGGATTATGGAAAAAGGGAAGGGTCCAGCAGGTATCCTGCGTTATTAACTTCGATGATCCCGGTTTTTCTGCGATGGCCGGGTATATGCAAGGCCATGCGTTATTGCCGCAAGGTCACGACCTGATCTCTGAAGATGACATTGTCAGAATGGGTAGCCTGCTTTTTAGAGGCGAGGTCAGCAGTAAAGCTAAAGAGGCTGTCTTGATCATCCTGGCCCACTATCCTTCAGAGACTGCCTTGACTATCCTGACGAAATATAACTTAAAGCCTGATAAGGCCTTGGAATTCTTTGGCCGGATGGCGCTGGAAGAATGCGCAATTTGGAATGAATAATTGCAGCAGGAGGAGGCAAAAATGGCAAGTGAGATATCAGCAGAAGCCGTGGCAACGAAGATCATTGAGGTGCGGGGGAAGAGAGTTATGTTGGATAGGGATCTGGCAAAACTTTATGGCGTGTCAACTAAAAGACTGAATGAGCAGGTAAGGAGAAACATTAAAAGATTTCCTTCTGATTTCATGTATCAGCTTACAATGCAAGAGGTTACAATCTTGAGGTCGCAATTTGCGACCTCAAGATGGGGTGGCAGAAGGTACCTTCCTTACGTTTTTACCCAGGAAGGCGTAGCAATGCTTTCAAGTGTATTAAACAATGAGCGCGCTATACAGGTGAACATCCAGATCATGCGCGCTTTCGTTAAGCTGAAAGAGCTGCTTTTGAGCCACAAAGACCTTGCAATAAAGATTGAAGAGCTTGAGCGTAGATACGCCGACCACGATGTAAAGATCCGGGTTATATTTGACGCTATTAAACAGCTCTTAGAGCATCCTAAACTAAAACCTGAATCTGAGCCACCCAAGCCGGAAGAGCCAAAGCGCAGGATAGGATTCTATAAGGATCAGGCTAGCCAGATTTAGGTTTGCGCAGGGTTGGTTTAGAGCTATAATGTAATTGCTGTTGCGAAGAAATTCGGGGGACACAATACTTAATTCCGAAGATAAGTATGATGCCTTCAGAACTACGTTCAGAGAAAGGGAAAGCGATGAAAAATAAATGGCTCTTTGGCTTACCGGTTTTGACCCTGATCTTATGTTTGTCTTTGGCCTATTGCCAGGAGCTGACAGAAAAAGAAAAGCAGGTATTTTACGAAGTAGTGGAATGGGAGATGGAATCTGCGGCGGATATGTCGGATGAAGAGGCGGAGGATGCGGCAAGGGGGATCGCAGCTAAGCACGGCATTAGCTATGAACAGTTACAGGATGTCATGACCAGGGGCTATAATATGCCGCTAACCGCGCAGGAAGAAAAGGTTGCGGATGAAATAAAAAAGAGGCTTTCTGCCTGCGGGGAATATCCTGAGACAGATATCCTGGTAAAGGTATGTTCGGAAGCGGCGGCAAAATACAGGATGCCTACGGGGCAGGCGGTGAGCACCTATTTTAGGAAATACCCGAACGTGCCAGATTAACATAAGGCCAAAGATTGCCCGCATTGCGGCGGGGGCTTTTTATCCGGATTAGAAATTAAATATGAAAAAATCGTTCCGGCAGATAATCGGGGTTTTAGTGATTGCAGGCCTGTTTTTGGCAATGGGGGGGTGCCAGATGAAGGAAGTGGATGTGAGTAAATTGAAATTGCACAAGGTCCAGGTGGACGATATTCAGATCGCCTATAAGACATTCGGCAGAGGAGAGCCGCTTCTTTTGATCATGGGCTTTAGCGGCACGATGGATATGTGGCCGCCGCGCCTTCTGGCGGGTCTTGCGCCGCATTATCAGGTCATTGTATATGACAGCCGCGGGATCGGTGAGTCGAGCGCATCGGATAAGAAGTTTAGCATTGAGCTCTTTGCTGATGATGCAAGTGGTCTTTTGGATGCCTTAGGTATAGGAAAGGCGCATGTGCTGGGCTGGTCAATGGGTACAAACGTGGCGCAGGAGTTGGTACTCAGGCATCCGGAGAAGGTCAATAAACTTATCCTTTACGCTGCTGATTGCGGCGGAAAGGAAACGGTGCAGCCCGAGGAGCCCCTGAAGATGGTTACGGATACCTCAGGGAGCCTGGAGGAGAGAGAAGCCAGGGTGATCAAGGTTCTTTTTCCCGAAGAATGGCTTAAGGCTCATCCGGAAATCCGCGCATATTTTCCTTTTCCTAAGGAGAGATCTGCTGTAGAAAATGTAAACCGCCAGGCCCAGGCGATGCTTGAATGGCAGGGCAGCTACAGCCGGCTGGGACAGATAAAACAACCTACCCTGCTTATTACCGGCACCGAAGACCTGATCCCTCCGCCAATAAACGCGTTTATTATCGGAGAGAGGATTCCCGGCGCCTGGGTCGTGCAGATAAAGGGCGGCGGCCACGGGGCGATGTACCAGCATCCGGATGAGTTCTTAAAGATCGTGCTTACATTTCTAGAAGACCGAAGATAATATCCGGTATTTCCGGTTAAGCCGCGCCCTAAGCAGCGGCTTTTTATTGTCCTGCCAAAAGAAATATTGTTTAACGTGTTGGGTATGATAAAATTAAATAAAGCGTCTATAATGCTATTTTAACTGCAACTATTTTATTTATTGTTTTTAGCGGGACCTCAAATCAGGAAATAAAGGAAGGAGGAAAGGGCGATGGAAAATAAGAGCACCTGTGTTGTTACCACGATTCTGATGGGCGCGGGGATATTATTGCTTTTGGCAGCGGCCTTTGATATTCTGCCGGTTGCGGATAATGTGATCATCTTTGTGGCGCTCGCCTGCTTTGTTATCGGCGGTTTAGTCAAAAGGATAGCCAAAGGCGGCGGCGGTTGCTGTAAATAAAAGCGGAGCATATGGGATTATTCAGTTTTTTTCGGAAGAAAAGAGAGCCTGCGCAGCCGGCCTTTACGGAACGCAGGCTTTTGCCGAGGTGGGCGATCTGTGCTCCGGCCAAGATAAAGCTTAAGGGCAGCAATACTTATGTGCCTTGTGAGGTCAGGGACCTGAACATGAAGGGCCTGTCTCTGGCTACGTCAGAAAAAATCCCGGAGGGATACCTGAGCTTCCAGCTTTATTTTAACGAAAAGTATTTCTTTGATGTCGAAACAGCCATTGTCTGGCATAAAAAAGAAGAGGACGATAAACATATTTACGGGATGAGGTTCACCCGCCTGCGCGATCAGGACAAGGAAAAGCTGTTTGTGATGATGAAGGAGAACTTTCCCGGCCATCTTTGGAAGAGTTTGTAGGAGACCTTATGGTCCGTTTCTTATCTACTGTATTGTTGCTGTTCTTGGCTTTTACGGGTGCTGCGATTTGCGCGGGATCACAGGCGGAAAGTATTTATCAGCAAGCGCAAAATATGGCCAAGGCAGGAGAATACGAAAAGGCGAACGATTTATTTAAAGAGGCACGCCGGAAGTCTCTCTTAGAAGGAAAGAGCCGGAAGGCCGAAGATTGCCTGAATCAGATGTACAGGATGCAGCGGATGGTTGTCGAATATCCGTTTAATAAAGAAGAGGCGCTGAAGGCCTTTAAGGAATTGTTCCCTGAGAAAACCGATGCGGATTTTGAGGCATTGTTCAGGCAGGGTGGGCTCGATCACTGGATGGTGAGCGGCGAGCCGATGTTTTTTGAGGGATTTGCGCGTAATATTTTATTCCGTAACCTTAAGTTGATGCTGGAGTATGTCAGTAAAAAGAAAGAAGCGAATCCCTTCTTTGATAAATTGAAGGGGATAATCTACAGGGACCCGAAGAGCGGATATTCTGCCAAAGGCTGGAAGCCCTACATCAATCCGGTGCAGTTCATCTGTAAGGCCGAAATGGCTATCCCGCGAAAGGAACTGCCGGAAAAGGGGATACTTCAGTTATGGGTGCCGCATCCCATCCAGACAGCAGCGCAGACTGATGTCAGGATAGTGGCGATAAGCCCCGAAGAATACGTAAAGCTTCCGCCGAGAGTAGACGCAGACCTGGGGACGGTTTACTGCGAGGCGGACCTGGAAAAGTTAAAAGAGGATTTTTATTTTACCATTATTTATACTTTTAAGCATTACGAGCAGCGTTTTATCATTGATCCGCAAAATGTCGGCCCCTATGATAAGGAGAGCGTACTTTATAAGGAGTACACCAGGTCATTTGCCAATACCGCGATCAATGACGAGATCAGGCTAAAGGCAAAGGCGATTGTCGGGGATGAAGAGAATCCCTATCTCGCAGCAAGAAAGATCTACGATTACGTGCTTACGAATATCAAATACAGCCTGATGCCGCACGTGCAGATCGGCGCAAGGGGTATTGCTGAGAATCTATATGTGCATGAGAAAGGCTTTGGCGACTGCGGCGGCCAGAGCATGTACTTTGCGTCCCTGTGCCGGGCAGCAGGGATTCCCGCGCGCACTACCGGCGGAATGCAGCTGGTGCCGACAGTAGCGGGGGATCATTTCTGGGCGGAGTTTTATTTACCTAACTACGGCTGGATACCGGTGGATACCAGCATCGCCCAGACCGTGGATTATGTCCAGGAGGTGAGCCCACAAGACAATAAGATCTATAAAGATTATTTCTTCGGTAATATGGACCCCTACAGGCTGGTAATCCAGAAAGATATTGATGTGCCTCTGGTGCCAAAGCCGCAGCTATCTGTCTCGCTTCCCATGGCGATCCAGGAGCCGGCTGCAATATGCGCCAATGCCGAGGTTGACCCGGGGATCCTAATCGAGGAATACTGGAAGTTCAAAGTCGAGCCGGTGGACGAATAACATCCTAGACACTAGATAGTTCATAGCGCAAGATGAGGAATGCATTTATGAATATTGTCTTTTTGTCATTATTTATTCTTCTTGGGACCGGATCGTTTTTGTTCGGGCAGGAAGATAGAAAGTTCACCGACTTCATAAACGACGCTACTGACGGAAGCAGTTTTGATCAGGCGGTCGCGCTTAAAGATGAATGCGATTACAGCCAATGCAAAGACAGGGCCTGCCTGAAGAAGGTTTTTGATGAAACGGTCTTTAATCAGGAACTAGAGTACGCTTCGGATAAGTTCGGCAAGATGGGCAGGGATTGGAAAGTGATCGGCAGCGATGAAGTCAATGCCTACGATCTTTCGCTGGGGACTTATTATGACGACCTGGGGATAGAGAACTTTGCCACCGGCGAAAAGAAGGTGCTGCATTTTGATATTACCAGTCCTGTTAATGAATTAGAACGGCAAAAATTCCACTTCAGGTAAATCATTTCCCGGACAAGAGGGGTAAGTGGCATGATCGGCAAAAGCATGAAAGCGACATTATTAGTGATTGCCGGAGTAATAATCCTCTTCTTTGCATGGCTAAAAGTGACTGCTCATTTGAACCATAAAGCCGCCCAGCTTACTGCAGGAACCCTTTCCGGGGAAATATCCGCCCAGGAATCTGAACAAAAGATTAAAACAATAAAATCCATACTTGCCGTCATCGATCCCATTGGCTCGTTAAGGAAAAGATCGGAAATTGTTAAAAGCTCAAAAGCCATGGAGATTGAGGTCGCTTTTGCTGAGGGCAGGATTTCAAGAAAGGAGTACGAGGCGCTAAAGAGCGGCCGCACCCCTCCCCCGCTGCTAAAGCCAGAAATACAGGGCTGGGAAAAGAAAAGAAGTTTTGAGAGAATGGCTTCCGGGGAAGCGGTCCAAGAGGGGTTAAGTACTCCGAGCGCGTTAGCCAAGCGGGAGAAAGAACTGGGTCCTGCTATAGAGGTTTTAATTCCCAAATTACAAGATAGCGATCCTGCGGTCCGCGCAGAGACAGCGGAGATATTGGGGAAAATGGGCGCAAGACAGGCGTTAGAGCCTTTGTTAAGGCTCGCCTTAAGAGACAATTACGCCGAAGTCCGGGAAAAAGCAGCCAGGGCATTATCAAAGATAGGGGATTACCGCGTATTTGACCCGTTGATTGAAGCTCTAAAAGACGAAAGCCTGGATGTCCGCGCTGCCGCAGCCCTTGCATTAGGATATATCGGAGACCCCAAGGCGATCAAATCCCTGATACAAGCCGCAAAGAATGCTAAGGATGGAGAATGGGATGTTATCCGTAAGGTAATTATTGCCCTAGGCAGCATAGGAAGCAATAATAAAGAAGAGGTAGATTTTCTGGTAGAAAACCTGCAGAATACAGGCAACCCTGCGTTAAGAAAAGCGGCGTCCGATTCTTTGATTAAAATCGCGAAAGCACCTGCGTTGACTGAAGCCGGCCAGGCGCCTTACCTGATAGCCGGTTTAATCTCGGCCCTGCAGAATGACTCACCTCAGGTCCGCAACATCGCAGCCGATACACTGAAGCGAATAGGCGGCCGGCAGGTAATAGGCCCTTTGATACTTACGCTTGGCGATAAACACAATAAAGCGTTATCAGAGATCGAGGGGATGCTTCAAGGCATGAAAGATGACGGCGTTTTTCCCGCCATGATCGATTCTTTAAAAAGCGATAATCCCGTTATGCGGCTTAACCTGGTTCGGATGATGGGTGATATAAGAGACCCTTTATTTTTTGATGCCGTTGTAAGGATGCTTGGCGATGGCGACAAGGACGTGCGGGCGGCAACGATTTCAGCGCTAGCAAAGTTCGGGGATCCACGCGCAACAGGGCCTTTATGCGATATTTTGATAAACGGCAGGGATATGGAGATCCGGATTGCCGCGGCAATGGCTTTGGGAGAAACAGGGGACAGTCGCGCGGTAGGGCCGCTGGTGAAGTCTGCGCTGACGGAAAGTCCGGAGGGAGCTCTTGTGCCTGACATAGGGGAGATGATGATAGACGTGTACGGCCAACTTCGCCTGGCTGCTGTGGATGCGCTAAGGAAGATAGGCGGCAACGAAGCCATTACAGAATTAACGGAGGCATTAAATAGCGAAAACCCGAAGGTCCGGGAGATGGCTGCTCAGGCGCTGGATAATTTAAGAGGGGGCCAATAAAAGTATTTTTAAAAACATTTGAATTAACACGCCAGCCGCGCATAAAAAGGTTAACTTATAACCATAATACGAGAGGTGCGTGATGAAGGTATTAGGTATCCTTGCCGGGGCCGCGGAAGGGGGATTAAGGATGGCGAAGAAGGTCATTTTCTTATCTGGTTTATTCCTGGCCGCAATTCTCCTTCTTACGGCGGTCAATCTGCGTCAGCAGGAACGGTTATTTCCAATTAAAGAGTCCGGCAGGTGGGGCCTGATGGACAGGCGCGGAAAGATCATCATCAAGCCGCACTTTGAAAACATCACTTACTGGTCAGAGGGCCTGACCGGAGTCCAAATCGATAAAAAATGGGGATTTATTGACCGTAGCGGCAAGTTAGTCATTCCGGCGAGATTTGACAATGTGGGGATGTTTTCTGAGGGCATGGTAGCGGTGATGGTCGGAGAAGAATGGGGATATATCGATAGAAGTGGCAAGATCAGGGTCCAGCCGCGCTATTACACTGCTTTAGATTTTCATGAAGGGTTGGCTGCGGTCAAAGATAATGAAAATAGCGGGAATTGGGTGTATGTGGATAAACAGGGCAGGGTGATCAATCCAGAGATACCGCAGACTGCGTATTTTCCTTATAAGTTCTCCGGCATGCCGACCAACCAGTTCTCCTGCGGCCTGGCTCCGATATTTGTCGAGGATGAGCTTAAATGGACTTTTATTGACAAAAAAGGCAGGCTGAAAAATTGGCGGTTTCAAGGAGCCTGGGATTTTTCGGAAGGCCTGGCTCCTGTGGTAAAGGAAATAAACGGTGAGTCCAAGATGGGTTACATCGATACCAGGGGAAATCTCGCCATTGATTATAAGTTCGATGCAGGTATGCCCTTTACCGAAGGCCTGGCAGCTGTTATGATCGGCGGTAAGTTCTGCTATATAGATAAAAAGGGAAGGGTGGTCCTCAGGCCCGATGCCGATACCGGATATTTTTTCTCAGAGGGCCTGGCCAAGGTCTGCACGGCAGACAAATGCGGCTTTATCGACCGCAAAGGAAAGATGGTCATCAGGCCGGAGTTTACTTCGGGCCTCGGCCCTTACAACTATTTTCAGGGCGGGTTGGCGGAGGCAAGCAAGATAGAAGGAGATTCCTGGGTCTACGGGTATATCGATAAAACAGGAAAATACATTTATAAGCAAAGCGAAGAATAAAAAGAAAAGAGGCCCGTATGATAAGAAGGGTGGTCCTAAGTATTGCCGTTACGATTATCGCAGTCATGCTTTTTCCCTTTTTATACGCCGCTGATGTCCCGGACGTAGGAGACGTTGTCTGCTATGATCCGGATACAGGCCAAAGAGTTCCTTGCGACGGCGGTGGCGGCGGGGGAGGCGGCGTCCAGAGAGGATGGCTTTGGGATGAACTCAATAAAAAACAGAAGGAAGAGGATATTGAGGAACAGGAGAAATACAGAAAGGCGGATGAGTTTAATAAGGCAGGGAATAATTTCTATAGAAACGGGGATTACGATAACGCGATAAAATTTTATCTGAAAGCTTTGGAGGTCATCCCAAATCAACCCGAAGTGATGAAGAATCTGGAATATGCAAGAAAGTGGAAGAAATATTACGCAGATCAGGAGGCCGCGCAAGCTGCTGCAGAGAGAGAAAGAAGTGAGAAGGTTGCTGCGGAGCGGCAAAGACAGGAGAAGCAGCAGGCCCAGGAAAGACAGGCAGCCGCCAATTTCCGCGACAAGACCGGCCGCATCCTCGCGCAGGGAAGCAGTGTTGATTTTGACGGAAGAGAGGGTTCGCTGGAATTCATGGGAAGCGGCCAGACTTTATTTTCTAAACCAAGCAAGGCAACATTAGTGGATCTGACCGGAAAGCCTCCTGCCACACGGCCTCCGGGAGTGGAGCCGGAAGTCCTTCCGGTGATACCGGAATTCCAGGATGAAATGTACAGGCTGGAGAAAGAATACTGGGAACTGGAGGAGCAAATAAGGCAGTTAAAGGGAAAGGATAATGTAAAGCGCGCGGAGCTGATCAACCGCCAGACTTATGTCAGGAGCCAGATGGGCGTATTAAGGGTAAAGATCCTGGATCGGGTCAGGGAAGACAACTTAAAGCCCGTTGACGAGAAATTAGAAGTCCGGCTGGCTATTATCTTCAGCGCTGCCTGCGCCGTGCAGGGAGACGCTGATTGCGCTATACAGCTCCTTAAGGAGGCGCAGGACCAAAACCCCAGTGATCCGGGGCTCAGGAACGCGCTTGAATACGTGAATAATTACCTCGTTGACTTAATGCAGAAAAGGACGGGAGTGGATGTAAAATACGCCGTGCTGATGGATGCGATATGGAGAGGACAGGGTAACTGGGGCCTGAGCATTGCGCATTTAAGAGATGAGGCAGAAAGACATCCCGATGATAAATCCATCCGCGATGCCTTAAGGATGGCTGAGGGGATGGGTAATTCTGCTGACGCCGGCCAGAGAGCCGCAGCAACCCAGCAAGAAAGTCTGCGCAGGACAGATGCTCTGGTCAGTCAGGCCAATGATTTATTAAGTAAGAATGATATAGCCGGCGCATTGCGCCTGCTGGCAGAGGCGGTTCCGGATGATCCCCGTGTCATTGCCATGAAATACTGGATCCAGGGTTATCAGGCAGGAGGGGCAGCTTTACGGTCTGCGCCCAGGAATAAGCAGGTCCACGACCTTAGCGTAAAAGGTTTGGATCTTCTTAATAGCGGGGATATAGAAGGAGCACTGCGTTTATACAGGAAGGCATACGAGCTTGACCCGAATGATCTGGCTATACGGGATATGGCCAATTGGCTGGAAGGCATGCTTGCCGGCCGCAGGACCGCCCAGAAAAGAGGCAAATAGATGAAACGTTTAGCTGCGGTCATATTCAGCGTATTATCAATCTGCATAAGCATAAATGCCTTTGCTCAGGGACAGAAGGCATCTGCTCAGGCGATGGAGAAAGGGCTGGAGGCAGCCGGAATGAAGGATTGGAATTCAGCGATCAGTTATTTCAGCGAAGCTTATGACGCCAAGCCCCAAGACCCCGCAATCTTATACAATTTAGGCCTGAGCAATGCCAAGGCCGGATATGAGCTTCCGGCGATCTGCTGGTTCAGGGCGTATCTAAGCCTCAGTCCTGAACAGCCTTCTAATTCCGAGGCAGTTCTTAGGGAAATTGCAGTACTTGAGGCCTCCGTAGAAAAAAAGATAAGCAAGATTATCAAAGAAGCAATTAATATGGTTCGGGACATTCCTGCCCGCAATGAAACTGATGAAAAATACGGAATTTCCAGAAACTGGGCATTAATTACGCTAGTATCTTTACAGGCAGAGGCCGGCGATAAACAGGGGGCATTAGAGACCAGAAAACTAATCTCTCTTTCCAATTTCTGCCGCGGGGAAATTGAGGAGCGCAAGTTAGAATATTCACGGAAACTGGAAAACCAGATGATTCAGGACCAGGGGCGGGCGCTTGACAACGAGATCTGGTTTGGTTATGCAAAATCACTTGCCTGGGCAGGAGATATTGAGGCAGCTAAAGAGGCAATAGGCAATATGCAGCCCCCTGGCGAGACGGATGTTATTGCCCCGCGCATGAGCCTGCAAGAAAGGCTGGATAAGAACTTCTGGGGTTACCTTATATATTGTTTTATTCCCCCGGATGAATCAGGGTGCTGGGAAGTGGATTACGAACTTAGCCGCAAAGCCGCTAGCCAGATACAGGATAAGGCGGAGCGCGTCAGGAAAGAAATAAAAACAAACGAGAAATACGAAAGCGGATACTGCAGGAATATTTCCGCCGATATCTTTGCGGATTACGCCAGGGCCCTTTCCAAGGACCGTTATGTGACGGACCCGGATAATCTCCTTAAGGAGGCCTGCGAAAACGCGATCAGGGGAATTGTGGGTCAGAGCTTTGATCCGGGAGAAGATCGTCTCTCCCGGGTGCCTTACAGAGTTGCGCAGGTGGGGATTGGTTTATACGGCCGCCTGCAGAATATCAGAAGGCTGACAAAAAGTTTTTCCGGGAATAAGCTCTATAATCCCTGAGGCCAGATCATAAGGAGGCTCGCGATGCGTTTGCAAGGATGGAGTAAAATATTCGTATCTTGCGCTTTTCTGCTTTTAGCAGTGACCTGCCTGTATCAGCCTTCCTTTGCCTGGTACCCTGTCTGCGTTAACTGCGATGAGACGCCTTCTTATGATCCGGGCTGGGATGTCGTAGACCTAAGGCCGGAACCGGCTGTCCCCCGAGAAACCGAAGAGCAGCGCAGAAAAAGAGAGTTCCAGGAGATCACTACGCGCTGCGCGCAGCTGCATAATAACGGAGAGCTGGATAACGCCGTTGCCTGTTACCAGAAGGCGCTGACGCTGGATCCTACCAGTGCCCTCGTACGCGAGAACATGAACTTTGCCCTGATGACCAGAGCCTATTACTTCGGGGTGCATTATTATAACCAGAAGGACTGGAAGAGGGCTGCCGGGTATTTTCAGGAGGCCCTTAACCATAGATACGACGACAATGTCAGGCAGTACCGGGATCTGGCCAGGCGTATGGTGGAGGATGAAGAGCTTCAGGCAATGTGGAGGAAGGAGCGGGAGGAGAGGGAGTTCAGGTATACCGAGGCGCAGATGAAGGTGCGGAATATGCTGGATAACCTGAGGGTTGATTTTGACCAGCGATTAAGCCAGCCTTCAAGCGAGCTGCAATTTATCGAGCCGGAAAAGCCCATTTTTGCCAAGGTAGATGAAAAGTCCGTACCCGTGGCAGTCCCCACCGCGCTTCTGAGGCCGGGAAGCGGGCCCGAGGCTTCGGGTAAGGAGACTAATGCCGAGATGCAGCAGCTGGAAAAGGAATACTGGGACCTTGAGGGCAGGATCAAAAACGAGAAGGACCCTGTAAGGCGCGCTGACCTGATCAATCGCCAGACTTACGTTAAAAGCCTGATGGGGGTCCTTGAGATCCAGCTGATGGATAAGTTTAAAGAAAAAAAGGCGCAGGATGAAAGAGAGATGAAGATAAAGGCGCGTCTGGCTATAGCTTCTTCTTCGCTCATGTTATCGAAGTTTGACGATTCGCTCGAGATGCTTAATAAGGCTAAAGAAGAGGCTCCCGGCGACAAGGGGATCCAAATGGCTTTAAACTATGTAAACTATATCAAAGACATGAGCGAGGGAAAGGTGGAATTAAACCCGCAGTGGCCGCTGCTTTTAGATGCCATCACCTACGGCAAGGGTGATTGGCAGGCGAGTATCTCTTATTTGAAGAAGGCGGCGGATGAATATACGGATAACAAGAATATCCGGACCGCGCTCAGGTACATAGAGGGGATGCGCGCAGAGGAAACAATGGTGCCGGCCCTTGAGCTACCTACGGCCGATGATCTGCTGGGGCTTTTTGAGGGTACGCCTCGAGCTGAAGAGTGGTTGAAACTGCAGGAGGCGAATGAAATATTAGAGAAGGCCAAGCGGCCCGATCCCTTAGACCAGTTTGCCGATGATTGGTTAAAGATGACGGAGGAATTCTTTGCCGCCAAAGAAGAAGATAAGGAGAAGTCAAAAAAAATCGACGGCCTGCTCGTACAGGTCCTGATCGCGAATCTGCGCTATGACCATGAGGCAGCTTACGGCTATGCAAAAGAAGCTTATGAACTTGATCCCGAAGACCAGGCTGTGCGCGACACATACCACTATATGCATGGCGTCGTGGATGCAGGGCGGATGATGAAGAGGAAAAATGAAGAATAGGCCTTTATGGTTTGGCGCCGTTATCTTTGCGGTAATTGCGCTGGGTTTAGCCTTATTCACCTTCCGGATGCTTAAGGTAAAAAAGCCGCCACGCCATCCGGCCAGAGCGGTTAAGGCGGATGAATCTTCGGCAGGAGCGCAGGAGATGATCAACGGCGGCCTGGAAGCGGCAAAAAAAGAGGACTGGAAGACGGCTGTGGCGTATTTCCAGTCTGCGCTGCAGTATTCTCCTTTTGACCCGGCGGCAATATTCAATCTTGCCCTGGCCAGCGACAAGCTGGGAAATAACGATATCAAGAGCCTTGCCTGGTACAGGGCGTATTTGATCCTTAAGCCCGATGCGCAAAACAGAGAGGCAGTGCAGCGCAGGATACAGCAGCTGGATGAGCTGGTGCTTGAGTGTATCCGGTCATTCATCGGCCAGACAGAAGATGCGGTCAAACAGATACCTAGCGGTTTTCTTGAGGGCTGGGATTGGAAGGATTTCTGGCTGGTAGTGGAAGTGGAGCTTTCACTGGGAGATACCGCAGAAGCAGTCAGGTTAAGCGAACTTATCCCGCCTGATTCCATGAACTCCGCAGATTTTAGCGCGCTGGTCAAGGCTGTGGCTGAGGACCGGGGTATTGAGGAGGCCAGGAGGTTTGTGGAGCGCAAGGCCCAAGAGTGCAAATACAGCACGAGAACGATTAAAAACGACGGACTGGCAGGCATAGCCATGGCGCAGCTGTCCATGGGAGACCTTACCGCGGCGGAAGAGACGGTCAGCGAGATAGATGATGCTTATGAACAATCAAGTGCCGCCGAAGATGTGGTTGGCTTTTTGCTTGAAGCGCCTGATACAGGCGCTGCCTTAAGGATAGCGCAGACATTCGGCCTGGGTGTCAGGCCTTACGTCAAGATAATAAAGGCGCAGGCTGCTTCCGGGGATAAGAAGGCTGCGAAAAATACATTGAAGACCGCGGAGGAGCTCGCCTGGAAGGTTTTTAACAAGGCCCCGGATTACAGCGCTATTACTACCCATGACGGAAGGCCGATGCCGGATGAGTTCATCGAGCAGTTTAAAGGGCAGGATGAGTATAGCCGTTACAGCGCGCTGGCTGCTTTGGCAGAAGGTCAGGCAGCAGCCGGAGAGTCCGCCGCTGCCAAGAAAATAGCAGAGCGCATTGAAAAAGATTATCAACCGAAGGATGCGGCGTATCAGAAGGTGTATAAACCGGGCCTGATTCAGGGTATTTATCTTGCCATGGTCGCCGCCCGGATAAACTCCGGAAATCCTTCTGCCGCGGAAAAGCTGGTCAGCTTACTGAATAAAGAGAGCCAATACGATGCTTATGCGCAGTTGGCCAGGGCCTGGACCAGGGCCGGGAAGTTTGACCGGGCAGAGGATGCGGTATCAAGGATCGCCTATCTTAGCCGGCGCATGGAGGCGCGCTCCTATATCGCCGAGGAAAAAGGGGATCTTGCCCGCGCAAAAGTGTATAAGATATACGCGCTGGGAGGCGAAGATATGTTCTCCAGGATGGAAGAGTTCCGGGAGCTGATTTATTCCCTTGAGCCTGATAAGGTCTCCGAGGCAGTCTCCCAGCTTACTCTGGCCATCTTTAATATGTCGGAAGTCCTGAATAAACTGCGCCAGATCGGGCCGTAAGGGGCTGCGCATGGACGCAAAAAGGAGGCAGGAAGTGAAAAAATATTTTATATTGATGATGCTCTTTGTATTTGCAGCCGGTTTTAAGGCGCATGCCTATGAGCCTACCGGCCCGCTTAAGGTCACCGGAGACCGCAACCTTGACCAGATGATCGAGGACATCGGCTATAATGCGTCTTTTGATGAATCCGGATTTATCGCGGATCTTAGCTCTACTTACGGGATACCGCAGGAGAAGATCGCCGGCCTTGCCAAAAAGATCTATCTGCGCAATGCCTTTATCGCGCTTGCCATAAGCCGCTCAAGCGCCAGGCCGTTAGATGCGATAGCGGATGAGTACAAAGCAGGAGAAGCCAAGTCCTGGGGCAGGATCATGCAGGACCTGGGCATTATTCTCGGGGAGAAAGAATTAGGGATCATCAGAAAAGATGCCGCGGATCTCTTAAAAAGGGCAAAAGCAAGAAAAGAAGTCGCCGAAGCAAAGGTCAAAGAAAACTTAAAAAAGCTTGGCCCGGCGCAAGAGGAAGAAGAAGAGGCAGGATACCGCAGCAGGTTTGATTATATCCGCAAGACCTCAAAACTCCCGGGGATCTCCTCATGCAGGATCAATTCCGGAGGAAGCATCACCCTTGCCGACAGCAAAAATAGCGGCTACGGCTATACGCTTCTGATGCTGGATCCGAAAGGCGCAGTCATTGATGAAGCTGTTTTGAAGCCGGGAGAGTCCTGTGTCTTAACTGACAGTCGCCACCTTACTGTTTCTTATAAATTCTTGAGGCTTAAGAACGGCAGGATCATTTTTGAGGTGACGGATAAGTTTGACTCCCGCAGTTTCGGGGGAAAAGTAAGAAAACAGACCAAGGACATTATAATCCCGCCTTATAATAAATAGACAATCTCAGCGCGACAAGAGGGATATCGGGATATAAACAGTGGCCCCTACGGTGAGGGCCTGTTTAAGGCATTTTAAGGCATAAGGAGGCGGATATGGGGGAGAACGGCGGATTTTTGAAGAATACGCAGATCGTGGTCCTTGGGGTATGCATTGCGGTGGCGACGATAGCCTCAAGCGTGATCCTGTCGCAGGGTTTTTTGAAGGTCACCAAGTTTGTCAAGGAGGTCATTAACGTCACCGGTTCCGCGCAGAAGGATATTAAAAGCGACCTGATCGTCTGGAGGGGGTCATTCTCTGCGCGCCAGGCGACCCTTTCCGGGGCGTATAAGTCGCTGAAGGAAAATCTGGATAAGGTAAAGGGATACCTTGTTTCTAAAGGCATCAAAGAAAATGAGATCACCTTCCTGCAGATCGATACGGAGACTATTTACAAGAAGAACGATAAAGGTTTTGACACCAATGAAGTCGAGGCCTACCGCCTGAGCCAGAGTGTCGAGGTCAAATCCGGCGACGTGGATAAGGTCACGGCAGTATCGAGGGAATCCACGGAGTTGATCAACCAGGGCGTTGAGTTTATTTCTCTTGCGCCGGATTATTTCTATACCAAACTCGATGAGTTGAAGATCGAGATGCTCGCCCGGGCTACGGAAAATGCGAAACTGCGCGCCGAGAACATGGTCAAGGCCACCGGAAACAAGATCGGCTTTATGCGCTCAGCCCGGATGGGGGTCTTCCAGATCACTCCGGTCAATTCCACCGAGGTCTCTGACGGGGGGGTCAATGACACAAGTTCCCTTGATAAGAAGGTGACTGCGGTAGTCTCGGCGAGTTTCGCCATCGAATAAGCCCGCTTTATTTTTCTTGGTATTTTCGCTTTTTGGAATTATAATAAAAGCAACAGGAGGATCGAGATGCGGCTTTTTTTAAGTTGCCTTCTTACTTTATTATTCTTTGTCGCAGTTGCCGCCGCCGATGAGCTCAAGGGCAAGATCCAGGCAGTGGATGCCGAGGCAGCCACTATAGATGTCTTTGGAGTGCAGGTCAACGCCCGGGCAGCAGAAATCAAGAACGACGCGGATAAGGCGGTCAACCTTTCAGCGCTTGCTGTCGGAGACCGGGTCGGCATAGAAGGCGCCTTCACGGATAAGGCCAGGATGTCCGCCAGGAAGATCGCCGAGGACTTTTCCGGTTACGACGAGATCAAGGGTAAGATCACTTCCGCGGATGCCGTGGCAGGAGAGATCATCATCTCAGGGGTAAAGGTAAAGGTGAGGCCGGATACCTGGCTCGAGGGGCCGCAGGACTTAAGGGTCGCTTTTGAAGAACTGAGGCCTTCGGTTTATGCCGGATGCGAAGGCGTCTTTACCGGAGCTCTTGAGTTTAACGCGAAAAAGATAATTATTGAGTAACCTTATGCTTGACAGGGGTGAGGCGTCTTTGTTTAAAGTTGCCTCGCCCCCTTTTTACTATGGATAAGAAAAGGCTGGCGGTTATCCATATCGTAAAAAAGGAGCTGAATCTTAGCGACGAAGAGTATAGAAGGATCCTGCATGAGGCAGCAGGGGTAGAGAGCGCCAAAGACCTGGATGACGAGAAGTTCCGTAAGCTGATGAACTATTTCGTACGCAGCTCGCATTACCGCCTCAATCCTTACGGCCTTACTATCAGGCAGAAATTATTCATTCAGTATCTGGCCGGGAATCTGGGCTGGACGCCGGACCACCTGGATAATTTCATCCATAAATATTTTCATAAGGCCGCGATCAACAAGCTGACCCGCAGGGAGGCGGTAAAGGTGATCGAGGCGCTTAAGGGCGTGAAAGAGCACCGCAGGGAGGCTGCCGCATGAAAAAAATCTTAAGTATTCTTTTGACGGCCGTATTTATTTTTAGCGGATGCATGAGCGTAGAGAAGGCCGCAGGCAGGCAGCTTAAGTTTACCGGCTACGGCGCGGGATTCTCCGCCAGGCCTTCGGATTATCCGGTAGATCTGTATTTTGAGGGAAAGCCCGCAAAGGATTTTGAAACTATCGGCAAGATCGCCGGTTCTATTGACCGGGAAAAATACCTGGAGGAGATGTTAATGATGCGGGTGCGCGAGGCAGGAGGGGATGCTGCGATAAATATCAAGACCAAGCGCGAAAAAGCAGGAGGCACTTACTTTACGGTTGAGAAAGAGACTATCCCTGCCGGAGGCGTTAAGCCGGTGACCGAGCCCTATGCTTACGAAAGGGTAAGCGTTGAGGCAGAAGTAGTCAGGTATAGATAACCGGGAGACAGAGATGGAAGAGAAGATAAAAATAAACTTCGGCGGAGAGGAAGTAGATGCGACTCCGATCGAGGTGAACCAGGCCAGCGAATACTGGAACCAGTATCTCCTGGACGACGGTTCGGTGATCAAGATGAAATTAGTTGCCACTAAGGTGCTGCGCGTGGATAATAAGTATGACGCCGAAGGCAATCCGGTGTATTTTGTGCAGTCGCAGAACGTGATGTCGGTGAACTCGCCCGACAACCTCAAGAAGAAATAGGAGGTAATATGCCTAAGATCGGCCACCTCAAAGTAGACCTCTTCAGGATCAGGAACCGCGTAGGTTTTGCTGCGATCTGTTGCGACCACCTTACCGAGGGCAGGACGCCTGGCCAGGCTTACGAGCGCATGGTTAAGGCCCTGCGCCGGACAGAAAGAAAGAGGAGAAAATAATGCCGGATCCCCAGGTTGAAGAGTTCCTTTCTCTGGTCCAGATAGAAAATTACGAAGATACCTACAGCAAGGATATCCGGGATGGAAAGTTTTTCGGCCTGCCGCTTCAAGCGCTCATCGCCGCGGAAAAGAGGCTGCGCTCCGAGCGTTCAATAGCCTACTTCTCCATGGAGTACGGCCTTGCCTCCAGTTTCTACAACCGGTTTTCGACCCTGCGCCGGATCGATGAACAGAACGAATCACGGGAGCATGAGGTTTTTTCCAATTACCGCCTGGCGGATTATTTTTTTACGGTCAGGCCGAGCGATTTGATCGACCTGCCGATTTATAGCGGAGGCCTCGGAGTATTGGCAGGAGACACCTTAAAGACCATGGCGGATTTCCGCCTTCCTGCGGCAGGTATCGGCATGCTCTGGAGCACCGGGTATTTCCGGCAGAAGTTCTGGTTTAAATACGGCCAGGCGCCCGAAGAGATGCACTGGGACCCCTATACTTATCCCGGGCTCATTCCTTTGAAAAACAGGATAAAGCTCTCCTTTAAATCCGGAGAGTTAGTCTTACGGCTCTGGAAATATTACGTCTACAATTATACGCAGGATTATGCCATACCGCTCATACTCCTGGATTCAAATATCCCGGAGAACAGCGAAAATAACCGCCACCTTACTGATCAGCTTTACCGCAGCGAGAGCAACGCCATCCGCATCATGCAAAGAGCGATCCTGGGCATGGGCGGAGCGCGCGCCCTGGCAGACCTGGGTTATAATATCGACCTCTTTCATCTTAACGAAGGCCATGCCGTCTTTGCTTTCGTAGAAAAGGCAAGAGGCTTATCGGAAGAGGCGCTTGCGGAATTAAAAAAACATTTTGCCTACACCTGCCATACGCCGGTTGAGGCAGGCCATGATCGTTTCCCTTTCTTTGAGCTTGAGCGCATACTCAGGGATGAAGACGCAAAAGTCGCGGAGAGGTTCGGGACAGAAGCGGGCCATGCCATGGTCAACCTGACGCAGCTGGCCATAGAGGCCTCAAACAGCGTGAACGCGGTCTCTAAAAGGCACTATGAGGTCATGCTGCAGCAGTTCCCGCAATACAAAGATAAGATCAATTTCGTGACTAACGGGGTGCACACGCACACCTGGATGTCGGAGAACTTCAAGCGTTTATTTGAAAAATTCGAAGACCGCATCGGCGATATAAAGGCTAACCCCTATGCCTTGAAAAAAGCAGAGGACCTGAAGAGCGACAGCGCCTTCAGGCAGGAGGTCTTTGGCGCACATCAGGAAAATAAGGTCGCCTTGTGCAACATGCTTGCAAAATGGAAACTGGATAAGGATACCTTTACCGTCTGTTGGGCCAGGCGTATGGCTGCCTACAAGAGGCCAAGCCTCGTCCTGCAGGATATTAACCGCCTGATCAGTATCGCCAAGAAGACCGGGCCTATCCAGGTGATCCTTGCCGGAAAGGCGCATCCCAAGGACAGCCTCGGCTTTACCTATATTAATCAGATGCTGGATAAGATAGACGGGCTTTCTGAGGTTTACGATTACCTGAAAGTGATCATGCTTGAGAATTACGATATTGCCTGGGCCAGGAGGCTGGTGCAGGGTGTGGATGTCTGGCTGAATAATCCTCTTCCTCCGTTTGAAGCTTCGGGCACAAGCGGCATGAAGGCGATCATGAATAGCGTGTTGCAACTGACTACCCTGGATGGATGGGTGGTCGAGGCCACGGAAGAGATGGGCAGGATCTTCGGGTATCAATTTGAGGGAGGAAAGATCGGCAGCGAGTTCGACCTGCACATGGCTGAGGATGCCTCAAAGCTTTATGACGCACTTGAAGAGATGGCCAGGCTTTATTACAAGACTAACGCCTCCGGAAAAATAGACTACTCTTCAAGCTGGATAGACCTGATGATCAACTGCCTCATCCAGAGTGAAAGATTCAATACCTATCGGATGCTGGATGAATATAAAAGCCTGGTCTGGAAGATGCCGGAACAGGTGAGGGTCGGGGTTTAGTATTAGTGATGCAGCATCAGGGTGGGGATGATCCCGCCTTTACGCGCCACATTCACCACCATTTCCTTAGAGAACCTGCCTAAGACCGCGGTGGATTTTGCGGTGACCACAAATCCGGAAACGCCATAAAATCTGTCAAAGGTGATTTTTTCTTCGTCACTGAAGTAGGGAAACTCCTCTTGATGGATCATGACCAGGCGCTGCACTACGTAAGTTCCGGGTTTGGCCAGCGCCTTCTCTAAATAATCCCGCCATACTTTTTTACCCGTCAATTTGCCGATGACCACGCCTTTTCCGCCGTAAGCGCGGTTAGGCTTTATGATCAGTTTATCCTTATTCTTTTCGACAAAAGGCGCAAGGTCGATCCTGCGTAGGGATTCATCCGCGGTGCATCTTTCTTTAAGCAGGCGTGTCCAGGGCACATGTCTTTTTAGCAGCTGCCTCTCCTTTGCGTTAAAAAGAGAATAGAACTCCGGGCTGCTGAAGACCTCAAAGACGCTCTTATGGTCAAGCTCTCCGGCGATCGATGAGATGACCTGATTATTGATGAAGGCCTGCTTCAGGGCCTGCATGCCGTGGCCTTTTTTCTCGATATCGATGAGCTCCTGAAGTTCTGAATCGCGATAGATAATATCCAGGCGCACGTCACGGTAATAGATCTCTTGGCCTTTAGCCTTAAGGTCCCGCGGGTCAGCCAGGATCGCCTTTATGCCGAGGTTATTGAAAAACTTGGTCAGCTCAGGCAATTCCACCGTTCCGGCGAGGAATTCCCGGTTTTCGATAAAAGCGACGTTAAGGCTCTTTCTGTTGATGAGCCTGGCGTGGCGTTTTATTTCTTCCGCCAGAAGGAGCCGCGGGTCTGCCTGGTGCCCCAGGCAGCAGGGGCGGATCCTGTGTTCAAGGCTAGCCTTTAAAATGCTGCTCAGCGCTTCGGAGACGACCGGGATATAGTGGATGCCGCCTATCCCTACGGTGTTGGTCTCAAGGAACATTATGTCGCCGACACGGGACTCTTTATCGAAGCAGGCATTCGTATCCCAGCGGCCGAAGACCACCTGGTATTTTTGAAGGCTCTTGCGGTTGATCAGTTCAAACCACTCTTTTTCCTGGCGGCGTAGAGGCAGGGCCTGTCGGATCCCCGGATGGCTGAAATAGAGGGGAAATAACTTTGCGTGCATGTTCCGGAAGGAATAGATGAGCCGATGGAGGAGCTTTGCCTCCCCGGGCTCGACCAGCCAGGGCCTGAGGACCAGGGCAATATTGCGCGGTTTCCCGAAATCGTTAAGATAGCGGATGTTCAGGCGCTCGACTTCGCGCAGGAAGAGCCTCTGCAGGGCTCCGGTCTCTTTGGCGCTTAAGGAGCGCAGGTAACCATCGATCTTGCGGATAGCGGTTTTTCGCACAGGTCTTATTATAGAGGATTATCGCAAGATTTCAAACTACATTTTCCCGCTGCCCGTTTAATTTTGGGCGGGGTCCCACCCTCGGATTTTAATGGCTTAGCGGGAAAAAATATTGCATCGTAAGTTCAGCTTTGCTATAGTAAACCTTATGAGAAAGGCGATCATCCGCTCCATGATGCATAAGCTCAAGGGAAAAGGCGTAGATTACGCCGATATCCGCTGGGTAAAGAAGCAGCATGAGAGCCTGTCGGTCTTTAATTATGACGTGGAGAACATCTCCAGCCATATCGACGAAGGCTACGGCATCCGGGTCCTCTGCGACGGAGCATGGGGCTTCAGTTGCGGAAGCATCTTTGAAGAGGGCCTGATAGAGAAGAATATCGCCCTGGCTATCGAGATCGCCCGCGTCTCAAGCTTCATCAATAAGGAGAAGGTCGCCTTTCCGGCGTATCCGGCAGTGCATGCCACCTATTCTTCAGCCTACCAGATCAATCCCTTTGAAGTGGCACTGGATACCAAGCTCCACTATCTCTTTTACACCAACGAACTCCTGCTTAAGGAACCTAAAATAAAATTCGCCCAGTCCACCCTTGATTTCTACCACACCACCAAGTTCTTTGTGAACTCCGAAGGCTCACAGATCGAGCAGTCTTTTATCGAAAGCGGCGGTTATTTCGAGGCAGTCGCCGGTGAAGGCTCAAACGTCCAGAAACGTTCCTATCCTATCTCCCACCACTCCCAGATACGCCAGGCAGGTTATGAGTACATCCGGGAACTGGATTTTCCGCATCATGCCGGCCGCGTGCGCGACGAGGCGCTCATGCTCCTGGATGCGCCTGACTGCCCGGATAAGGAAACGACGATCATCCTGGACGGCTATCAGATGGCCCTGCAGGTGCATGAATCCTGCGGCCATCCGGCAGAGCTTGATAGGGTCCTGGGCTCAGAGATCAGTTACGCCGGAGGAAGCTTCCTGACGCTGGATAAGCTCTCTAAGTTCAGGTACGGCTCAAGGCAGGTGAATATCACCGCGGATGCAAATCTTTCCGGCGGGGTGGGAAGCTTTGCCTATGACGATGAGGGAGTGGCAGCCCAGCGCATAGGGCTGGTCAGACAGGGGTTATTTGACGATTATTTAAGTTCGCGTGAGACCGCTACTACCTTAAAAAGGGCCAGTAATGCCACTATGCGCGCCGAATCCTGGAATTGCATCCCGCTTATCCGCATGACTAATATCAATCTTGAACCGGGAAAAGAGAGCCTTGAAGAGATCGTCGCCGATACTAAGGACGGGCTGTATCTGTGTACGAATAAGAGCTGGAGCATCGACGACCTGAGGCTAAACTTCCAGTTCGGCACCGAGATCGCCTGGCAGATCAAGAACGGCAAGCTTAAGCAGGCCTATAAAAATCCGGTCTATTATTCCAATACCCCCTATTTCTGGGGTAATTGCAGCGCGGTCGCAAACAAGGATTCCTGGTATGTCTGGGGCATACCTTCCTGCGGCAAGGGGGAGCCTTCGCAATCCATGCATGTAGGCCATGCCACCAGCCCTGCGCGTTTTGAAAAGATCAAAGCGGGAGTGAGGAGATGATCACTGCGGAGTGGCTGAAAGAGAAGCTTCTGCCTTTAGCCAGGACAAAAGAGGCGGATAAGGCCGCGATTGTTTTTATGCGCACCTGCCTTCAGGTGAGCCGCTTTGCCAATTCCCTGATCCACCAGCACATGCAGGATGAGGACCAGACCGTCTATTTCCGGGTTTTAAAAGACGGACGCATCGGTATCGCCTCCACTAATTCT
Source organism: Candidatus Omnitrophota bacterium (assembly GCA_016867115.1). Classification (GTDB taxonomy): domain Bacteria; phylum Omnitrophota; class Gorgyraeia; order Gygaellales; family Profunditerraquicolaceae; genus VGKG01. The sequence goes on along the minus strand of VGKG01000001.1, from coordinate 81,669 downwards.
ATCGATGAACATAACCTGAAAGAGGCGCTTAAGAGGGCGCTTGCCCTTGCGCATTTAAGGCTGCAGGTAAAAGAAAAAAAGGATATACCTTTTTTTAAACCGGTGAAAGCGGCAGCGCATCTTTATTCCGAGGAGACGGCCTCTTTGCCCGCACAGAAGAGGGCGGGGATCCTGCAGCGAGTTTTTAGCGGAGGCCAGGAACTGGGGGTGAAGTTTTCCGGTAACCTCTATAACGGAGAAAGTACGCTGGCGGTGATATCTTCCGAAGGCAAGATAAATCATCACAGATATTCCCTGGCCGGCATGAAGCTGATCGCTACAGGCGCAGGTTCATCCGGGTACGCTGCCCAGGCAAATCACGATATCCATAAATTAGGCATAGAAAACCTTGCGGATACGGCGATGAAGAAGTGCCTGCACGGCTTAAAGACCGAAACCTTGAAGCCGGACAAATACGACGTCATCCTTGAGCCTGCTGCCGTAGCTGAACTCATCCAGTGGCTCAATTATATCGGTTTTGGCGCAAAGTCCGTGCTTGAAGAGACCAGTTTCTTATGGAAGAAGGCCGGCAGGAGCATTACCGGGGAAGAAGTGAGTATTTACGATTCCGGCCTTGACCCGGATACTTTTATCCTGCCCTTTGATTTTGAGGGCTTAAGCCGCAAAAAGGTTTACCTGATCAGGAAGGGTGCTGCCGGTGAACCGCTTACCGACAGCCATTATGCCCGGCTGCTAAAATTAAAACCGAACGGTCATGCGAGTTTTCCCGATGATACCGGCGGCCCGGTAGGATATAACCTGGTGATGGAGCAGGGTAAGGCCTCTTACGATAAGATTGTTGCTTCGGCGAAGCGCGCGATCCTGGTGAGCCGCTTCCATTATATTAACGGTTTTTTAGATACGCACCGGGCCCTGATGACCGGGATGACCCGCGACGGGACCTTTCTTATAGAAAACGGCATTCCCAAGAGCGCCCTGACCAATATGCGTTTTACCGAATCCGTCCTTGAGGCGTTCAAGCGGATAAAATACGTTTCCAGAGAGAGACAGACTGTGGCAGACCATCTTGAGGGGTTAGGTTCAGCCTGTGTGCCTACCCTTTATATCCGGGATTTTAACTTCACTTCTTAATAAATTTTCCTACCAAATACATAATTTTATGCTATACTTGTGCGAGTAGAAAAGTTGAGGCAGAAGCCCATCAATTCTTACGATGGGCTTAATTTTTAAGGAGGGTTGAGCATGTTCCGTGAGAAGATTAAAATCCTGGATTGTACCATAAGAGACGGCGGCCTGATCAATAACCACGATTTTGACCTGCATTTTGTGCGCGCGCTCTATAAGTCGCTTTCCGATGCCGGCATAGACTATATGGAGATCGGTTACAAGAACTCCCGCCGCCTCTTTAATCCCAAGGAGTACGGAAAGTGGAAGTTCTGCGAAGAGGACGATATCAAGAGGACGATCGAAGGCATTGAGTCGGATAAGATGAAGCTCTCGGTGATGGTGGATGTGGATCGGGTGGATATCGATGACGTAAAGCCCAAAAAAGAGAGCCCGGTAGACATGATCCGCGTCGCCTCCTATGTCAAGGATATCGATAAGGCGATATTCTTATGCAATCATTTCGCGGACAAGGGCTATGAAACTACGATCAATATCATGGCGATTTCGCGCGCCCTGGATAACGAATTGAATGAAGCGCTGCATCAGCTGGAGGAAGAGTGCAAGGCCGGGGTGGTCTACGTCGTGGACAGCTTCGGTTCGCTTTATCAGGAGACTACCGAGTTCCTGATCAAGAAGGCAAGGCACATCTTAAAGACCAAGGAAGTCGGGATCCATGCGCATAATAACCAGCAGCTCGCTTTTGCCAACACCATTGAAGCCATCATCCACGACGCCAATTACCTGGATGCTACGGTCTATGGCCTGGGCAGGGCTGCGGGGAATTGTCCGCTTGAGCTGCTGCTCGGTTTCTTAAAGAACCCCAAGTTCGATATCCGCCCGGTGCTGGATATCATCTCTAAAGAGTTTATTCCGTTACGTGATAAAATGGAATGGGGCTACATCATACCTTATGCCATCACTGGCATCCTGGATGAGCATCCGCGCGCAGCCATAGCTTTGCGCGAGAGCGAAAAGAAAGAGAATTACCGCGAGTTTTACGAGAGCCTGATCACGGACGTGGAAAAATAATCATGGATATTAAGAGGTTCAAAGAAAAGCCGATCCTGGGGATCTTAAGGGGAATCAAACCTCAGGAGATAGCACCCCTCGTAGAGGTAATCGCCTCAAGCGGCTTGGAGACGATCGAGATCACCATGAATACCCCGGGAGCGCCGGATCTCATCCGTAAGGCTATTCAAGCATCCGGCGGGCGCCTGACTATCGGCGCAGGGACAGTCCTGAATACGGAGGATTTAAAACTGGCGTTATCCGGCGGAGCCACCTTTATCGTGCTGCCGGTGTTTGTGGAGGAAGTAGTCAGCTACTGCGCAAAGTTTAAGATCCCGGTCTTTCCTGGCGCCCTTAGCCCTGCGGAGATCTACCGCGCCTGGAATGCGGGTGCGAGCATGGTCAAGGTCTTTCCGGCGAACTTCTTCGGCCCCGCGTATTTTAAGGAGGTTAAGGCCCCGTTTAGCGGTATAGAGCTCCTTGCCTGCGGCGGGGTGCGGCCCGAGAATTTGAAGGATTTTTTCGCCCAGGGGGCGAGTGCCGTGGCCATCGGCGCAAGTACCTTTAAGCGAGAGTGGCTTGAGGCAGGCGATTATTTAAGCATCGCCAAAAATATAAAAAGCTTCACTGATCAGCTTGTCGCCTTAGAAAAGGAGGCCTTATGATCAGAAAAGTTCTCCTTTTAGCCTTGATTGCGGGCGCGGTTTATTTTTGCTATAAGCATATGTTCAGGCCGCTGATAGAATCGGGAAGGGAAAAGACAAAGACTTTCTACCGTACGGTCCCCGAATATAACCCTTAATAAGCCCCCGAAAAAATATGTTGATTTTATTGACTTATGCTTTAAAGTATCATATAATGATCCAAATTAAGAGAAGAGGAGGTGAAAAAGGTTGGTTTTGCTAAAAGATAAAAAATCCAAGATCATCGAAGAGTTCAAAGTCCATGCCCGCGATACCGGTTCGGCAGAAGTCCAGATTGCGATTTTAACCGAGAGGATCAACGTCTTAGGAGAGCATTTCAAGATCCACAAGAACGATTTCCACTCCCGCCGCGGACTGCTTGCGCTTGTAGGCAGACGCCGCAGGCTCCTCAACTATCTCAAGAACAGGGACATTAAGAAGTATGAAGAGGTTCTGGAGAAGCTTGGCCTGAGAAAATAATCCCCTAAGAAAATCCCTAAGGACAATATAATGCAAGAGCACACTCTGAAAACGAAATTCGGAAAAGCTGATATAATTTTTGAGACCGGAAAGATCGCCAAACAAGCGAATGGTTCGGTCATGGTTTCCCTTGGCGGGACTGTGGTCCTGGTGACCGCGTGCATGTCCAAGGAGATACGCGCAGGTCAGGATTTCTTTCCCCTCACCGTAGAATGCCAGGAGAAGACCTATGCCGCAGGCAGGATCCCCGGCGGTTTCTTTAAGAGGGAAGGCCGGCCTTCGGAGAGCGAGATCCTTACCGCCCGCCTCATCGACCGGCCCATCCGGCCGCTCTTTCCCAAAGGCTTCTTAAACGAAGTCCAGATCATGGCGATCGTCCTCTCCAGCGACGGGGAGAATGACCCCGATATACTGGCGGTGAACGGCGCCTCATGCGCCCTGATGATCTCAGACATTCCCTTCGGCGGGCCGGTAGCCTGCTGCCGGGTAGCCAGGCTTGATAATCAGTTTATCCTTAATCCGACTTATGCGGAACTGGAAAAAGCGGAATTGGACGTGGTAGTGGCCCTTACCGCAAAAGGCATCATCATGCTGGAGTCCCGCGGGAGGGAAGTTTCGGAAGACGTATATCTGGAAGCCGTAAAGTTCGGCTATGATAATCTGCAGGGCCTCTTGCATGTCCAGGAGGAGTTTAAAAAGAAGGCCGGAAAACCCAAGGCGGAAGTAGCCTTAAAATTGATCAGCCCGGAGCTGAAGAAGAACGTGGAGGCTGCCGCAACAGGGAAGCTGAAAGAGATCTATAAACTGACTAACCACGACGAAAGAGTGGAGCAGGTGCATCTTCTGACCAAAGAGCTGGAAGAAAAATACGTATGCGAAGATTGCACCAGCGCCGATATCAATATGGCACTGGATGAGGTGCAGAAGGCGCAGATCCGGCATAAGATACTGGTAGAGAATGCGCGCCTTGACGGCAGGGGTTTCAGGGACGTCCGGCCGATCACTTGTCAGGTTTCGGTCCTGCCGCGCACGCACGGCTCAGCGCTCTTTACGCGCGGCCAGACCCAGAGCCTTGCGGTGACCACTTTAGGTACCGGAGAAGACGAGCAGCTGATCGAGGCATTGGAAGGTGAAAAATATAAGACTTTTATGCTGCACTACAGCTTCCCGCCTTTTAGCGTCGGAGAGACAGCGCCGGTGCGCGGACCGGGAAGGCGGGAGATCGGCCACGGCGCATTAGCCGAGAAGTCGCTCCTTGCCGTGGTTCCCGCCAAAGAGAAGTTCCCCTATACCATCAGAGTAGTTTCTGAGATCCTGGAATCTAATGGTTCATCCAGCATGGCTACAGTCTGTGCCGCAGCGCTCTCGCTGATGGATGCCGGTGTCCCCGTAAAGGATCCGGTAGGTGGCATTGCCTTAGGCCTGGTCAAAGAAGGCGAGAAGGCAGTGATCCTTACGGATATCGCCGGCCTTGAGGATCATTTCGGCGATATGGATTTTAAGGTCGCAGGCACAAGAAAAGGCATGACCGCAGTGCAGCTGGATCTGAAGATCGAAGGTATTTCCGTGGAGCTGCTGAAAGATTGCCTTGCGCAGTCAAAAGAGGCGCGAACCTTTATTTTGGATAAGATGAGCGAGGCGATCAACGCGCCGCGTCCGGAATTATCAAGTTACGCCCCGCGCATCGAGATGCTTAAGATCAACCAGGATAAGATCGGAGAATTGATCGGCCCGGGCGGCAAGAACGTGAAAGCGATTATCGCCGCAACCGGGGTGAGCGTAGACATCCAGGATGACGGCACTGTCCTGGTCGGCTCTACCGACGCGGCAAAATCCGCCGAGGCGATCAAGATGATCAAGACCATCGTGGAAGAAATAGCCGTAGGCACGATCTATAACGCCAAGGTCAAGCGCATCGTGAACTTCGGCGCCTTCTGCGAGATTGCTCCCGGAAAAGAAGGCCTGGTGCATATTTCTGAGCTGGCTGACCGTTTTGTCAAGAGCGTCGACGAAGTGGTAAAGCTCGGCGATGAGTTCAAGGTCAAGGTTATCGGCATAGACGAAATGGGCCGGATAAACCTGAGCAAGAAGCAGGCTGAACAGCAAAAGTGAAAGAAAAGAGATTAAACGAGGTCAAGGGCGTAATCCTTGTCGCTATCGGGCTTATGCTGCTGGCCAGCCTCACCGGTTTTGACCGCCTCGACCTTCCCTTCTACACCTCTAATCCCAATCACCCACCCAGGAACCTCTTAGGATACTTCGGCGCTTATATCGGCGGGATACTGGTTTTTTTATTCGGCATGCCCACAAGCTTTGTCCTTCCTTTGCTGATCCTGCTATTGGGGGTGAAGTTTTTCCGGCAGGAGCCTCCTTACTTAAGCATCCCCCGTTTTATCGGCATGTTTGTGCTCCTCTTATCCGTGGCATCGCTCTGGGGGATGTCCCATCTTAAGAACGAGTTCGTCCGTTTCTACACCGCGGGCTTACTGGGTGCAGTGACCTCTAATTTTATTACTGCCTATTTCAGCCGCCTTGGCGGCTTCATCATTTTTATTACCTTTATTATATTATCCCTGGCCCTGGTCACCGAGATACTTATCTCCTCGCTTTTTATCGGCACCGCAAATAAGGCCAGAGATATTTTTGCTCCCTTTTTTAGGCTGCCGAAAAGAAGAGAGCTGCCGATAAGGATAAAGCCCGCACCCAAGCCTGTTCCGGAAGCTCCTCAGAAAAAAGAGTCTCTCCTGGCTGCGGTAAAGGATAGGTTTAAGCCTAAGCCCGAAGAGGCAACTCAGACGCCTAAGCCGAAAATCCATGAGCCGAAGCCAGGGCCTCAGCCTGCTCAGGCTAAGGCCAGGCCCCAGGAGGTCAGGATCGGCGATTATCAGTTGCCTTCCCCGGATCTACTGGATAGCCCTCCGGTGATCGAAGCCAGGCAGATGAAAGATGACCTGGAAGCGAATGCCCGCACGCTGGTTGCCACTTTGCAGGATTTTGACGTCTCAGCCAAGGTAACGGACATCCTTAGGGGCCCTGCGATCACGCGTTATGAGCTTGAGCCTGCACCCGGGGTCAAAGTCAACCGCATCGAGGCCCTGGATGATGATATTGCCCTGGCGATGAAAGCCCAGACCGTAAGGATCCTGGCACCTATCCCGGGAAAGGCGCGCGTCGGCGTAGAGGTCCCCAATGCGCGCACGGATTTTGTTTATTTAAAGGAAGTTCTCACCTCCCAGGTCTTCCAGGGGGCAAAATACAAGTTAGCCCTGGCCTTGGGCAAGGATATTACCGGACACCCAATCGTCGCAGACCTCGATGAGATGCCGCATCTATTGATCGCAGGCACTACTGGAAGCGGCAAGACCGTCTGCGTCAATTCGTTGATACTCTCCCTGCTTTATAAGAACGCCCCGCATGAGCTTAAGTTCCTGATGGTCGATCCCAAGCGCGTGGAACTTATGCCCTTTAACGGCCTGCCCCACCTCTTGTGCCCGGTGGTCACTGACGCCAAAAAAGTTTCGGCGGCCTTAAACTGGGTCCTGGCGGAGATGGACGAGCGCTATAAGCTCCTGGCCAAGGCCGGCTCAAGGACGATCGAGTCATACAACGAGAAGAACGAGCCTATTCCTTATATCGTGATCATCATCGATGAGTTTGCCGACCTTATGGTGGTTGCCGGAGACCAGATCGAAAATGCGGTGACGCGTTTAGCTCAGATGGCCCGCGCAGTAGGTATCCACCTGATTCTGGCTACGCAGAGGCCGTCGGTCGATGTGATCACCGGCGTGATCAAGGCCAATCTCCCGGCACGCATATCTTTTAAGGTAGCCTCGGGCGTGGATGCCCGTACGATCCTTGATTCCACCAAGACCTCGGAAAAACTACTGGGCAAGGGCGATATGCTTTTTATGCAGCCGGGCGAATCGGAGATGATCCGGCTGCAAGGGACGCTGGTTTACGACAAGGAGATCGAGCGGGTGGTGGATTTCATTAAGTCCCAGGCAGAACCGCTCTACAACGAAGAGATCGTGAAAGAGCAGCAGAAGAGCGCCACGGCAGTCAACGGCGAGAAAGACGAGTTTTACGACGAGGCGGTGCGGGTGGTCATGGAGAGCAATCAGGCTTCGGTATCCATCCTGATGCGCAGGATGCGCTTAAGCCATGTGCGTGCCGCGCGCATTATCGATTCCATGGAGCAGGAAGGGTTGGTTGGCCCTTATGAAGGAAGCAAGCCGCGTAAGATCCTGGTCAACCGGGAAGAGTGGCTGGATAGGGCCAGGCAGGTCGGGCAAAGCGAGGAGCAGTGATGGAAGCAGCCGGCGAAAGGCTAAAAAAACTACGCCTGGAAAAGGGGTTAAGCCTTGAAGAGGTGCAGAAGAAGACCAAGGTCCACCTCAATATCCTCAAGGCTATCGAGGGAGACACTATCAGCAACCTGAGCCCGGTGTACCTGAAAAGCTTCCTGAAGATCTACTGTAAGTTTTTAGGGGTAGACCCCAAAGAGTGTATTGCCGATTATAAAGAGCCTCCGGCGCATCCGGGCACTGTCGCTGCGGCAGGAGCCCGGAAGGCAGAAAAGTTCGTCCTTCTGAAAGAGGCGGGCAGCAAGCTGCGTTCTTTGCAGCCTCTTAAAAAATTAAAAGGCGTATTCGTATTCATTCTGGCCGGCGGTATCGCGGTCTGGGGGCTCTATAGCCTGGGTAAGTTCATTTCGGCAAAGCGTAAAGAGGCCGCTTCCAGGAGCGTTTCTTCGCCTGCGTCGCCGGCGGCTAAGAAACAGGCGCCTAAAGCAGGGCCTCCTGCAGCGCAGAAGGCCCTGCCTAAAAGCGTCCCCCTGAAAAGAGACGCCGCTTCAGGAATAAATCTGACCATCCTGGCGCGCGAAAACTGCATGGTCATCCTGAAGAAAGACGGCCAGACGGTTTTTAACCGGATCCTGGAAAAGGGCAGGTCAGAGAGCTGGGAAGCTAAAAATAAGATAGAGTTCTCCCTGGGCAATGCCGGCGGGGTGGAGATAGAAGTGGACGGCCAGCGTTTTTCAAATCTTGGCGCAAGGAACCAACAGTTGAAAAACATCGTGATCACCAGAGACGGGGGCCTGCACATACCCAGATGAAACCAAAGGTTGCGATTCTTAGCCTCGGCTGCCCCAGAAATATCGTAGATTCCGAAAATATCCTGGGCAGGCTATGCCGCAAAGGTTATTCCGTGGTGGATATGGATAAGGCGCAGGTCGCCATCGTAAATACCTGCGGCTTTATCGAACAGGCCAAGCGCGAGTCCATAGATGCGATCCTGGACCTGGTAGAGTTAAAAAAAGAAGGGAAACTTAAAAAGATCCTGGTCTATGGCTGCCTTACCCAGCGTTACCGGGATGAATTAAAAAGAGAACTTCCCGAAGTCGACGCCTTTATCGGTAAAGTCTCTTTAAACCACTCTTTGGAAAGATTCCCCATTACGCCCCGCCACTACGCTTATTTAAAGATCTGCGAAGGTTGCGTCAATAACTGCAGTTACTGTATCATCCCCAGGATCAAAGGCAGGTTCATCAGTCTTGATACGGATTCTGTACTTAAGCGGGCGCAGTCGTTTAACCGCCAGAGGATCTCCGAACTGAATATCGTCGGACAGGATATCACCGGCTACGGCATAGACCTCTGCGGGAAGTTCGCTTTAAGCGCACTGTTAAAGAAGGTACTCAAGGTTACGGGAAAAATCGGTTGGATCAGGCTTCTTTATCTGAATCCGTGCCGTATCGATAATGCTTTATTGAAGCTGGTGAGGGATGAGCCGCGCATCTGTAAGTATATGGATATCCCGGTGCAGCATATCAATGAACGGATCCTCAAGGCGATGAACCGTAAGACCGCAAAAAAGGATATCCTGAAGACGATCGGGAAGGTCAGAAAAAACATCCCCGGGGTGGCGCTACGCACTTCGGTAATCGTGGGGTTTCCTTCAGAGACGGATAAAGAGTTCAAAGAATTGCTCTCCTTTATCGAAGAAACGAAGTTTGAGCGCCTGGGAGCGTTTATCTACTCGCGTGAAGAAGGGACTCCTGCCTATCATCTTAAGGGTCAGATCCCCCAGAAAGTCAAGGAAGAGCGTTTTAACCAGGTCATGCAGCTGCAGCAGGAGATCTCCCGGGAATTAAATGCCAGGTTATTAGGCAAGACTTTAAGGGTCATGGTCGAGGAAAAAGAAGAGGGGGCATATTTTGGCCGTAGCGAATATGATGCTCCGGAAGTGGACGGTATGGTCTATATAAACTCCCGCCAAAACTTCAGCCCCGGTGATTTTGTCAGGGTAAGGGTCACTGATACCCTGGAGTATGATTTAGTGGGGGAGGTAACTTCATGAATATAGCCAATAAACTGACGATGGCAAGGATCCTCCTGGCTTTTGTCTTCATGTTCTTTTTATCGCCTCTCTGCCACGGGCTCTGGGCAAAGGCAAGTGCCCTCGGCGTATTTATCCTGGCGGCACTCTCGGATTTTCTCGACGGCTTTATCGCGCAGAAGAAAAACCTGATCTCCGATTTCGGCCGCCTCATGGATCCGATCGCCGACAAAATACTGGTACTGGCTGCCTTTGCCGCTTTTGTGCAGATGCAGCTGATCGACGCCTGGATGTTTGTGATCATCGTCTCGCGCGAGATCCTAATCACGTCTTTAAGGCTATTTGCTTTGAATAAAGGAAAGGTCCTCTCCGCTACGCGCGCGGGGAAACATAAGACCGCATTCCAGATGACGGTGATCCTCCTGATCCTTCTATTCATGGTAGCCAAGGAAGTGATGCTTAATTATTACACCTGGAATCCCGCCTGGGAAAAGATCTTCAGCCGCGGCATCTATTTTCTCATGCTCGTCACCGTAGCCCTCACCCTCTATTCGGGCATATCGTATCTCTGGGAGAACCGCAAGATCATCGCGCGCTTCTAACCTTATGCCAATTCGTGAAAAAACCATAAAAATACTGGCCACATTTTTTTATGTCGGGTATCTGCCGCTCATTCCGGGCACTTTCGGAAGCCTCGCCGGGCTCCTGCTTTATTATCTGGCAGGAGGTAAGGTTGTCTTACTGACCCTGGTAATCCTTGTGCTCGGATTTCTGGTGAGTGGCGAGGCGGAAAGGGCCACCGGCAGAAAAGATAACCGCGTGATCGTGATCGATGAAGTGGCGGGTATGCTGCTTAGCCTTTTGTTTGTACCCTTCGCCCCGAAGTTCATGCTCATCGGATTTTTGGTATTCCGTTTTTTTGATATGGTAAAGCCATACCCCTGCGGCGCATTCCAGAAATTAAAAGGAAGTGCGGGCATAATGAGCGATGATATTATAGCTGCGCTCTACACTAATCTTGCGCTTCAGCTTATCTTGAGGTTTGCTTCTTTGAGGCTTTCGTAGACGGGGCCTTTGGGAGTGAGGGTGCTCTTAAAGAGGGTGATCTTTTTTACGGTGAATCCGAGGTTTTCCGGCAAGGGTTTATCTTCGAGCTTCTTCAATTCCTGAACCAAAGGCTGCCTGTTTTGCGGTGAACGTAATCTCGCGATAGTGATGTGGGATTGAAATGGCCGTTCTTCTTTGGGGATCCCCAGGCGGCATATTTTTTCTTCTAAATCCGCGGCGATCTCTTTAGCTTCGGTATCTCCCTCTCTGACGCTGACCCAGATGACGCGGGGCGAGTTCAGGGAAGGAAAGGCACCTACCTTATCAAGCCGCATGAGAAAGGGTTTTCTGCCTGCGCAGGCCTCGTCAAGGAGCTCCTTGATTTTTTCTACCCGCTTATCATCCCGCTCACCCAGGAATTTCAGGGTTAAGTGGATATTCTCGGGTTCGACCCACTTTACATCCGCACCGGCGGCTTTCAGCTTCTCCTGAAGTCTGGAGAGAGCTCCTTTGATTTCTTCCGGTAACTCAATTGCGATAAAGGTCCTCATTTTATCAGTTCCTTTAACATCTCAAGCGCTTTGAGGGCTGATTTTTTGCGGATAGTTTGGCGGTTTCCCTTGAATAAGAACTTTTTGCAGATACTCCTGGTTTTGCCATCTATAGAGATGAATATAGTGCCTATGGGTTTCTGGGGAGTGCCACCTGTAGGGCCGGCAATGCCGGTGATGCCGAGACCAAAGTCAGACTTTGCCAGTGACCTTACGGATCGTGCCATTTTCCTGGCTACAGCTCCTGAAACTGCGCCGTTTTTGGCGATTAACCTGGGCAAAACATTTAGGATGCGCATTTTTGCGGCGTTGCTATAAGCGACTATGCCCAGAATGAAGTATTCTGAACTGCCGGAGAGGTCGGTGAGGAGCTCGGAGAGGAGGCCGCCGGTGCAGGATTCAGCCACGGCTACGCTCTTTTGCCTTTTGATCAGGAGCGAATGTATCTGATTTACAATACGTTCCATAGGATTACCTTATTATAGGTATATTTTATGCTATTGACAAGATAAGATTTTATGCTACACTAACTTTGTTAATCTTCGGGGCAAGGTGACCTGTCTGTAGAAGGCAGGGATTCCTGACCGGCGGTCGCGCAGCAAGCGCGCACCGGCGCATCCTATAGCGCCGGGTGAGAGCCCGCGAGCCCAGACGCAAGTCAGGGCAGGATCTGGTAAGATGCCAGAGCCGATGGTTAGAGTCCAGATGAGAGAAGATTGATCACCCCTTACCCGAAGATCATCTTCGGGCTTTTTAATGAGCGGACACTTTACGGAACGAACTAAGTGAGTGAACGTAAAGTGTAGCCCGAGTGAAACGAGGGCGCCCGCGAATTAACTCCTGCGTTTTGATTTGCGAGTGTGTTTGACGAGCAAATCAGCAGGAGCTAAGCATACAAACAATCCATGTTCAATTCCATCCCAGATATTCTAGAAGATCTCAAAACCGGTAAAATGGTCGTGGTCGTAGATGATGAGGACCGTGAGAACGAAGGCGATCTGATCATGGCTGCCTCTTTCGCCCGGCCTGAGAGTATTAATTTCATGGCCAAATACGGCCGCGGGCTCATTTGCGTGCCCATGGAAGAAGAGCGGCTGCGTCGGCTTGGCCTTGAACCTATGCTAAAAGAGGCGAACGCCAAGCAGGACCCTTTTGCCACTGCCTGGATGATCTCGGTAGATGCCTCGCGCGGCATAACCACCGGTATCTCCGCACATGACCGCAGCCGCACGATAGAAGTCCTGATAAATCCTCAGAGTAGCGTAGAAGACCTGATCCGGCCGGGGCATGTCTTTCCCTTACGCGCGCGTAAAGGCGGTTGCCTGGTCAGGGCAGGCCATACCGAAGCTTCGGTAGACCTGATGCGTTTAGCCGGGCTTTATCCTGCAGGAGTGATCTGCGAGATCATGAATGAAGACGGCTCCATGGCGCGGCTTGCGCAATTACTGGAATTCTCCCGTAAACACAATCTGAAGATCTGTTCTATCGCCGACCTCATTGAGTTCCGCCGCCGCTCGGAAAAATTGATCGAGCGCGCTGCCGAGACTACGCTGCCCACGGAATACGGCGATTTCAGGCTGGTCCTTTACCGCGACCTGACCGATAATAAAGTGCATACTGCCCTGGTCATGGGAGAGTTCAGGGATCAGACCGCGATAGTGCGCGTGCATTCGGAGTGCCTTACCGGAGATGTTTTCGGGTCGCTGCGCTGCGACTGCGGCCGGCAGCTTGAGAAGGCGATGCAGATCATCGGCAACGAGAAGAAAGGCGTGATCCTGTACATGAACCAGGAGGGCCGCGGCATAGGATTAGTGGAGAAGATCCGGGCCTATTCCCTGCAGGATAAAGGCCTGGATACGGTCCAGGCTAATGAGGCCCTGGGCCATAAAGCGGACCTGCGCGATTACGGCATCGGTGCGCAGATCCTTGTGGATTTAGGGGTAAAGAATATCCGGCTCTTGACCAATAATCCCAGAAAGATCGTCGGACTCGAGGGTTACGGCCTGCGCGTAGTGGAGCGCCTGGCGCTTGAATCAGAGCCGAATCCGGTGAATTACAGGTATCTGAAGACGAAGAAAGAGAAGTTGGGGCACGAGTTGAATATTGAATAAATTGAGCAGAAGATAGCCCCTCGCCTAAACGCTCGAAAATTCTTGCAGAATTTTCATCGCAGGCTCGGGGTAAATTCGCAGACGCTGACAGTAATTAAACTAGGCAGCTACAACTTATGTCCGCTTACTTTGTGCGCTCCATAAGTTGTCTGCTCATTTAAAGGAGGTAGGAAGATGGTAAAGACAATTGAAGGGGGATTAATTGTGAAGGGAAAGAGATTCGCGATCGTAGCGTCACGCTTCAATGATTTTCTGACCAAGGAGCTTGTTTCAGGATGCATTGATACCCTGGTACGTCACGGCGCTCAGGAGACGGATCAGGCAGTAGTCTGGGTCCCCGGAGCGTTTGAGATGCCGCTTGCGGCGCAGAATCTTGCGAAATCCAAGGATTACGATGCGGTGATCTGCCTCGGGACGATCATCCGCGGTTCCACCCCGCATTTTGATTTTATCGCTTCAGAGGCGGCCAAAGGCGTAGCTAAGGTGTCTCTGGATTCTGCGAAGCCGGTGATCTTTGGAGTAATCACTGCCGACACCATCGAACAGGCGGTCGAGCGCGCAGGGACCAAGGACGGCAACAAGGGTAGGGATGCGGCAGTCTCAGCCATTGAGATGGTCAATCTTATGAGCCAGATAAAATAACGTGCGTAAACGTACAAAGGCCAGGGAGTTCGCCCTGCAGATCCTCTATCAGATGGACATCACTCACGATCCTCCTGCGGACTCGCTTAAGAACTTCTGGGAGACGAATAAAGAAGAGCATCATGACGAGGCGATGAAAGAGTTCACCTCGCAGCTGGTCACGGGAGTAGCGGAGAACCTGAGAGCCATTGACGTAAAGATCTCGCAGTTTGCCACCAACTGGCAGCTTGAGCGCATGGCGGTGGTGGATAGGAATGTATTGCGCCTCGGCGCTTTTGAGCTTCTCTTCCGGCAGGATATCCCTCCGAAGGTAGCCATCAATGAAGCGGTTGAACTTGCCAAGAAGTATTCCGGTGTCGAATCCGGAAAGTTCGTCAACGCCATCCTCGATAAAATAAAAATAGAAAAGGGCGCATGAAATACGCCGACCTTCATCTGCACACCTCTTTTTCCGACGGCACATACTCGCCCGAGCAGCTGGTTTCAGCAAGTGTAAAGGCCGGCCTCTCTGCGATCGCCGTGGTTGATCACGATACTGTTGACGGCATTGAGCCGGTGATAAAGGCAGCATCAGGAGAAGGCCTGGAGGTCTTAGCCGGCATCGAGCTCTCCGCGGAATACCAGGAGCAGGAAGTCCACATCCTGGGTTACCTCATTGATTACCGCAATAGAGAGTTATTGAGCAGGCTTGGCGACCTGAAGATCAAGCGCCGGGAACGTATCTATAAAATCGTGGAGAGGCTTAAGAGAATAGGCATCGTATTAAACCCCGAGACGATATTCGCTATCGCAGGCGGCGGTTCGGTAGGCAGGCTTCATGTGGCGCGGGCAATGGTCCGGGAAGGGATAATCAACTCTGTTTACGAGGCCTTCCATAAATACATCGGCGATAAGTGCCCCGGCTATGTCTTAGGTTTTAAATTCAGCGCCGAAGAGGCGATCGGATTGATCCGGGATATCGGCGCAGTGCCGGTCCTGGCCCACCCCTACAGCCTGAATAACGACGAGCTGGTTATCCGTTTTATCGACTACGGGATAATGGGCTTAGAGGTCTATTATCCGGAACACACCCAGTCCATGATCAATGTGTACCTGAGCCTGGTGAAGAAATATAACCTGCTGGTTACCGGCGGCTCGGATTGCCACGGTGAAGCAAAGCCGGCAGTGCGCATCGGCTCGATGAAGATACCTTATGAATTAGTAGAGAAACTCAAAGAAGCAAAAGCCGCAATTGAGAGATAAGATATGAAAAAATATAAGGATATCCACGAAAAATTCATGTCGCAGGCTTTGAAGCTCGCGCTTAAAGCCAGGGGCAGGACTCTGCCTAATCCCATGGTCGGCGCACTGGTGGTAAAGAACGGCCGCGTGATAGCCAGGGGTTTTCATGAGAAGGCAGGCTCGCCGCATGCCGAAGTCATTGCCCTCGACAAAGCGGGCAAGTCCAGCCGCGGGGCCCAGCTTTACGTGACCTTAGAGCCCTGCGTGCACTTTGGCCGCACCCCGCCCTGTGTAAACCGGATCATCGCAAGCGGTATAAAGGAGGTCTTCATAGGCATGATCGACCCCAATCCTCTGAACAACGGAAAAGGAGTGTCGATCCTGCGGCAGAATAAAATAAAGGTGAGGGTGGGGTTCCTGGAGAAGGATTTAAGAAAGGCGAACGAAGTCTTTATTAAATATATCAGCCAGAGGATCCCGTTTGTTACGGTAAAGGTCGCCGAATCCCTTGACGGCAGGATCGCCACCCGGACCGGCGATTCCAAGTGGATCACTTCGGATAAGTCCCGCAGTTTCGCCCACCGCATGCGCGGCGACTTTGACGCGGTGATGGTCGGGGTGAATACGGTCCTCAGGGATAATCCGCGCCTAGATGCATGGTATTCCAGGCGGCATCCGATAAAAGTCATCGTGGATACCCAGCTAAGCACGCCGGAGGACGCCTCCCTATTCGGCGGCAATCCTAATGTGATCCTGGTTACTCTGCCTACCCGGCCGGGACAGGAGACAGAGAATAGGAAGGTCCTGGCAGCCAAGGCCAGGATCCTTGAGGTGAAGGAAAAGTCAGGCCAGATAAACCTGCGCGACATGCTTAAAAGATTAGCCCAGCTTGAGATTGCCAATATCCTTGTGGAAGGCGGAGGGACCCTGATCGGTTCATTCTTTGACGAAGGGCTGGTAGATAAGGCGATGTTCTTCATCAGCCCAAAGATCATCGGAGGAAAGGAGGCGATCGGCTCGGTGATGGGCAGGGGCATTACGCGCATTGACAGCGCGATCAGGCTGAAAGATATAAAATTGCGCCGCCTTGGCGAGGACCTGCTCATAGAAGGATACCCGAAATAGATGTTTACCGGAATAATTGAAGAATTAGGCCAGGTTAAAAGCATATCCCGTCGCGGCGGGAATACGCTTTTAGAGATCGCCGGCGAAACGGTTCTTAGAGAGACCAAGATCGGAGACAGCATCAGCGTCAACGGCGCCTGCCTTACGGCGGTTAAGAAAACATGGGGAGCCCTTGTTTTTGAAGCAATGCCTGAAACTCTGAAGCTGACGAACTTAGGGAGCCTTAAGGCTTGCGATAAGGTGAATCTTGAGCGCAGCCTAAAGTTAGGCGACAGGGTCTCCGGGCATTTTGTCACCGGCCACGTCGACTGCACCGGAATTATCCGCAGGAAGGGTTACGCCGCAGGGAACCTTGGTTTTGAGATAAGCGTGCCGGCCTCTTTTATGAAATATATCCTGCCAAAAGGTTCGGTCGCAGTAGACGGCATCAGCCTGACCGTTGCCCGTAAGACTGCCACTACCTTCAGCGCCTACATTATTCCCCACACCCTCAAGAACACTACACTCGGATTCAAAGGCCCTTCAGACAAGGTCAATATCGAGTTCGACATCCTGGCCAAAAGAACTTAAACCCGCCTGAAATATTTGCCAACTTTCATAATTTCTGTTATACTAATGTGTTATAAAAAATCTATCGGGGCGTGGCTCAGTTTGGCTAGAGCGCAGCGTTCGGGACGCTGAGGTCCACGGTTCAAGTCCGTGCGCCCCGACTTGATATCTAGGTATAGACGGTTTCCCGCCAAGCAATATTACGCGAGGGCGGGATCCCGCCCTAGATTTGATTCGCTTGGCGGGACAAGTCTGTCCGCCCCGACCAAATCAGTAAATGGCTAAGAAGCGCCTGCATGCTTTTTTCTCGGGCAATGTCCAAGGAGTAGGTTTCAGGTTTACTGCGGTCGATGTCGCAGATGACCTTGGCGTGAACGGCCGGGTAAGGAACTTGCGCGACGGCCGCGTTGAGCTCATTGCTGAAGCAGACGAAGAAACCCTAAAAGATTTTCTCACCCGGATCAACCAGTATTTTTCCCGCTATATCCGTGACGCTGACATCGAATGGCTCGAGGCCAGCGATGAGTTCAAGGATTTCGGGATAGGATACTAGTGCGCTACGGCATCTTCTCCGATATCCATTCTAATCTTGAAGCCCTTGAAGCGGTGATCAAGGCCTACGGCCGGGAAGGGATCGATACGTATTTCTGCGGGGGAGACATCGTCGGCTACGGCAGCGATCTCCATGAGTGCATTGAAAAGACCGGGCAAATTGCCAGTGTCATCGTAGCCGGTAACCACGACTGGGCAGCGGTAGACCAGTTCTCAAGCGACTATTTCAACTCTTTTGCCCGCCAGGCTCTGCTGTGGACCAAAGAGAGGCTCAATCCGCGGGAGAAGTCTTTTCTGGAGAGCCTGAAATTCGTCTACGAAAACGAGGATCTCACCCTGGTGCACGGCACGCTCGATAACCCCCAGGATTTCGATTATATGCTGGATAGCCTCACCGCTGAAGAGACCTTTAAGCTGATGCAGGCGGCGGTCTGTTTTGTCGGCCATTCGCATGTCCCCGGCATCTTTATCCGGGACAAACATAGCCAGATACACTATCCGGAAGAGCTCTCTGTCGAGGTCAGGCCCAAACACAGCTATATCGTGAATGTCGGCAGCGTGGGCCAGCCCCGGGACGGTGACCCGCGGGCAGCGTATTGCGTATACGATACGGCAAAGAGACAGATCCAGGTTAAGCGCGTAGAATATGACGCCGAGGCAGCCAGGGAAAAGATCATCCGGGCAGGGCTTCCCGAATACCTGGGCAACCGGCTTTTAGCGGGAAAATAATTTATGAGCGCTGAGGCGAGGAAAAAAATCGAGGAACTGAGGAAGCAGATCCGCCGCCATGACTATCTTTATTATGTCTTAAGCGCTCCGGAGATCTCGGATAATGAATACGATGACCTGATGCGCGAGCTTAAGGCCTTCGAGGAAAAATATCCTCAATACAAAAGCGACGATTCGCCTACCATGAGGGTATCCGGAGGGCTGCTTGAGGGTTTTAAGACTGTCCGGCACGCCCAGAAGATGCTCTCCCTGGATAATTCCTATTCTATCGATGAGTTGAAGGACTGGGCGGAACGCGTGAAAAAAGGCCTGGGGCAAGCAAAGAATGCCGAATACGTGGTGGAGCATAAGATCGACGGCCTAAGCGTAAATCTTACCTACCGGCAGGGAAAGCTGGTCATCGGCGCTACTCGGGGAGACGGCGAGACCGGAGAAGACGTCTCTCAGAATATCAAGACCATCCGTGCCATACCTTTGGTCCTGACGGGAAAAAATATCCCGGATCTTTTAGAAGTGCGCGGTGAAGTATATATGAAGAAAAAAGATTTTCAGCTTCTGAATAAAGAAAGGGAAGAAGAGGCAGAAGTGCCTTTTGCCAATCCCCGTAACGCCGCCAGCGGCTCCCTTAAGCTCCTGGATACTTCCCTTGCGGCAAAAAGGCATCTGAATTTCTTCGCCCATTCTTTAGGCGCTTACCGGGGCATAGATCTCTCATCCCAGTGGGAGTTTCTGGAAAGGTTAAGAGAGTGGGGGTTATGCACGGTGCAGGGATCCCGGCTCTGCAAGACCATGGATGAGGCGATCGAGGCCTGCCTGTACTGGCAGGAGAAGAGAGAAAGCGTCCCTTACGAGATTGACGGCATGGTCATTAAGGTGAACGACCTTAAGCAGCAGAAAAGCCTCGGGTTCACCCTGAAGAGCCCGCGCTGGGCAGTGGCATATAAGTTTCCCGCCCGCCAGGCGACAACCGAGGTCTTAAAGATCCAGGTTGATGTAGGCAGGACCGGGGTGATCACTCCGGTTGCGGTATTGAAGCCGGTCGAATGCGCCGGCGTGACCATTGCCCATGCCACCCTCCACAATTTTGACGAAGTCAGGCGCCTGGGAGTAAGGGAGGGCGACCGCGTGCTCATCGAAAGGGCAGGCGATGTCATCCCCAAGATCGTCAAGGTAGTCAAGAGCTTCGGCAAAAAGGAATTTCCTATTCCGAAGGTCTGTCCCAGCTGCGGAGCTAAAGTGGTCAAAGAAAAAGAAGAAGAGGTCGCTTACCGCTGCATCAATCCCAGTTGCCCTGCCCAGCTTGAGCGCGGATTACTGCATTTCGCTTCGCGCTCGGCGATGGATATTGAAGGCATGGGCGAGTCAGTGGTGACTCAGCTTGTGGGGCTAAAACTGGTAAAAGATTTCGCGGATATCTACAGATTAAAAGAAGATGACCTCTTGAAACTTGAACTCTTTAAGGAGAAGAAAGTAGGGAATCTGCTTTCGGCGATAGAGAAGAGCAAGCAAAGGCCGCTGTCGCGGCTGATCTATGCCTTAGGGATCCGGCACGTCGGAGAAAAGGCCTCTTTTGTCCTAGCCGGAGAATTTAAAACACTGGATAGCCTGATGCGGGCGAAAAGAGATGAGCTTGAGCGGATTGATGAAGTCGGTCCGGTGATGGCCGAATCGGTGGCAGAGTATTTTTCGCAGGGATCAACCAGGGTCATGATCGAGAGCCTGCGTAAGGCAGGATTGAATTTCCGGGAGCCTGTTACCCAGGCCAAGCCCGGGACTTTTCTTAAAAAGAGGGTCGTCTTTACCGGGGAATTAAAAAATTATAGCCGCCAGGAGGCGGAAGGACTGGTGCGCCGCCTCGGAGGCAATGCCACTTCCAGCGTAAGTAAAGATACGGATTTTGTCGTAGCGGGCCAGGACCCGGGTTCAAAATACGATAAGGCAAAGAAGTTAGGCATAAAGATCATTGATGAGAAAGAATTCCAGGAGATGGTAAAATGATACCGCGCATTTACAAAGGCAAACTCAAACGGATATTCCCGCTCTTCTTTATTTCCCTGTTAGTGGTCAACCTGGCCGGCTGTGAAGCCCTGGTGAAGAAGTTCACCCGCAAGTCCAAGCGTACCGAAGAAGTGCAGATGGTCCTGGCGCCTGAAGAATACAAACCGACGCTGAGCAAGGAAGAGCTTTACCGGCAGTATCTCATGTTCTGGAAGTCCTGGCAGTCGGAGCTGGTAGAATCGCTTTTACAGAATAAGAGCCTCAAAAAGAGGGTGGATTGCGCCAATGAGGCGATAAAGAACCTGGAGAACATGAAGAGGATGCTTATCCCCGAGAAACAGAAGAAACTGGACGTTTATATCGAGAGGATGGGGCTTCTTAAGGACCGTATCGCAAGCGATATAAACGGTATGAATAATAATACGAACCGCGAGAGAGCGGAATCCCTGCAGATGAGCATCTGGAAAGATTTTTCTTTCAACGACATAAAGAACTTCCTTTTATGATCATAGAGCATGTCAGCGTGGGATCGCTGGAAGTCAATTGTTATTGCCTGGCCTTGAGAGAGGCTTCAGAGGCGGTCATTATCGATCCCGGGGCAGAACCCCGTAAGATCATGCATGCCTTAAGCAGGCACAAGTTAAAGCCGATTTTGGTGGTGAATACGCACGGCCACTACGACCACATCGGCGCCGACGATAAATTCGGCTCTCCGGTCTATGCGCACCGGGCGGATGTCCCGTTATTGGAGGATAGCGCGCTTAACCTTTCGGGCATGTTCGGCCTGCCTTACAGGGTGAAGTCAAAGATAATCCCGCTTGAAGACGGTGATGTCATCGGCCTTGAAGGATTAAAACTGAAAGTCCTGCATATACCCGGGCATACCCGCGGAGGCATTGCGCTTAAAGTGGTCGAGCCGGAGGAAAGGATAGTATTCACAGGCGACAATCTCTTTTGCGGCGGGATCGGCCGCACGGACCTTGAAGGCGGGGATGAAACGCTCTTGATCCGCACTATCAAAGAGAAGCTGCTCAGCCTTAGCGATGACACAGTGATTTATCCCGGGCACGGGCCGGCATCGACTATCGGAGAGGAGAGGAAGCACAACCCATTTTTAATATCGTGAAGGAGTTCATCGATTCTTTTCTGGATTATCTTTCTGTGGAACGCGGGCTGGCGCAGAATACTATTCTCTCATACCGCAGGGACCTGGATGCTTATACAGAGTATCTTATTCAGCATCATGTGGATGCCGTATCCAGGATCACTAAGGCCGAGATCACCGGTTTTATGATGTTCCAGAAAGACAAGGGTATTTCTGCGAATTCCATCTCCCGGCGGTTGGCTGCGATCCGCATGTTCCACCGTTTCCTTGCCCGGGAGAGGATCACTAAAGCCGATCCCAGCAATCTGGTAGATTCGCCTAAGCTCTGGAAGAAGATCCCGGATACGCTCTCCCTGAATGAAGTGGAGGCCCTGATCGCCCAGCCCGATATCCGCAGCATCCAGGGTATAAGGGATAAGGCAATACTCGAAACCCTGTATGCTACGGGAATGCGCGTTTCCGAAGCAGTGAACCTTAAGACTGACAGCGTAAACCTGGATATCGGTTTTTTGCGCGCCATCGGAAAAGGCAATAAAGAGCGCGTGATCCCGCTTGGAAAAAAGGCGATCTCAAGCATTAATCGTTACCTGGAAGCGTCGCGGCCGAAGCTGGTCAAGGCTAGGATATGCGAATACCTTTTCGTTAACCGCTTCGGCAGGAAGCTTTCGCGTATCTCCATGTGGAAGATGGTGAAGGGTTATGCCAGAAAGGCGAAGATCGCCAAGCCCATGCGGCCGCACATCCTGCGGCACTCTTTTGCCACGCACCTATTAGAGCGGGGGGCGGACCTGCGTTCGGTGCAGGAGATGCTGGGGCACTCCAATATCTCTACGACCCAGCTTTATACGCATGTAAACAAGGACCGGCTGAAAAGCATCCATAAGCAGTTTCATCCCCGTCCGTAAATGCAGTAGGCTCTATACCGTATACTGCACACTGCGGGAAGTAGAAAGGTGTAATGAAAGATTATTTAGAGAAGTTACCCAAGGAGATATTGGATCTGGTGTATCTGGCGCGCGATATCGCCTCCAGTAACGACATGCCCGTATACCTCGTCGGAGGTTTTGTGCGCGATCTGATCCTGGGAGTAAAGAACCTGGACCTGGATATCGTGGTTGAGGGCAGCGGCATAAAGGTCGCCGAAGATTTTGCCCATGCCCTGAACGCAAAACTCATCCGTCACAGAAGGTTCGGCACAGCCACCGTCATTCTAGAATCGCACCTGAAAGTAGACTTTTCCACTGCCAGAAAAGAGTATTATCCCAAACCCGCGCACCTGCCCGTAGTCGCGCCGGGCAGCCTCAAGGATGACCTCTTCCGCAGGGATTTCACCATCAACGCCATGGCGATCAGCCTCTCAAGCGAGAACTTCGGGAAGTTAGTGGATTTTTTCTCCGGCAGAGATGACCTGCGCAAGAAAAAGATCCGCGTCCTGCATGACCTGAGTTTTATCGACGACCCCACCCGCATCTTAAGGGCGATCCGGTTTGAAAAAAGGTATGATTTTCATATCGAGCCAAAGACCCTTAAACTCCTGAAAGAGGCGGTAAAAGGCAAGTACCTGGAGCGGGTAGAGCCGCAGCGCGTCCGGGATGATCTTATTTTGATGCTGAAAGAAAAAGAGCCGCTTAAAGAGATTAAGCGGCTTAAAGAACTGGCTGGTCTTTCTTTTCTTCATCCGCGCCTATGTGTCTACGCCAGGAATTACAAGCTCTTAGGGCGGATAGAAGAAGAGGTCAGCTGGTTTGAAAATTCGCATTTCTACCGCCGCCCCCTCGACGCCTGGGTCATTTATTTCATGGGGCTCCTGGATTGTTTAAGCCCGAGGTTCACCAGGGTCGTCTGCCGCAGGCTTGCGCTGCGCCGGGGCGAAGAGAAGAGGATACTTAACGCAAAGAAACATACCGGCAAGCTTATCGCTTCCTTAAGCCGGCCGGATACCCGGCCGTCGAAGATATTCGCCCTGCTTGAGCCGCTTAGTTACGAAGAGATCCTTCTGATCAAGGCCGAATACAGGAATGCCTCTGTCCAGAAGCACATCGAAGACTTTTTTGAGATTTATAACGGGATGCGCATCCTGATCACCGGGGATGACCTGCGCAGATTAGGCCTTGCGCCGGGACCGTATTACCAGAAGATATTCACCCGTGTGCTGAATGCGAAACTCGACGGAGAAGCGCCTAACCGCGAGGTGGAGCTGGCATTGATCAGGAGGCTGATCAAAAAGAGATGACTATAGGCATACTGAGACTTGAACTTTTCATCCCGGAGAGCAGTTCGTTGAAAGAAAAGAGGTTCGTCCTGCATAGCCTGAAGGCCAGACTACGCAATAATTTTAATGTGGCGCTTGCCCAGATAGGAGATGAAGACAAATGGCAGAAGGCCACCTTTGCTATTGTAGGCGTAGAGCGGGACAGGAGAAGCATGGATAGCACTCTGTCAAAAGTCATCGATTTTGTGGAAGATTTCTCAAGGGTGCAGTTAATTAACCATGAAACGGAGCTGCTATAATGTCAAGGATAGACAAGGTTGCTGAGGCGGTCAGGCAGGAGGCAAGTTTAATCATCCACGATAAATTAAAGGACCCGCGCCTGGGATTTGTCACGGTCACGCGGGTGGAGATGGCGCCGGATCTGAGGATAGCCAAGATCTACTTTAGTGTCCTGGGTAAGCCCGAAGATTTCAAGAAGACCAAAGACGCCCTGGATTCGGCTTTAGGCTATATCCGCATGCTGATCGCCGAACGGATAAACCTGCGCTTTGCCCCGGAGATCATCTTCTATGAGGACCACTCCAGCGAATACAGCGTGCGTATCCAGGAGGTCCTGGATAAGATCAAGGAAGATGATGCGGAGAAAACGCCTCCGCTAAAAACAAAAAGGGGAAGAAAGAGTGTCGCTACAAAAGTGCGCCGCAGCCGTAAGAAAGTATAAGAATTTTCTGATCACCGCCCATACCAACCTTGAAGGGGATGCCCTGGGTTCGGAACTGGCATTCCTGCGCCTGGTCAGGAAGATGGGCAAGAGCGGATTGATCATAAACGAAGATCCGCTTCCTTTCGGCTATGATTTTTTTCCGGACATGGACAAGGTGACCAGGCTCAACCGTTATTCGCGGCGTTTTAAATTCGATTGCTTCACCGTGCTTGATTGTTCGGATCTCCGGCGCACCGGAGAGGTCTACCGCCTGAATTCGGAAAATAAACCGGTACTGAACATCGACCACCACATCAGCAATGAAAAGTTCGCAGAGGTGAACTGGGTCAAGCCTCATGCCTCATCGTGCGCCGAGATGATCTTTGAGCTTTATAAAAAATTAGGCGTGCCCCTGGATAGGGAGGCTGCAACCTGCCTTTATGCCGGGATCATGGTGGATACCGGATCATTCCGTTATCCCAATGCCACAGCCACGACCCACCGCATCGCCGCAGAGCTCCTTAAGTTCAAACTGGACATCCCCTTTATCTATAAGAGCGTCTATGAGAATATTCCTTTTAGCGATATGCAGCTTCTGATCAAGATCCTTCCCTGTATCCGGCTCGAGGCAAAGGGCAGGCTTGCCTGGTGCAGTATCCGGCAGGACCTCCTTAAAAACAGAAAACTCTCCTTTGACTTGACCGAACACATCTTAAGCTTTGCCCGGGCGGTCAAGGGCGTGGAGGTGGTCGCACTTTTCAAAGAGAACCTCGGGGTGAAGGATGAGATTCGCGTGAACCTGCGCTCGCAGGGTAAGGTCGACGTGAATAGAATCGCTTCCCATTTCGGCGGAGGCGGCCACCGCACCGCAAGCGGGGCCACAGTCCGCGGAAAGCTTGACACCGTAAGGAAGAAGATCCTCGCCAGGATCAAAGAAAGCCTCTAGATGATCATTTTCCACGGCATCAATCAGCTCAGAAAATTTAAAAATCCGGTGGCAGCACTCGGGGTTTTTGACGGCCTACATCTGGGCCACAGGCAGATCCTGCAGGCTGCAGCCAGGAGGGCGCGGCAGATCGGCGGAACGAGCATAGCCATGACCTTTTGGCCGCATCCGCAGAAAGAAGAGGCGATTTACTCTCTGGAGCATCGCCTGAGGTTAATCGCATTGCTCAGTGTCGATGCCTGCATAGTGATAAACTTCACTCCTGATTTTGGCCGCATAACGCCCGAAGATTTTATTAAAAAAATACTGGTTGGACATATCGGGGTAAATACAGTTTACGTCGGAAAGAACTTCCGCTTCGGCAGGAATGCGAAAGGCGACTTTAAGACCCTAGAGAAGCTCTCCCGGGTACATGATTTTAAAGTCAAAGGTTTCTCTGTCCTTAAAGTCGCGGGTAAACCCATCAGCAGCACTTATATCCGAAGGCTCATTAAGAAAGGCCGGCTTGAGGATGCGCAAAAGCTCCTCGGCCGTCCGGTGAGCATCCTGGGGACAGTGATCAGGGGGAATGCTTTAGGCAGGTGGCTCGGATACGCCACCTCTAATATCAATCCGCACCATGAAGTCATCCCGCCCTGCGGCGTCTATGCGGTAAGGGTAGTTTTCGGCGATAGAACTTACAAAGGAGTTTGTTACATCGGCAGCCGGCCCACCCTCGGAAAAAGAAAATATAAACATATCCACGTGGAAGTACATATCCTCGATTTCGCCAGAAAAATTTACGGCAGGGACCTTGAAATCCGTTTCCTTAAAAAGATAAGAGGAGAAAGAAAGTTTTCTTCCCTTTCAAATCTTATCCGCCAGATCGCCAAAGATATTAAAGCAGTTTAACAAAGTCCTTTTCCCTCCTTAAACATACCCCCATATATTGCGCCCCCTGAATAATTAGCCACTACTTGTTGTTTTTCAGTAAGTTAGGAAAATATTTTTCTTGACAAAAGGCTGATTTTTTATTAAAATCTCATCAAAGTGGCACAAAGTGGAGGAAAGTGGGAGGAGGGTCCTTAAGCCATGTTCTATGGCGAATATTTACATTCCATAGACCGTAAAGGTCGTCTAATCTTGCCTGCCAAATTTCGCGAAGCCTCAAAGGCAAACTTCATCGAAAAGTTTTTCGTCACCCGCGGCATGGACAACTGCCTCTATATGTTCGCAGAAGAGGAATGGAAAAAGCAGGAGGCCAAGTTCAAGGCCATGCCTTTTACCGATAAGAAATCGCGCACCTTCAACCGTATCTTTTTTTCCGGAGCCATCGACGTGGTCCCGGACAGGCAGGGCAGGATCCTCATCCCGCAGTTCTTAAAGGATTTTGCGGGCATCAAAAAAGACGTCTGCATCGTAGGCGTCTCCAATCTA
The DNA here is from genome assembly GCA_016867115.1 of Candidatus Omnitrophota bacterium. GTDB lineage: Bacteria > Omnitrophota > Gorgyraeia > Gygaellales > Profunditerraquicolaceae > VGKG01. The sequence goes on along the minus strand of VGKG01000001.1, from coordinate 55,085 downwards.
ATCGAAATATGGTCGAAGGATAAGTGGCAGGAATTTTACGGCAATTCCCGGCAGGCTTACGAAGAGATTGCCGAAAATCTGACGCAGGCTTAAAATGCTCGCTACGCTGGACGGAACGCAAGTGGAAAATAAATATCATATCCCGGTGATGCTCGAAGAGGTGATTACCCGCCTGAATCTCGGGCCGGGGAAGACCATAGTCGACGCCACCTGCGGAACAGGCGGGCATACCCTGGCGATTCTGGAGCGTATCATGCCGGGAGGGCGCGCCATCGCTATTGACCGGGATAAAGAGTCGCTGGAGACTGCACGGATGAGGCTGATCAGGTACAGCGATTCCTGTAATTTTGTGCACGGGAACTTCACCCGGCTTGATGAGATACTGAATAGACTGAAGGTCAATAGGGTCGACGGCATACTGTTTGACCTGGGCATCTCAAGCTTTCAGCTCGCAGATCCGCGCCGGGGTTTTAGTTTTCAGGTAGATGCGCCGTTAGACATGCGCATGGATAGAGACAGTTACATTTCCGCTTACGACCTGCTTAATAACCTTAACGAAGAAGAGATCTCCGCACTCCTGTGGAACTTCGGCGAAGAGAGATGGCACAGGCGTATTGCCCGCTTGATCGTGGAAGAAAGACAGAGGCATCCGATCTCGACTACGCAGCAACTGGTGAATATAGTATTACGGTCCATCCCCGGACGTTACCGTTATAAATATCAGCGAATACATCCGGCGACCCGCACTTTTCAGGCGGTGCGCATCGCGGTCAACCGGGAACTGGAGATCCTGGAGCCGGCGATAGAAAAGGCGGTCGGTCTCCTGAATAGGGGCGGGCGTATCTGTGTGATCTCTTTTCATTCGCTTGAAGACCGTATCGCCAAGCACACTTTTAAGCGCCTTTCTGCAAGCGGAGCGATTGAGGTCATCACCCCGAAACCCAAGACGCCTTCGCAGGCGGAAGTCGAGACTAACCCGTTAAGCCGCAGCGCCAAACTGAGGGCAGCGGAGAAGATATGAGAGTGTCCCGTTTTCTTGCCATAGTCAGCTGTGTGACCTGCTTCAGCCTCCTTTATGTCTACCAGCAGACAGAGGTCTTCCGCATGGCCTACATGGGCCAGAAGAGGCAGTCTTCTGTCGATGATTTACTTGATAAAAACGCGGTTCTGCGTTACAATATACAAAGAAAGGCTTCCCTGGTTGAGATCGGCAACAGGATCTCAGGCTCTACCGAATTCCAGATGCCCGATACTTACCGGTTGGTCAGGGTCAGGCCCGCCAGGAATTCCCTGAAGCTGGCGCAAGGCCCTGCTCTCCGGGAAACGCTCTTTTCGCGCTTCTTCGGTATCAAGAGGCAGGCCGAGGCAAGAACGATCAATCCTTAATTTGCGCGCCTCTTTCAGGGGCGCTCAGGTCAATCTCAAATCACGGTGTATATAAGCAACTATCGCGCCAGGAACAAGGCGGTATTCCTCTTTTTTCTTTCTTTTCTATTCCTTTGCATCGGCCGGCTTTTCTACATCCAGTTCTTCCGTTCCGCCTACCTTGCTACGATCGCCCGAAAACAACACAATCTCTTCGTTGAGCTTGAGCCTTTAAGAGGCACGATTTTTGACTGTAACCTCAAGCCTCAGGCCATAAATCTGCCCGCGGATTCCCTTTTTGCCTCGCCAAACGAACTCTCCGATAAAGAGAAGGAAGCGATCATCCTTAAGGTCTCGCCCCTTCTAGATTTAAATCCTGCCTACGTGCGCGACAGGCTTTCCCGGAAAAAATCTTTCATCTGGATCGCCCGCAAGGTCACTCCACAGCAGGCAGACCAGATAAAGAAGCTTAAACTCAAAGGCCTGGGGTTAATCAGGGAGAGCAGGCGTTCTTATCCTAACGGCTTCATGGAAAGCCAGGTCCTCGGTTTTGCCGGCCTGGATAATTCCGGGCTTGAAGGGCTTGAGATGTATTATGACCGCTACCTGCGCGGAGAGCCGGGCTGGGCCGTGTATTTACGCGATGCGCGCCAGAAGAAGTTAGACCTCTGGGAGAAGATGGTCCTGCCCAAAGACGGCCTTGATTTGGTATTGACCATTGATGAGGTCATCCAGTTCATCGCCGAGAGGGAGTTGGATAAGGCCTATCAGACTTACCGTGCCCGCGCAGCCACGATTATCGTCATGGATCCTTATACCGGAGCGATCCTGGCCCTGGCTAACCGTCCTACCTTTGATCCGAATCACGCAAACCGTGCCACAAAGGATGAGATCCGTAACCGCGCTGTCTGCGACCTTTTTGAGCCGGGTTCGGTCTTTAAAATAGTCACTGCCGCAGCCGCCCTTGAAGAGAACAAGGTAAGTGAGGAGGACAGGTTCTTTTGCGAGAACGGCTCCTACCGCGTCGGGCCGCACATCCTTCACGATCACCAGCCGCACGGCTGGCTTACTTTCCGGCAGGTTATCGAAGAGTCGAGCAATATCGGCACGACCAAGGTCGCGCAGATCCTGGGGCCGGATGCACTCTATCACTACATAAAACTCTTCGGCTTCGGCCAGAAGACAGGCGTGGACCTGCCGGGTGAGATCTCCGGCATGGCTAAAGAACCGCGCTTCTGGTCTAAGGTCTCAATCGGTGCTATCCCTATCGGACAGGAAGTAGGGGTGACGAGTATGCAGCTGGCCAGTGCGGTCTCGGCCATCGCCAACGGCGGAGAATATGTCAGGCCTTATATCGTACAGGAGATCCGTGATAAACACGGTACGGTGATCAGGGAGTTTATCCCCGAACCCGGGCGCAAGGTCATCTCTGCTCAAACCGCAGACCGGGCCAGGAAGATCCTTACCGGCGTAATAGAAGAAGGGACAGGTAAATCAGCCAAGGTCAAAGGCTTTACCGCTGCGGGAAAGACGGGCACCGCGCAGAAAGTGGAACCTAACGGCACTTACTCTCATAGCAAGTTTGTCGCTTCATTCATAGGTTTTGCTCCGGCGGAAGAGCCGCTGGTGGCTATTGTGGTCTGCGTGGATGAGCCCCGTCCCTATTATTTCGGCGGAGTGGTGGCTGCCCCGGTCTTTAAAAACGTAGCCGGCGATACGATCCGTTATCTTAAAGCAAAGCTCCCTACGGCAGAAAGAGTCGCTTTAAATGAAGATAAAAGAGCTCGTTAAAACATTAGGTAAGTCTACGGCCAGAGGCATCCCGGATTTTGAAGTCATGGGCGTTACCTGTGATTCCCGCTCTGTGGATAAGGGGTTTGTCTTTGTGGCTATCAAAGGGAACCGCCAGGACGGCAATAAGTTCATCGCCGAGGCGATCGCCAGGGGAGCAAAGGCGGTGGTCGTGCATAGTCCGCACGTCCGGCCGTTCAGAGATCATAAGGGGGCCTCTTTTATCGGAGTCAGCGATACACGTCTTGCGCTTGGCCTGCTTGCGGCGAAGTTCTACGGTTATCCTTCGCAAAAAGTGAAGGTCGTCGGTATCACCGGCACCAACGGCAAGACCACGCTCACCTATATCCTGGAGGCGATAATCAAAGAGTGCGGCGGGCAGCCGGCTGTGATCGGCACGATCAACTACCGTTTCGGGGGCGAATCCGCCGTCTCAAAAAACACCACCCCCGGCCCGGTGGAACTGCAGGCGATGCTTGCCGATATGAGCAACCGGGGGGCGGATTATCTGGCGATGGAAGTCTCTTCGCACGCCCTGGACCAGGCAAGGACAGAAGGGATAACCTTTCATTCCGCTATCTTTACCAACCTTACCCAGGATCACCTGGATTACCATAAGACTTTAGCGAATTATTTTAAGAGCAAGGCCAGGCTTTTTGAGGGGTTGAGGGCCGATGCATTTGCCGTCACCAATAACGACGACAGATACGGAAGGAAGATAAGCTCTCTTACCGCCGCGGAAGTAGTCACTTATGCCATAGACAGCCCGGCAGATGTGCGCGCCTCGGGCATTAATTACGACATTGCGCACACGGAGTTCAGTATTTCTGTCTTAGGCGAGTCGATAAGAGTGAAAACAAACCTTATCGGCAGGCACAATGTCTTAAATGTCCTGGCGGCATTCGCCTGGGCCCTGCGCTCCGGATTCGGGATCAGGGATATTCAGCGGGCAATCGAGAAATTTTCAGCCGTCCCGGGGAGGCTGGAAAAAGTGAACATCCCCCGGGACTTTGAGGTCTTTGTAGATTACGCGCACACCGAAGATGCGCTGGATAATGTCATCCGTACCCTCAGGCCGCTTTCCAAGAACCGGCTGATCGTGGTCTTCGGCTGCGGCGGAGAACGCGATAAGGCTAAGCGTCCGAAGATGGGCAGGGTAGTGACCCAGCTTTCGGATTATGCCATCATCACCAGCGACAATCCCCGCTCAGAAGAGCCGGAAGAGATCATCGCGGATATCAGGCGTGGGATAAAAAAATCAAACTACTGCGTGATCCCGGAGAGGGAGCTGGCGATCAGGGAATCTTTGTCCCTGGCTAAGCCCGGAGACATCATCCTGGTTGCCGGAAAGGGGCATGAGAATTATCAGGTCATTAAAGAGCAGACGATCGCCTTTGACGACCGCGAAGTCATCCGTAAATGTATAAGACAACTGAACTCATAGGGGCTGCGGCCGCAAAATCGGCAGGCGGGAATGAGCGCGCCTCGGCTACGGGCATCTCTACTGATTCCCGGCTGATCCGTCCGGGCGAAGCTTTTATTGCGCTAAGAGGCGATAACTTTGACGGGCACGATTTTATCAAAGACGTTATTGATAAAGGGGCCAGTATCGTCATTGCCGAGACAATACCTAAGGGGTTGACTAAGCGCGGGCCGGCATTCCTTCAGGTAAGAGATACGACTAGGGCCCTGGGAGATATCGCAAGGGCCCGGAGAAAGAAGTTCTCCGGCGTAGTGATCGCCATTACCGGAAGTAACGGCAAGACCACTACCAAGGAGATGCTTGCGCATGTACTAAGCGCCAGGTATAAAGTTTTAAAGAATGAGGGCACAAAGAACAATCATATCGGCCTGCCCCAGACGTTGCTGAAACTGGATGACGCTTATGATTGCTGTGTTTTAGAGGCAGGCACGAACCATTTCGGCGAGATCGAATATCTTGCCTCGATCTGCCGGCCGAACATCTGCGCTATCACTAATATCGGCCATTCGCATCTTGAGTTTCTCAGGGACCTCTCCGGGGTCTTACGAGAAAAGAGTTCTCTTTTAAGGTACCTGGAAGCGCCTTTTATCTCGCTTTTAAACGCAGATGATGCGATGCTTGAGAAGATCATTTCTTCGCAAAAGAAAAGGCCCCTTACCTTTAGTTTCGGCGTGAGAAACAAATGCGACTTCAAAGGCCGGTTCTTTGGCCCGCAGGGAGGGGGCCTGGAGTTCGCGGTCAACGGCAGGAACGGATTTTGCCTGAATACCCTCGGCCGGCATAATGTTTATAATGCGCTGATAGCCGTTGCCGCAGCCAGGCTCCTGGGGCTTGATTACGGGACGATTGCGCGGCGCCTGGCTACTTTTAAGTTCCCCCGGAGCCGCCTGAATCTGATAGAGCTGAACCGCGTCAAGTTCATCAATGATACTTATAATTCGAATCCTGTCTCGTTTGCCATGGCGCTTGAGGCCCTGCGCAATTTTGATTCTAAAGGCAGGAAGGTCCTGGTAATGGGAGACATGCTGGAATTAGGGGGCCGGTCAGAAGACTTTCACCGCCAGGCTGGGAGGCTGGCGGCCTCATCCTGCGACGTATTTGTCGCCGTGGGGAAACTCTCGCACTTTGCGGCAGAAGAAGCGAAAGCCCTGGGTTTTGACTCAGGAAGAATTTATTTTTGTAGCTCGAATCTTGAGGCGCGTAAAGCCCTTTTTGAAAAAATAGCGCCCTCTGCGGATGATGTGGTGCTGGTCAAGGGCTCGCGTTCCATGAAACTTGAGGAGATCCTGACTTAAATGCTCTATTACCTGCTTTTTCCTTTACACGATACCTTCACCTTTTTTAACCTCTTCCGTTATATCACCTTCCGCTCGGCAATGGCGGCACTGACCGCCTTTTTATTGAGCCTGATCTTCGGCCCCTTTGTGATCAGGAAGCTAAAGAGATTGAAGATCGGAGAGAAGATCAATAAGCAGGATAGCCTGCGGCTGGACGAACTGCATAGCGGTAAGGCAGGCACACCGACTATGGGCGGAGTTTTGATCCTGGCTGCGATAATCATTTCCACTGTTTTATGGGCGGATATACTTAACAAATATATCCTGGTATGCCTGTTCGTCATCCTCTGGCTGGGGATCACGGGGTTTATCGACGATTATCTGAAACAGGTAAAGAAGCAGGCCAAAGGCCTTGCCGCCACTACTAAATTGACCAGCCAGATCGTCCTGGGGCTGATCCTGGGGACCATCCTCTACCTTGAGCCGCAGAACAGCATCAGGCTGGATTTTCCCTTTTTAAAAGACGTCTCCGTGAATCTTGACGGCCTCTATATCGTGTTTGTCATGCTGGTCATCACCGGGTCTTCCAACGCAGTTAACCTTACTGACGGCCTTGACGGCCTGGCTGCCGGGATCATGGTGATGGTGGCGGTGGCCTTTGCCATACTTTCTTATGTCTCAGGAAACATGCGTTTTAGCGAATACCTGCTTATTCCTTATATCAAGTCAGGCGCAGAGCTGACCGTATTCTGCTCCAGCATCATCGGAGCCAGCCTCGGATTCCTATGGTTTAATTGTTACCCGGCCTCCGTGTTTATGGGCGATGTCGGGTCTCTGGCCCTCGGTGGTGCAATCGGGACCGTAGCCTTGATGATCAAAAAAGAGCTCCTGCTTATGGTAGTAGGCGGAATCTTTGTGCTGGAGGCCCTTTCAGTCATCCTGCAGGTGGGAACTTTTAAGTTTTTCAAGAAGCGGCTTTTTAAGATCGCCCCCCTGCATCATCATTTTCAGTTTCTTGACTGGAAGGAGAATAAGGTGATCGTCAGGTTCTGGATCATCGCCGGGCTCCTGGCCCTGATGACGATAGTGACGCTTAAGATAAGGTAGATGAGAAATCCGGGATATTTCAAGGATAAGTCAGTTACGGTAGTAGGTCTTGCGCGCTCAGGACTTGCCTGCGCAAACCTGTTATTTGATCTTGGCGCGAGGGTGCGCATCAGCGATAATCAGGATAATGAGGCAATCCGCAGAAACATCGCCCGCCTTAAGTCAAAAAGCATTGCCAGCGAGGTCGGCGGGCACACCCGGGATTTTATCCGCGGGGCAGACCTTTTGATTGTATCTCCGGGTGTTGCGAACAACAGCCCGGTGATCGCCCGGGCAGAAGAAGAGTCGATACCGGTGATCAGCGAGATAGAGTTTGCCTGGATGCTCTGCCCGGCAGAGGTGATCGCGGTGACGGGTTCTACCGGAAAGACTACCGTGACTACCCTGATCGGCGAGGTGCTTAAGACAGGCGGCAGGAGAGCATATGTCTGCGGTAATATCGGTACGCCTTTTGCCCAGGAAGTCCCGAAGATGCAAACAGGCGATTACGCGGTGCTTGAGGCAAGTTCCTTCCAGCTTGAACGCATCGCCGCTTTTAAGCCGAAGATCGCACTGATGCTCAATTTTAACCGCAATCACCTTGACCGGCACAAGGATATGCAGGAATACCTCGAGGCAAAGATGCGCATCTTTATGAATCAGGATGCTGCGGATTATCTGGTCCTGAATGAACGCGATCCTGCCTTGAAAGGGCTATCGCGCCAGGCAAGATCAAAAGTCGTCTATTTCAGTGAGAATGCATCTTTTAATCCCAACCAGGCAGCGGTGGCCAGCGTGGCGGGTATCATCGGGATAGATAGCGGAATCTGCCGGAAAGTCTTCGCTGATTTCAAAGGGTTGAAGCACAGGATGGAGTACGTTGCTACATTGAACGATGTCAAGTTCGTCAATGATTCCAAGGCCACGGTCGCCGAATCCACGGCCTGGGCGATCAAGAATATCCCCTCCGGCGTAGTCCTGATCGCAGGGGGTAGGGATAAGGGCGTAGACTACAGCATGATCCTGGGGGCCGCCGGAAAAAAGGTGAAGTACGCGGTCCTGATCGGAGAGGCCAAAGACAAGATCCGCCGTGCCCTCTCAGGCGCCCTGCCGTTAGAAGACGCCGAAGATATGCAGGCGGCAGTTTCAAGGGCATATTCCCTGGCTTCTCCCGGAGATACGGTCCTGCTTTCGCCGATGTGTTCAAGTTTCGATATGTTCTCTGATTACGAAGAGAGGGGAGAGGCTTTTAGGCAGGCGGTCCTGGCGTTGGCTGATTCCGTGAGCAAGAGATGATCAGAGAGACCCGCATAAATATTTTTACCGTCACTGTCATTTTGGTCTGTATCGGTATCGTGATGATCTACAGCGCTTCCAGCATCTATGCCTGGGAGAGATACAAGGATTCCCTGTTCTTCCTGAAGCGGCACTTAAGTTTTCTGGCCATCGGCATCCTGCTTATGTTTGCGGCCATGACCGTCGATTATCAGAAACTGCGCCGCTATGCCAAGCCCCTGCTTATGGTCTCGCTTCTGCTGCTGGTATTGGTCCTGATCCCGGGTATAGGAAGGGAGGTCTCCGGCGCGCGGCGATGGTTCCGTTTCAAGTTCATCAGTTTCCAGCCGTCGGAGCTGGCTAACCTTGCGGTGATCGTCTATGTCGCGGATTTTATCAGCCGCAGGGGCGAGCGGATGAGGGATTTTCTCAAAGGGTTCCTCCCTCCGGTAGCGGTCCTCGGATGCACCTGCCTCCTGATCCTGATGCAGCCGGACCTGGGCACGACGATAGCTATCGGCAGCGTAGTTTTCATCATGCTCTTTGTAGCCGGCACAAGGACGGCGTATCTGGGCTCTGTGGTCTTGGGGAGCCTGCCTGCGCTGTACCTGTTGATCTTCCGCGTACCTTACCGCCGGGCGCGGATCCTGGCTTTCTTGAATCCCTGGGCTGACCCGCGGGGAAGCGGTTTTCAGATCATCCAGTCGCAGATCGCCCTGGGTTCAGGCGGGCTCTTCGGCGTGGGGCTGGGCCATTCACGGCAGAAGCTGTTTTATCTTCCTGCGGGGCACACCGATTTCATCTTCTCCATCATCGGAGAGGAGCTGGGCCTGATCGGTACGACCGCCGTAGTCATCCTTTTTATCGTCTTCATCCTGCAGGGATTAAAGATCATCAAGAACGCGCCGGACAAGTTCAGTTATTTTCTGGCTCTGGGCCTTGTGTTGATGATCGCATTGAAGGCTGTGATCAATATCGGGGTCTCCTGCGGGATGCTCCCGACAAAGGGCCTGCCGCTGCCCTTTATCAGCTACGGCGGCTCGTCATTTATCTTTGACCTGATCAGCGTGGGGTTTCTGATCAATATCGCCCGCACAGGAGAATATCCGTAGAATGACCGCCAGGCACAGGCCATTGAAGATCATCGTCGCAACCGGCGAAAGCGGAGGCCACATCTTTCCGGCCCTGAGCTTTCTGGAGGCCCTCAGGGAAAAAGAGAAGGACCTGGATGCGCTCCTTGTCCTTCCGGCAAGCTGCCTTAAGGATAAAATAAACCTTGAGGCCTACCGCGTAGAGTATCTGCCGATATGCTCGATAAAACCGAAGCTCAACCGGAAGAATATCGGCGCGCTTTTTAAATTTTTTAAGGGGACATTAATGAGCTTCCTGCTCCTGGCCGGATTCCGGCCCGACCTGGTCGTGGGGTTTGGCGGCATTAACAGCGTGCCGCTATTGGTCTTTGCCTGGCTCTTTCGCATCAGGACCATGATCCATGAACAGAATGTCCATCCGGGAAGGGCTAACCGGCTGCTCATGCGCTTTGCCGACCGGGTGGCGATTTCTTTTGACCAGACGCGCGATTTCATAAGGATCGATCCCGATAAACTCATTTTTACGGGAAATCCCGTCCGCCGGGAATTAAAAAGAGTGGAAAAAAATGAGGCCCTTAGTTTCCTCGGCCTTGAACCGGATAAGTTCACGCTTCTGGTCATGGGCGGAAGCCAGGGGAGCCGCAGCATCAATCAGGGCCTGCTTGCGGCGGTCTCATCTATCCCGCAAAAAGACAGGTTCCAGATCATCCATCTAAGCGGAAGAGAGGATTATCTGAAAGTAAGGGAAAGTTACCGCGGCCTGAACATTTCGGCCAAGGTATTCGATTTCCTTAAGCCCGTGCATTACGCCTACAGCGCAAGCGACCTGGTCCTATCGCGTTCGGGGGCGATCACCGTCACCGAGATCATGCAATTTGCGCTCCCCGCTATCCTCATTCCCTACCCTTACGCCTATCAGCATCAGTTGAACAACGCCCGCATCCTTGAGAAGAAGGGGTGCGCCTGCATAATCAATGACGCAGACCTCGATAAGGAGATACTTGCCGAGAAACTGAAAGGTTTTCTGGATGACCGGCAGGCGCTTAGCAGTATGCGTTCAGGTTATCGCGGCATGAAGATAGAAGACTCCGGCGTCAGGTTAGCCAATGCGGCTATCGCGCTGGCCCGGTATTGATAGACATGAAAAAACATTATTTTCTGATCGGCATCGGCGGTATCGGCATGAGCGGGATTGCGCGGCTCCTCCTTGCCTGCGGGGTGAAGGTGAGCGGCTCGGACATAAAGGAGACGAGGGTCACCGGAGAGCTCAAGGCTCTCGGCGCGGACATATACCTTGGCCACCGCCAGGAAAACATCGGGGATGCAAACCTGGTGATCTATTCCTCCGCGATCAAAGAGGATAATCCCGAGATCATCCGGGCCAGGAAACTTAACTTGCCCCTGATCAAGAGGGCGGAGGCGCTGGCGCAGCTGATGCAGGAGAAGTCAGTGATCACGGTCACCGGCAGCCACGGAAAGACGACCACCACCTCCCTGATCTCTTATATGCTGATAAGGGCGGGGCTCAATCCTACTGTCGCCGTCGGCGGGATACTGAAGAATATAGACACTAACGCCTGCATGGGTAACGGTGCGTTCTTTGTCGCCGAGGCGGATGAGTCCGACGGATCGTTCCTCTATTACCGCCCGAAATACTCCTGTATCACCAATATCGACCGGGAGCACCTGGATTATTATAAAGATTTTGACTCGGAGGTCGCCGCCTTCCGGAAGTTCCTGGAGCGCACGCAGGAGGGGGGCGTAGTCTTCGGCTGCGGTGACGATGCGAATGTAAGGAAGATCCTCGCAGACTACAAGGACAGATACCTGCTTTTCGGATTAAAACACGGCTCGGACATCTATCCGGATAATATAAAGATAGAAGGCTTGAGTTCCGAGTTCGATTGTTTCCTCAGGAATAAGTTCATCGCCAGATTCAGGCTTGCGCTCGCGGGAGAGCACAATATTTCTAATGCGCTGGCTGTTGTGGGCGTCGGCCTTGAACTGGGGATAGACCTTGAGGCGATCAAGGCGGCGCTTGCCGAATACCGGGGGGCAGGCAGGCGCCTTGAAGTAAAGTTCAAAAATAACGGCCTGCTTCTGATCGACGATTACGCGCATCATCCCACGGAGATAAAGGCTACCCTGAATGCAGCCAGGAGGCTGGGGCGCGGCCGTATGATTGCGGTATTCCAGCCCCACCGTTTTACCCGCACGCACCTTTTGATGGATGATTTCAGCCGCAGTTTCGGGCTGGCGGATTACGTGGTGATCACGGATATCTACGCGGCAAGCGAGCCGGCGATCAAAGGTGTACACGCAAGGGCCCTTGCGGATAAGATCAAAGCGTTTGATCCCGCCAAAGAGGTGGTGTATCTGGCTAAGGAAGAGATCTCCGGCCACATCCTTAATATCTTAAAGAATGAAGACCTGGTCATCACTCTGGGAGCAGGCGATATTGTCAAGGTAAGCGATGAACTGGCAGAAAGGCTTAAAAGTCAGGGTTGAGTCAAACGCGCCCTTAAGGTCAAAGACGACTTTTCGCATCGGCGGCAGGGCCAGGTGGTTTGCCTGCCCAAAAGACGCCGTAGAATTGTCTTTACTGGTGAGGGCGGCAAAGAAGCACCGGCTGCCGGTCTATGTCCTGGGAGCGGGAAGTAATATCCTGGTCAGTGATAAAGGGCTGAAGGCCCTGGTGATCAAGCTGGACTCCCCTTTTTTTAACAGGTCCTGCCCTTCGGGAACGGATTTAGAGGCAGGCAGCGGCATCATGCTTAGCCGGCTGATCCGCAAAGCCGGGGCTCTTGGTTTATCCGGGCTTGAGTTCTTATCCGGGATCCCGGGTTCGCTGGGCGGAGCCTTAGCCATGAATGCCGGATGCTTCGGAAAGAGCATAATGGATTTAGTGGAAAGTTGCGAGGTTATGGATTATAATGGCAGGATAAAAAATTTGAATAAAAAGGGTATCCGTTACGGCTACCGCAGTTCGGGTTTAAGCGATTACGTCATCCTCGGCGCGACCCTTGGCCTCACCAGGAAAGATAGAGCAGTGATCAGAAAGGACGAACAGGATTACCTGAGAAAGCGCCGCAGTACCCAGGATGCGGCTCTGCCCAACGCCGGCTGTATTTTCAAGAACCCCGAAGATAGCTCCGCCGGGAGACTGATCGATTTATGCGGTCTCAAAGGCAGGAGGATAGGTCGGGCGCAGGTATCCAGGAGGCATGCTAATTTTATTTTGAATTGCGGAAACGCCAGTTCCTGCGACGTAGTTAAACTGATGAATTCAGTCAGAAGACAGGTAAAGAATAAGTTCGGTATCGTTCTGGAGCCGGAAATAAAAATATGGAAATAAACCGAATAACCAAAGAACCAAAGAACCAAAGAACCGATTTTGGCAGGATCGGCGTCTTGATGGGCGGGCCTTCTTCGGAGCGGGAGATCTCTCTTAAGAGCGGGCATGCGGTAGAGGAGGCGCTGAAGGGCCTGGGGCTGGATGTCACGGGTATCGATATTAAAAGCGAAGACCCCGAATCAAATAAGAGGTTGCTAAGGGATCACGGGATCAACTGCGCATTCCTGGCCCTGCACGGCCGTTTCGGCGAAGACGGCGCGATCCAGGAGATACTTGAGTCGCTGGGCCTTCCTTATACCGGTTCGGGGGTCAAGGCAAGCAGATTGGCCATGGATAAGATCGCTTCTTTAGAGATTTTTCGCCGCGCAGGGCTTGATGTTCCCCGCTTTGAAGTGGTGGAAAAAAATAAGCGGCCGGGATTTAACAGCGGCCTGAGACTGCCTTTAGTGATCAAGCCGGCCACTCATGGCTCAAGTATCGGGCTCTCTATCGTCGAAAAAAGAGAGGACCTGCCTCAGGCCCTGGATGAGGCCTTTATTTATGACGGGCGCGCTGTTGTCCAGGAGTATATCTCCGGAAGAGAGCTGACCGTGGGGATCCTTGAAGAAAAGGCCCTTCCGGTGATCGAGATTATCCCTAAGACCGGGTTCTTTGATTTTCAGGCCAAGTACCAGGCAGGGATGACCGAATATGTCGTCCCGGCGAAGCTAAGCGACAAGGACGCGGAAAGAGCACAGGAGGCAGCGCTTCATGCGCATAAGCTGCTTGGTTGTTTCGGCTGTTCGCGCGTAGACATAATCTTAAGCGGCGATTCCGTCCCCTATATCTTGGAGATTAACACTATCCCCGGGATGACTTCCACCAGCCTCCTGCCGAAGGCGGCCAAGGTCACGGGAATAGATTTCGGCGGGCTTTGCCTGCGCCTTTTAGCCATCGCATATGAAAAAAAGAAAGCCGGAGTTTCCGGTTAAAATAGCCGTACTTTTAGTCATAGCGCTGCTGGCCCTGTCGGCAGGCACGTGGTTTGCCTTAAGATTTTTTACGCACGCCCAATATTTTAAGATCAGGGAGGTCTTTACCAAAGAGCCGGGAGTGGACCTTAGCTATCTTAAGGGAAGGAATATCTTCGGCGTCGACCTAAAAAGAGAGGCGCGTTATTTCCTGCGGCAGAAGCCTGACTGCAGTGAAGTCAGGTTCATCAGGCTCCTGCCGGATAAGGTCTTCGTGGATTTCATCAGGCGCATACCCCTTGCGCTGGTGAGGCTTAACCGGTATCTGGCAGTGGATGCAAACGCCGTCCTTTTTAACAGCGCGCTCCTGCCTCAGGACGGGACGCTGCCGGTGATCACCGGGCTTGAAAGAAAGATCTCTTCGCCCGTGCCCGGGGCAAAATATACGAACCGCGAACTGCTGCTTGCCTTAAGCCTGATCAGGGAGATGCGCAGGAACAATGTCTTTAAAGAGTACCGGATAAGGAAGATTGACGTGGATAATCCGGAGAGCATAGCGTTATTCATCTCCATCCCGGTTCAGGGCCAGCCTCCCTCCGCAGGCTTTGCTCCGGATGACCTGGAGGTGAAATTAAGCGGACAGAACCTCAAGGAGAGGGTGGTTTTTCTGGGCGGCCTTTTTATCGCCTATAAGCAGGAACTGGAGAACATAAAATATATTGACCTGCGCTTTAAAGACCCTACAATAAAGAACAGGGATGATAAACGATAACTACGTCTGTACACTCGATATCGGCACAAGCAAGATCGCCGGCTGCCTGGCTAAATACAGGAAGAAGCGCATCGAAGAGCTTTTTCTGGATTCGGTGCTGGCAAAGGGCATAAAGGCGGGAGCGGTAGTCGATTCCATAGAGCTGGTAAGTGCTATAGACCGGCTGGTGAAGATCCTTAAGGCCAAATCCGGGGTAAATATCAAAGTCGTCCATGTCAATGTCTCGGGCCAGGAGATCGTCACCAGGCACAGCCGCGCGATCGTTCCGCTGGCTGAGCGCGGCAACAAAGTGATCACCGGGCTCGATGTCCAGCGCGTCAACGAACAGGCGCGCATCCTTGCCTCAAGCCTGGAAGAAGAGATCATTCATATGATTCCTTCCGGCTACACCATTGATTCCAAATCCAACATCTCTAATCCGGTCGGCCTCTACAGCCACAGGCTGGAAGTGGATCTCTATCTGGTCCTGGCAAAACTATCCCAGGTCCAGAGCATCAGCCGCGCGTTCGCCCAGGCGGGTTTCGAGATAAAGAGCCTTTCTCTCTCGGGGATGGCCGGAGCAAAGGCGGCCCTCGATAAAGAATTAAAGACAGGCCTGAATATATTCTGCGATATCGGGAGTGACATCACGGAGATGCTCATTTTCAGGGACGGCATACTTAAGGATGTCCAGATCCTTGCGGCGGGATCGGCTAATCTCACCCTGCAGTTAGCTGAAGTCCTGAAGATCCCTGCGGAACTCGCCGAAGACATCAAGCGCTCCTACGGCATAATCGGAGAAGCGCAGAAGATAAAAGAGGATAAGGAGATACTGGTAAAGAAGGAGTATCTTTACAGGCCGATCCGGCAGAAAGACGTCTGCGAAATACTCACTTCCGGAGCCAAACAGATCTCTTTCCAGATAAAAGAAGCCCTTGAAAAGAAGGCCTCGACTTACGAAGTGAATAACTTTGTGGTCGTCGGCCGCGGCGTGCTTCTTGAAGGGTTCATTGAGCTGCTTGAGAATACGCTGAACATCCCGGTCAGGCTTGGCCGCATCAGCGACTCAAGCGCGCTGCCCGTAGCGTTAGAAAACAGGCTCCCGGAGCTCTCCGGCTCAAAATACCTGACGTATCTGACAAGCCTTGGCATGGCCTTAAGGGCTATCGAGGATAAGGATTCCCTTGTTTCAGACATCCACAAGGCCGGCGGGAATCCCCTGAAAAAAGCCATCCAGAGAGTCAGGGAAGTTTACCACGAATATTTTTAACTGAGATGAATCTTTTACTGCTTGCCCTCTCGCCTGCGATCGCCTTAGCAGTCTATTTCTATCATAAGGATAAATACGAAAAAGAACCGCTTCAGCTTCTGATCAAGGCCTTCCTCTGGGGGTTTTTCGGCAGCATCAGCGTATTGATCGCCGAAATGATCATGTCTTTCCTTATCCGCCCCGTGGAGTCGCACCTACTTAAGATCTTCCTGGAATCTTTTTTTGTCGCCGGGCTGATAGAAGAGCTCTTCAAGTTCCTGGTCTTTTATTTCCTCATCTTTTTCAACGACGAGTTTGATGAGCCCTATGACGGCATAGTATATGCGGTGATGGTCTCCCTGGGCCTGGCGGCCTTTGAGAATATCGGGTATGTCCTGGGAGCCTATCTGAACCTGGGGATCCTGGCTGCGACGGCAACGGGAGTCATGCGCGCCATGCTCAGCGTCCCGGCGCACGCATTTTTCGGCGCGATCATGGGTTATTACCTGGGCCTGGCAAAGTTCGCTTCCGATGAGGACGCAAGAAGCACGCATATCATCACCGGTGTCGGCCTTGCCGTCGTGCTGCACGGGCTCTTCGACTTCTTTATCTTCTCTCATACGGGTCTGGGGATCCTTTTTATGCTCTGTCTTCTTGTTTTCTGCTGGAGGCTTTCGCTTAGGGCGATAGAGCTTCACGTAGACGGCTCGCCCTTTGGCAGGAAAGAAGAATCCCCGCCCGGCCCTCTCCCCTGAGCTTCGCTTGACCCGCCATGATTCTCGTGTATAATATTAATCCAAGATATGATCAGCGAGAATATCCGCAAGCTACGTAAGGAAGTCCCGGATACGGTGGCTATTGTCTGCGTCACTAAGGGCAGGACTATTGATCAGATCGTGGAGGTGATCGCAGCCGGGATCCGTGATATCGGCGAGAATAAGGCTCAGGAAGCCCTGACGAAGTACCGCGGCATACAGCATACTGCTTACGGCACACAACCGATAAGATGGCACATGGTCGGTCACCTGCAGACGAATAAAGCCAAAGACGCAGTCAGGATTTTTGACCTGATCCATTCGGTGGATAGCCTGCATCTTGCCGAAGAGATCGATAGGCAGGCGGCAAAGATCAATAAGGTCCAGGATATCCTGATCCAGGTGAATACCTCAGGCGAAGAAAGCAAATTTGGCCTTCGGCCGGAGAGCCTGATTGAGGCATTTCTGATCATTAAGGCGTTAAAAAACGTCAGTATCAAAGGATTGATGACGATCGCCCCTCTCGTCGACAATCCTGAAAAGGCGCGGCTTTATTTCCGGCGCCTAAAAGAATTACGGGACAAAATTTACGAGTTACGAGTTACGAGTTACGGGTCCCTGGCTTTATCCATGGGCATGACTGACGATTACAAGACAGCCATAGAAGAAGGCGCGAATATGATCCGCCTCGGCCGGGCGATATTCGAGGGTTAGATGACGATCGGCATTATAGGATTCGGGAATATGGGTTCGGCAATAGCCGAAAGGATCAAAAAAGATTACAGGGTCCTTGTCTTTGATAAAGACGCCTCAAAGACCGGCGATCTTTCAAATCTTGAACTTGCGGGCAGCGCGGCTGAATTAGCGGGGATGGCAGATGCCGTGATCCTGGCGGTAAAGCCGCAGGACATGGAAATGCTCTTAGAGGAGATTAAGCCGGGCGTAAAAGATAAGCTCATCATCTCAATCGCCGCGGGGACCAAGGCGTCTTATATCGAGAACATATTAAACTGCTCGCGAGTCGTGCGGGCCATGCCTAATCTTCCGGCGGTGATCGGAGAAGGTTTCTCGGGGCTATATAAGGGCAAGTCGGCTAATGAATCAGACCTTGATATTACAAGGCAATTATTGAGGTTCATCGGTTTATCGGCCGATATTGCTGATGAAAAAATGATGGATGCCGTAACCGCGGTTTCGGGGAGCGGGCCTGCATTTTTTTGTTATTGCGTAAAGACTTCTGTTAATGATGCTGCTGGGGTGGATAAGTTTATTGAAGAATTGACCCTTGCAGCGGCAGGCATCGGATTTGACAGAGTCCTTGCGCAAAGATTATCCGAAAAGACCGTGAAAGGAACGGTATCTTTATTGAAAGCCAGGAATTGGACGTGCCCGGAATTAATAAAAAAGGTCGCCTCTAAAGGCGGGACCACCGAGGCGGGGCTGAAAGTCCTGGAATCAGGCGGTTCTGTCGCCGACGCCGTAAAAGCGGCTTTCAAGCGGGCGCAGGAATTATCCGGAGGGGGCTAAATATGGGGCGGATCGGGATCATCGGCGGAAGCGGCCTGTACAGGATCGAAGGCATAAAGGTGAGAAAGAAAGTATGCTTTAACACTCCTTTCGGCCGCCCCTCCGGAAGGTTCGTGATCGGAGAGCTGGAGGGGAAGGAAGTGGTCTTTGTCCCGCGCCATGACGTGGGCCACCGTATAGCGCCCAGCCACATCAACTACCGCGCCAATATCTTTGCCATGAAGAAGTTGGGCGTTGAGCGCATCATTTCGGTCACTGCCTGCGGGAGCCTTAAAGAGGATTTCAGGCCGCTTGATTTTGTCGCGGTGGACCAGTTCGTGGACCGGACCAATTATGCCAGAGATACCAGCTTCTTTGAAGAGGGTATCGTGGCGCACATCGGATTCGCCCATCCTGTTTGCGAAGAACTAAGGGGACTGTTATACAAGTCAGGAAAGGACCTGAACCTTAGGATCCATGAGCGGGGGACCTATATAAATATGGAGGGCCCGGCCTTTTCTACTTTAGCCGAATCGCATCTCTACCGTTCCTGGGGCATGGATGTGATCGGCATGACCAATTTCGCCGAGGCAAAACTGGCGAGGGAGGCCGAGATCTGTTATTCGACGCTGGCTGCGGTGACGGATTATGACTGCTGGCATCCGCACCATGCCTCCGTGACCATTGAGATGGTGATCCAGAACCTGACCAGGAACATCGATAACGCAAAAAACATACTGACCCGCATGATCCGGGACATCCCTGAGGAGCGGACCTGCGCCTGTCAGGACGCCCTGAAATACGCTATTGTCACCGACAGGAGATTCATCCCGGATAAGGTCAAGAGAAGGCTTAAGCTCATCATCGGAAAATACATTAGTTAAGATGACAGACTACAAACCTACCCTTAATCTGCCAAAGACTTCATTTCCCATGAAGGCGGACCTGCCCAGGCGCGAGCCCCTTCTTTTAAAGGAGTGGCAGGAGAAGGGCATTTACCGGCTTATTTCGGAAAAATCAAAAGGCAGGCCCAAATACATCCTTCATGACGGCCCGCCTTATGCTAACGGCGATATCCATATAGGGCATGCCCTGAATAAGACGCTTAAGGATATCATCGTGAAATTCAAGACCATGCAGGGCCATGACTCGGCCTATGTCCCGGGATGGGACTGCCACGGATTGCCGGTAGAGCATCAGCTCTTTAAGGAGCTGGGCATCAATAAATATCAGATCAGGCAGGTGGATTTCCGCAAAAAAGCCTTTGATTACGCCATGCGCTTCGTGAATACCCAGCGGGAGCAGTTCAAGCGCCTGGGGGTCTTCGGAGACTGGGAGAATCCGTATCTGACGCTTACGCCCGATTATGAAGAGGGGATACTGGCCGCCTTCTGCGAACTGGTAAAGCAGGGATACATCTACCGCGGGCTTAAGCCGGTGAACTGGTGCTACAAATGCGAGACTGCGCTTGCCGAGGCGGAAGTGGAATATGAAGAGCGCACTTCTCCTTCGATCTACGTAAAGTTTAAACTCCAGGAATCAGGGCCTTTCGGTAAGGATGCGTTTTTATTGATCTGGACTACCACGCCCTGGACCCTGATCGGTAATGTCGCGGTTGCAGTCCACCCCGGTCTTACCTATATTTACGTAAAGACGGCAAAAGGAAACCTGATTATCTCAAAGGAGCTTTCAGGTAAAGTCCTGGCAGATACCGGTATCGAGAGTTCCGAAGTCCTCAAGGAGATTCGCGGAAAAGACCTTGAAGGGCTGACTTACGAACATCCGTTCGGCCTGAGAAAGGGGAGGGTGGTCCTGGCTGATTACGTCTCTAAAGACGAAGGGACCGGCCTGGTGCATACCGCTCCCGGCCACGGAAACGAAGATTACCTCACCGGCCTGAAATATAAACTGGAGGTCGTGATGCCGGTGGACGCAAAGGGGAACTTTGACTCAAGCGCAGGGGAGTTCAAGGGCATGAATATTTACGACGCGAATAAAGCTATCCTTGAGAATCTTACTGCGCTTGGAGCCCTGCTCTTTAATTCCGGTATCCGGCACTCCTATCCGCATTGCTGGCGCTGCAAGACGCCGATAATCTTCCGGGCGACAAAGCAGTGGTTCCTGAATCTGGAGCATAAGGACCTGAGGAAGAAGCTGCTTGCAGCCATAGATAAGGAGGTAGAGTGGATACCTGCATCAGGCAAGGAGAGGATCTCGGCTATGGTAGAACTGAGGCCGGACTGGTGCCTCTCCCGGCAGAGATACTGGGGAGTGCCTATTCCTGCGGTCAGCTGCACCAAGTGCGGGGAAGAGTCTCTTTCGCCCGCGGTGATCGATAATTTCATCCGTTTCGTGGAAACCGAAGGCTCTGACAGCTGGTTTACGCATGACCTGAAGGATTTCCTTCCCGCGGATTTTAGTTGCCCGCAATGCGGGGCAAGAGAGTTTTCCAAGGGCACGGATATCCTGGATGTCTGGTTTGATTCCGGAGTGAGCGCCCAGGCAGTCTTGAAAAAAAGAAAAGAGCTGGAGTTTCCCTGCGCCCTGTACTTAGAAGGCTCTGACCAGCACCGGGGATGGTTCCAGTCTTCGCTGATTCCGGCGATGTGCATCGACCAGAAGCCGCCTTTTAAGGCGGTCTTGACGCACGGATTCGTGGTGGACGGCGAAGGCAGGAAGATGTCTAAGTCGCTGGGCAATGTCATCTCGCCTTTCGACATCATCAAAGATTACGGCGCAGACATCTTAAGGCTCTGGGCTGCGTCAAGCGACTACAACGAGGATATCCGGATCTCTCCCGAGATCCTCTCGCGATTGGCCGAGGCTTACCGCAAGATCCGTAATACCTGCCGGTTTATCCTGAGCAACCTCTATGACTTTGAGCCCGGGGCAAATAAAGTGCCTTACGAAAAGATGTCGAAGATCGACAGTTGGATATTGCTCAGGCTCATGCGGATGCTTGATTCGGTCAGCCGGGCTTACGGAGATTTTGAGTTCTATAAGGCCTATAAGGGTATCTATGATTTTTGCAACGAAGACCTCTCCATGTATTATCTGGATATGGTCAAGGGCAGGCTCTATACTTATGCCCCGGATTCGACTGCCAGGCGGGCGGCACAAACGGTAATTTATGAGATCCTCAGCGTCCTGGCCAGGATCATGGCTCCGATCCTGGTATTCAGCGCAGAAGAGATCTGGCAGAACATGCCTAAAGAAGGAGCTGAGGTTGCGCTAAAACACGTGCATCTGGCTGACTGGCCAAGGCACAATCCGGTCTTTGCCCAGGATGATTTTGCCGCTTCCGGGAAAGACATCGAATCCGAGTTAAAGCCTGTCTTAGAGCTGGTGCCTCTTGTCGCCGCAGAGCTTGAGGCCCTGCGCGGCAAGGGCGAAATCGGAAGCTCCTTTGACGCCCAAATAAATCTGTTGACAAAAGATGAAATTCGTTATAAATATTTAGAAAGCTTAAAACCAGAACTCTGCGAGATCTTTAAGGTTTCACAGGTAAATGTGGAGAAAAGGGCCAGCTTCGATAAAGAGATAGTTGCGCTTAAAGCCTGCGGCGCAAAGTGCGTGCGCTGCTGGAACTACAGCGACCAAGTCGGAAAATCCGTCGGGCATCCCCTGATCTGCGAAAAGTGTCTTCAGGCAATCAGAGAGGAGAAATAAGTTGAAGAAGAAATACACTAAAAAAGAGCTGCAGGAGTTTAAAAAGATCGTCTTGAAGCGCAGGGAAGAGGTCCTGGACAGCATAAAGCATTCCTCCGAAGACACCCTGAAAAAATCCCAAAAAGACGCCGCCGGCGACATCTCCGGATATACCTACCACATGGCGGATGTGGCCACGGACACCTATGACCGCGAGTTTTCCTTGGGGCTCGCCTCCAACGAACGCAAGCTCCTTTATGAGCTCGACGACGTCCTCAAAAAGATAGAAGAGGGGACATTCGGCATCTGCGAAGACTGCAAGAATCTGATCGCCAAGAACAGGCTCAAGGCAATCCCTCACGCGCGCCTTTGCGTCAAGTGCCAGGAGAAGAGGGAGAAGCGTTAACCTTTAAAACCCCTCCCGATGATCTTCATCATCGTTTTTTGTGTCCTTTCCTTAGACTGCCTTACTAAGTTTATCGCGCAAAGGAATCTGTCGCTGAACGATTCGATCCCTGTCGTAAAGAATATTTTTCATCTTACCCTGGTCCATAACCGGGGAGCTGCCTTCGGGATACTGAAGAATCAGCTGCCCCTGTTTATCGTCACCAGCCTCTTTGCCGTGATCCTGATCGCGTTCAGCCTTAAGGAGAAAAAAGGTTCGCTGCTTTACTGTACGGCTTTAAGCCTGATCCTGGCAGGGGCGCTGGGAAATCTTATTGACCGGCTGACCCTCGGTTATGTAGTCGATTTCCTTGATTTCCGGATCTGGCCGGTTTTTAATGTCGCAGACAGCGCCATCACTATCGGCGCCGTATTGCTGGCTCTGTCTATCTTGAAAACAAAAAAGGTTAGTTAATTTCAAATGTCAAGTTTCAAATGCCAAATGAATTCCAAATGACAAATGTCAAATTAAAGTTTTTAATTTGAAATTGTACAATTTGACATTCATTTGAAGTTTTTAATTTATAGCTTGAAATTTATGATTTACGAATATGTATCCTGAGATCTGCCGGATCGGACCGTTTACCGTCTACAGCTACGGCCTGATGCTGGTCATTGCTTTTTTGGTGGCTACGTTCCTGGCCTGCCTCCAGGCTAAAAAGGAGCGGGTCAGCCCCGATGTGATCCTGAACCTCACCTTCGGGGCCTTTGTCTCCGGCGTCATCGGCGCGCGGCTCTTTTACGTTGCGGAGAACCTGCCGCATTATCTGGCCGATCTGCCTGAGATAGTGATGTTTCAGCGCGGCGGGCTATCCTGGTTCGGCGGGCTCATTTCCGGCGTCGGCTTCAGTATTTTTTATATCAAGTACAAGAGGCTTCCCGTCTACAGGATCCTCGACCTGATTTCGCCCTTTGTCGCCCTGGCCCAGGGCATCGGCAGGGTCGGTTGCCTGCTGAACGGTTGCTGCTTCGGGGATGAGTCGTCCCTGATCCCGGTACAACTTTATTCTTCGCTGGCGCTGGTGGCGATCTACGCCGGTTTAAGGTCCCTGCAGGAGAAGCCGCACCGGGCAGGAGAGGTCTTTTACGCCTACCTGATACTTTATTCCGTGAAGAGGTTCATCGTAGAGTTCTTGCGTCAGGATAATCCCAGGATCCTGGATGGCCTGACGCTCTTTCATTTCTTAAGCCTTGCGCTCTTTTTCACCGCCCTGCCTTTATACCTGCATTTAAGAAAGAAAAGGTAATTAAAATGAAGGAGTTCGTATTCAAGGTCGATGAGCAGGGCGCAGGCAAGCGCCTGGACTTGCTGCTTGTTGAGGTCTCCCGCCGGGATAACCTAGGCCTGTCGCGCAGCCGCATCCAGCAGCTTATCCGCCAAGGAAAGGTGCGCCTTTCAGGAAAAGCGGTCGCCACTTGCCACCATAAATTAAAACTGGGAGATGAGGTGGCTTTTAGCGTCGAGCCAAGCGCTCCCTCCGGGCTCCTGGCAGAAGACATCCCCCTGGATGTTGTCTATGAAGACGGGCACCTGGCGGTGATCGATAAGGGGTGCGGGCTTGTGGTTCATCCTGCCCCAGGAAATCCTTCCCATACGCTGGTGAACGCGTTATTGCACCGTTTTAAGAAACTCTCCGACATAAATCCCGAGCGGCCCGGCATCGTGCATCGGCTGGATAAAGATACCAGCGGCCTTCTGGTGATCGCCAAGGATAATCAATCGCATCTTGCCCTCGCGCGCCAGTTTGCAAAGCATTCGATCAGGCGTAAATATGTCGCCCTGGTAAAAGGAAGAGTCGAGTTCGATGAAGGCGTCATTGAGGTCCCTATCGGCAGGCATCCGCTAAAGCGCAAAAATATGGCCGCCGGTTTCGGCGCAGGGACAAAATACGCAAAGACGCATTACCGTACCATCCGCCGCGGGGACGCTTTCAGCCTCCTTGAGCTTGAGCCCTATACCGGAAGGACGCATCAGTTAAGGGTGCATCTTGCGTTTCTCGGGCATCCGATACTGGGCGATGAAAAATACGGAAAGGAGGCCTCATTCACGCGCCTTGCGCTGCATGCGACATACCTCGGTTTCACGCATCCGGCAACCGGAATATTTATGGAGTTCTCAAGCGAAATTCCGGAAGAATTCAAAGTTGTCTTTAGTAAGGAAGCCCTATCTGCCTCGCGTAAACGCTCGAAGATTTCCGATATTTCTTAGTTAAAAATCTTCTTCGCACGCTCGGTATTAAGCCCCTTCCTTATAGGTGTAGGAAGGGCTATCCCTTTTGGGATAATTTGCAGACGCTGAGTATAATTAAATGAGGCAGCTACAACTTATATCACTCGCTTTCTGCCTGCCGTAGGCAGGCGGTTCCATAAGTTGTCTGCTCATTAAAAAGTCTTGATTTTTCACTAAGTGGTGATATATTAAGGGGTAACATAAAGGAAGGGCAGACCATATCTTTTACAGGGAGGCGATATGAACCAGAAGGCGAAAATCGCGGTCGTTATCTTAATCGTATTGATCATTATTTCTCTGGGCCTTGCCGGCGGCGGTTTTTACCTCTTCCAGAAAGAACAGCAAAAAAGCACCCTGCTTACTCAGCAACTTAGCGACACAGATGCGAAACTCAGGACTATGGAGGAGCAGTTTCAGGAAGCCAAGTCCAAGATCTCTGAACTGCAGCTTAAACTCCAGGAGGCAAAAGTCCAGATCGACAGGCTGGGTGAGGATTTGAAACATGAGAAGAGCGCGAAGCAGGAGGCCCTCACCAAGATAGAGCTATTGCGTTCTGACCTTGAACAGCAGAAGACCCTGAGGGCGGACCTGGAACAGAAGTTCAATCAGGCTCAGGACGAGGCGAGAAAGACCCAGGCCGTAGTAAAAGACCTGGAGGCGCAGAAGACTTCCCTGGAGACAAGGATGAAGGACCTGGAGGCCAAGACCGAAGGAGTGGAATTAGGCACGATCGTGGTCAGTCCCGAGGCGCAGAAATCCGCAAAGACATCCAAGGCGCAGACCAAGGCCCCGGCAAAGACGGCAGCGGCAAAAGCAGTAGCAGTAAAGGCGAAGGCCCTTGAAGGAAAGGTCCTGGTCATGAATAAAGATTATAATTTCGCCGTGATCAGCCTTGGCAGTAAAGACGGCGTCAGGATGGGCGATACTTTCTCGGTCTATCGCAACAATAAGTACCTTGGCGATATCAGAGTAGAAAAACTGCATGACGCCATGGCTGCCGCAGGTTTTACCGTCCCGGATCTGAAGAATAAGATCAACGAAGGCGATCAGGTAGTCAGAAAATAGATGGCGCCTTGCGCAGTCAGGCCTATCCTCCGGTTAAAAGGAAGAGTAACTTTTGCCGGCGATAAATCCATTGCCCACCGCGCGGCGATCCTGGGCGCATTAAGCGCAGGCGTAACCCGCATAGAAAATTTCCCCTCCAATAAAGATTGCCTCGCCACGCTAAGCTGCCTTAAGAGATTAGGGGTAAAGATAAACCGCGACGGCGCCTCCGTTAAAATCTACGGCAGGGGCCTTTTTGGTTTAAAGAAGCCCGCGGGAGCTCTTTTTGCGGCTGAATCCGGCACTACTTTGCGGCTGCTTATGGGCGTATTGGCAGGGCAGCCCTTTACGTCTAAGCTTGCTGCGGCACGTTCGCTTTCCCGCAGGCCCATGCGCCGCGTCACCCTTCCTTTAAGAAAAATGGGCGCGGTAATCCGCTGTAAAAAGCGCCTGCCTGATCTTAAAGAAGAATATCCTCCCGTCGCTGTCACAGGCACGTCCTTGCGGCCGATAACCTACCGCATGCCGGTGGCTTCAGCTCAGGTCAAATCCGCGATCCTCCTGGCCGGACTTTATGCAAAAGGAGAGACCGCGGTCATCGAACCATTCCCTACGCGCGATCATACCGAGCGCATGATGCGATTATTCGGAGCGCGGCTCAAAATAAATAAGAAACGGATAATTATAAGCGGCCGAAGGAACCTTGTTTCTCCCGCTAAGTTTTATGTGCCGGGAGATATTTCTTCCGCGGCATTCTTTATCGTAGCAGCGTCGGTCATTCCGGATTCGCGCATTTTTGTCCGTAACGCAAGCCTTAATCCCTCGCGGATGGGCATAATCCGCACCCTGAAAAGAATGGGGGCTAAGATAAATATCAAATATCAGATCTCTCCCGCCAAGCTATCTCAGGGTAGGCGGGATCCCGCTTCATATGAATACAGCGGGCGGGAAAAAGGCATATCTGGAGAGCCTATAGGCGAAATAGAGATAAGGAGCAGCAGGCTTAAAGGCGTAACAGTTAAGAAAAAAGATATCCCCTCCCTGATCGATGAGCTGCCTGTTTTGATGGTGGCTGCCTGTTTTGCCGGGGGCAAGAGTGTCTTTGAGGGCGTTGAAGAGTTAAGGGTAAAAGAGACTGACCGCATCAGGTCCATGACCGAGAACCTGAAAAAAATGGGGGCGGATATCCGGACCCTTAAGGCAAAAGGCAGCGAGAAGATCGTCATCCGGGGCGTCACGCAGCTTAAAGGCGCCGAGGTCAAAAGTTTTGGCGACCACCGTACTGCCATGAGCATGGCGGTGGCAGGGCTTGCCGCTAAAGGCCTGACCAGGATAGATGATATCTCCTGCATCAGCAAATCCTTCCCGGGTTTCTTGTCTATTCTAAACACCATAAAAGCCTGATTTCGCTAACTTTTTATTTGACACAGGTTTTAATCTCTGCTAAAATCCCCTATTATACTCAAAAGGAGCTATTGATGCCGAAAATCCTTCCCCTGATAAAGAGTTTGTTCGATTATCTGCAGAGCCTGTTATCTAATGATATAGGTATAGACTTGGGGACGGCTACTACCCTGGTTTATGCCAAGGGAGAGGGCATTGTGCTTTGCGAGCCGTCAGTAGTGGCGATCGAACGCGGCTCTTCGCGGGTCCTGGCAGTAGGCGATGAGGCCAAGCGCATGCTTGGCCGCACACCCGGCAATATCGCTGCTATCCGGCCGATGAAGGACGGGGTGATCACTGACTTTGAAGTGACCGAGGCGATGCTGCGCCACTTCATTCAGAAGGTCAGGCGCCGCCGTTTTCAGATCAGGCCGCGTATTGTCATCGCTATTCCTTCCGGCATTACCGAAGTCGAGCGCAGGGCGGTGAAAGAATCGGCCGAACGCGCCGGAGCAAGGGAGGTCTTTCTGATCGAAGAACCGATTGCCGCGGCGATCGGGGTGGGGCTGCCCATACAAGAGCCTATCGGCAACATGATCATCGATATCGGAGGCGGCACTACCGAGATCGCGGTAATCTCCCTGGCTAATGCCGTCTTCTCCAAGTCTATCCGCATCGGCGGTGATGAAATGGACGAAGCGATCATCGAGTACCTTAAAAAGACTTATAATCTGCTGGTCGGAGAACGCACTGCAGAAGAGATAAAGATAAAGATCGGTTCGGCTTATCCTCTTGAAGAGGAGATCAGCATAGAAGTCAAAGGCAGGGATCTGGTCGCCGGCCTGCCCAAGACAGTGACTATTACTTCGGAAGAGATACGTGAAGCCCTGCAGGAGCCGGTGCGCGCTATCCTTGAGATCACCAAGATTTCGCTGGAGAGGACACCGCCGGAACTGGCCGCGGATCTGATCAGCCACGGCATCGTCCTTGCCGGCGGAGGCTCCTTGCTGAAGGGCCTGGATAAATTGATCTCCGAAGAGACCGGCCTGCCGGTGCACATCGCCGAAGATCCCCTGACCGCGGTAGCAAACGGCACAGGCAAGGTCCTGAACGAAATACGCTACCTCCGCAAAGTCACCGTCCCGATAAAATCCGAGATGCAATCTTAATTAAATTCGTGATTACACAGATTATAGATACCGATTACACAGATTGGCCATGATTAGAAGGATCTGTGTAATCTGCTTTTGAAATCTATGTAATCAGTTTTAGCAGAAGATGTGTTTAAAATCAAAAACAAGAAATTAGTTTTTTTCCTCGCTGTCGGCGCTCTTATCCTGGCCGCCCTGCTTTCTCTGCCCCTTGCCAGGCTTGTTTTCCTCGATCCCCTTAAATATCCTTTAGGGTTTTTAAGCCTTATCCGCCGCGAAGCAGGCGCGCTCATCTTTTTTCATCATAACTATGTTCAGAGCGAACTCCTGCGTAAAGAAACGGATTTTCTAAAGGCCCGGCTCATCGAACGCGAAGAGGCGGTAAAGGAGAATGCCCGCCTCAAAGAACTTCTTTCTTTAAAACAGAAATCGCCTTACAAAATGGTCGCCTCAAGGGTGATCGCCCGTTCTCCGGACAGCTGGTCTTCGCATATCATCATCGATAAGGGCCGCTCAAGCGGCGTAAGGCGCGGCATGGCGGTAGTGAATTATCTGGGCCTTGTCGGCCGGGTGATCGAGACGACGCAATTCACCAGTAAAGTCCTTTTGGTCACCGATCCGGACCTGGGGGTCTCTGGCCTGGATCAGCGCAGCCGCCAGGAAGGGCTCGTCTCGGGGACGCTGGGCGCAAATCTGATCATGCGCTACCTGCCCCAGGATGCGGACGTCAAACCGGGTGACGCTATTGTCACCTCCGGGTTAAGCTCTGTCTACCCCAAGGGCATACTCATCGGGAAAGTTATAGAGACCGGCAGGGAATATTCGGGATTGAGCCTCTACGCCCTGGTCAAGCCGGCGGTGAGCCTCGCCTTTATCGAAGAGGTCCTGGTGATCATCCAATGAAGAAGTATTTTTATTTCCTGCTGATTATTTTTCTTTGCGGCGTCATCCAGGTCTCGTTATTGGATGCCTTCAGAGTCATAGGCATAAAGCCGGACCTCTGCCTGATCATGACGCTGATAGCGGCGTTTAATTTCAGGCCGAAGTGGGCGTTCGGTTTCGGGGTCTTTGCCGGACTCATGAAAGACATCTTCTCGTCGGGCGGATTCGGCATGAACGTGGCCGTTTTCAGTCTTCTGGTATTCCTGGTCGTCGAGCTTAACCGGCGCCTGCCCCTCGACTACGGACTTATTCAGCTTGCGGTCGCCTTCATCGTCAGCATCCTGAGCAATATCTTAAGCGCTACCGCCGCCGCTGCTTCCGGAAAAACCGTCTCCGCGGGGATATCTGCCGGCATGATCCTGCTTGCCTCGGTCTATACTGCGCTTATCTTTTTGCCGGTATCGCGGATACTGAAACCCGTAGTCAGCCTTTCGTAAAGATTTATAGACATGTCAAGGACAGCTTTCCTGAAATTAGCGCTCGGCCTTTTATTCGCCGTACTTGCCGCCGGCATGTTTAACCTTCAACTTTTGGGCGGGGCAAAGTACAGGGATTTAAGCAACCGTAATTCCATCCGGCTCATCCCTCAGAAAGGCTGCCGGGGTTTGATCCTTGATTGCGAAGGAAACCGGATCGCAGGCAGCAGGCTCTCTTACGACGTATCGGTCCTGCCGCAGGGAGTGAAAGACCGCGACGGGATTTTTTCCGCCCTCTCGCGGGTCCTCGGCACGGATGCCGGCGCAATCGCAAAGAAGTTCAAGAACGGCTACACCGTACCTTCGGTCCCGGTGCTCATAGCCAGGAATATCGAGCTGAAAAAAGCGATCGCGCTTGAAGAGAGAAAGTCGGAGCTGCCCGGAGTAATAGTGCAGCCTTCCCCGTTGAGAGATTATCCCCACGGCAGGCTGGCCAGCCATGTCCTCGGTTACATCGGGGAGATCGACCGCTGGCGCCTCACCAGGCTGACGGATTACGGTTATAAGACCAAGGACCTGGTCGGTTTCGGAGGCGTCGAGGAACGGCTCGATTATTATCTGAGGGAAGAAGAGGGCGGCCTCTCCATGGAGGTGGATCACCGGGGCAGGTCAGTGCGGATCCTGGGGCTTCGGCCGCCGGTCAACGGGAAAGACGTAAAACTCACCCTGAATCTGAAGATTCAGAAGATAGTTGAGGAAAGCTTAAAAGACAAGACCGGATGCGCGATCCTGATGTCGCCTCTTACGGGTGAGGTCATCGCCATGGCCAGCGTCCCGGATTACTCGCCCGCGGTCTTTACGGAGAGGCAGAATCAGGAGATAGCCCGCCTGGTGCGCGATCTTGATGCGCCGCTGGTCAACCGCGCTATCAGCGGAGTATATCCTGCGGGTTCGGTCTTTAAGGTGATCGTCGCAGCCGCAGGCCTTGAAACAAAAAAGATTTCTGCGCACACCACCTTTGTCTGCACCGGCTCGACCATGGTGGGCAGTGGTAGGTTCAACTGTTGGAGCACGCACGGCCGGCAGGACCTGAGGCAGGCAATAACCCACTCCTGCAATGTCTACTTTTACCGCAGCGGACTGCTGGCGGGCCCGGAGGCGATCCATGATTACGCGCTTCAGTTCGGCCTGGGGCATACTTGCGGATTTGAGCTGCCTAATGAAGCAGCGGGGAGCGTGCCTTCGCCTTTCTGGAGGAAAGTGAACCGTTTCAAGAGCTGGTATGACGGAGATACCGCGAATCTGAGCATCGGCCAGGGAGACCTTCTGGTTACTCCTCTGCAGATCACGCGCGCCATGGCGGTTTTTGCCAATGGCGGATTTCTGGTGACCCCTTATATAATCAAGGAGATAGACGGAAAGGACGTATCGGCCTCTCAGCAGAAAAGCGTGCGCCTCAACCTGAAGGATTCGAATCTGGAGAGCATCCGTCAGGGCCTGAAAGGGGTAGTGGCCGAGGCAGCCGGGACTGCCAGCATATTGTCAGAGTTGCCGGTGCAGGTGGCGGGAAAGACCGGGACTGCCCAGGCCCCTCCGGGCGCACCGCACGGCTGGTTTACGGGATTCTTTCCGTATAAGAAACCGAAATATGTGATCTGCGTATTCCTGGAGCGCGGGGGTGCCGGGTATTACGCCTCGCAGGTGGCCAAACAGATCATCGCCCGGATGGCTGCAGAGGGTTTGATTAATTAATAGCCCTGGGTCGACAGTCTATAAAAAATTTTCTATAGACCATAGACCCGGGTTGTAACAGGAGAATAGTTTTGAAGAATTCATTTCTTACTATATTGATTCTTGCGATCTTGATCGCCGCAATCGGGATATCCTCTATCTACAGCAGCACTTACCGTAAAGAGGCCAAACCCTGGCGCGAGGCATGGAAAAGGCAGCTTTTGTGGCTGATCTTTGCCCTGCTCTTGTTTATTGCCGCGGCGAACCTGAGTTACCGCTGGCTCTGGGATGGGACTTACGTCCTTTACGGGATCGCGGTCTTGTTCCTGCTCCTGGTCTTCATCTTAGGCATAGTGCGCCTGGGCGCACAGCGGTGGCTGAGGATCGCCTGGTTCAATTTCCAGCCGTCTGAGTTCGCCAAGCTCATCGTCGCCATCTTTATGGCCAGATACTTCAGCAAAAAGGGAAGAGAAGAGATCGTGCTTTCTTCCTCCGGATTCGGGATAGTCCGGGGTCTGATCATCCCCTTTTTATTCGTGGCCTTTCCCATGGCGCTGGTCATCGAACAGCCGGACCTGGGCAGCGGCCTGATGATCTTTTTTCTTTTCATCGCCATGCTATATCTGACGCGGGTGAGGCTTAAGTACATCGTCGGATTCATATCCGCGGGCCTGCTGCTGGCCCCTTTCTTATGGCATTTCTTGAGGGGCTACCAGAAAGACAGGCTCCTGGTATTTTTAAATCCCAATATCGATCCCCTGGGCGCGGGTTATACTGTGATCCAGTCAAAGATCGCTATCGGCTCGGGAGGATTTTTCGGAAAAGGGTGGCTTTCCGGGACGCAGAGCCAGCTGCATTTCCTGCCGGAATCGCATACGGACTTCATATTCGCGACCTACGCCGAAGAATGGGGGTTCTTAGGCTGCATGGTCCTGTTCACTCTTTATTATCTCCTGTTGCGTAAAGGCCTTGAGGTTGCCGAGCGCACCCAGGACTACTTCGGAAAACTCCTCGCCTACGGGATCACTCTTTTGCTGGGCATCCAGGTCTTTGTCAATATCGCGATGAACCTCGGGCTTGCTCCGGTGGTAGGCCTGCCTTTACCCCTGATGAGCTATGGGGGTTCTTCCATGATCATCACCTTTATGGCGCTGGGGATACTGGTGAATATTGACCGAACGAGGGCAGTATTTTAATTCCAAATGTCAAATTTTTGTTTTTAATTTGAAATCGGATAATTTGACATTAATAAGAGGTAGTTAGTATGCCGTCAGAAGATATTCTCCTTCAAGTAAACAAGCCTGCCCGCTACATCGGCGAAGAGTGGAATGTCCCGCGCAAAAACTTTGACGCCGCAGGTATAAGGTTCGGCCTCTGTTTTCCCGACCTCTACGAGGTGGGGATGAGCAACCTGGGGATACGCATCCTCTACGGATTACTGAACAATATCCCCGGTTGCTGCTGCGAGCGCATCTTTGCCTGCGATACGGACCTGGAAAAGATCCTGCGGGAAAGTTCAGGCGAAATCCTTTCGCTGGAATCTAAAAAGCGATTGAAGGATTTTGATTTCATCGGTTTTTCTCTCGGTTCGGAGCTCGGTTACACCAATATCCTGAATATCCTGGAATTGGGCAATATCCCGCTTTTTGCCCGCGAGCGCTCCCCCGATCATCCCCTGGTCGTCGGAGGAGGGCCCTGTATGATGAACCCGGAGCCGGTGGCTGACTTTTTTGACCTCTTTGTCATCGGTGAAGCAGAAGAGGCGCTGCCGGAGATCGTTGAGGCCTACCGGAAGGTAAAAGAGGATTACCGGCGGGAGAGGCTGGCAAGGCAGGATCTTTTACTGGGGCTTTCGGCAATTGAAGGCGTCTACGTGCCGCAGTTTTACGAGGCCACCTATAAGCCTGACGGAACAATAGATTCTTTTCTGACGAAGCTTGACGGCGTGCCGCAAAAGATAAATAAGCGCGTGGTCAAAGACCTGGACACTGCTTATTACCCCTTAGCGTGGCTGGTCCCTTACATCCAGGTGATCCATGACCGTTTCACCCTGGAGCTGGTGCGCGGCTGCCCTAACAAGTGCCGTTTCTGCCAGGCAAGGTCTCAGTATTACCCCTTACGCTATAAACGGATAGACCGGATCCTTGAGCAGGCGGATAAGATTTATAAATCCAGCGGTTATGAAGAATGCTCCTTATCCGGATTATCCGTCAGCGACTACCCCCATATAGAAGAGCTTATCGTTGCGTTAACGGATCAGTTCAAGGAGAAGCAGGTAGCGCTTTCGCTTCCCTCCATAAAGGCCAGGGCATTGGTGGGGAATCTTTCCCGGGTGATCGCAGGGGTCAAGAAGACCGGGCTTACCTTTGCCCCAGAGGCCGGCACCGGGAGGCTGCGGGAGGTCCTGGCCAAGGACTTTGATGAGGAGGATTTTTTCAAGACCCTTGAAGAGGCCTATGCCTCGGGTTATCAGCACGTGAAACTTTATTTCATGATCGGCCTGCCCCAAGAGACAGAGGAAGACCTTAAGGGGATCATTGAATTATCCGAGAGGGTCTCGCAGCTGAAGAAAAAGGCCGGTGGAGCGGCGGCAAAGGTGAATATCAGCGTCAACACCATGGTGCCCAAGCCCCACACGCCTTTTCAATGGCATGCGATGGCGCAAGCGTATACGATAAAAGAAAAACAGGAATACCTCAGGAAAAACGCAAAAAATAAAAGATTGACCTTCAGTTTTCACAACCGCTTTATGGCGCTTC
Source organism: Candidatus Omnitrophota bacterium (assembly GCA_016867115.1). GTDB lineage: Bacteria > Omnitrophota > Gorgyraeia > Gygaellales > Profunditerraquicolaceae > VGKG01. Next base: position 21,403 of record VGKG01000001.1, on the reverse strand, counting down.
TTGAGGCAATACTCTCCCGCGGAGACAGAAGGTTGAGTGAAGTAATCTATCTTGCCCATAAGAAAGGCGCAAGGTTCGACGCCTGGGGAGACCATTTTGCGTTTGAAATATGGGAGGCGGCTTTCCGGGAGGCGGGGCTGGACGCGCAGCTTTATTTAAAGGCACGAAGGCCTGATGAAATCCTGCCCTGGGATTTTCTGGATACCGGAATCAGCAGGGAAGCGCTGGCTGCGGATTTTAACAAAATTGTTGAAATATAAGAAGTTAAGTTGTATAATTGCAGTGGTTTATTAAAAAAAGAACACTTGTAACCTGGTATCATGCCAGGGAGGAGAGAAATGGCAAAGAAGACAAGCAAACTTTCTTTAAGGTCGCGCGGCTTAAGATATAAGTTGTGGATCTCCTTTTCCCTGATGACCATCCTGCCGATACTGGCCAGCCTGTATCTAATCTCTTATTTTGTCCTTCCGCATTACGGCATAAAGATAGACGTTACGCTTACGATCCTGACAACAATCCTCATAAGCCTCTTTATCGCGGCTTCCGGTTTTTGGGTGATCAAGGAGGTCTTTGACCGCATCGTCTCTGTGAGCGTAGCCGCAAAACTGATCGCTGCCGGAGAAATAGATAAGGCAGTAGAGCTTGAGTTTGCGCCTAAAGACGAGGTCGGGGATCTGGGTGGTTCCTTGAACCAGCTTACCCAGCGCATCCGTAACTATATGGATGAACTGAAAAGCTACAGCGTCAAGACCACGGAGATAAACCTGGATATCCAGAAACGTGTGATCGTGCTTTCAAACCTCCTGCAGATCAGTTCCATGGTCGCCCAGGGCGGTAAATTGGAGGATACCCTAAAGATCGTGGTAGAAAAGGCGCGGCTCCTGGCAAGTTCCGAGGCGGCTTACCTTCTGTACCGCCAAGACGATGAGGCCGATACTTTTGTCATGCGCGTTGCCGACGGCCCAAATGCGGAGCACCTGCTTAAAGTCAGGCTTAAAGCCAATGACCGCCTTTTCGGCAAGGTCTTCCACGACGGAAAGACCCTTATCGTGGATAAACAGATGGTCCTTCCGGAAGAGCAGGCTGCGACCTTTTATGAGAGCTTTAAGGTCAGGAATACCATGGCCGTGCCGGTATACTTCAAGGGAAAGGTCATGGCAGCAATGGGCATAGGTAATATCCAGGAAGGCTACCTTTACCGCAAGGAGGATATAGAGCTTCTCGATGTTTTTGCCAAGCAGGTGGCTATTGCAGTAGAAAACGACGTCCTGATGCGCAAGGTGGAGAAGCTGGAGATTAAGGATGCCCTGACCGACCTTTATAACGACGCTTTCATCCGTAACCGCCTGCAGGAAGAGATACGCCGCTCCATCGCTTATCAACGGCCCTGCTCCTTTATAATTTTCGATATCGATAACTTCAAGAGTTTCCATCAGTACTTCGGCCTGATGGAGGCTGAGACTATCCTCAAAAGGATCGCCTCGATCATTAAGAGCTCGATCACCGAGATCGACCGTGCGGGAAGGTTAGGAGACGATGAGTTTGCGGTGATTCTGCCGGAAAAGAATAAGCGCGCCGCCCAGGAGACTGCCGAGGAGATCCGCAAGCGCATCGAGTTTTTCTTCAGCGAAGAACAAGATGCCAATAAGCGAGTCACGGTCAGCGCCGGTGTAAGCGAGAATCCGCTTGACGGTATTGATGCGCAAGAGCTGATTACCAAGGCGCTGGAGCTGGTCGACTTGGCTAAGAGGCGCGGCAGAAACCGCGTTGTCGCCTTTAAGGAGCCGCCGGTATGCCGATAAGAAAACTCATCAGTAAACAACTGGGAGAGCTTCTCATTGAACGGGGGGTGATTACCCGTTTTCAGCTGGAGCAGTCTCTGGCAGTACAGCGCGAACGGGGAGGGTTAATTGGTGAGATCCTGGTAGAACTGGGCTTTGCCAAAGAAGAGGATATCGCCCATGCCCTTACCGACCAATACGGGTTTCCGTACCTGCCGCTGAATAATTACGAGATCAATCCGGATGTGACCAGGATTATCCCCGCCCGCGTAGCCAAGCAGTACCTGCTCATCCCAGTCGACAAGATCGGCAATAACCTGACCATCGTCATGTCCAACCCCCTGAATATCCAGGCGGTGGAAGACGTGGAGATGCTCACCGGCTGCAGCGTCCAGACATTTGTGGCCACATCATCGGACGTAAAGAAGGCGATTGAGAAGTATTATAAAGAGAAGGAATGATTTCGCTCAAGGAGCGCCTGAAAGAGATACTGATCACCAATAAGCTGATCACTCAGGAGCAGCTTGAAAAGGCATTGGAACTCCAGAAAGAAAAAGGCGGCCGGCTCAGCGACATCATCATAGAGCTTAAGCTTATCCTTGAGAATGACCTGATCCTGGTCCTCAGCGAAGGCTTAGGCCTGCCCCTGATCGACCTCAAGCGTCTCAAGATCGACCCTGAGGTAATTAGGCTCATCCCTTTCGAAGTCGCCCACCATTATCAGATCATCCCGCTTTCCAGGATGGCAGATAGTATTACCCTGGCTATGGCCGACCCTCTGGATATATTCGCTATCGACCATGTCGGGGCCCTTACCGGATATAAAATAAATCCCATTATTGCTTCCAGCCCGGATATTGCCCAAGCCATAGAACTTTCTTATCCGGATGCCACAAAAGGGATCATTGAGGATCTGGTAAAGGAGATGCAGGTTGCTTCTTCCATAGAGCTGGTAAAGGAGGACAAAGAAGCTTTACCGACAGAAAAAGAGTTGGACCGCGCCAGCCATGACGCGCCGGTGATCCAGGTAACCAATGCCGTACTGGAGGGTGCGGTGCGCAAGAAAGCCTCGGATATCCTGATCGAGCCGATGGATAAAAGATTAAGGATCCGTTTCCGTATCGACGGAGTATTGCAGGAGGAGAAGGCGCCCTCAAAGAGCATGCACCCGTCGCTGGTATCGCGCCTTAAGGTCATGTCTGACCTGAATATCGCCGAGCACCGCCTGCCTCAGGACGGCCGCTTCAAGGTAAAGGCCTTGAACAGGGAGGTGGACTTCCGTGTCTCGATACTTCCTTCTAGCCTCGGAGAAAAGGTGGCTTTGCGCATACTGGATAAGTCCCAGGCGATGCTCGATATCGAAAAGCTTGGCTTCAATAGCGACGCAGTCTCTAAAATCAAGAAGGTGGCCATGCTGCCGCACGGGATGATGTTGGTCTGCGGCCCCACCGGTTGCGGTAAGACTACCACGCTTTACTCTATCCTCAAATTCGTGGATAGCCCCCAGAAAAATATCATCACCGTCGAAGACCCGGTAGAATACCAGTTAGAAGGCATCAATCAGGTGACCGCGCACCCCGAGATCGGTCTTACCTTTGCCGCGGCCCTGCGCTCGATATTGCGCCAGGATCCTAACGTGATCATGATCGGCGAGATCCGCGACTATGAGACCGTGGATATTGCCATCAAAAGCGCGCTCACCGGGCACCTGGTCTTATCTACCCTGCATACCACTACTGCCTCGGGCGCGGTCGTGCGCCTGATCAATATGGGGGTGGAACCGTATCTGATCAATTCCGCCCTGGTCTGTATTTTGGCCCAGAGGCTGGTGCGTAAGATCTGTCCTTATTGTAAAGAGGCTTACGCGATGAAAGAAGACGTCGCGGCTAATCTTAGGATAAGCCTGAACAAGATAAAAAAGATGGAGTTTTTCCGCGGCAAAGGCTGCGCCCAGTGTTTTAACAGCGGCTATAGCGGCCGCACCGGTATCGCGGAGGTTTTTCTTCTGACGCCTGCGATCAGGGATATGATTTTATCCCGGGCGCAGGAGCATCTAATAAAACAGCAGGCGCGTAAAGAGGGGATGCGTACCCTGAGGGAGGATGGCCTTGACGCAGCGCTCAAGGGCTTGACTACTTTGGAAGAGGTATTGCGCGTAACTGCGCCGGACGAATAATATGGAAGCCATAAAAGCCAACATCATAGAGATACTGCTTAAGAGCAAGCTCCTGAGCCGCGAACAGCTGGAAGAGGCGCTCAGCGTACAGAGAGAGCAGCACATGGCCTTAAGAAGAGTGTTGGTAGAGCGCAAGTTTATCACCGAAGAGATGCTTTTATCCCTGCTCTCAGAGCAGCTTTATATCCCGACGCTGCACCTTGCCAAATACCGCTTTGACCCGGATGTGGTCAGGATCATTCCGGAGCGGATGGCCAGGCTCTACAACCTGATCGCCATCTCCAAGATGGGTTCTACTCTGACCGTGGCCATGTCCGATCCCCTGAATATCTTCGCCCTCGACGACCTGAAGGCAGTCACCGGTTTTAATATCGATACGGTCCTTAGCTCCGAGGAGGAGATTGCCAAGGCGATCGAGGCCTATTATCATCCCGAAGCCAAAGACCTGCAGCAGCTCCTGGTGGAAGAGGAGGCAAAATTAGTGCTGATTACGTCGGAAAAAAAGGAAGCGGAAGCAACGGTCAAGCAGGAAGAGATCGATCTTACCGAGGTGGTCAAGGAGAGCGAAAAGCAGCCGATCGTAAAGCTGGTGGATCTGATGCTGACGCAGGCGCTTAAAAAGCGCGCTTCGGATATCCACCTTGAACCGGAGTATGATACCTTGCGCGTAAGGTACCGTATTGACGGAGCGCTGCATGATGTCTTTAAAGTCCCCAAGATCAACCAGAACGCGGTCCTGGCCAGGATGAAGATCATTTCAAATCTGGATATTACGGAGACGCGCATTCCTCAGGACGGCCGCTTTAAGGTGAAGTTCGAGGGCAAAGAAGTGGACTTTCGGGTCTCAAGCCTTCCCACTACCTTTGGCCAGAAGTTCGTATTGCGCGCGCTGGATAAATCCAACCTTTCCATAGGCCTGGATAAGCTCGGGTTTTCCGAGCAGCCGGCGGCCGTTTTCAAAATGGCGATCGCCAAGCCTTTTGGCATGATCCTGGTGACCGGCCCTACGGGTTCGGGAAAATCCACTACCCTTTATTCGGTGTTGAATCAGTTGAATACCCCGGAGAGGAATATTATCACTATCGAGGACCCGGTAGAATACCAGGTAGAGGGGATCACCCAGATCCAGGTAAAGCCGGAGATCGGCCTGGATTTTGCCTCTGGCCTGCGTTCGCTCTTAAGACAGAGCCCGGACGTGATCATGATTGGAGAGATCCGCGATTCGGAGACCGCGGACATAGCGATCAAGGCGAGCCTCACCGGGCAACTCGTCCTTTCGACGCTGCACACTAACGATGCAATCTCAAGCATTACCCGCCTTATCGATATGGGCGTTGAGCCGTTTCTGGTCGCCTCAAGCCTTATCATGCTCTCGGCGCAAAGGCTCTGCCGCAGGCTCTGCACAAAATGCCGTAAACCCGTCGAGGTCCCCAGGGATTTCCTTGAATCTATCGGTTTTAAGGATTACAAGAATGTGGTATTCTATCAACCCGACGGCTGCAAATACTGCAATAATACCGGTTATTACGGCAGGGTGGCGACCCTGGAGGCAGTAATGATCGACGATACTATGCGCGAGATGATCATCCGCAAGGAGCCTCTGGATGAGGTCAAAAAGTATGCAGCCCAGAAGTGCGGCATGAAGACGCTGCGCGACGACGCATATTTGAAGGTTAGACAGGAAATAACCACCCTGGAAGAAGCGATCCGTATCACTACAGAGGAATGATTTTATATGGTTAACGGCGGCAGGATTCTACTCATTTGCGATAACGAAGAGATCTCGCGGTACCTGCGCGAACTACTGATAGTCGAGGGGGGCTACTCCGTCACCTTCGAGGCGAGCGGCAAAGGCGCCCTGACCACTCTAAAGCAGAATATAAATGCCTTCGATGCGATCATCGTCAAGTTCGGGATGTTTGACCTGGTAGGCAGGGACTTGGTCAAAGGCATTAAGGCAGTCGATCCGGACAGCGTGATCATCGCATTTCTCGAAGACACGGGCGAGCGGGCAGTAAAGGAACTCTCTGATCTGGGCATCTATGACTATATCAGCCGGCCGATAGAGGCGGAAAAGCTCTTTTTTCTACTTAAGAAGGGAATAGAATTGCACGGACTGATCATGGCCAATCAGAGGTTCTCGCAAGGCCTCAAGGAACGTAATCTCGCCTTGGAGAGGCAGAATATACTTCTGGCTAAAAGGATCGAAGAGTCCACCAAGAACCTGACCCGGCTTTACGAAGACCTGCGCTCGACCTATATGCGCACCATCAAGGTATTGGCGCAGGCTATCGAAGCCAGAGACCATTATACCCGCAGCCACTCCGAGAACGTGGCTAAGATCGCTTCAGCCATCGCCGAAGAGATGGGCCTGACTGCCAAAGAGATCGATATTTTAAGGCAGGCATGCGAGCTTCATGACCTGGGCAAGATCGGCATCGATGACAGCATCCTGAATAAACCCTCGACCCTTACCGCGGAGGAGTGGGAGCAGATCAAGCGCCATCCCTTAACCGGCGCGCAGATCCTTGAGCCATTGACATTTTTGAACGAAGTGGTAGAGTTGGTCAGGCAGCATCATGAGCATTTCGACGGTTCCGGATATCCTGAGGGAAGAAAGGGAGAGGATATCCTTCTGGGCGCACGCATCATCCATCTGGCTGACGCCTATGAAGCGATGCGCAGCGCCCGCGCTTACCGCAAGATCCCCCTGACCAGGGAAGAGGCGATTTACGAGATCAAGAAAAATAGCGGAAAGCAGTTTGACCCCAGGGTTGTAGATACCTTTTTAAGGGTAGCGGACAGGCTTTAATCAGATGATCGTTTATCAATACACAGCCAAGGATAAAGACGGCCACACCGTGATGGGTACGCTTGAAGGCGCCTCGGAGCAGGAGGTGATGCAGAGCCTGCACAACAAGGGCCTGATCATCATCTCCATCGAGCCGGCAAAGAAGAGGCAGCAGAGCGTTTTTTCTAAAGAAAAGAAGGTAAAGGCGGATGACCTGGTCATCTTTACCCGTCAGTTGGCTACAATGGTCGATGCCGGCATTCCTCTTGTGCATGTGTTGGGGATCTTGGCAGAGCAGATCGAAAAGAAGGGCTTAAGGGGCGTAGTGAGCGTCGTGCGCCAGGATATTGAAGCCGGGATGAGCTTTACCAATGCCTTAAGCAAGCACCCGGTGGTATTTTCCGATCTCTTCATCAACATGGTCCGTGCAGGAGAGACTTCTGGCATGCTTGCAGAGGTTTTAGACAGGCTGGCTGCCTATATGGAGAAATCCGCTAGCCTTGCGCGCAAGATCCGTTCCAGCCTTATCTATCCGGCGGTAGTAGTGAGCATGGCCATCATTATTACAGCATTTCTCCTGATCAGGGTAGTCCCGACTTTTAAGGGGATATTTGACATCCTGGGAGGGAATCTGCCGTTTCCTACCCAGGTGCTGATCGCAGTCAGTAATCTGTTCAGGAAATATTTCCTGCTTCTGGCGGGTTTTCTGATCATAGGCGGGTTTCTTTTAAAAAAATACATCTCTACAGAGAGGGGGCGCTATAATTTTGACAACCAGAAACTGAAGATGCCGGTCCTGGGCATGCTCTTCAGAAAGGTGGCGGTAGCCAAGTTCTCGCGTACTTTTTCTACCCTGGTAAAAAGCGGGGTCTCGGTATTAAACGCCCTTGAGATAGTCAGCCGTACTTCCGGAAACAAGGTGGTCGAGGAAGCGGTGCTTAACTGCTCAAAAAGCGTGCGTGACGGAGAGCCGATTTCGCGGCCGCTGGCTAAGAGCGGGGTATTCCCGCCCATGGTCTGCCGCATGATCAGCGTAGGAGAGCAGACCGGGCAACTGGAGAAGATGCTCACCAAGATCGCCGATTTTTACGATGAACAGGTGGATGTGGCTGCCGCCGGCCTGACCAGCCTGATCGAGCCTCTGGTGATCGCCTTTCTGGGGATCGTCATCGGTGGGATCGTGGTCGCGCTTTTCCTGCCGATCTTTAAACTCACCGAATTGCTGGGCAGGTAGTTATTATCCACGTTAAATCTGCGTTATCATAACGACTTACGTCGCTTCTATAAGTTTTCTGCTAGCGGCTTGCGCTGAAAAAAATAAAAAAATACTTGACAAAAGTGCTATTTTAAGTAGAATATGTTCTCTTGACAATTCCAGAGATATAAGTTATACTTATATTCGTGGAGAAAATAAAGCACGTATTTGACAAATTCGGATAGTGGTTTCTTTTCGACGGTAAGGCGCTTTTTGCCATAATCTTAGCGCCCCGACTCAACCGTCGGGGCGTTTTATTTTGCCCTCTATAACTTTGGGCAAAATACCCCGAGCGTGCGCATGCAATTTCGAAGAAATTGCAAAGCGTTTACGCGAGGGGCTAACAATCTGCTCTTTTGACAATTGGATAGCCAAGTGCGAGGCCAATGCAAATCCTTTTAGGGTTTGACATGGTCAATCGGCAAGTATCATGAGAGCCAAGATAGACTTTTCTTTTTTTTCGGAGAGTTTGATCCTGGCTCAGAGTGAACGCTGGCGGCGTAGATTAGGCATGCAAGTCGAGCGATCCCGCCCTTCAAACAAGCAGAACACCGTTTGGGAGAAGGGCGGGATAGCGGCAGACTGGTGAGCAACACGTGAGTAATTTACCTCTAAGTCGGGAATAGCTTCGCGAAAGCGGAGGTAATACCTGATGTGTTCATTTTCGCATAAGCGAAAATGAGTAAAGTTGCTTCGCAAGAGGTGGCGCTTAGAGATGAGCTCGCGTCCTATCAGCTAGTTGGTAGGGTAATGGCCTACCAAGGCTTTTGACGGGTAGCTGGCCTGAGAGGGTGGTCAGCCACACGGGGACTGAGACACTGCCCCGACTCCTACGGGAGGCTGCAGTCGAGGATATTTAGCAATGGGGGAAACCCTGACTATGTGACGCCGCGTGAGGGATGAAGGTCTTCGGATTGTAAACCTCTTTCGATGGGGAAGAAACTTTGCATTAACAGTGCAAACTGACGGTACCCAGAGAAGAAGCCATGGCTAACTCTGTGCCAGCAGCCGCGGTAAGACAGAGATGGCGAGCGTTACTCGGATTTATTGGGTGTAAAGGGCAGGTAGGCGTCCTGACAAGTTTTGGGTGAAATCCTTTGGCTTAACCAAAGAACTGCCTGAAAAACTGTCAGGATTGAGGCCGGAAGAGGAGAGCGGAATTCCCGGTGTAAGGGTGAAATCTGTAGATATCGGGAGGAACACCAGTGGCGAAAGCGGCTCTCTGGTCTGGCCCTGACGCTAAGCTGCGAAAGCTTGGGGAGCAAACAGGATTAGATACCCTGGTAGTCCAAGCTATAAACGATGAGCACTAGGTGTTGGGCCGTAAGGTTCAGCGCCGTAAGTTAACACGTTAAGTGCTCCACCTGGGGACTACGGCCGCAAGGCTAAAACTCAAAGGAATTGACGGGGGCCCGCACAAGCGGTGGAACATGTGGTTCAATTCGACGCTACGCGAAGAACCTCACCAGGGCTTGACATGCAGGAAGTAGTGAACCGAAAGGCAAACCACCTGTCAAGTCAGGAGCCTGCACAGGTGTTGCATGGCTGTCGTCAGCTCGTGTCGTGAGATGTTGGGTTAAGTCCCGCAACGAGCGCAACCATCATCTTTAGTTGCTACTTTCGAAACCGAAAGGTCTAGAGAGGCACTCTAGAGAGACTGCCCGCGATAAGCGGGAGGAAGGCGGAGATGACGTCAAGTCAGTACGGCCTATATGCCCTGGGCTACACACGTGTTACAATGCCTACTACAAAGCGTTGCCAAACCGCGAGGTGGAGCTAATCGCAAAAAAGTAGGCTCAGTTCAGATTGGAGTCTGCAACCCGACTCCATGAAGTCGGAATCGCTAGTAATGGCGGATCAGCTACGCCGCCGTGAATACGTTCCCGGGCCTTGTACACACCGCCCGTCAAGCGATGGGAGCTGGGGGTACCCGAAAACTCAGCCTAGCTGGGTCTAGGGTAAAACCGGTGACTGGCGCTAAGTCGTAACAAGGTAGCCGTACCGGAAGGTGCGGCTGGATCACCTCCTTTCTAATATAACAATCCGGCTAGCACGGTAAACGTTATATTGGAAAACAAACTGTGCATAGATGCGCAGGCACTTGGCTATTTTAAATGAGCCCACAATTTACGGAACGGTAGTGAACGTAAATTGTCTGGGCGAATTTATCCCGGCGAATGCGCAAAAATTACGAAGCCCTGAAAGGGATCGCGAGAATTTTTGCGCGGCTTATGAGCCGGGAAAATCAAATACGGGAGCTCTTCGTATCAACCAAAGGAGCAAGGGGCTTCCGATTTTTGCAAATGGTAAATAGCAAGTAGCAAATTGAATCAGGGCAATTTGCTATGAGCCATTAGCGATTTGCCGAATTCGGACCCATAGCTTTAGTCCCGCTAACAATTCTCTGATAGCAACGGGCGGGATTCCTCGGAATGCATAAAACGCATTCCTCGTCGTTGGTAGAGGTGTTCGCTATGGGCACAACAAGTAAAAAGCTTCGGGCCCATAGCTCAGTTGGTTAGAGCACAGCCCTGATAAGACTGGGGTCTCAGGTTCGAATCCTGATGGGCCCATTAGTCTAACTAATGGGGTCAGTGGTTCTCCCGCCAGGCGAATTGGAACGAGGGCGGGATCCCGCAATAGTATTGGGTACTATAGCGGGAGAATCCACTTGGGCCCACCAAAAATTTTCCGACAAGGAAAATTTTTGGTGCACTAAAGCGAGCGTAATCCGCCGACAAGGCGGATAGCGAGCGTAGTGCGTGCCAAAGCTTATCTGCACTTTCCGCATTTCTTAGATTAATCTAAGAAATGCTCCAAGTGCGAAAAAATTTTTACATTAAAAATTTTTTCGGGGGCTGTAGCTCAGTTGGGAGAGCGCGTGCTTTGTCCCGCCAAGCCATTTCAAAGAAGGCGGGATCCCGCCCGAGCGAAAGCGAGGTGCGGGACAAGCAGGGAGAGTGAAAATTTAAAGGTTCTGCCCAAAAATATGAGGGGCAGTAGTTCAGTGGGAGAACGCCTGCTTTGCAAGCAGGAAGTCAGGGGTTCAAATCCCCTCTGCTCCACTGAATTCTGAGCATAGATTTCGTTTCGCGCTTTGCGCGCGAATCTACGCTCTTTGACAACTTATACATGACAAGGTCAATTTGGCGCACGGCACGTAAAGTGCTGGCGCACAATCCCAGGCTTCGTAAGAAGCAGGGGATTGATCTTGTTGGGTAAAACTACAAAAAAACCGAGAGAATCACGATTTATGGTCAAGCTACAAAGGGTCTATGACGGATGACTTGGTTAGGTGAGGCGATGAAGGACGGGGTAAGCACCGATATGTCCCGGGTAGCCGCAAACAGGCGTTAATCCGGGAGAATCCGAATGGGGCAACCCAGTGCGGGTCATACCGCGTTATCCCCGCGTTGAATAAAATAGGCGCGGGGAAGCGATACCAGGCGAATTGAAACATCTAAGTACCCTGAGGAAAATAAATCACTTGAGATTCCCCTAGTAGCGGCGAGCGAAGCGGGAATAGCCTAAACTGTTTTTTTCGCAAGAAAAGAACAGGGTTGCGGGACCTTGACGTGGGATTGCGGATGGATAGCGGAAGCGCCTGGAAAGGCGCGCCAAAGAGAGTGAAAGCCTTGTACGCCAAATCTTGAAGCACCCTAGAGGTATCCCAAGTACCACGGGGCACGAGGAACCCTGTGGGAATCTGGGCCGACCACGGTCTAAGGCTAAATACTACACCTAAACCGATAGTGTACAAGTACCGTGAGGGAAAGTTGAAAAGAACGCCGGTGAGGCGAGTGAAATAGAACCTGAAATCATAGACCTACAAGCGGTGGGAGGGCTATGCATAGCGCAAGCTATGAATGCCTGACCGCGTACCTTTTGCATAATGGTCCGACGAGTTACTGTGCGGTGCGAGCTTAATTTCGGCATGAAAGTGCCGCGAGAAGGCGTAGCGAAAGCGAGTCCTAATTGGGCGCTTAGTACCGTATAGTAGACCCGAAGCTGAGTGATCTACCCATGGCCAGCGCGAAGCCTTCCGAAAGGAGGGTGGAGGTGCGAACCCTTCAGTGTTGAAAAACTGTGGGATGAGCTGTGGGTTGGAGCGAAAGACTAAACAAACTCAGAAATTGCTGGTTCTCCCCGAAACAATTCTAGGGTTCGCCTCGGGTAATAAACGGTAGGGGTAGAGTGCTGAATGGGTTACGGGTCCATACCTGGATGCTGAACCCAACCAAACTCCGAATACTACCGTTCGTATCCCGGGAGTAAGACGACGGGGGCTAAGCTCCGTCGCCTAAAGGGAATCAGCCCAGACCGCCAGCTAAGGTCCCTAAGGATAGGCTAAGTGGTAAAGGATGTGAGCTCGCTTTGACAACCAGGATGTTGGCTCAGAGGCAGCCATCATTTAAAGAGTGCGTAACAGCTCACTGGTCGAGCGACCTCGCGCCTAAGATGAACGGGGCTCAAGCCTATTACCGAAGCTGCGGGTGTGGCGCCGCAAGGCATCACGCGGTAGGGGAGCATCGTCTAGTGGTTGAAGCTGTACCGTAAGGAGCAGTGGACGCTAGACAAGGGATTATGTCGGAATAAGTAGCGAAAATGCCTGCGAGAAACAGGCACACCGAAAGTCCAAGGTTTCCTGGGGAAGGTTAATCCGCCCAGGGTTAGTCGAGCCTAAGCTGAGGCCGTATGGCGTAGGCGATGGATAGTCTGTCAATATTCAGACACCAGTCAGATGGCGTTTCCCGCGCAAGCGGGATCCCGCTTGCTATGAAAATAGCTTAGCGGGAAAAACTTTCTGCGCGACGCAGGAGGGTTGGAGCGGCCGGGTGTTGGATGTCCCGGCTCTTTTTGCCGCAAGGCAAAGAGGGGACCCTGAGCTCTGCGAGGGGGAAGTGACCCAAATCCACACTGCCGAGAAAAGTGCAGGGAGGAGTTGTCTGGCTGTCCGTACCGTAATCCGACACAGGTAGACCACCAGAAAATGGTAAGGTGCTCGAGAGAACTCTCGTTAAGGAACTCGGCAATCTAGCCCCGTAAGTTCGCAACAAGGGGTGCCCCGGGGGCGCAAGCCCTACGGGGTCGCAGTAAAGTGGTCCGGGTGACTGTTTAGCAAAAACACATCACTCTGCAAACTCGAAAGAGGAAGTATAGGGTGTGACACCTGCCCGGTGCTGGAAGGTTAAGGGGATGGGTCAGTGTGCCGTAAGGCGCGCGAAGCTCAGAACCGAAGCCCCAGTAAACGGCGGCCGTAACTATAACGGTCCTAAGGTAGCGAAATTCCTTGTGGGGTAAGTTCCCACGCGCACGAATGGTGTAACAACCTGGACGCTGTCTCAACGAGAGACTCGGCGAAATTGTAGTGGCGGTGAAGATGCCGTCTACCCGCATCAAGACGAAAAGACCCCAGAACCTTTACTGTAGCCTGCTATTGGAATTTGGTTCAATATGTGTAGTATACGTGGGAGGCTTTGAGGCCCTGGCGCTAGCTAGGGCAGAGCCGCAATGTGAAATACCACGCTTATTGCACTAAGTTTCTAACTTCCTGCCGTTATCCGGCGGGAGGACAGTGACAGGCGGGCAGTTTGACTGGGGCGGTTCCCTTCTAAATGATAACGAAGGGGCCCCAAGGTTGGCTCAGGGCGGTCGGCAATCGCCCGTGGAGTGTAAGCGCATATGCCAGCTTAACTGCGAGTCCGACAGGACAAGCAGATACGAAAGTAGGGGCTAGTGATCCGGTGGTTGAACGTGGAATCGCCATCGCTCAACGGATAATAGGTACTCTGGGGATAACAGGCTTATCGGGCTCGAGAGTTCACATCGACAGCCCGGTTTGGCACCTCGATGTCGGCTCATCCTATCCTGGGGCTGTATAAGGTCCCAAGGGTCCGGCTGTTCGCCGGTTAAAAGGGTACGCGAGCTGGGTTCAGAACGTCGTGAGACAGTAAAGTGACCGTTGCTGTCTATAAATCTGGCTAATTGCTGGGAAATCTGAGTATCCCATATTACTACTTGACGATTTAGTCTCTATATGGTAATATGTCGTCGGGAGTAAAAACATATGGGTGCAGACAATCAGCAGGAAAGGCCAGGTGAGATAAGATCATATATCTCAGGCTTTGTTGATGGAGAAGGCTGCTTTTCGGTGACAATTCAGAGAAGCAGTAATGTGAGGTTAGGGATTCAGATAATTCCTGAATTTCACGTCTCACAACATCAAAATAGGACTGAGGTCCTTGAAGTGATCAAGAAAGAATTAGGCTGCGGCTATATTAAGCCTAACGATTACCGAAATCCTAAGGACCAGACTTCAGTCTATGTGGTGCGAAACATCGATGATCTCCGGAACAAAGTCATCCCGTTCTTTAAAAGATCGCCTTTGATCTCAATTAAACAAAACGACTTCGAGAAATTTGCTCGAGTAGTAAGTTTAATGGAACAACGAAGGCATTTAGAAAAGAACGGATTGATTGCGATATTGAAAGTTGCTTATTCAATGAATTTTAGCGGCAAGTATCGTAAGCAAAAACTGGAAGATATGATCGCTCACTTGGAATCTTCAGAGACTGTACGCCAGATCCGCCAAAGTTCGTGGCGGAAAGATACAGTCCGAACTGTATAGCGATATACAGAGACAGGCAGAAATGTCCTGTCCCTCTAAAAGTAGAGGTAACAGTATTGTCGGTCTCTATCTGGTGCGGGCGCAAGGATACTTGAAGGGGAGTTTTCTTCAGTACGAGAGGACCTAGAAAAACGGACCTCTGGTGTTCCGGTTGTCCTGCCAAGGGCAAAGGCCGGGTAGCTATGTCCGGAAGGGATAAACGCTGAAAGCATCTAAGTGTCAAGCCCCCCCCAAGAATAGGTATCCCTGGGCCGCAAGGCTCTGAAGGCTGGTCGTAGACCACGACCTCGATAGGCGCAAGGTGTAAGACCCGTAAGGGTTTAAGCTAATGCGTACTAATCAGCCAACCGGCTTGGCCTATAAATCTTCTCTTGGTTTTTGCGTAGTTTTACCTCATGTATAAAGTTGTCTGAAGTTAGCATCGCAAGACCTAGCGGTCTTGCGTAAATTCGCACATTAACTTACTCACACTTACGTGTTCGTAAGTTAAGTGCTCATTTAATTCGCAGACGCAAGTGTCTGCTCATTTATGGGGCGCTCATACTAGAGGGGAAACACCCGTTCCCATTCCGAATACGGTCGTTAAGCCCTCTAAGGCCGATGGTAGTGTACTCGTAAGGGTATGTGAGAGTAGGTAGGCGTCCCTCTAAAATAAAAAACCCAGCTATTAACAGCTGGGTTTTTTATTTTGCTGCGAACGATACAAAAAGCTTTTATCCAGGCCTGAGTGATGAGTTAACCCTTCCTCTTGCCGGAGTCGAGGTGGCTGTGGTATAATTGAAACATGAAGAAAGAAGGCCTCTCCGTTAACCGGTTTCTACTCTTATTGGCTACATTCTTAGGCATAATCCTGGCCCTCCACACCCTGCTGACAAAATTGTTTCTGGAAAAACTTTTTCTAAGCTTTTCGGATTCTTCCTGCGGTTCGGGCATATTGCTTTTAGCGGGCATGTATGTCATGACTAGATTTAACCTTCCTCTCGAGAGGCAGCTTGGGAATTTTTTGTATTTCAGGGGCAAGCGTCATTATCAGGATCTTTTAAATGAGGCGATCCGTGACGGCCTCACCGGGCTCTATAACCATAAGTATTTTATGCTCCGGCTTGATGAGGAGCTGCAGCGCTCAAAGAGGTATTCCCGGTCATTATCACTGCTTATGGTCGATATTGATTATTTCAAGCGCTACAACGATATTCATGGGCACCTTGCGGGAGACAGGGTTTTAGCAGATTTAGGTAGAACATTAAGGCGTTTTTCAAGGAGAGTGGACATCGTCGCCCGTTACGGAGGAGAAGAGTTTGCCATGCTTTTGCCGGAAACGCGAAAGGCCGGTGCCGGCATCCTGGCTGAAAGGCTGCGTATATATGTGAAAGAGCGGTATGCCCGCGTAGGCACAGTGACGGTAAGTATCGGTGTCGGGTCTTTTGAAGGCGCAAATCCTGATCTCTCAAAGGAGGATTTTATCAATCTTGCCGACACAGCCCTCTACCGCGCGAAGGCAGGTGGAAGGAATAGGGTGGAAGGCTAAAGCCGCTTATTGGATACATAGGTTTATCGTATTAAAAATCCGCCTATTTTATTAGGCGGTTTTTTAATTTAGACCAAAAAACCCCGTCTTCTTTTACGGGGTTTTTCGTAGGTGATAGGCCTGATTGGCTTGTCGCTATCTACCTGCCTCCTTGTTGTTGAAAGCAATATAAATATGCCATATTTTCCGGCAGATTTCAAGGGCCAGGATAAAAATATTTTTTCCTTTTATCCGGACTTAATGTAGAATAGTTGTATGAAAATAAAGATCAAGTCCGTCCCCGAAGATTTTGTCGTAGTGGAATCGGCTGAATTACCACTTAAAAGCCGCGGCAGATTCGGCATATACCTGCTTAAGAAAAAAGGCTGGAATACCGTCGGCCTCCTGCTTGAGCTATCGCGCAAGTTAAAGATCCCCTATAAGAATTTCGCCTACGGCGGAAAAAAAGACCGTCACGCCCTCACTTCCCAATACGTAAGCATCAAGGGCGCCGGAATAAAAGAGATCGGGGAAATGGATTATTCCCTGGAGTTGCTGGGGTTTCTGGAGAGGCCCATGGCCCCGGATCTCATCAGGGGGAATAAGTTCTCCATTACGGTAAGGAACCTGAGGGAGACTGAAGCGCAGGGAGCAGTCGAAGAAATAGAGACGGTTAAGGCTTACGGATACCCGAATTATTTCGATGACCAGCGTTTCGGCGGCCAGAACGCACTAGGCGGTTTTCTGGCAGAAAAGATCATCAAAGGCCATTTTAACGGCGCCTTAAAGATTTATCTTTGCGGCCAGGCTAGGATGGATGCCAGAGAAGGGCGGAAGAGAAAAGAGTTTTTTAGCCGAAACTGGGGAGATTGGAGCAAGTGTAACGAGAAGGCGAATACCGGTTACGAAAAGAAGGTTTTTGATTTTCTCGCCCGCCACCCTAAGAGATTTCTGCCACTTCTCAAGCAGATTCCCCGCGAGATACTCTCAGTCTATTTTAACGCCTATCAGGCTTTCGTCTGGAATGAGGTCTTACGCCGCGCGGTCAAGAATACCGTTTCAGAAAAACTCCGTTCATACAGGGGCTCCTGCGGAGACTACCTCTTTTATGATCGCGCGCAAGTTGACCGCCTGAAGGGCCTGGAGATCCCCACACTCGCCGGAAAAATGGATTTGAAGGATGCGCTTTCTGCGAAGCTTTATACCGAAGTACTTGAGGAAAACGGGATTAAAAGAGCGATGTTCAATAAGATGAAGCTACGCAGCCCCTATTTTAAGTCAGTCTTACGTAAAGCGATCGTCTTTCCTAAGAAGCTAACCTTTAAAGTTTCTCCGGACGAACTTAACCGGGACAGAAAAAAGCTCAGCTTAAGTTTTACGCTTGGCCGGGGCAGTTATGCTACGATGCTGGTAAAGAGGATCTTCAGCAAATAATTATACTTGGGGTTTTCTATAGTTAGAGGTATAATAAATATTCACTAAACGGGAGGTAGATATGGTTAAGATCGCGGCTGTAACGGTGCTTTCTGTCTTTCTATTGCTGAATCTTAGCGGTTGCGTGCCGTTAGTAGCTGGTGCGGCAGGCGGAGCAGGGACTGCGGTGTGGCTGGGAGGGAAACTGGGCCAGGAAGTCAATGCCTCCATGGAGAAGTGCCAGAAAGCAGCTACCCGGGCGCTTGAATCTCTTAACCTGAAGGTAGTCAAAGAGACGGCCAAAGAGGACGTTATCCAGATCATCAGTAATTATAATGACGGCCGGACAATCTGGATCGATATCCGGCCCCTTACGCTTAGCACTTCAAAAATAGAAGTGCGCGTCGGCGCTGCCGGCGACAAGGATGCAGCGCGGAAGATCCTGAACAGGATCGCGAAGTACCTGTAGTTTTTTAAACAGCGGGCCTGATTAAAAAATGGCATTCAGTCAGTGGCTTCTACTTAAAGTCCCGAGCCTGCTCCTTGGCCTGTCGGTCGTAGGGCTGTTTGCGGGCCTGTCGGTGATCGGATTGACCTTTGTGCGTTCGTTCATACCGCATCAACGCTTAAAACCGCACAACGATGTCGCCGGTGCGATCTTCGCTACCATGGGAGTGATTTATGCCGTCCTCCTTGCGTTTGCGGTAGTGATCGTCTGGGAGGGATTTGACCGGGCGAATATTAACGCAGAAAAAGAGGCCGCATATCTGGCCGACCTCTACCGTGATGCCGAAACCCTCTCCCCGCAATTCCGGGATTCAGTCAGGCCGCTGGTCAGAGAATATGCCGCGGCGGTATGCGATGAAGAGTGGCCTGCGATGGCAAGGGGAGGAAAAAGCTCCGGCGTAGAAGAGATATTGAAAAAACTATGGCGGGTCTACGGCGGATATTCCCCGAAGACGGAAGCGGAGAGGATATTCTTCGAGGAATCAGTGCGCAAGCTCAATGATCTGGGAGAGCTGCGTTCCATGCGCCTGGTAGACGCAAAGACCGGGGTGCATCCCCTCTTATGGGTAATACTGATCATCGGCGGATTAGTGACGGTATCTTTTACCTTTTTTTTCGGCTCTGAAAACTTAAGGGCGCAGATCCTCATGGCTGCGCTTCTGGCTGCTTTGATCGCCCTGATACTTTTCGCCATCCTGTTGCTGGATTTTCCCTTTACCGGCGATGTATGCGTATCTAAAGAGCCGTTCAGGCAATTGTTATTAAATTAAGAAGCAGGGTCATACCAGGAGGTGGATATGTTAAACCGGAGCATAATTTTACTGGCCTTGGCATTTTTATTATCGGCGGGTTGCTCGACTACGGAAGAAAAGACGGAGGCCCATGCCGCAGGCAAGGGGGATAGAGGTAAGAAATTCATGCCCGATGCCGTAGTGATTTATGATCTGCAGGAAGTGGATCTGGACAGGGACGGAATAAAAGAGATCGTGGCCGTATATATGATCGATCCGTATTCTACCGGGGTCAAGGTGTTCAGGGCCGAAGAAGGCCAAAAAGAAAAGATCATCTTTAAGGAGGTTTACAAGTCCTCAGAGGTGAAGTTTAAGATTGAAAAGGATTCCGCGATGCTGGTGGTAAGGCCGGATGTAAAACTCAGATCAACCGGGGACGATACCCTGCTTGTGGTAAAAGATAAAAAGTCGGCATGCCCCGCCGTAAAGCAAAAGCTGTACCGCTGGGACGGCAGCGCGTTTGTGGCGGTCAAATAGCATTGAGGCGCCGGGTGAACCCAAAAGCTTTTATTTTTACCGCTTTATTTATCGCGTATTTAACCGGTTCTGCTTCTGCCGAGACCGCCATAAAGGCTGAGGTGGATAAGCCTAAGATCACGACCGATGATGCGCTCACCTATAAGCTTATAGTTACGACCACGGAAAGAAAGATCCCCCAGCCTGCCCTGCCGAAATTCGAGAACTTTATAATCGTCTCTCAGGCCAATTCTTCGACGGTATCTTTTGCCAAGGGAGGCGCAAAGACCATCCTGGTCTTTGCTTTTATACTTGCGCCAAAGGCGACCGGAAGGCTTAAGATAGAATCCGCCTCCGTTCAGGCAGAAGGAAAGACTTATGCCGCGCCTGAGATTGAGGTCAATGTAGCGCAGGGAAAGAGAAAGCTCCCAGTCCCTCCCAAAAAAGGAGAGCCGGCTCCCAAGAAAGTTCCTCCCCGGTCCGGACCGCAGTATACCCTATGACGAGATCCCCGGATACGCTGGCCCGATACCTTAAAGGCATAGGCCCCAAGCGCGCCAAAAACCTGGGTAAGCTGGGTATAAACAGCATAGAAGACATCCTTTATTATTTTCCCCGCCGCTACGAAGACCGCACGAATTTCACTCCTATCGCAGGGCTGAAAGAAGGCGAGGTACAGACCGTAAGCGCCAAGGTCCTGGCCAGTTCCGGCCGCAGGTCATATTATCGCCGGGGCTTAAGTATCATCGAGGCGACAGTCGCAGACGGCAGCGGAAAGCTTTTTTGCGTCTGGTTTAATCAGCCATATCTGAAAGGTTATCTTAAGGCCGGCACCAGACTTATCCTTTACGGAAAGACCGAGCGTTATTCGGGCCGCCTGCAGATGAGCGCGCCGGAGTTTGAGATTGTCAGCGAAGATGACGACGGATCGCTGGATATCGGAAGGATCACTCCTGTATACAGCCTGCCTAAAGGGATAAGCCAGAGGTATTTCCGCAAGGTGGTCAAACAGGCGCTCGATGAATACCTCCCCGGCATCAAGGATTTCCTTTCTTACGGCATCCGCTCAAAACATTCCCTGCTGAACGCAGCCAAAGCCCTTTTCAACATCCACTTCCCCGAGGGCCCTGAGATCCAGAGGGAATCTTACCGCAGGCTCTCTTTTGAGGAATTTTTCATCTTTCAGGTCCCCCTGGCCCTCAGGAAATTGAGGCGCAAGGAAAAGCAGGGCATCGCCCATCGGGTAGACTCAGGCGTCACGGAAGCCTTTTTTGACAGCCTGCCTTTCGTTCTTACGGAAGCGCAGAAGAGGGCATTCACGGAGATTAAAAAGGACATGGGTTCCCGGGAACCCATGCAGAGGTTATTGCAGGGCGACGTAGGAAGCGGCAAGACCATAGTGGCCCTGGCCAGCACCCTGATTGCTGTCGGCGGAGGTTATCAGACGGCCTTCATGGTGCCGACGGAGATTTTAGCGAAGCAGCACTTTGAGACGGTCACCCGCCAGATACAGAAAATAAGGGTTCTTTTACTGACCAGCAGCCTGGATAGAAAAGCTAAAGAGAAGGCTTATCTCCAGATCCGCGAGGGCAGGTCGGACCTGGTCATCGGCACGCATGCGCTGCTGGAGGAGGGGCTGAATTTCAAGAATCTGGGGCTGGTGGTGATCGATGAGCAGCATAAGTTCGGAGTGGGGCAGAGGGCGCTTTTGCCGAGAAAAGGGGTGAATCCCGACTGCCTGATAATGACCGCAACGCCTATCCCCCGGACCCTGGCGATCACGCTCTACGGAGACCTGGATATTTCGGTGATCGACGAACTCCCCAAAGGCAGGATCCCGGTTGAGACGACGCATTTTAAAGAAGAAGATAATGCCGGGGCTTACGGAATAGCCAGGCAGGAACTGGCCAAGGGGCATCAGGTTTACTGCGTTTACCCGGTGATCGAGGATTCGTACGCCCTGGATATCGTCGGAGCAGAGAAGATGTACGAGGAGCTAGAGAAAAAAGAGTTCAGGGATTACCGGGTAGGGCTCATCCACGGCAGGCTCAAGCAGGAGGACCAGGATAAGGCCATGCAGAGGTTCAAGGACAGGGAG